>JBBAQX010000027.1:0-60072 GCA_040400085.1 Lysinibacter sp. | reverse complement strand
CTTCCTCTGCCGTTTTGGTAAGAGAGTGACTCACACACAGCCTGACATAGAGGGTAGCAGGCCAAAAACGAGAAAAGCCCCGGAAAAACTTGAGGGGACAAGCTTTCCGGGGCAGGACCGCTTCACCGTCAGGGCCCGAACTATAATTTAGGGGAAAATGTTCGGGGCGTGACACAGGGTGACAGCGGTAAATGGCGATTCAGGTTTAGGGGTCCTGAACGCCAAGTCTTTTTTAGTTGTTACATATATAGAGACCTGAAAAACCGTAAAACATTACGCTCTTTGGGTTTTTTAGGGCTTTTGTTCAGGATAGCCATCATGTGTTTCTCCAGAAGACATCGGGGTGCAACGTCTTTCGGGAGGGAGCCAAGGTAAACTCTTCACGGTGAAGAGTGGCACTTGGCATCTCATCACATTTTTGTGCTTGCCTGGTCGAGAAGAAAAAGTATGGGTTATTTTTGCTTCTACTGTTAAAGACGCACATAGAGGCAAAACATTACGCATTTTTCAAAAAAATGTTATCTTTTCGTGACAGTTACTTAATGATCGATCGCGAATAATTTGCAAAACTCACCGATTGGGCGTAGCTTATTCGGCATTTCCGATCTGATTCATCATCCGATTAAAGGTGTTCTTGTTCATCGATGCACACGCATAGGTCACTGAACCGTATCCAGTCGAGACCACGAGATTGCGCGTATTACCCCTGGGCACCCCGTTGAGGTAGTTGCGGTGACCTGAACCCGTACAGGAAAAACACGATGCTATTCTAGTAGCCACCACGTACCCGGCGCCTCAGCCGCTTCCCTTTCCTCCCTCACAGATTTGAGAGCATCCATGATCGAGCTTCGTACGCCTGCCGAAATTGAACAGATGAAACCCGCAGGAGAGTTTGTTGCCTCGACACTCACACGACTCGCAGAAAAAGCCACAGTCGGGACAAATCTTCTCGAACTCGACTCTTATGCCCACACCCTCATCCGGGAACGCGGTGCAGAATCCTGCTATCTAGATTACGCTCCCTCGTTCGGGTCGGGTCCATTTGGATACGTGCTCTGCACCTCGGTTAATGATGCAGTTCTCCATGGAAAACCGCACTCTTACGATCTCCAGGACGGGGACCTACTCACGCTAGACTTCGCGGCGAGTGTCGACGGGTGGGTCTCTGACTCGGCAATAAGCTTCGTAGTCGGCACCCCCCGAGTGAAAGACCTTGAGCTAATCGCGACAACCGAACGAGCACTAGAGGCCGCGATAAGCGTAGCTGTCGTTGGCAACAAGGTAGGAGATATCTCACATGCGATCGGCGAGGTCGCAACCGCAGCGGGCCTGACGGTCAACCTAGATTTTGGTGGCCACGGGGTAGGCCGAACCATGCACGGAGATCCCCACGTTCCCAACAATGGACGCCCCGGCCGCGGCTATCCGCTGCGCGAAGGCCTAGTGATTGCGATCGAACCGTGGTTCATGCAAGGCACCAAGAAGCTCGTGACGGCAGCGGACGGTTGGACGCTTCGAAGCGCGGATGGCAGCAGGGCCGCGCACTCGGAGCATACGGTCGCGATTACCGCGGATGGGCCACTAGTGTTAACTCAGCGAACAGACGCGTAGGCCTGACCGGCGGGCTCGGCCAGCGGATCAGCTCCTCACGGAAAAGGACGACTCGATTATCGCGATCAGCTGCTCGGCCCTACGTGTGAAGTCAATGGTCGAGGTCCCAAGGGCATCACTCACGCTCTTGAGCCCGTCAAAGGCGCTGACCGCGATGATGGCGGAATCCTCGGGATCAAGATCCGCAGAGAACGCCCCCGTTTGCTGACCGTCAACAACGATCTGCGCAATGAGAGAAACCCAATCCATTAGCGGTTTATCCGCCTCGGCCCCACTCTCTGGCGCATCGGACCGAATCTGTCCGGCAAGCCTGACGGCTGCCCAGCTCGAGGCATCCCCCGCGCTCATCCTGATGAGTAACGCCCCGACTGCTCGCAATTGAGCCGTGGGTTCGGTATGTTGACTCAATTCCTGACGGGTGAGATCGAGCCAGCGGTCCTTGTGATCGGAGACGACCGCGTGGGCAAGTTCAGCCTTCGAGGAGAAGTGAAAGTAGAGGGCACCCTTGGTCAGCCCACTGGCACGGATCACATCATCCATTCGCGTTCCGGCGTAACCGTGCTGTGCGAAAACATCCGAAGCAACACGCAAGATATCTCGCCGCGTTGATTCGCCCTTGGCTGTTTTGCCCGCCATATTGCCTCCTTGACCAGACAAGAATACCGCATATTCGGTTTGGAAAAACCATTCTGAGAGAACACCGAAATCAACCAGGACCACGAACTCAGGTTAAAGACCACCGGACCATGACCTCGGCTAGGCTGAGCGTGGACAAACAAGAGAGAAGGGAACCGGATGAGTCAGGCAGAAGACAGGAAAAGCCGGTTTCGCACCTGGTTACTTTCGGGCCTCATTGATGACCACGGCTCCCATCAGGGACCACACGCAAAAGTAATCGAGAAGACACATTCCTGGTGGCGGGTCATGTGCCTTTCAGGAGTGGACTATTTTTCGACGCTCGGTTACCAGCCAGCCATCGCAGCTCTCGCAGCCGGGTTGTTATCACCCTTCGCAACGATCGTTCTCATCATCCTCACTCTCGGCGGGGCACTCCCCGTCTACCGAAGGGTAGCAAAGGAGAGCCCCCGCGGCTCCGGCTCCATCGCGATGCTCGAGCACTTACTCCCCTGGTGGGCTGGCAAAATCTTTGTGCTCATCCTTCTCGGTTTTGCAGCAACTGACTTCATGATCACCATGACTTTATCCGCGTCGGACGCTACAGCTCACGCCATCGAGAACCCTTTCGCACCCTCATGGTTTAGCGGAAACGAAGTTGTACTCACGCTTGTTCTACTTGTGGCTCTCGCCTTTGTCTTTCTCCGCGGCTTTAAAGAGGCCATCGGGGTAGCCGTCTTACTCGTCGCGGTGTATCTATCACTGAACGTCGTGGTGATGGTCGCAGCAGTTTTCCATGTGGCCGATAATCCCGTAGTGATCACCGATTGGTGGGCGGCGCTTACCGCGCAGCACAGCAATCCGTGGATGGCAGCAGCAGTGGCCCTGATCGTTTTTCCAAAGCTCGCGCTCGGTCTCTCCGGCTTCGAGACGGGGGTTGCCGTCATGCCCCAGATTCATGGGGGACCGAACGACACAGAGAAAGACCCGCGCGGCCGCATACTGAGAGCGAAACGCTTACTCACCACTGCCGCCATTACCATGAGCGTCTTCCTCCTCGCCTCAAGCTTTCTCACAACTCTGCTCATCCCTCAAAAGGAGTTTGCAGCGGGCGGCAGCGCCAACGGTCGAGCGCTCGCCTATCTCGCGCACGAATACCTCGGGGACGGTCTGGGAACCGTCTACGATATCAGCACAATTTGCATCCTCTGGTTTGCGGGAGCCTCGGCCATGGCTGGCCTTCTCAACCTGGTACCCCGCTACTTGCCTCGCTTCGGCATGGCTCCCGAATGGGCACGCGCCGTGCGCCCGCTTGTTCTGGTGTTCACAGTAATCGCCTTCGCGATAACGATCATCTTTCAGGCGAACGTGGATGCACAGGGCGGTGCCTATGCGACCGGGGTTCTCGTCCTCATCAGCTCAGCCTCGGTAGCCGTCACCATCTCTGCTCTCAGCAAAAAGCAGCGACCTCAGGCTGTCGCCTTCGGCTTGATCACAGTTGCATTCCTCTACACAACAGTCTTGAACATTATCGAACGGCCAGACGGGCTCAAGATTGCGGGGTTATTCATCGCGGGCATCCTTGTCGTTTCTCTCATCTCACGCGTGCGTAGATCGTTTGAGATTCGCGCGACAACCGTGGCGTTCGATGAGGATGCTCTCGAATTCATCTCAGACGATGCAATAAGCGGCCATATCCGCCTGATTGCTGCAGAGCCGCACGCGGGCGAACCAACGCACTATAAGAGGAAGGTTCGTGAGGCTCGGCGTAGCGCTATTGCCCACCATAACCCAGTGATATTGCTCCAGGTCACCGTCACCGACTCCTCTGATTTCGAAGAGGACCTCGTCGTCAGGGGATCTAGCTCACACGGTTACCGAGTTCTTCGCGTAGAAAGCGGAAACGTGCCCAACACGATTGCGGCCGTCCTCTTCGCAATCCGAGACCAAACCGGCGTAGTGCCAGAAGTCTATTTCCGTTGGACCGAGAAAAACCCCATCTCGAATATGCTCAAATTTTTGTTCGTGGGTAGTGGCGAAATCGCACCGATGACCCGTGAGGTCATTCGCGAGGCGGAACCTAACGTCGAGATCCGGCCAGTTGTACATGTGAGTTAGGTGTACAGATAGACTCATCACAAAGCCTCACGCGCATCCACTATCTCGCGATCTCGCGCAGGGAGCCCCGCGCAAGAATAAACCCAAAAAGCACAAGCCACAGAAGGCCGATGCCCGTGGCGATAAACTCTAAAACGCCGCCGAGTTCCGTCGCAACTCTGGTGAGCGAGAGGATGCCCCCGGCACCCGCAATCACAGCGATCGCACACGCGGAGAAAAGCGACACCTGGCGCAGCACGCGGATAGTGCTAAACAGATAGCTAAAAATCATGGCGCCCCCAGCGAGGACAAACCCGAGCACCGCCATTGTAATGTGAACGGCGTCCTGAGCGGTGAAATCGCTCCACCCGGGCGCGGGACACCCCTGAGTACACGGAACCATCGAGGCCACCCCGAAAGACAGGCCAGCGCCGATCAGGAGAATCGCTGGAGAACCCCACCGAAAGATGCGGGTAAACCGGTTGACCCCCACGCATCCGATACCGCCGAGCGCCCCTCCGAGCGCAACCAAGAGAAGGGATGCCGCGAAGAAGCCTGCCGTCGGCTCGCCCTGGGCCCCCATCTCGCTCACATATGCGGGTTTACCGATCACGATACGAATCACGATCAACGCGATCAGACCGGCGAGCGCGGAGAGGGCACCAACGAAAGCGGCGACCCTCCAGGCCCGCCCGGTTTCGATTGCCGACTTCTGCATCCCAGAATCATAACCGATTCCGTTGAGCGGTACTCTTGCTATTAGTGCTGAAGGGCGGATCGAATACCAGCCACGGCATCCGTTGGCGATAACCGAAGATCGATCGTCACGTGAAGCTCATCGGGCTGCGGCGGCTCAAGCGCCGCAAATTGCGAGTCGAGCATCCCCGCTTTCATGAAGTGCCCGCTACGCGCAGAAATCCTCAGTTCTATGGTGTCGCGATCCCCCTGAAGATAAGCGAACAGGATGTCCTGGGTCGCCGTGGACCGCAAGCGGTCACGGTAGCGCCGTGCGAGCGCTGAGCAGGTTACGACGACAGGACGATCTTCGGAAGCTTGGTCGCGCATCCATGATCCAATCGAGACGAGCCACGGGATACGATCCTCGTCGCTCAAAGGAATACCCGCGCTCATGAGTTCAATATTGTGTGGCGGGTGTACGCTATCGCCCTCGAGAAACTCCCAACCCAGCGATTGGGCGAGCAACTCCCCCACCGTAGTTTTTCCGCAACCGGCAACTCCCATTACGACAATGGCTTTGATCATTTTCACATCACCAATCGTGCATCGAGCCGTCGAGCAAACGGTTGACGGGCAGGTACGCCGCCGCGTACGGATGGCCGGCAGCAACCTCGTCGTCATAGTCGACCCCTAGCCCAGGGGCCTCACCCGGAACTAGCTGACCATCGCGAAACTCATATCCGGGCCGAAACAACTCGTCCGTTGCCGCGCTGTGCTTCATGTATTCCTGAATCCCGAAGTTTGGGATTGCGATGCCGAGATGTACAGCGGCTGCGAGCCCTACCGGTGAGATATCGGTGGGACCGTGCACCCCTGATTTAATCTGGTACACCGCCGCGTAGTCGAAGATTCGCCGAAGCGCGGTGATCCCGCCGGCATGCGTGATAGGCGAGCGTACATAGTCAATTAGCTGCTCTTCGATCAGCTCTCGATAGTCCCAGATGGTGTTAAATACCTCGCCGATCGCCAACGGAGTAACGGTGTGTTCCCTAATCCTGCGCAACACGGCCTGATTCTCCGCGGGCGTGACGTCTTCCAGCCAGAACAAATCGTAGGGCTCAAGCGATTTTCCTAGCTTCGCTGCCTGAATCGGCGTGAGCCGATGGTGGGCATCGTGCAGCAGCGGAAGCTCCGGACCGAATTCGTTTCGGACCGCTTCAAACACCGCCGGGGCATGGCGCAGGTAGGCCCGAGTGTCCCAGCTCTCTTCAACGGGGACCGCGCTCCGGCGGGCCGGTTCGTGATCGTAGCGGGCGCTGGTCCCACCGCCTCCAGCCTCGGCGTTTGAACTGCTCGCAACGCCGTACACCGAGCCGAGTCCGGGTACGCCCGTTTGAATCCTGATCGCCCGATATCCCTCGTCGAGGTGTGCTCTGATGGAATCGAATAGCTCCGGAAGCTCAGCCCCGCTCGCATGCCCATATGTGAGGCATCCGGTTCGACTCTTGCCTCCTAAGAGCTGGTAGAGCGGCAGTCCCGCTACCTTCGCCTTGATATCCCAGAGCGCCGTATCCACCGCGGCAATCGAGGCCATCGTGACCGGCCCCCTTCGCCAATAGGCCCCGCGATACAAGTATTGCCAGGTATCTTCGATCTGATGAGCATCCCGTCCGATGAGCAGCGGTACGAGATGGTCCCGTAAGTAGCTAGTCACCGCCAGCTCTCGCCCGTTGAGCGTTGCATCACCAAGGCCAACGTAACCATCATCGGTTGTGATCCTGAGGGTCACAAAGTTTCTGCCAGGGCTGGACACAAGCACTTCTGCCGTCATAATCTTCATGATCATCTGCTCTCTTTCTGGGTTCCGCTGTCTCTGTTGGGCGATTGCGACGCTTGCATTGTCGACATACTCCGCTCAATTTTGGTTGGCAAATTTGGTTGTTCTCGTGGGAAACCTTTTTCGTTCCTCAATCGGGCGATGTGTCGGGTCACGGCTGCACGAAGATCCTGATGATCGACTAGCCTGTCGTCAAGGAAAGCTATCGTTTCCGCCGCAATCTGCCCGTCATCGAGAACACCCTGGATGCGTTCGGCTAAATCGTCCGCCAGCGGATCGTTCCGCTCGGCTTCGCCCAGGTACAACGCCCAGGCGGCAATCGCCTCGGCGTGTGCCTCACCAGGGGGGAAACCATTCTCGATTCTGCGATGGATGACCTCGGTTACTCTCAGGGGCAACTTACGCGAACCATCCACCGCGATCTGCTGCAATCTATGTTCGATACGGGGATTCTCGAACCGTTCACGTAGCGCCGAAATAGCGGCATAGACTTCGTCATCCCCGAGGGGTAGCACGGCCCGGGCCTCGACCCAGAGGGCCTCCAGCGAATACCGACAAGCCGGGTCGGCCATCGTCTCTGCAATGGTCCGATATCCACGGAGAAGACCAAGATACGAAAGTAGGGAATGCCCCGCGTTCAACAGCCACAGCTTGCGCATCTCGTACGGTGCAATGTCGTCGACGAATCGTACCCCGACCAATTCCCAGGCTGGGCGCCCCGCCGGAAAACTCCCACACATAATCCACTCGCTGAATGGCTCGGTCACAACGGGACAGCGATCGGGGATGCCGGTCAGGCTTTCGGCCGTATTCGCATCGTCTCTGGTCGTGGCCGGAGTTATTCGGTCAACAACGCTCGACACGAACGATACGTGGCGTTCAATCCAACGCTCTAGTTGAGGATCGACCAGCCGCGCAAGAGTGCGCACTCCTTCTGCTGCAACCACGCCGTTTCTCGCAAGATTGTCACAGCTCACAACGGCGATGGGTAGATCCCGTCCGGCCCGGAGCTGCGCACTCATTCGCGCCCGCAGGCCGTCAACAAGCCGCGCCGGAGCCGTCGCCATTCCACCATTACTGATCGCACTGACAGCCTCTTCAGGATCAGAACGAAGCGCGACAAGATCGGCCGCCACGAGCGGGTCTTGGAGGTCAAGCATCCCATCTCGATTTAGCCGATAACCTGCCTCTGTGATCGTAAGCGAGATAACCGCCACAGCAGGGTCTGCCACGCAATCACGCCAGCGCTGTGCGTCCCTACCGTCAACTGCCAGACTCAGGCTTTCAACCAACCGCGCGTTATCGCCGTCGCTACCTCTCTCGATCAACACGTAGAGATCGTCCTGCGATGAAAGCGCATCGGCAGCACGCGGGTTGCGGCCGGTAAAAGCCGCGATACCCCACGTGTCACCATCTGCGACAGTCAGGTCATTCACGCATTGGGTGTACCAGGCCTGGTGCGCACGATGGAAAGCTCCTAACCCCAGGTGCACAATACGGATGGGAGGCCGATCTCTGGTGCGCTGCCCGACAAAAGTTGATTCCTTCATACGAGCGAATACACGTCGCGATACACCGAACGAAGGTAATCAAGGTTCTCCCTGGTCCGCTGTTCGAGCGGAATCTCCGTCGAGAAGTCTTCCACGGTCACCCATCCGTCATAACCGATCTGGGCAAGGGCCTCAAAGTATGCAGCGATGTCCGCCTGTCCAGCGGCTAACGGGGCCCAGTCTTCTGTCCACACAGCCGCGCCGTGTCGATCGGTCTGACCCGTTGGCGCCCAGCCCACATTCTTCACGTGAATATGGGCAAGGTACTCACCCAACATCTGAAATGCCGCCGTGTAATCTTCGTGCCCCTCGATCACCGTGTTGCCGATATCGTGGATGACCCCAACCCGTTCTGGGTCGAGCCCGTCGACCAGACGAAGCGCCGCTGAGGCCGACGAGGTAATGGTTCTGTGGTGCAGCTCAACCAAAGCTTTTACCCCGTGATGCTCGGCCCGGACAGCTATCCATTCGAGGTCTTCCCTCGCACCGTGAAAGAGGTCGCGGTAGTTTCCCGTTCCCAGGACAGGCATCGTCACCCGTACCTGGCGCGCGCCAAGGGCTGCGGTAGTTGCAAGCATCCGTTCAACGCTGTCATGGTCGAAGCATTTGGCGTACCCGCCAATTCCTGAGAACTCGAGTCCGGCAGCGCCCGTGATGCGGGCGATTTCGGGCACGGATGCTTCGATCTCGTCTAGCGACCAGGTGGACAGGTTTCCCTCCCAAAACCCTGGGATCGCCGATTCTATCTGGTTGGTGACGCGCCATTCGATGCCGTCCCACCCCTGCTCAGCGAGGATGCGGGCCGTATCGGCAGGCCGCCACTCGGGAGTTGATGCCGTAAACACAGAAAATTTCATAACAAGTCTCCTAAGAATTAACTACCACGGGGAGCACCAGGTCCCCATCAACAGGATCGCCGCCAGTCACGACGGAAACCTCGTCGTAACGACCGGACAAAACATCATCAACCGATATCGATTCGCCGAGAGTGGCGGAGAGATATACCGAGCGCACTACGGCCAGTGCGAGCACGGCATCCTGCACGCGAACACCCGGCAGATGTCCCTCACGAATTGCCGACTCGATGTCGATGTACTGCCGCATATGCCCAATCACAAACGCATCGGCCTCTTTTTCGTTGCCATACACCTGCTCGGCAGGCAGCAGTTCCGCCGAACGGTCACGCACCGATTTACCGCTCGCATCATATTGACCGTCCTTCGGCGCGGAAGCAAAAAAGGCCAGCTGGTCGTCATCGATAACCGCAGATCCGGCAGAACCGTGAACCTGAATACGCACCGATAACTCTGGGTATGCCGCTGTGGTGGCGTGCAACACGGCGAGCGCGCCGGATTCAAAGCGGATAGTCGCAACTGCGATGTCTTCGATTGCTACCCGTTCATGGGCGAGCAGCGCCGTTTGGGCAACTACCTCGATGGGTTTTCCCATGAACCAGAGCATCAGATCAACAGTGTGCACTCCCTGATTCATCAGGGCACCGCCTCCGTCGAGCTCCCAGGTTCCCCGCCACTGGCCGGAGTCGTAATAGTCCTGACTGCGCCACCAAGCAACCGACGCGACACAACTTGTGAGGCGACCGAACTCGCCGGAGTGCACGGCCTCGGCCACCAATTGCGAAGCCGGGTCGAAGCGGTGCTGACAGATCACGGAGACGAGCTGCCCTCTGGCCTCGGCCTGCTGCGCCAAATCGGCGATTCGGCGCGCCCTCGGAAGAGACACGTCAAGGGGCTTTTCGATAACCACGTGGGCACCAGCGCTGAGCGCAACTTCGGCAAGTTGCACATGCAACCCGCTTGGCGTGCAGATGACCACGATATCAACGGATAGCTCGTCGAGGGCCTGGGTTAGCGTATCAAAAACCCCGGGCCGATTACCGCCATGCTCACGTTGCCATAATTCGGCCAGCTCGTTTGCAGACTCGGCATAACTGTCAACCGCGGCAACCACGAGAAGACCGGGAAGTCGGGCAATCGCCCTCGCGTGATTCAGCCCGATCATTCCGCAGCCGACGATGGCAATACTGAGTGGATTCGTGCTCATACGAGGTTCACCCCCGCTCGCGTTGCCAGATCCGCAAAGGCCCGCGCCGCCCTCCCGAATTCGCTCGGACCCGAGAATCCACCGAGAGCGTTCACATCGCCGAGGTGCGGTTCGAGGGAGGCGAACCCGGCGTATCCGTCGGATCTCAGTGCCGTGATCGTCTGGGCCAGTTCACCGTCGCCCTGTCCCGCGGGAACCACGTTTCCCGTCTCAAATAGAGCGTCCTTCACCTGCAAATACTCGAGATGGGGTCGCAGCTTGGCATACCCGTCTGTAAACGGTTTCACCCCCACCTGCACGAAGTTAGCGTTATCCCAGGCGACCCGGAGATGTTCAGAACCGACCGACTCGATCAGGTCGAGCACCCGGTCCGGGGTATCACCGTAAATATTCTTTTCGTTCTCGTGCAAAAGGATAACGCCCTCTCGCGCCGCAGTAGCGGCAAGGGCTTCCATCCTCACTAGCACCTCGTCTCTGATGCTCTCCGGGGTTTTTTCTGCCGCCCGGTAGAACGAAAAGATCCGGATGTAGCGCGAACCGAGCCTGTGCGCCGCGCGAATCGCTCGGCCCAGGCGCTGCACCTCGTGGTCGACCGGAACAGAAACATCGACTTTTCCGAGAGGTGAGGCGATTGCAGAGACCCTCATATTTCGTTCTCCAAGCAATGCGGCCATTCTGTCTAGCTGCTCATCGCTCAGATCAATAATGTTGGTCTGCCATGCGCTGCGAACCTCAATATGGGATGCCCCGAGCGCCTGCAACACGGCAAGCTGTACGACAGGGTCGGCATCGATTTCGTCACCAAACCCCGATAATTCCCAAGAAATATCTGAGATAAACTGGGTCATTTGACTCCTCCAGCAGTAAGGCCACCAACCAGGTAGCGTTGAAAAACAAGATACAAAACAACAACGGGGATGGCGCAGATCAGCGAAGCCGCCATCATCTGTCCATAGAGTGGAAGCGCTCCCAGCTCTTGCGTTGAACCAAAAACTTGCAGCGCGACTGCCGCAGTGCGGGAACTCGGACTCGTCAGAACAGACGCAAACATCACATCGTTCCAGCCGAGCAAAAAGGCAAATATTCCCGACACGACGATCCCCGGCCAACTGATCGGCACGATAATCCGTGTGAGGATGCGCCACGAAGATGCTCCGTCGATCCGCGCGGCCTCCTCAAGTTCGCGAGGAAGGCCTCGCACATAGGTCACCATGACCCACGTTGAGAACGGCAACGCGAATGTGAGGTAGGTGATGAAGAGCGCTCCGTGGGTGCCGATGATCTTTACCCCGAGGGCAGAAGCAGCGCTGGCGAACAATACGAAGATAGGGAGCAGCATGAGGGTTCCCGGGATACTCTGCAGCCCAACAAGCGCACGAAGCATGCTGAGGCGGCCGCGAAATTCAAATCGAACGAGCACATAGGCCGTCGAGATTGAGAACACGGCACACACCACGGCAACGCCGCCGCACACGAGGAGGCTGTTGACGAGTCCACCGCTGAGGTTCACTGTCGACCATACCTTGATGTAATTATCAAAGTTAAGCTCAGACGGGAAGAACCCACCCTGAGCCACTGCGACATCCGAATTGACCGAGGCGAAAATGATGTAAAGTACCGGAATCAGCACAACGATGCCCAGAACCGTGACAACGGTGACCAGCAATGGTCGAGGCAGCAAACGATGAACATCCTGGGTGCGAAATGGTTTTGAATTGGTCGTTTGCGCGGTCATTTTTTGCTCACTTTCTTATCGTCGCCGCTGTCAAGACGAACCGCTTTCAGGTACACAAACAGGGGGATGAGGATCAGCACCAGCGAAAACACTGCCATGGCCGCGCCTAGCCCAAAGCGCGAACTCTGAAAGCTCGTCACATAGGTCAGGATTGGTAGTACCTCGACATCCTTAGGCGCGGGAACACCGAAGAGCACAAACGGAAGCGTGAAACTGTTGACGTTGTGCAAGAACGAGATGATGAGAGCCAGGGTGACCGGTCCCCTGAGGTAGGGAAAAATCACAAAACGCAGCTTGATCCACCACCCAGCTCCGTCAAGAGCGGATGCCTCGTGCACCTCATTCTCTACGGCTTGCAACCCCGCGAGCACCAGTAGGTAAACAAAGGGCCAGGAACTCCAGATCTGAACTAACACCAACACCCAGTAGCTCTGAGGACCGTTCAACCAAAGCCCCTCGTGTTGTATACCGATTGAAGCAAGAAAGCTATCAACAACCCCACCGCTTTGGAACATTGTGCTCCACACCGTACCGACAACGAAGGCCGGTAAAACATAGGGGATAAGAAAGACAGATCGCACAAATGCGCGCCCCCGGAAACGGTTCTGGGTAGCCAATGCAGCAAGCACTCCAATCGGGAGAGTAACGATAGTCACAATCGCCGCATAAGAAACGCTCACACCGATGGCATGCAAAAGATTAGTTTTGGATACGGCCTCCACGAAGTTTCCAAGACCAATGAAGGGGGCGCTAGCCCAATCCTTAAGCGTGTATTGATCCAGGTCGAGCATCGCGATAAAAAAGGCGAGGAGCAGAGGAATCACGATGATCACGACCATCAAAATTCCGCCGGGGAGAAGCATCCATAATGGACGATTTCGTTCAGCTGGGGAACGACCTAACTGGCGAATCTTGGGGTCACCCGAGAGGATTTTTTTCCCGAGCGATTCCGTTTCATCCGCTGCTAATCTGTCCGCAGGTATTTCCTGTATCTGAGTCATGGCAGGGTTTCCGTTTACCGAACTTTATCGAGGGCCGTTTGGGCGACGTCCTGGGCCGAGCCCAACAGAGACTTGAGGTCACCCTGGTTGACCGATCCCGAAGACAGCGATGGAAGTGTCTGAGTCACGACGTTGACAAGCTCATTCTGTGTGTCGCCCCATGCCCCTGAGAAGGGGGTGCCGACTGATTGGGCTGACGATTTGATCAGAGCTTCGAGCTCAGGGTTATCGGTTTGAACCTTAGCGGCTGCATCCTGACTTGTTGGCAGCTCCCCGAATAGCGTGAAGCGATCCTGCTGCACCGAGTCGCTTGTGAGCAGCTTAACCAGGGCGAAGGCGAGTTCTTGGTTTTCAGAGTAGTTAGCGACCACGATATTGTCACCAGAAATGATGCTAGTGGCCGCTTTCCCATCGGAGGGGAGGGTCGTGCTTCCCGGCGGAATAGTGGGCATAACGGCGTATGCGTACTTACCAGCAACGCTCGAGTTATCAAGGGTTACTTTCGAGGTGCCGGTTGCCATGGGAAGATAAGCAGCTTTGCCCTCGGAGAAGGCCGCGATGGCCTGAGAGCTCTTCCAGCTCACTGATTGCGGATCAACCACCTGGTCTTTGGTCAGCCAGCCAAAGTAAGTCTCATACGCTTTCAGTGTGACGGGATCATCCAGACGGGCCGTCTTTCCGTCAAGGATTGGGTTGCCCGCCTGGACCGACATGGCCCAGATAAATTTCCAGGGATCAAACCCGTCGGCATACGCCAGCGAAATCCCGTATACGTCACCAGAGGTGAGCTTCTTGGCCTGGCTTGCGAACTCATCCCACGTGGTTGCTGGCTTATCAATCCCGGCGGCGCTTAACAATTCGGTGTTATATGACATGACAAACGGGCGGCTCGAGAAGGGGATGCCCACCTCGGTTGACTCGCTCGCTCCCGACATCTGAAGGGTTGCGGGGACAAACCGGTCACGGCCGCCGACGAGGTCCCACTCTTTATCGGTGAGGGTGACAAACGCACCGGTTGCAGCCGCTGTCGGGGTAAATGTAGTGCCAAGGCTGTATATGTCTGGCCCTTGCCCGGAGGTAACCGAGGTTTGGATCTTGGTGAGTTCTTCGGCGGACGAGGCAAAAGTTTCGAACACGACCTCTGCCCCGGTCTCTTTCTTGAACTCGGCAGAGATATCACTGAACCATTGCTTCTGTTCGTCCGGATAGATTCCGTTTGCCTGCATCATAACGGTGAGGGTTTTCCCCGCTCCGTCGGTGCTCCCGGCGCCTGAACCGCTATCGTTACTGGTGCTTGAGCATCCCTGCAATGCGAGGCTCAGGGTCGCCACCCCTGCTATCGCGATGAGCGTTGATTTTTTCATCTGCACTCTCCTTCGAGTGGTCGTTGATCGGTCTGGCCCTGCGCTGTCACTGCCTTTCAATCGTGTTTGTGAAGGGTCAGTTCACAGCGCTATTAGACAGACACTATGCGTGCGTTTGGAACTATGCAAGCGTTTGCCATTTTTTGCCAAAGTGTTGCCAACTCTTATCAAACATGATTGTCTCAGAGGCATGGAAGCTCAACGAGGAGACAAAAATCTCCGCCCGCCGACCCTCACCGATGTCGCCGCCGCCTGTGGCGTTGCGACCTCAACGGTCTCTCGTGCCCTTGCTACTCCGGAACGCGTCAATATACACACGAGAACCCGAATCGAACGGGCAGCGCGCGAGCTAAAATACGTGCCCAATTCGCAGGCCAGAGCCCTGGTCTCGGGCAAGACAAAGACCATCGCCGTGATTTTGCACGACATCACCAACCCGTTCTACTTTGACATCATTCGGGGCACACAGCACCAATCCCGATCGGCCGGATACACCCAGGTGCTCCTCGACACCGAGGACTCAGCCCGCTCTGAACTCGAGATGATCCACCAGCTGAGGCAACCTTTTGACGGGGCGATCCTGGCAGCCTCACGACTCACCGACAGACAGATTCTAGAGCTTGTTGGCGAGCTTCCCATCGTTGCTATCAATCGACAAACACGAGGCGTCTCAAGCGTTTTTATTGACACCCCTACCGGAATAGTGCAGGCCCTCGAGCATCTGATTTCGCTCGGACACAGCGACGTCTGTTATGCGGCCGGCCCCGATAGCTCCTGGCCAAATGCGCGGCGTTGGCAAGCCCTGTTTCGGGCGGGAGAACAGAACGGTGTGACGATCCGCAAGATCGGGCCGTTCTCAAGCCAACGAACCTCGGATGGTGCGGCGGCAGCCGACGCCTTCCTCAACACGCCATCAACTGCTTGCATCGCGTTTAACGACCTACTCGCGATAGGGATGCTCGGTAGGTTCCAGCAGCGCGGCGTGCGCATCCCCGAAGATCTGAGCATGGTGGGGTGCGACGATATTTTTGGCTCTGATTTTTGTAACCCTCCCCTCACCACGCTCACGTCCCCCAGCGAAAAGGCCGGGCGGGTTGCTGTTTCCAAGCTCCTGACGCTGATCGACGGGAAAAAAGAACAGACCAGGTCCGGAGCCACCATCTTGCCCACCCACCTCACGGTCCGCGCATCAACCGGACCGGCACCAACAGAAAGAAACAGATGAGTCAATTGTTGCCACACCCAGACCGCTTTTTACCACCTGAGACCACCGAACTCTCAATCGCTCGCAGAATCTACGCCGAAGTAGAAACCAAACCGATATATTCACCGCACGGCCATGTCAGTGCTGCATTACTCGCCGAGAACTCACGCTTTCCTGACCCTGCAGCCCTGCTTATTACTCCCGACCACTACGTCACCCGCCTCCTTCATGCCTCGGGGGTTTCACTCGCTCGCCTGGGACTCAGCCGCGATGGTCAACCGTCAACGGTCAGCGGGCGAGAAATCTGGCGCGAATTTTGCTCACGCTGGGATCTGTTCCTCGGCACCCCCGTTCGAGCATGGTTCGAGAGCGAGCTCAGCCAGGTCTTTGGCCTCACCAAACAACCGAGTTCGGCGGATGCAGACAGTCTCTACGATCAGATCGACGACGCGCTGGGCACCGACGAGTTCCTCCCAAGGGCACTCCTCGAACGCTTCGATATTCACGTGCTAGCCACGACGGACGACCCAGCAGACAATCTGGCTGCACACCGCACGCTTCGAGACGACGACTCGGTACGCACCCATATATTGCCAACCTTTCGAGCGGACCGATACATGCTCGCGGATCATCCGGACTGGGCCAAGTCACTAGCAGAGCTTGCATCTGCCGCACAGATTGACTGCGGAACCTATGCGGGACTGCTCGCCGCCCTCCGCCACCAGCGAGCATTTTTCCGTTCACTCGGAGCAACCGCGACCGACAGCGGCGTCGCCGATGCCGGTTGCGAACCGCTCAGCGATGCCGCCGCCGAACGTTTGCACCGCAAAGCGCTTAACCACACGATTACTCCAGACGAGGCCATCTCCTATCGGCACAATATGCTGTACCGGTTCGCCGAAATGTCGAGCGAAGACGGCCTCGTGATGCAATTGCATCCGGGGGTTATCAGAAACCATCATCAGCCAACATTCGCCAGCTACGGCCCCGATACCGGCCACGACCTTCCAGACAACGGCTCATTCAGCAGGCCGCTGATTCCGATCCTGCGGGACTTTGGCACGAATCCACAGTTCCGCGTGGTGCTCTTCAGCGTTGACGAAACGGTTTTCTCGCGCGAGATAGCCCCCCTCGCAGGCTTCTACCCATCCGTATTTGCCGGAGCTCCCTGGTGGTTTCTTGACGCGCCCTCAGCGATGCGTCGTTATCGTGAGGCCGTCACAGAAACAATCGGATTCTCAAAGACCTCTGGCTTCATCGACGATACGAGGGCATTCTGCTCGATCCCAGCCCGCCACGACATGGCGAGGAGGGTAGACGCCGCCTATCTGGCCTCACTAGTTGCCGAGCATCGGATCAGCGAGGAGGATGCCATCGCCACCGCGCTCGACCTGGTGACAGAACGCCCAATCGATACGTTTCGCCTCCCGCGCTAAGCAGTAATCGGCAAGAAGCGCTACCGATTGCGAACAAATACGTGTTATGTTTCATACATGAAGCTGTAACGAGTCCCCCATCCGCGCCTGTGGGTGCCGCGCATCCCTTCTCTCGAAGGATCTCATCGATGCTGCCGCACGTATGCCCGGCGGATGACCAGATTCGAGCCCCAAGGATTTCTCGTGGCACAAGCATCTATTATCGTGCGCGACGTTCGCGCTAGTTACCCAGACCGCGCCGTTTTCGACGGTGTTACATTCACGGCCTCCCCAGGCACGAGACTTGGCCTAATCGGGGAAAACGGATCCGGAAAATCGACGCTCCTGCGCGTTTTGGCAGGTATAAAGGCCCACGAGTCCGGTCACGTATCAGCCCCCGACGAGGTGATCTACGTCGATCAGGAGCCCTCCTTCGATCCTGAACGCACAGTAGATGAAGTATTCGCCGGTGCCCTCGCGCCGCTGCATCGCGCGGTGGCAGAAGTCGAACGCCTGGGCGAATTGCTCGCTCAACCAGGCTCGGACCCCAGGCTGAATCCCGCAAGATACGACGCGATCGCCACTCAATACGCGGATGCCATGGAATGGGCCATTGATCACCACGCGTGGGATGCCGAGAGGCGGGCCCGCATCACTGCGCACAGCCTCGGCGTCGCTCAGCTCAGTGGCTACACGGCCGTGAAGACGTTGTCGGGAGGTCAGAAATCGCGACTCGCGCTCGCCGCCGCCCTCACCCGCCTACCGCAACTCTTATTGCTCGACGAACCTACCAATCACCTTGACGACGCGGCGCGCGCGACGCTCCTCAACTACCTGCGGGAGTATCCGGGAGTGCTGATCGTAGCGAGCCACGACAGATCGTTCCTTGGGCGTGCGTGCACCTCGCTTTACGACCTGGATGCGGGGTACCGAGGAGTTGACGGCGAGGGCGGCGGTCTTTTTGGAGGAACGTTTACCGAATACCGCACCGCGCAACAAGCATCGAAGGATCGCTGGGCCCGCGAGTACCGCGACCAGCAGGACGAGATTGCGCGGCTCCGCGGTCAGGCGAACCAGGAACCCGGCAGCATCGCGCACAATCGGGGGCCGCGCGATAACGACAGGTTTATCTACTCGTTCAAGGGCGAAAATGTCGACCGCACGCTCTCTCGCCGAGTGCGATCCGCACAGCAGCGGCTTGCCGTGATCGAGCGCGACCCCGTGCCTCGGCCGCCGGAGCCGTTGCGATTCGAGGCCAACCTCACGGCGCGTCCTGCGACCGAGACCGACGCCGATACCAAGACCGACACCCACACTGAGACCGCGCCCCAGCCCGAACCTGCCGTTGAGGTAACCGACCTTGCTGTCCGCGGGCGGCTGCGACTGAGGGAGCTGAGCCTAGATCCCGGCGAGAAGCTGCTCGTGACGGGACCGAACGCATCCGGTAAATCGACGCTCCTTGCCGTGCTCGCTGGCGAGATTGCCCCTGACCGGGGGCGGGTGCGCGTGCGCGGCAGAATCGGGCTACTCGGCCAAGATACCCGATTTGAGGACCCGCACTCGACCGTCCGGGATACCTTCGAGCGCGCCACTCAGCACGATGTGCAGGCGCTAGCGCACATGGGGCTGCTTAGAGAGCGCGACCTCGAACGACCCGCAGCCCAGCTCAGCATCGGCCAGCAAAAACGCGTGCAGCTGGCGATACTCGTGGCCCGCCAGCCAGACATTTTGCTGCTCGACGAGCCGACAAACCACCTCTCACTTACCCTTGTCGATGAGCTCGAGGATGCGTTACGAACCGCTCCGGGCACGGTAATTATCGCGACCCACGATCTCTGGCTGCGAGAACGCTGGCCCTTCCGCACGCTGCGGCTGGGATGAGCGTCCACACGGCGGGTCTGCCCAGGGTTTCCACACCGGGGCAGCCCGCGGGGGCTAAGCTTTCGCGGCGAGCTTACTCAGCAACAGCCGGTTCAACGGCTTTGCGTGATCGGGCGTAACGCTTCAGCCCAATCACGCTGAGGGCAGATACAACGGTTCCCGCCAGGATAGCGACAACGAACATCCCGAAATTGCCAATCGCGAAGAAGACGAAAACTCCCCCGTGCGGTGCCTGCGAGGTAACGCCAGCCCCCATCGTTATTGCGCCGGTAACAGCAGCACCTAACATACCCGCGGGGATAACACGCAACGGATCAGCAGCGGCAAATGGAATCGCGCCTTCTGAAATAAACGATGCTCCTAAGAGCCAGGCCGCCTTGCCATTTTCGCGTTCCGGTTCGGTAAACAGTCGCCGATCAAGAACCGTAGCCAATGCCATCGCCAGGGGCGGCACCATGCCCGCTGCCATCACCGCGGCCATGATCTGCCACGGAGCCTGGTTTGCAAGTGTCCCAGCACCAAGACCCGCCACGGCAAAGGAATAAGCAACCTTGTTGATCGGGCCACCCATATCAAAGGCCATCATCAACCCGAGAATAAGGCCGAGAAGAACGGCCGAAACTCCGGTCATCCCCGAAAGCCAATCGTTCAAGACGTTGGTGAGAGCCGCGATCGGGCCTCCCAGCACCAGAAACATCAGCCCGGAGGCCACGATAGAGGCCAGCAACGGAATGATCACGACGGGCATCAACCCCCGCAGCCAGCGGGGTACGTCCAACCGTCCCAGTGCAGCAGCGACAACGCCGGCAAGAAGACCACCGACGATACCGCCGAGGAAACCGGCCCCCATGAACCCGGCGACGGCTCCGGCGGTAAATCCGGGCGCAATCCCGGGACGATCCGCGATAGCAAAAGCAATGTATCCGGCTAAGGCAGGAACCAGGAAGCCCATCGACAGCTGACCAATTTTGACAGCCACCGCCCCCAGATAGGTAAGCAAGCCACCATCGGGAAGATTCCCAAAGTTATTTGTCAGCACGATTTCATCTGCATGGTCGGTGATCTGGTATCCCCCCAGCAGGAATCCGAGAGCAATCAGGAGGCCCCCACCCGCCACAAACGGGATCATGTAGCTCACGCCCGTGAGCAGGGCACGCTTCAGCTTTCCGCCGAAGCTTTCCTGAGCATCCCCTCGCGATTCGGAAGCAGCACCACTCACCGCTTGGACACGCGGTGACAGAGGGTCGCTAGCCGCGGCCAAAGCCTCTGAAATCATCGCTTCCGGCTCGTCAATACCACGCTTTACCGGAGCAGAAACAACGGGCTTACCCGCGAATCTTTCCCGCCCGCGGACATCAACATCGACAGCAAAGATGACAGCCTCGGCGGCCTCGATAACGGATGCCGGCAGCGGCTTAGCGCCCGCCGACCCCTGCGTTTCAACGTGCAGCTCCACTCCCAGCCGCGCGGCGGCAGCCTCAAGCGCCTCTGCAGCCATGTAGGTATGCGCGATTCCGGTAGGGCACGCGGTCACCGCGATTATGCGGCGCGGCCCGGCCGAGGCATCCCCCATCGAGGCTGCTTCGTCTCCCTGACCCGAAGCCTGCTCCGATTGTTCGAGCGGTTCTTCCGCTGGCGCGAGGGCGGCAGATACCACCTCAACGACGGTTTCAGCATCACCAGCAGATCGCAGCGACTCAAGAAAATCCGGTTTCATCAATGATCGGGCCAGGGTAGACAGGACCCTCAAATGTGTCTGATCTGCACCCTCAGGAACCGCGATAAAGAACACCAGATCGGCGGGTCCGTCGGGAGCGCCAAAGTCCACTGGCTGCGCTAGTCGTGCCATCGCGAGGGTTGGCTCGGCCACCGCCGCAGAACGGCAGTGCGGGATTGCCAATCCCCCCGGAATTCCCGTGCTTGTCTTGCTTTCCCGCTCTAACGCATCGGCATACAATTCGTCGAATTGGCTAGCACGACCGGAGTCAACTACCGCCTGGGCTAGGAGTTTTATGACGTCGGCAGCTTCGGTGCCCGTCGTGACATCAAGGGAGACGAGGGCGGGAGTAATGAGTTTTTTCACGATGAGCTTTCCTTCGAATACGAATCGAAATTATGAGGCATGATCTGAGCGACCGTGACGGCCTCCAGATCGGTCTGGTCGAGAGAGGGAACGGTTGTTCCTGGTAACGAGGCCGCGGCAGAACCGTGTGCAACCGCCTGCCGGAGCCGATCGGGGGGCGTGAGCCCTGCGACCTGGCTCAGGAGGTATCCGGCTAAAGCCGAATCACCAGCCCCAACCGTGCTGCGGGCTTTGATCTTTGAGCCGCGCGCAAACCAATTTCCCTCGCGCGTCGCTAAGACAGCGCCGTGCTCCCCGAGAGTCGCCAGCACAGAACGAACGCCACTCTCAATGAGTATCTGCGAGAGTTCTGCAACCCGCCGGGAGTCACGCTCAAGAGAATCCGCATCGCGGGTATCGTTCGCGGTGCCAGCGAAACCGGCGGACCCGGTGAGGCCGAGATCGCTCGCAAGCTGGGCCAATTCGTGACCATTGGGTTTGATCAGATCGGGCTGCGCGTTGACTGCAGAAATAAGTGGTGACCCAGAGGTATCCACGGCGATCAGCGGCGAATTTTCATCGTACCGTGACCGCAATTCGCGGATAAGCACGGCATAAAAGTTGTCGGGAACACCGGGGGGTAGGGATCCGGCGAGAACAACCCACCGTGCGCCGAGCGCAGCATCAAGAACGAGATCGATGAGGGCGCGCTGGGTGGTATCGCTCAGAAACGAGCCCTGTTCGTTGATCTTGGTGGTTGTTCCGTCAGGCTCAGTAATCGCAATGTTGCTCCTGATAGCAGACCCCAGGGGGAGGGCGCGGTAGCGAATCCCTCTCTCTTGCAGGGCCGAAAGCACGGGGTCTCCGTCATCGCCGGGTAGCACAGCGATGCTTTCCGTCCCGGAGGCCACGAGGGCACGGGTAACGTTGATTCCTTTGCCGCCCGGCTCATAGCTGCTCCGAGGCGCTTGCTGCACTTCTCCGCGTAACAGTTTAGTGTCAAGCTCAACCGTCCGGTCAAGGCTGGGGTTCGGGGTGAACGTTACGATCATGCGACGACTACCTCCACCCCTGCCGCGGCGATGGCGGACGCAAGCTCTCCCGTCGGAGCTTCGTCTGTGACGATCGTGTCAACCTCGTGGAGAGAGGCAAAACGCACAAGAGCTTCCTTTCCTAGTTTTGAGGAGTCGACAAGTACGACAACTCGGCGCGCACTGCGAACCATGGATGATTTTGTTATGGCTTCAACGGGGTCTGGTGTGCTCAACCCAAAAGTCTCGTGCACTCCGTTAGTACCGATAAACGCAATATCTGGGCGTAGAGCCTCAAATTGTTCCCGGGTCGAGTCGCCCACAATTGCCCTCGTAAGTCCGCGAATATGCCCGCCCGTAATCGTTACCTGCATGTCAGGGTGGGCAGAGAGCTTGTAGGCAATCGGGATCGCATTGGTGATCACCAGAAGCTGATCGCTGGGGGATGTCGGTTCCCAATCAACCAGAAGGTCAGCAAGCCGTTCTGTGGTTGTGCCCGAATCAAGCACAACGGACACCGCTTTTGTGCGGGGAAGCATAGCCAGCGCGGCCTGGGCGATACGGGATTTCTTGTCTGAGTGCTTCCCCTGACGCTCATCGAGACTCGACTCGGACATACTCACCCGGTCGGATGCGACGGCGCCGCCGTGCACTCGACGAAGAAGACGTGCTTTTTCAAGGGAATCGAGATCGCGGCGCACTGTCTCCGGCGTAATTCCAAATCGCTCTGCAAGCTCCGGCACAGTAATGCGCCCTCTATCCGCTAATAAAGCAGTTATCAGGGCGTGGCGCTCTTCAGCAAACACAAAACTCCCAACCTCGGGGGACACGACACCACCAATTTATCTTTGTTTACCTTTATTTGTCAATATATTCACAATTAAAGGCAAATAAACAAAGATAAATCAAATGAGCCAAAAGAAAGACCACATCTAGCCTCCGGCTAACCTTCCGCCGACTTATCCCCGCGCGAGCAACGCCGCATGCAGGGCGCTCACCGTTTCGCCGTCGCCCAGGTTCATTCCCAGCAAGCCCTCGATCAGGTCGATGCGCTGATAGAAGACCGACCGCGAAAGGTGACTCTCCGCCGCGGCATGGGTTCGATTGCCGGGATGCCTCACATAGCTCCGCAACACAAAGAGGAGATCTCCCCCATTGTCAAGATCGTATTCGACCAGAGGTTTCAGTAGCTGCTCCGCGTGACTGTGCAGGCGAGGATCTCCGCCGAGCGCCGTGATCAGTCGAAGCAGCGGTCGGTTTTCGGAACGATAGATCGTAATGCCGCGCGTCTTGCCTCCGGCCCGGCTCCGCAGCAACTCGGATGCCTCATCCAGCGATGCGAGCACACCCGCCACTCCCTCTGCCTCTGCACCGACGGCGACCTCAAGCTGGCTGAGCCCAACAGAGGCGGCAAACGTTTTCGACAAGAGCTCCTGTACCCCGACAGCGGAAACGG
This sequence comes from Lysinibacter sp., assembly GCA_040400085.1. Lineage (GTDB taxonomy): Bacteria > Actinomycetota > Actinomycetes > Actinomycetales > Microbacteriaceae > HNR. Next base: position 36,474 of record JBBAQX010000027.1, on the reverse strand, counting down.
CAGGCGCTATCGAGAGAGCAAGCAGCAGATGGCCGCCGTGCCCATCAGGATGCCCACCGGCGATCGCGACGGCACCCGAGGCATCCGCTGCCCGTATCGCTAAACGGATGCTCTCCCCAGTCGGTTCCACCCCGATTGCCAACCCCACCAGGGTTCGCCCCGTGACGGGCATCCCTGATGCCTCAAACCTCTCTCGCACCGCATTCTCGCTGCTGTATTGGCCACCGATGAGAGAGCTCAGCATCTCCTGCTGGTTACGGCGCACCCACTCGTCGTCAGTTTTGTCGGCGAGGCGACTGAGGGCGAGAGCAACTGCGCCCTGTTCGAGAACCGTTCGACGGGAGGCGGGATGCTCGTCCCCCGGCAGCGCGACCAGGCATCCCCATCGCGTTCCGCGCGCCTCCACCGGCACGATAAGCCAATCATCTGGATCGGTAGCACCCCCAGTTGCCGCCCGGTGTGCCTGCCGCGAGCGCGTCTCCCAACCCGCAAGTGCAGATTCGCCCGAGGCGCCCGGCCCTCCGAGCGCCACCACATGATGGTTGAGATCTTCAAGTATCACGGGGCATTCGAGGAGCTCTCCCAGCTGGGAGACAATGTAGTGTGCCGGGCTTCCACGCAGGCTAAGCCCCGTGAAGAGTTCGTGCAGCTCAGCCCGTGCGCGCAGGGCGTTGGTCTGTTCGGAGAGAATTCGACTGTGAACAGCCTCCGTGACGGAGACAAACTTGACCTCGCGGCGCAATTCGATCAGCGGGAAATCGTGCTTCCGGCAGGCCCGGACGATGGCAGGTGGGACCTCTAGGTGATGCCTGACCGTTTCGAGGATGAGGCCGACAGCCCCAGCCGCGATGAGGGTTTCGATGTATTCGGTGGGGGCCTGTCCGCGCAGATCCCACCCCCCTCCGGTGCTCAGCAGTAATTCGCCGCCGTCGAGGAGCGAACCGGCCTGTGGGCTGTCGCTGACGTGAACCCAGCGCACCGGCTGATCCAAGCGGTTATCCCCGGCAAGAACCACCGGTAGGCCCCCCACCATCACGGGTAGCTCCAGGACCTCGCGCACCGTCGGCAGCGGAACAAGACGTTTTGTCTGATTCTCGTGAAATACGTGACGATTTGCCATCGACATCCTCCGATCAACTCTGTAATCATAGCTAACAGAAGAGATTTTTGCCTGAAAACATATTGTCTGGCTAGACCTCTCGCACCCTCTTTTTAGCCCTACCCTCAGGAGAACCAACTGATGAGTCTTATCCGTCACTACATTAACGGCGCAGAAGCCGGCGACGCGGTCCGCACCCTGCCTGTCTACAACCCAGCTACCGGCGAACAACAGCACGAGGTCATCTGCGCGTCAGTGTCGGACGTAGAGTCGGCAATCGCCGCGGCCAAGGCCGCGCTCCCCGGTTGGCGTGCGACCAGCCTCACCAAGCGTAGCGACGTGTTCTTCCGCCTGCGCCACCTCCTCGTAGAGCGCCGCGCGGACCTCGCCGCCATCGTAACCAGCGAACACGGCAAGGTGCTGAGCGATGCCGACGGCGAGATCGCGCGCGGACTCGAGAACATCGAGTTCGCGTCTGGCCTCATCAACCTGCTGAAGGGAGACTACTCAGAGCAGGTCTCGACGGGTATCGATATCCACCAGGTGAAGCAGCCCGTCGGCGTCGTCGGTGCGATCACCCCGTTTAACTTTCCCGTCATGGTTCCGCTGTGGATGGTGGCGAGCGCCATCGCCTGCGGTAACACGGTCGTGCTGAAGCCCAGCGAAAAGGACCCCTCGGCTGCAATTTTCCTCGCGAAGCTTTTCTCCGAAGCGGGTCTACCCGACGGCGTGCTCAACGTGGTGCACGGCGACAAGGTCGCGGTAGACACCATCCTCGATAGCCCCGACGTCAAGGCAGTAAGCTTCGTGGGATCCACCCCGATCGCCCGCTCGATCTACCAGCGCGCGAGCGCCAACGGCAAGCGCGTCCAAGCTCTTGGCGGCGCGAAGAACCACATGGTCGTCATGCCGGACGCCGACCTGAACGGCGCAGCGGATGCCGCTATCTCGGCGGCCTACGGTTCCGCCGGAGAGCGGTGCATGGCGGTCAGCGTACTGGTCGCGGTTGGTAACGTGGCGGACGAGCTGGTTGAGAGCATCCGGTCGAAAATCGAGGGGCTCGTGATCGGCGATGGCACCAAACCCGACTCCGAGATGGGGCCGCTCATCACCCGCGAGGCACGCGACCGCGTGGCCTCGTACGTCGCGAACGCCCCCGCAGAGGGGGCGACGGTCATCACAGACGGCCGCGAGAAGAAGTTCAACGAGAACGGCTTCTTCATCGGAGTGAGCCTGATCGACAACGTCACTACGGACATGAATGTCTATCGCGACGAGATCTTCGGGCCCGTGCTCGCCGTCGTGCGCGTCAAGACCTACGAAGAAGCACTCGAACTGGTCAACAGCAACCAATTCGGTAACGGCGTGGCCATCTTCACCCGCGACGGGGGCGTCGCGCGCCAATTCGAGTTCGACGTCGAGGTCGGCATGGTCGGCATCAACGTGCCCATCCCGGTTCCAATCGGTGCTTACTCCTTCGGCGGCTGGAAAGACTCGCTCTTCGGCGACTCGCACATCTATGGCCCCGAGTCCGTCCACTTCTACACGCGCAGCAAGGTCGTAACCTCGCGCTGGCCCAAGCCGGAGCAGTCGCGCATCGACCTCGGTTTCCCCGGAAACCACTAGACTCACCCCCCAGAAAGTTTTTGTTCCGTTCCGTAGCATTGAGGCCAAAACCCCACGGAACGGAACAAAAACTTCTGGCATCCACCCCAAAACTTAGGAGAAAACGTGAATCCCACAGCAGTAAGTCGCGAGACGTTTACCGATAGGCACGGCGTTGCGCACGAGTTCGAGGCGGGCACCTCCGCCGCCGAGGCACAGGTTCGGTCCGACGACCGCAATCACGTGTTCCACTCGTGGTCGGCACAGGCGCAGATCGACCCATTGCCCATCGCTGCCGGCGAAGGCTCAACGTTCTGGGACTACCAGGGCAACGCCTACCTCGACTTCAGCTCACAGCTGGTGAACCTCAACCTGGGGCACCAACATCCGCACCTGGTCGAGGCGATCCAGCACCAGGCGGGCCGTCTCGCGACCATCCAGCCATCGATGGCGAGTGACGTACGCGGCGAACTCGCCCGCCGCATCGCCGAGGTCGCCCCCGGCGATCTCAATAAGGTGTTCTTCACCAATGGAGGAGCGGATGCTAACGAATACGCCGTTCGCATTGCCCGCCAGACCACGGGACGCAGCAAGATCCTCTCACAGTTCCGCTCATACCACGGTTCGACGGCAACCGCGATCTCGCTGACCGGAGACCCGCGTCGCTGGGCGAACGAGCCGAGCGACAAATCCGTCGCGCACTTCTTCGGCCCCTACGCCTACCGTTCCGCCTTCTACGCCGAGAACTCCGAGCAGGAGGCGCAGCGCGCGCTCGAACACCTCGAGAACGTGATCACCCTGGAGGGTGCATCCACCATCGCGGCCATCATCATCGAGACCGTCGTCGGTACCAACGGTGTGCTCGTCCCGCCACCCGGCTACCTGCCAGGCGTGCGCGCGCTCTGCGATAAGTACGGCATCGTCTATATCGCGGATGAGGTCATGGTCGGCTTCGGGCGCATCGGCGAATGGTTCGCCGTCAACGCATTCGATGTCACCCCCGACCTAATCACGTTTGCGAAGGGTGTCAACTCGGGCTACGTTCCGCTCGGCGGCGTCGTAATCTCGGAAAAGCTCGCGGCGCACTTCGACAACGTGGCGTTCCCGGGCGGGCTGACGTACTCGGGGCATCCCCTCGCGTGCGCCGCGGGAGTCGCGACGTTCGAGGCATTTGAGCGCGACGACATCCTCGAGCACGTACGCGACCTGGGCGAGCGCGTGATCGAGCCGACCATCACGCGGTGGCTTGAGACGCATCCGTCTGTTGGCGAAATTCGCGGACGAGGGATGTTCTGGGCCATCGAGCTCGTCATCAATCGCGAAACCCGCGAACCGCTTGTTCCTTTCAACGCATCGGGAGAGGCTGCGGCACCCATGGCGGCCGTCGCCGCCGCCTGCAAGAAGGCGGGACTCTGGCCGTTCACGCACTTCAACCGCATGCACATCGCGCCGCCCCTCGTGATCACCGAGGAGGAGCTCGTGCGCGGCCTCGCGATCATCGACGAGGCGCTCACAGTGGCCGACGGTTACGTCCGCTAGGGCACCAATACAGCAATAATCGATTCGTTAGAAACCGTGGGTTTTCGTTCAAGATCCCACGGTTTCTAGCGAATCGATTGCGTTTGTGAGGGCTAGCTGACCTTCTCGTCCGCCTTGGACTTCGCTGTGCGGCCCGAAGGCTCAGCATCCTCCGAAGGCTCAGCCGCGTCCGAAGACTCAACATCCTTCGAAGTCTCAGTCATCTCAACGTCTTCAGAAGGCTCCGAGCCGTCATCCGGATCGATCTCCTCAACCGGCTCCGAGCCGTCTGAGGAACCAGGGTCCTGAAGGTCAGGCCGCTGAAGCAGCTCAAGAAGCACAAAGACAATAACGCCGATAAAGACAGTCCATACGATTACTGATCCAGTCAGCGGCCGCAGCATCAGCAGCGCAGCAATCACTCCCGCAATAATGAGAGCCCGGGTCAATGCTCGGAGACGATACAGCTGGGTGCCAAAGGCTCCCGTTGTGACACCGTGAGATTCCGCACTCTTACGCAGTCGCGCCAATCCCGAATCGGTGACGCTGCGTAACATTGCCGGAACCCTAAAAGGTCCGGAAAGGTAAGCAACAACACCGGTTACGAGTCCGAGAGTTACGAGAGCTATAGACAATTGCTCAAGAGCCCCAAGAGATGCCCCCAGGAGAAGCGTCGCCACCGCCGTTGGCAGGGGATCAGGAGTCAGCTTTGACAGGGCAATTGTTTGAGCAATTGAGAGGCCACCCAAAAGAAGGCCACCAAAGGCCGCAACGGCAACCCCCGTCCAGAGCGCCATCCGTGCCCGTTTACGGGCCAGAACAACCGCGCCCAGTAACGTGAACAACACAATCAACGGCGCCACAACACTCAGCCCCGTCAAAAGATTGAAGTACACCCGCGCCTGGCCCAAGGCATCAACCTGGGCAAGAGGAACGACGCGGTCGACATCAGGAATCGCAGACGCGATGCTCACACCTTGGTCAATAAGCTGTTGTTTTACCGTTGCAACGACCGGCCCCAGCTGAAGCCCTACCTCACCCGAAGAGTTTATGGAGAGAGCCTGCGTTGTATCCCCGCTGAGAGCTCCAATTATCTGAGAGTGGCTGAGGCGTAAGCTCTCAGACCAGATTGTGGCAAAAGCATCGCTCGTGATCGCACGCTCCGTTATTGTACGAATCAACGAACGAGTCCCCTGAAGCAAAGGACCTTTAAGCAAGGGCAGCGCCGCTGCCGCCCGAGGCGGTAGGTTTAGACTTTCGATTCCTGCGAAAAGATCGGTGGCAACCGAGTCGAGGTCTATCGATTCCTGGATAACCTGCGAAACCTGATCAGTAAGGTACTGCTGAACAGCGCGATCCTTTACGAGGGGCCCGTATTGGGCTACGAAGCGATCGGTGTTCAACACATTGGTATTTGCCCAGGATGCGACAGCCGCGACCGGGAGCATAATCAACCCAACACAGAGCAGAAGCACGGAGATAACACTGCGCATTCGATGCGAGATGACCCGCTCAAATTGTGGCTCGTCAGGAGCGGGCTGTGTTGCGGTTGTTGTTTTCACGATGACCTCGCTTATGAGTCAACGCCGGTTGTCGGCTCGTGGTTAGATCCTACTGCCGCGAACATCGCGGTGGCAATGGTTTGAGTACACAACTCGGACCACAGACGCCCTCGAGGCTATCGCGTCCAGAGCAGTGGGCCCAACTACCCTCCGAGTTTCCTCGGTCAGCGGGGCGTGAAGCGAGAGAACATCAGACTCCGCAATCATTTCCTCGAACCCCACGCCGAGGACATCCTCAGGGTAACCCCGTGCAATACGGGTCGTGGGCGACAACGACGACATCGGCCATATCAAAGCCAGCGCTGGTGGTTGCGATCATCCGTAGGCTGGGGAAAGCATCACAGATCGCACGGTCAATCGCGGCGTAGCCGACGAGCGGACGCACGTCCCGTGTCATGGCAGCTCAGAGCCGATCTAGATGAGTCGGGGCAAAGAGACCGAGCACTGCCGGAACGACGACGACGTTGGGGCCAGGAGAGGCGAGAGCGCGGGCGACCGCGGAAGGAGCATCCTGTATCGAGGCAAACTCTGCGGGAATACCAAAAGCCTGCGCAAGGGCGACGTAGTTAGGCCGGGCTAATTCGGTCGCGGTAGCGTGGCCGAACGCGCCCTGCATGTATTCGCGCAGGATGCCGTAGCCTCCGTCATCGATGATGAGCCAGGTGACGTTAAGTTGGTGCTGGGCAAGCGTTGCCAGTTCGGCGATACCGTAGAGAGCGCCGCCATCGCCGGAGACGGCAAGCACGGGCTGCGCGGCACCGGCACCAGAACCGGCAGAATCTTCCGCACGGGCTGACGCATGCCCAAACGCCGCCCCCATCGCGGCCGGTAACCCATAGCCGAGCCCACCAGCGCCCTGGGCCGTCGCGAACTCGCCGCCGAGAGGGTTCCACGCTGACCAGGCCCAATAAGCCAGGATCGTCATATCCCAGTAGGTCCCGATATGAGCGGGGACGTGTTCACGAAGTGAACGAATCAGCTCGCGTTCAGCATCCAACTCCTGAGAATCCAGGCGACGCTCAACCGTACGGAGCACGTCTTCGAGGCGGGCCCTACCCCGCTTGCGACGTTCATCACGCCCAGCGATCTCTCGACCGGCATCCTCAGCTACGCGGATTGCCGAGACCAGATCAGCGAGCGCCAGCCGGGCATCCGCGTGGATTCCGAGGCCTGCGTGGTTCGAGTTGATCTTGCCCAGGTCGGCCTCGATCTGTATAAACCTACCCTTCGGAGCGAACGTATGATAGTTGCTCGATACCTCGCCAAGGCCGCTACCAACGACGAGAAGCACGTCGGCGTCCTCGAGAAATTCAGTGACCGCGATGTCTTCCAACCATGATTGCGCCGATAACGGATGCTCCCACCCAAGCGCATTCTTACCGCCAAATGTCGTCACCACCGGCGATTCTAATAGCTCCGCCAAGGCCAGAAGCTCGGCCTGCGCAGCTGCCCTCACCACGCCCCCACCCGCGAGGATCACGGGGTTGCTTGCACCCGCAAGTAGCTCCCCCGCGGCCTCAATCACTTCGGGCCGGGGCACAAGTGGCGCTGGCTGCGCTCTGAGCGCGCGGACTGGTGGGACAACGCCTTCTGCTGCCTCCAGGAGGACATCCTGCGGGATCTCAACCAGGGTAGGACCCGCGGGCGCGGCGAGCGAGGTTCGCCAGGCATCCGCAATTGCCGACGGAATCTGAGCGATGGTCCGCACCGTGAATGTCGATTTTACGATGCCGCGAAAGGATGCCGATTGGTCCGGCAACTCGTGCAGGTACCCGTGGCGCCCGCCGCCAAGGCCAGCCACCGGAACCTGGGCGCTGATCGCGAGCACAGGAATCGAGGATGCGGCTGCCTCCTGCAGCGCGGCGAGCGAGGTCAGCGCACCGGGGCCCGTCGAGAGCAAAAGTGGGGCGACGGTTCCGCTCATCCTCGCCAAACCGTCCGCCATGAATCCGGCGTTGTTCTCGACCCGCGCGCTCAGGTACCGGAGGGGCGAGCGACGGAGGGCGTCGAAGAGCCCGAGCGCGTGTTGTCCGGGGAGACCGACTACGCACCGCGCTCCGAGAGCCACGAGGGTTTCAAGGGCGACATCGCCGCCGATCCGGACGCCGTCCTCTAAACTCTGCGTCATCGCCTACTCCTCACATCATTGTTCGTCGTGATCACACATTGGGAAGCCCCGAAAGCTACACCTTTATGTTGACGATATCGTTGACCTCTGTTCGGTCGCTGATCTTCAGGCGCCGCGTCCATTCCTCCATAATCACTCCGTCTGTCGGCCTCGTGAGGAGGCTTACGACGACAAACGTGATCAGGCTGCTTCCGAGCCCGAAGTAGATCGGTTCGTTCGCGAGGATATCTGTGGCGACCATCGCGATGATAACGGCAACCGTTCCGACAAGGATGCTCGCGAGCGCACCGGAACGGGTTCCTCTCTTCCAGATCAGGCCACCAAGGATAGAGACGAAAAGCCCACCGACAAGGATGTTATATGCAATTGCCAATGCCCCGACGACACTCGTGACGAGCGATGCGATGATAATCACGACGACCCCGAGCAGCAGCGTGGCAATTCGATATCCCGTTACCCCTGCACCTTCCGGGTGCCCCGTGGGTGAGGCGGCGGCCTCTTGGGCCTGTGATTCCTTATGTCCGGGGACGAAAAGATCTTTCAATCGAGGGATGATGTCCGATGTCAGAACCGTAGAGGACGCGATCAACGCCCCGCTAGCTGTCGACATCATTGCTGATAGGGCAGCAGCAAGAACGAGGCCCCGCACCCCGGGAGGCAGGACATCTTGGACGATGGTTGCGAATGCTTCATCTTGACTTGTGAGGTTTGGGTACAAGACTCGAACGGCCATTCCAATCATCGCCCCGGCCACACCGTAGACCAGGCAGTAAACTCCCGAGATAACGCCGCCAATGGTGCTCACTCGGGGAGTCTTTGCGGTAAAGACTCGCTGCCAGATGTCTTGTCCGATCAGAAGACCCAGGGTATATACGACGATGTAGGTCACGATGGTGGCTCCGCCGATCGACCACGGCGAGAAGAACGATTCACCCAGACGTTCACGCATCGCCCCCCAGCCGCCGGCCTGGATAAGTGAGATGGGGAGAAGCAGAAACAGGATTCCGATGGTCTTGATCACAAATTGCACGACGTCGGTGAGGGTAATGGACCACATGCCGCCCATGACGGAGTAGGTGACGACGATCACGCCGCCGATGGCGATACCCCAGATATTGTCGATGCCGAAGAGCACGTGAAAAATTGTGGCGTAGGCCAGCGTCGAGGTCACGGTGAGCATAAGGGTGTAGAGGAACATCACGAGACCGGAGATGAGACCCGACGATCCGCCGTAACGGAGATCAAGCATCTCTGTCACGGTGTAGACCTTGAGCTTGACGATGCGTTTGGCAAAGAACGCGCTCAGCACCAGGATTCCGAGGCCGATGGCAACGACTAGCCAGGCGCCGGAGAGTCCGTGCTCGTAGCCAAGGCCAATTCCCCCAACTGTGGATGCCCCGCCGAGGACGATTGCAGAGAGCGCTCCCGAATACATAAAGGTGCCCAGCCGTCGGCCGGCAACCAGGTAGTCGCTCTTCGATTTGGACCGCCGCATCCCCCAATACCCAACGCCAAGAATGCCAAGAATGTATACGGCCATCACGATGTAATCCAGGACCACGTCGTCCTCCAAAAATTGTGCCGGCTCGTGCCGGCAACGGTCAGTTACTCAGCAAATTTAATACCGATTCGGATATAACCGGCACAATATTTCATCCCAAAGAAAGTGCAATTGAGGATAAAATATCCCAATGACCAAGAATGATGCGTCTCAGCATCTCCAATCGACAACGGATTCTTCTGCCCATGGAACCGCAGCGTCGCACGCGGAGCGTCTCGCTCAGAAAGTCATGCACAACGATCTCACGGGATTTCCGCTTTCCCGACTGCTTGACGCGAAAGATCTCATGATGACGATGCTGAACCCGCTGCCCGCAAGCCCGGAGGCTTCACTTGTCCGCAACCTTACGCTCGTCACGACGGCCGTGATCGAGCTCGAAGACCCTCGCTCGTACCTTAACGGGCATGAGCTACTTCTCATCACCGGTCTGGGGCTCCCCCAGACGGCAGGGGAAATCGATGCGTATGTCGAGAGGCTCTGCGCAAGCGGCATCACGGCGCTAGGTTTCGGGGTCGAACCAGTGTATTCCGAGGTCCCAGACCAGCTCACTGACGCGTGCAGAAAGCACGGCCTTCCCCTTATCAAAATCGATGCGGAAGTCCGCTTTGTTCAGGTCACCAACCGATTTGCTCAGGAAATGCACAATACTCGCCTCCGCGGCCTACAATATGTGAGCACGATGGCACGCCGTCTCACCAAGGCTTCGCTCGTGCGAAATCCCGCACGACAACTCGTGACGACCCTCGCGCAGCTGACCGACTCGTGGGCCATTCTACGCAGGGGCGAAGACGTGTTCCAGACAGGAACAGCGCCCTCGGGGATCGACACAGACGAGTTGCTCAGAAATTACGCCGCAAAGCTCGCAGTCATCCCCGGATCACGAGGGGATGCCCCCAAACAGGCGTTCGGTACGATACAGACCTCGCACACACATTATGAGGTGACGGCTCTGGGAATCCGGCCGCCCAATACGCGTACGGCTACGATGACGGAACTACTGATAGTAAAGGCACCCCGCATCACAAGCGACGATCGCACCGGACTGACTCTCGCGGCCGATCTGCTACAGCTCATCCTCGCGCTCCCCCGGTCTCAGTCAATAGCCCTTGACACGTTGATGATGACGCTCCTGGTAGATGAGGCTCCTCCCGGACAGACCTCCGCAACGGCAAGCCGCATCGATCAGCTGGTGGCACACTCCCTAGGGTCCGCACGCGGCAAGCTCGGTCACGCGATAGTCGCCATCTCTGCAAACGGCGATTCCCCACGCGCAGACGACCTGATCTGGTGGAGACTACTCTTGAACACCCCGTTCGTTGACAACAGAGGGGAACAGCTGAGGGCTGTGGTGTCTGCACCGCCCGGAGCATCCGTTATCGAGACGTGCGAGGAACGCGGCTGGCTCCTCAGTGTGAGCTCCGAGCATCCGGGGCACCTCCTCAACACGGCGATGCGTGAGGCCGAGCTATTGATTCCCTCCGTGCGCGAGCTGGGACGCTCGGTACAGTTTGCCGAGGGATTAACATCTTTGGGAAGCCTAATTCCACCGGAGTTATCCACGCGATTTGCGGGCACAGTTCTGGCACCCATAACCTCATCCGAAGACCCGGAGGTGGAGGACATTCTCGCCTCATTACATTCCTGGCTCAGGCGCAACGGCGGATGGGACGCATCAGCCCGAGAACTGGGGCTGCACAGAAACACCGTTCGACGTCATATTAGGCTCGCCGGGACAATGCTTGGGCGAGACCTCGACGACGCACTCGTCCGGGCGGATGTTCTCTTCGCTCTTGAGCATCGGACCAATTCAGCCGGGATACACCGAAGTTAGCACCTATACGCGAAAGATGTCGGCCCGCAGCTCGCCGAGGTAGTCTGGCGATCCGTCGATTCGGGCACCGACCTCAACGTCAACGATAATCAGCGCAGGACCGGCGCCCGCCCGTGCAAACTCGCGCCCGACAGGCCCAGCGATCACGCTATTTCCGCCAAAGACCAGGCCGCCCTCCTCACCAGCGTGATTGGCGTAGCCCACGACCAGGTTGTTCTCGGCCGCCCGCGCGGGCACCAGGATGCGCGGAATGTAGCCGTCTTCCGTCGTAATCGCCGTCGGCACAGCGACGAGCTGGGCTCCGCGCAGGGCGAGATTTCGCACGGCCTCGGGGAATTCAACGTCGTAGCAGATGACCGTGGAGAGGCCCAGCCCTTTCCAGTCAACAACTTCGGGAACACGAACACCTGGAACAAACGCCGCCTTCTCATCGGGCCCAAACAGGTGCACCTTGTGATACCGGAAGAGTTCTTCGCCCGTCGCGTCCCAGGCAATCGAGGCAATCGCGAACGAGGGATGCTCCGGGTCGCCGCCATCAACCGCATCCGGCATCGAGGCAACAATCGCGATCCCGCGGTGACGAGCCATAGTGGAGATCTCGGCGGCAAGGGGCCGGATCCGGGCTGGCGTCATCCAGCCGCTTAGCTCGGGTGGGGCGTAGCCCGTCACAAAGAGCTCGGGAGTTATGAGCAGATCGGCACCAGCCTCGGCCGCGATCCGCGCGGCCTTATCGATAGCCGCGATGTTCAGAGAGGGATCGCACGGAACCGCCCGATCCTGCAGAATCGCGAGACGGATGCTGCGCGAAAGATTGGTCTGGATCGTAGTCATATCGATACCCTAGCTTGTCGATTGGGCCGACGCTATCACCCGGGTAAGCCCCCCGGCATACGCGGGTGATAGCGTCGACGCACAGTGGCCTGAGCGCGGTTAGCGCTGCTGGCCGTTGGCCTCCTGCGCGTTGCGAATAGCAAGCAGGGAGACCAGGTCGTAAGCCACGTGTGACGCGGCGACTCCGGTGAGTTCGGCATGATCGTATGCTGGGGCAACCTCCACAACATCGGCACCAACGACGTTGGTACCCGCGAGGCCGCGGAGAATCTCGAGCAGCTCGCGCGAGGTGAGACCGCCGGCCTCCGGCGTTCCCGTTCCGGGGGCGTGAGCCGGGTCGAGCACATCGATATCGATGGAGATGTACAGCGGGCGGTCGCCGATACGATCGCGCAGTGAGGCAACGATCTCGTCGACCCCCTTACGGAACACATCGGCCGAGGTCACGATTCCGAAGCCGAAGCGACGGTCGTCCTCGAGGTCTTTGTGACCGTAGAGCGGGCCGCGGGTTCCCACGTGGCAGATGGCTTCGGTGTCGAGGATACCCTCCTCGACGGCGCGGCGGAACGGCGTTCCGTGCGTGTACTCTGCGCCGAAGTAGGTGTCCCAGGTGTCCAGGTGAGCATCGAAGTGCAGCAGCGCAACGGGCCCGTGAGTAGCTGCGACCGAACGAAGAAGCGGCAGGGCGATGGTGTGGTCGCCACCGAGAGTAACGAGCTTGGTGCCGGAACGGATCAGCTGGCCCGAGGCATCCTGAAGCGATTCGATAGCCTCGTTGATGTTGAACGGGTTAATCGCGACATCGCCACCGTCGACGACCTGCTGCAGGCCGAAGGGTTCCACGTCGAGCGCTGGGTTGTAGGGGCGCAGCAGGCGGCTGGCCTCGCGGATGTGTTGCGGGCCGAAGCGGGCGCCCGAACGGAAGGACACTCCCGCGTCCCAGGGAACGCCGATAACGGCCACGTCGGCGTGCTCTACCTCGTGGATTCCGGGAAGCAACGCAAATGTCGCAGGTCCGCTAAACCGCGGAACGAGGGCGGAGTTTACGGGGCCGATATTGCCCCCGCTTACAACCCGTGTCGCGTTGGCGCTCAAGTTGGAGGGCAGGTGGGGGTATTTCAGCGGTTCTGTCATTGCTGTTCCTTTCGTGGGCGATCATTCAGTTCATATCCATCGACGGCAACCGCTCGGACGGGAGAGCCGTCCAGCGGTCCCAGGCTGAGCGGCAGCGCTATGACCGTCGGTCGGCGCCAATCCACCGCGGACAGATTGGTGAGGTTCTCAATGATGACCCCTCCAGATCCGAGAATCGCGGCGTGGAATGGCAGGCTCTCGTCGTCGCCTTCTCGCGTAGGAGTGAGGTCGGGATTGAGGGTATCGACCCCGATAACGCTCACCCCTCGCCGAAGAAGCTCGCGGGCGATCTCCGGTTCAAAGAACGGATGCTCCTGATACATTTCGCCGCCAAAGTGGCGCGACCATCCCGTGTCGAAGAACACGATCGATTCGCCGTCGAGGGAGTCCAGTTGCGATTGCACCCGTTCCAGGCGGACCTGCTCGCGGGGCCCGAGATCAGGAACCCTCACGATCAGGGCCGTGCCGAGCATCCGTTCGAGAGGAATATCACTCAGGTCGTCGCCCTGGGATTCCGTGTGCGACGGGGCATCCATATGAGTCCCCGAGTGCGACCCTATCTGCACATGCGATACTCGAAACCCATCGTGTTCGATGGTGTTCGATGGACGGATGCTCACCTCAGGATCGCCCGGAAAAACGGTCATCCCCGTGCGCATCGTGTGGCTGAGGTCGACTACCCTCACGCGTCTTCCGTTTCGGGCAGGTCCATGAGATGCTCGGATTTCCGCTTGACTCGCACCACTCGTCCGGTCGCCCATGCCCAGAGGTAATAGCTTCCGCCTGCGAGAATGAAGGTTGGAACGGTAGCGCCGATCGGGCTGACCCAGATGTTGGTCATCATGAAGGACGCTACGGCACCCAACACCCAGATGACCACGGCAACCCAGTTCACCCCGCGGGTGTACCAATGCTTGCCACCATCCTCACGGAGGATGTCCCTGCCGTAAAAGCCACGGTTCACCAGGTAGTAGTCGACGATCATGATCGCGAAAACGGGCACGAAGAGAGCACCGATCAGCGTCAAGAACTCGGTGAATTGGTTAAGCAGGGCAAGCCAGCTCGCGCCAACCACCGAGATCGAGCCAAGCACGAGGGCCGTTGGTACGAAGCGGATCTTGCGCTTCGATTGCGCACCCACAACGGAAAGTACCATTCCGTAGACCGCCATGGTGTTGGTGGCGAGCGTCGAGAGAAGGATGACGATGGCCAGCGGCGTTCCGAAGCTGCTTACTACCACGGTCGGGTCAAATGGCGTGGCCTCGCCGCCGGTCAGGATCACGTAGGTGATCGCTGTGGCTCCGAGAGTCATGGCAAGAACAGTGGAGACGATATAGCCGAAGCTGGTGCCGGCAATCGCGGCACGCGGGGTGCGCGCGAGACGCATAAAGTCAGCCGAGAGCACCGTCCACGAGATCGCGGTGGAGACCACGATATCGAAGACAAGAACGCCGCTGTAACCGAGGGAATTATCCGCGGGCAGAGCGATGAAGTCGGCGACCGGCTGACTCGTGAACGCGACGGTAAAGACGTATCCCATGATCGCGAGGATCAGCAGCCCAAGCCACGGCTCGACCTTGGTGATACCGGCGTGCCCGAAGATAGCGAGAGCCACGACGAGCAGCTCACAGAGGACGGAGAAAAGAGCGGGATTACTGAACCCGGTGGCCTGCTCAACCAGGTAGTTCACTGTAACCCCTGCGAGCATCGCCTGAACCCAGCTCCACCCCATCAGGATGAAGACGTTCGCACCGACGGTGAAATACGAACCCTTGATGCCGAAGGCGCCCTTGGTGAGCGCCATGGTGGCAAGTCCGGTCCTCGCACCGATTGTTCCCACAAGAACAAGTACCATGGCACCGACGACGGTTCCTGCGATGATCAGCGAGATAGCGGCGCCGAAACTCATGCCCGGCACGAAAAGGGTGCCCGTGAGCATGGTCGTGACGACCAGGTTGGACGCGAGCCAAATCATCCCGATCCGCTTGAAAGACAGGGTGCCGCGGACGGGACCGAACCCTTCGGAACCGGTGTCGAGTTTATCGTTGAAGCGCTGCCAAGCGGATGCCGGGGAAGAGGACTGTGAGGATGCTGGTTTCACGAGCGTTTGACTTTCCATACTTAGGATTCTTCCGATG
Organism: Lysinibacter sp.; assembly: GCA_040400085.1. Classification (GTDB taxonomy): domain Bacteria; phylum Actinomycetota; class Actinomycetes; order Actinomycetales; family Microbacteriaceae; genus HNR. Next base: position 21,067 of record JBBAQX010000027.1, on the reverse strand, counting down.
TCGAGGCGGAGGTCGAGGCCGCCGGTACCGGCGAGAGGTGTTCATGGATCGCAAGTATCTGGCCGTCTGCCCCGCGCGAAAACACGATGGTTTCACGCTCGTTCAGGGTCTCCGCATCGCCCGCTACATTGATCGTAGTCTCGACTGAGTGACTGAAGATAGCCGTTGATCCGATCAATTGAATGCGCTGATCGGTGCTGGCGCATGCGACTACTCGCCACCCGGAGTCGACCCAGCTAGCCCAGAGTTCCTGGTACTGCGCTCTGTTCTCGAGACGGGAATCCTCAGGATAGAAAACGAACGTAGCGTCCGGATCGAACGATGCGAAGTAGGCGTCGGTGTCGGTCCGCGAAAATGCTTCGACGAGAGCGGTAGCGGCGGCGCTGACCTCGTCATATGTAAGGGGGGCCGTCTCGATCCCCTGTGTTGTGTGCGTCATTGCATTCTTTCCTGTTTTACTTCCCTGTTATATAAATTTATTACCTATAGACAACTTTTGTGCCTTATAGAGCAACTGTAACCGTCCTATACTGAGTTAGATTGACAGCACTGTCAAGTTAAGCGATAAGGAGTTCGTTGAAATCCCTACATCCATCACCCTCCATGGAACCGCATTTAATCGGGGCAAAGATTAGATCAACTCGTCGAAGCCAGGGAATGACGATCGAACAAATAGCAGAGTCCACCGGACTCACGAAGGGATTTATCAGCAGGGTTGAACGCGATGTAACCTCTCCCAGCGTCTCGAGCCTGCTCACGATATGCCAGGTACTCTCGCTACCTATCGGGTCTCTCTTCGAATCACCCGAACGAGAAGTGATTGAGCTCGACAAAGCACCACGCATCAACATGGGAGGGTCAGGGGCTATCGAACGCCTCGTGACCCCGCGAAGCGAATCCCGGGTTCAGGTACTCAGATCCACTCTCGACCCAAACTCAAGCGGAGGAGAGGCTCTCTACACGATCAATTGCGACGCAGAGGTTCTTCACGTGATTACCGGAGAGGTTATTGTGCACTTTCCCAACGAGGATGTGAAGCTGATTGCTGGAGACACCCTCACCTTCAACGGAAAAGAGCCACACAGCTGGTCTAACACGAGCGTAGAGGCTTCAGAGGTGACGTGGACGATAGTTCCTGCGGCCTGGAGCGGTTCGGCGTAGAATTTCTGCCAGGAATAAAGGAAAAAAGAGTACATGTGGCACTAATTTTAAAAAAACACATCTATGAGCGCACCAAACCCGCTAAGCTCGTATGTTAGCCTCGTGCTCAAATCCCCCTGTTTCTTTTCCTAAGGAAAAATATGCACAAATCTGCCATGCCCGCAATCGTCGGCATCGGGCTTCTTCTGGTGAGCGTCCTGCCCTCCGGTGCCGCTTCCGCCCTTACCATCGAGCCCTCGAATAGGGTTTCTGGCCCCGTTGTCTCGGCCATCTCTCCGACCCCGTTTTCACCGTCTCCTCAAACGTTGAAGGCGCCCCAGCCATACGACGACCTCACAAGCTCCCCCTGCGGTAGTACCGCACAAGCAATCACAAGAATCTCTACCATCGCCGGCAAACAGGGCGAGGACGTCTGGGTACTGGCCGGGGACACACTGGAACTTGTTGGTGCTGCGAAAGGATGCCAGATCCCCAGGGCTAGCACCTCAGATGTGGCCGAGTGGGGATTTACCGCAGCTGAAGTGGATTGGCTGTACCAGAACGAGATCGACCCTGAAGTAAGCCTCGGTGACGGTGTCGTCGTCAGAGACGGCAGGACCGCGATACCTACCGAAACCAAGATCGAATACACGGCATCTACCAGCGACGACAATTCGACCTTTACCTTCGGCACCATCGGGCGCGTCCGCTCGCCCAACGGACGCGACAATATTGACTCAACGACCTCGATAACCATGAGGGTCGCGAACCCCCAGCTGAAACTTACAAAGCAGGTCTGCGCTAACTCGACAATCGCCGATTGCGATCCTAGCGATGCCTCACTGTGGCTTCCCTCGAGCGAAATCGAGGCGGGTTCCGACGTGATTTGGCGACTGACCGCCGAGAACACGGGAAACCTTCCGCTCCGTGACGTCCGAGTAGGTGCCGACGAACTTGAAGGCGCGACCGCCTCCGCAAACACCTGCCTGAACGCAACCGTAGCCGCCTCGCTTGACCCAGGGGCATCGGTTTCCATTGCTTGCAGCACCGCTAATGTAGACGCGACCGGAACAGCCGTCAACACGGCCAAGCTCACGAGCACGTTCACCGACCCTACTGCAACCCCGGGTACAGCAGGAAGGTTGCTCTCCCGCTTCCCACAGGGCGTGGAATCGAATGCATCAAGCGCCGAAGTTTCTGTGCTTAAGCCAGCTCTTTCGCTTGTCAAAGAGGTTTGCCTCGACACGAAGCCCTGTGACCCAACGGATGATTCACAGTGGGGAGAAATGATGGTTGTGCCGAATAAAGCGGCTGTGACCTGGCGTCTTACCGCTGCCAACACGGGCAATACCGTGATTGAGAATGTCACGGTTGGGCTAGAGGTACTCTCCGGAGCGAAAACCGGAACGAGCGAGGAATGCGCCGCGCTTACCTTCGGAACGCTAGACCCCGGGAAAAAGGCATCAGCCACCTGTGTCACCGAGACCATAACGGGTCCAACCACGAACACGGCCAGCATCCATGGAGAACCAGTTGCTACGTCCGGAGCGCCCCTGCGAAATTTTGCAGCTGGGGTGGATTCAGAAACCGCGCAGGCTTCCGTAACAATCAGTAAGAAGGGTGACCCCGTCGAGCCGACTGACCCCATCATCCCTGATGATCCGAACGCCGGAAATGGCGGCGCAGGCTCGGGGTCAAACCCGGGATCAGACTCAGCTGCTTCGAGCGCCGGAGGTCTCGCACTGACCGGAGCCGAATCGCTCGCGGCCCTCTCCGCCGCCGCACTACTCGTCATGACGGGGTTCGGAGCGATAGCGATCCGCAGAATGCGTCGCAATAAAGCATAATTCTCAGTTGCGGCTGGATAGCCCAACCGCATACTAATCAGCACGGAGGACGGAGCATTTTGCTCCGTCCTCCTTTGTGCGTCACAACGCATGACCCCCGAATCAAATAGAGTAAGTTACGGTCAGGAATCACGAAGTTCCTGCCAGACGAAGGAGTCACACATGCAAGCACCACCAACCACGCTTCAACACACCCTCAAGAAACGACATGTCTCCATGATCGCCATAGGCGGGGTGATCGGCGCAGGCCTATTCGTGGGTTCGGGTGCCGTGATCCAGGAAGCTGGCCCCGGCGCGATCGTTTCCTACTCGCTCGCTGGGATCGTCGTGATCCTCGTGATGCGAATGCTGGGCGAGATGTCGGCGGCGATGCCAGACACAGGCTCCTTCTCCACCTACGCGGACCGAGCTATTGGCCGGTGGGCTGGATTCTCGATTGGCTGGCTCTACGCCTGGTTCTGGATCATTGTCCTCGGCATCGAGGCTACCGCGGGCGCCCTCATCATGAACCGCTGGGTTCCCGATGTCCCACAGTGGGCATGGGCGCTCATCCTCATGACGCTACTCACCGTGACCAACCTCATCTCGGTCAAGTTTTACGGCGAATTCGAGTTTTGGTTTGCCGCAATCAAGGTCGTGGCGATATTCGCCTTCCTCGCGTTGGGCATACTCGCAATATTCGGCCTACTACCCGGCGTCGAAGCACCGGGGGTCAGCAACCTCTTCGGGCACGGAGGATTCTTCCCCAACGGCACCGCAGCTGTTCTCAGCGCGATCCTCGTGGTTGTCTTCTCCTTCTTTGGGTCTGAGATCGCGACAATCGCAGCGGGGGAATCCGCAGACCCCGCGGCGGCAGTAAAGTCGGCTGTCAGGTCAGTCGTGTGGCGCATCCTTATCTTTTATATCGGATCGATCACCGTCGTAGTCACGCTTCTGCCATGGAACAGCGCATCAATCGCCCTGAGTCCCTATGTCGCGGTGGTTGAGCTCTTCGGAATCCCCGGAGCATCCACCATCATGGACGTCATCGTCCTCATCGCGGTGCTCTCTTGCCTCAACTCGGGCCTCTATACCGCGAGTCGGATGCTCTTCTCACTCTCCAAGAGAGGGGATGCCCCGCGCGGGCTGGGCGCGATAGCTGGCACGGGCGTCCCCCTCCGCGCGGTTCTTGTCTCGACAATTGTCGGCTTCATCACCGTGGCACTCAACTATCTCTACCCGGACACCGTATTTCTGTTCCTGGTAAATTCCTCCGGAGCCATCGCGCTCTTCGTCTGGCTGGTGATCGCGTTCTCGCAACTCAAGATGCGGCGAAAGCTGGCGGCGCAGGGGCACGTCTTCACGCTCAAGATGTGGCTCTTCCCCTACGCCACCTACATCACTATTGCCGCGATTATCGCGCTGTGCATCGGGATGGTCATCCTGCCCCAGACTCGTGACCAGATTTTCCTCTCGCTCGGCCTTGCCGCTGTCCTGATCGGCATAGGATTCTACAAATATCGCTGGGCGGTAGCTCCGATGCCGGCGCCAGCGGGACTGGCTGAGGGCGCCGAGAGCGCTAACCCAGACCCAGCATTCGAGGAGGATCCTGAAGAGGATCCCGTTGGCGCGGCATCCCCCTAGCGATTACTTAGAACAGCTCGTCTGTCAGCGACGACGGCATCCCGAATCTGTGAGCGGTAACACTTAGCGACTGTTCCCGCAAAAACGGCAGCAGCTCCAACCGGCCGGCGTTGGTGACGGGCTGGGCCCACACACGGATCTCGGGATGCTGGGCAGTGTTTCGCGCAAGCCGCGCCCGGTCACCGCCGATAAGCCTCACCCGATCAAGAGAGGGGATGCCGATAGCGACTCTCTCGTACCAGTCGCTATCGTTCTCCACGCTGATCGTGATATCCAATTCCGCAAGAGCTAGGCGAATGGGTTCGGGCAGGGGCCGAGCGACGCTCAATGAGAGCGGTGCCTTCGCCAGCAATCCCGCAGTGAGGACGCGCAGGAGGTCGGTGAGCGGGGCATCCTCCGATTGACGGACCATGCTTGCCGCGGGCCAGTAGCGCAACAGGTTTCGTTCGATACCGAGCCGGGACACGTCGTGTACCTCGGCAAATTCGGTACCCCAAACATAAGCATCGCTCAACGCGGCACGGCGGAGCACATCGAACTCGTCGTAATCGAGCAGCGGCTGGGCCGCCTCGATCAGGGCAGTCACCCTGACGTTTAGACCGCGCAGATGAAGGGTGGAACTCTGTTGCCCCTCCTCTGATACCCAATCACCCAGGCCGATCAAGTAGTTGGGCCCGCCAGCCTTGAACCCCACGCCAACGCTGGAACGTTTCCATCCGCCGAACGGCTGCCGCTCGACGATGGCACCGGTAATTCCCCTGTTAACATAGAGGTTTCCCGCCTGCACGTTATCTACCCAGATACCGATTTCTTCGGAGTCCAGCGAGTGGAGGCCTGCCGTGAGGCCGTAGTCGACGGAGTTTTGGATGTCGATGGCCTCGGTCAGCGACAGGGCAGTCATCACGCCGAGCACGGGGCCGAAGGCCTCGACCCGGTGGGCATCCGAACCCTTCTTGACGCCCAGCTTGACGCCGGGAGACCAGAGCCTCCCCGCGGAATCGATGGGCGTAGGCTCCACCAGCCACGACTCCCCCTGCTCGAGAACCGTGAGCGCCTTCCACAGCTTGTCGGAGGGCGGGGCGATGAGCGGCCCCACCTGCGTGGCGGGGTCGAACGCACTGCCGACGCGTAACGAACGCACCGCATCCTCCAATTGATTCGTGAACCGCTTCGAGCGAGCCATGCTCCCGACCAGGATCACGAGGCTCGCCGCCGAACATTTCTGGCCCGAATGGCCAAAAGCGCTCGCAACAATATCGGCAACCGCGAGGTCGATATCGGCGCTGGGCGTCACGACGATGGCGTTCTTTCCGCTCGTCTCTGCCATCAGCTGAAGTTCGGGGCGCTGGCGCCGGAAAAGCTCTGCGGTCTCAAACGCGCCCGTGAGCAATAGGCGATCGACGCCCGGGTGCGACACGAGGTACCGGCCAAGGTCACCCTCGCCTGCTGGCGTCGTCGGCAGGCCGATAACCCGGCTCAGGTCGGTGGTCTCTGTGAGACGAAGAATGGCGGTATCAGCCTGAACCACGTCCTCGTCATCGGTTGCTGCCTCCCCGTCGCGCAGGTCGACCAGCGCCATGAGCTCGCGCGGGACCCCAGCCTCCCACAGGACCTCCGCGAGCAGGGCCCCGCAATGCCTGGCCTGGGGTGCAGGCTTCAGAATCACTCCGCTGCCTGCGGCGAGGGCCGCCAGCGTTGACCCTGCAGCTATTGCGAGAGGAAAGTTCCACGGCGGCGTCACCACGGTGAGCCTCGACGGCACAAAACGAGCACCAATGACGGCGTCGAGTTCAGCGGCCCGCGCGGCGTAATAGCGCGCGAAATCGATTGCCTCACTCACCTCGGGATCAGCCTCCGCGATCACCTTGCCTGTTTCAGCGACCATTGCCTCAATCAGCCGGTCGCGGTTCGCTGCGAGCCCGAGGGCAACCCGGCGAAGCACAGCCCCGCGATCGGTGCCGGACATGGCACCCCACGAGACCGCCCGGGTACGGACCGAGTCAACAAGCGAGTCAATCTGGGCAAGGGAGGTCACCGCGGCTGCCTCAAGAACGGACTCGGGCGCAAGGCTGTCAGCCGCCCGCGCCAACAGTGCAGTAGCCCATTCCCGGTTTGCGGGCCGCGAGGGGTCGGTAGCGGGTTCGTTGACGAAACCGCTGAGGGAAACGACGGGGAGCGCGTCGGGGAGCGCAGCCGGTTCTAGAACGGGCTGCTCACGGGCATCCAGTTCATCGAGACGCAGAACGGCCTGGGTCATTCCGCTGAGGTCGTCCGACTCACCGGGCTGTTCCGCGGGGCGGTAAAAGAGCGCGCTATCCGGTTTATCGGCTTTCCACTCGGTGGTGCGGTCCTGCGTTCGATTGCTCACGGGTTCGGGTTCAATATCTAGCTGTGCAAGCGAGGTGATAAAACGCTCACTTTCACGCGCGAACACCTCCTCGTCCTGCCCGAGGTGAAACAGGGCGGAGAGGAAGTTGTCGCTATTAGAGGTCTCGTCGAGGCGGCGCACGAGGTACGAGATCGCGGCCTCAAACTCGCTCGGCCTCACCACGGGGGTATAGAGACGGATGCTGCCCACTGTCCGCGAGACAGCCTCGACCTGAGAGGGAGCCATCCCCAGCAGCATCTCAAACTCCACGGAGTCGGAGACTCCCCTAGCCTGCGCGAGGGTCCACGCGAGGGCTATGTCGAAAAGGTTATGGCTGGCGACCCCCACCCGAACGGCGCGCACATTCTCGGGACGCATCGCGTATTCGAGTAGGCGTTTGTAGTTAGTGTCGGTCTCGCGCTTTGACGAGAACGGAGCCCGCGGCCAGCCGTGGAGCGTAGCGTCGACGACCTCCATCGGCAGGTTCGCGCCCTTCACAAAGCGCACGTGAATGGGTGCGCCGCCGCTGTCCACCCGGCCAGCCGACCACGCGGTGAGATCCTTGAGCGCGGCATAGGAGTCGGGCAGATAGGCCTGCAGGGCGATCCCGGCGCTCAGCGAACGCAGGTGAGATCGATCGAGGATGTCCTTAAAAATTGCGACCGTCAGGTCCAGTTCCCGAAACTCTTCCATGTCGAGATTGATGAAGGTGCGGGTCACAGCGGCCTGCTCGAAGAGCGGGAGAAGCCTAGCGCTGATCCTGTTGACGGCCTCGTCGAAGTCCCACAGCGTGATATTGCTCGCGATGGAGGAGAGCTTGACCGAGACGTAGTCCACGTCGTCTCGCTCCATCAACCCGCTGAGCACCGCAGCCCGGCGCCTGGCTTCGGTTTCGCCGAGCACGGTCTCGCCCAGCACGTTGATGTTGGGGGCCTGGCCGCTCTCGCGAATTTTGGCGAGAGCCCGGCCCAGGGCATCCTGCTTCGCTTGTTTCTTCTGCTGCGGGTCATATTCGGCAGGGGCATCGACAATCAGATGCCCGACCATCCGCTTCAGGGCGTTCTTCGCGAGGGGGACAACGGCCCAGGGCAGCGTGAGGGATGCCAGTCCCCCGGCCTTGACCGCGAGCCTCAGCCCCTGCGGCAAAAAGTCGGGGGTATTGGCCGCGACCTTTTTCAGGTTAACCGCCGCCACGAACGCGTCTTCCGGGCGGGCCACGCCGTCGACGAAGTCTTTCGTGAATGTCAAGCCAGCCTCGTCGCTGAGCACGTTGGAGAGCAGCTCTGACGAATCGTCACTCGTCCGGGAGCCGTGACCGTTCTGCGCGCTTTGGGCGCTCGCTCGCAGCCACTGACGCACCAAAAGAATCGCGTCATCGGCGAGGTTTCGCGGATGGATCAGATCTGCAAAGTCGGCCATATTTCCAGCCTAGGGCGCGGCGCTGGGAAAGCGCGTCATTTCGAGCGGCGAATGGCGGTTCTCGCAGAAAGGTGTTGGAGCGTTCGGCTAACCCCACACGCTTGGCGCGGGAGCCTTCGTCGCGGGCAACGACGAGCTATCCGCCCAGTCCTGCACCCACGCGGGCATCCGATCGCGGGGTATGTCCTCCGCGCCCAGGCCCTCGATCACCTCGGCCGCGCTGAGCGCTCCCCCGGCCTTGCGCAGGAAACGCGCCCTTACGAATGCCTGCGCATACACCTCCCGGTCGGCCACAAACCTTGCTCTAAGAAAAACGACTTGGCATCATGCCCCACGATCCGCGTCTCCACGACGAAGGCCTGGCCAAAGGTGAGCGATTTCCGATACGTGATGTTCTGAGCCACGACGACCGGATACCACGCGAGACGCCCAAGCTCATTCCACATACCCGAGCGATACATCAGATCGAGGCGTCCCAGGTCCATGATCGACAGGTACCGGCCGTTGTTCATGTGCCGCAGCACGTCAAGATCGCTGAATTTCACGCGGAAACGGGTGCGGCAGACGTCCCACGGACCCAGGCGACGCCCTCGGCGCGAACGCAGCGAGAGCAGGAGCATATTCATCTCACCAGGATATGGCCCGAGGCGAAGTGAAAGCGCGCCAGGTCAGGTGATCAATAGCTGTAACAGTCAAAATACTTTGTACACCCAGGGATAGATTTTCACCGTTCCAAGGCTCATGCTCTGGCCGGTTCGTCGGTCTGCTACTCTCACCACCCGTAAAAATTGGCTCGGCCCAGCTCTATATTATTATCTGCTGGGCCGAACCAGTCTGAGTGGATTCGATTATGTCGAGCGAGCCAAAGCGGGATTTTCCTCCACCGACCTAACCGAGAAACTTCTCAGCGCTTTAGATAACGGTGACAGTGAAAGGAATCTTTAGATACCTATAGCCGTCTCCCGCCCAAAGGACCTGCTTAGCATAGAGAGTATACGTTCCCACAGGTAGGGCTCGGTGTGTTGTTGCCGTCCAGCTGCCATCGCTGTTTACAGCTGCTACCCCATAGCTTAGGCCGCCACTATTAACAATGCTTATCCCTGTTCCTCCTTCGCCGTATTGTCCAGTGCCGGAAATCTTGATCCCTATACCAACTGCGGATACTATGCTGCCGTTCGGAACGTTCACCGTGAACACATCGCCCCACCAGCCTGAAGTCGCTGAGGTGCTAGCCTGAACCGTTGCAGCTGAGACCGGTGCTGCTTGCGCAGCAGGGACTGCACCGAGCGCGGTGATCCCAAGTGATATAGCCAAAGCGCTCGTGGCATATCCCAGGGTACGATTGTTACTAAATTTCATGATCTTACCTTTCTAATTCCTCTACGTGTTTCTTTTGAACCGAAGACCGATTCGAATTAGGTTCGCCCAGTGAAGTAACGAACCCCACCGACGATTTAGTTGAAGTTTACGGGAAATGAAGATAAATGAGAATAGTTTTCCGAAACTATTCTGGTTACAAGTATTTGAATTACCTAACTTTCTCTGACCTATCGAGAAAACCTTGTAAAATTGGGCGCATGGCCACCCCAAAGATTCTTCTGTACTACGTTTTTGCTCCCCTCGCCGACCCCGAAGCGATTCGCCTGTGGCAGCGCGAGCTCTGCGAATCGCTTGGCCTGCGTGGGCGCATCCTCATCTCGAAGGACGGCATCAACGGAACCGTCGGCGGCGAAATCGACGCCTGCAAGATCTACATTCGTCGCACGAAAGAGCATCCGGCGTTCAAAAACCTCGACGTCAAGTGGAGCGAAGGCTCCGGATTCCTGCCCGCGCCAGAGCAGAAGTTGCACGGCAAGCAGCGCGAGGCCAATTGGCTGATTAGCACCGATTTTCCGCGCCTGAGCGTGAAGGTGCGCGAGGAAGTAGTCAGCTTTGGGGCACCAGCGGAACTCGTGGTCGACGAAAACGGCGTGGTCGGCGGAGGAACCAAGCTGAAGCCGCAGGAGTTGCACGAGCTGGTCGCCGAGAAGGGCGACGAGGTCGTATTCTTCGACGGGCGCAACGCGTTCGAGGCTGAAATTGGCAAGTTCAAGAACGCCGTGGTTCCCGATGTGGCCACCACCCACGACTTTGTACGCGAGCTCGATAGCGGCAAATATGACCACCTCAAGAACAAGCCCGTCGTGACCTATTGCACCGGCGGTATCCGCTGCGAGGTTCTCAGTGGCCTGATGAAAAACCGCGGCTTCGAAGAGATCTATCAGATCGACGGCGGAATCGTGCGTTACGGCGAAACATTCGGCGACTCCGGCCTCTGGGAGGGTTCCTTGTACGTCTTCGATGATCGGATGTCCGTGGACTTTTCCGACAACGCTGCAGTCATTGGCTCCTGCTACCTCTGCGGTGCCGCCACCAAGAACATGCACAATTGCGCGGACGAAAACTGCCGAGAGCTGCGCGTGGTCTGCGAGGAGCACGCGGCTCAGACGGCCTGCGAGGCACACGCGCTGGCGTAACCCGCACAACCCACGTAGCCCACAACCCGCGTAGCCCCACACCCCTTCGTCGGCCCGACTTATCGCCCCCGGCCCAAGTTGCACGGCCCGGCCTAACCTCTGTCTTGGGCCGAGAACCCGCTCCTTGGGCCGACGGGACCAGCAACGCGTCTCGCGCAGCACACCCTATCTAACTTGTTATAGTTATGCTATAACTATAGGTAGCAGTGTTGCGCCCAACGCGACACCTCACCCATAGAACAAGGAGGTCACGCATGGTACAAGGACTACCCATCCAGCTCAGCGGCGTCACCAAGAGATACGCAAACGTACTTGCGGTCAACAACGTCACCGCAACGATTGCTCCCGGCAGGGTCACCGGCTTTCTCGGACCCAACGGCGCCGGCAAGACAACAACACTCCGGATCCTACTCGGGCTCGTAGGCGCCACACAGGGAGTAGCAACGTTCGGCGGAACGCCATACCGGAAGCTCGCGTCTCCAGCATCCACGGTAGGCGCAGCGCTCGAGGCGAATAGCTTCCACCCGGGGCGGACGGGACTGGGCCACCTTTCCGTATATGCGCGGGCCGCGAGCATCCCCCAATCGAGAGTCACAACGGTCCTAGACCTGGTCGGGCTCAGCGATGCAGCCGACCGTCGCGTCGGCGGATACTCACTGGGGATGCGCCAAAGACTTGGCCTCGCTGGCGCCCTGCTGGGCGATCCGGGTGTGATCGTACTTGACGAGCCGATCAACGGCCTCGACCCAGAAGGCATCAAGTGGATCCGCGGACTACTCAAACATTTGGCCGACGAGGGTCGTACCGTGCTGATTAGCTCCCATATGCTCACCGAGGTGCAGCAAACGGTCGATGACGTCCTGGTGATCCGCAGGGGCGAACTGGTCTACACCGGCACCCTGACAGATATGGAACAACGCAACGAAACCTGGGTAACCGTCGAGACCCCCTCTACAGAACTACTGCGTTCCTCGCTCACGGCACAGGGCCTTGGGGTAAGCGAGACTCCTGAAGGGCTTCGGGTAGCTAACGCCAGCGCCGCGCAGGTGGGTCATATCGCGTTCACCAGCGGGATAGAACTCCACTCGCTCCAGCATCACTCAACCGGCCTCGAAGAGACCTTTTTGGCCCTCATGCAGGAAGGACAGCAGTAATGAACACGCTCATTCCAGCCGTTCGCGCTGAATTTCTCAAGATTACGACCACCCGGCTGTGGTGGGTACTCGCGCTCATCCTCTTCGCATATGTTGCGGTAATGGCCGGCGGCATCGGTGCCCTTATCGGAGCCCAAGAAACGGGTCTCCTACCCGAAGGAAGCACCAACACCCAAGGATTAACCCTAGACCCGACCCTGATTTACTCATTCGGAAGCTCCCTCGGTTTCGTGTTCCCGGTGATCTTTGCCGCAATGGCGGTCACACAGGAATTTAGGCACAAAACCATTACCCCGACATTTCTCGCGACCCCAGCTCGGGGAACTGTTTTGGCGGCAAAAGCCGTGATTCTCTTCGCGTGGGGCGCTTTCTACGGCATCGTCGCAGCGCTCGCTGCGGGCGGGGTTGGAGCCGCCACACTTGCCGCGTTCGGATCCGATACCGGCCTGGAAGACCCAGCCACCTGGGCCCTGCTGGGGCGCATGGTGATCGCGCTGGCGCTCTGGGGCGTCATCGGGGTTGGATTGGGCTCATTGATTCCCAGCCAAATCGGCTCGATCGTCACGATCGTGGTGTTCACCCAATTCGTGGAACCGATTCTTAGGTTCGCCTCCTCCCTTACAGATTGGACTGGTGAGATCGGCAAGTTCCTGCCCGGCGCCGCGAGCGACGCGCTGGTCGGAGCCAGCTTCTACAGAATGGTCGGCACGACAAGCAGCCTGCCGTGGTGGGGCGGCGGACTTGCCCTACTGGGTCTGGCGATTGCTAGCGTGGTCGGCGGTTACTTCGTAAGCTGGAGGCGAGACGTCAGCTAGGAGGACCCCCATGACCGAGACAACCTACCGTGCCCTACTTGTGGAAGAGGGAGCAGGAGAAGACCAAGCGTCCGCCCGCCTCGCACATCTGACCGAAGCGGAACTTGCGAACGCCGATGGCACGGTATGGGTCGAGGTTGACTATTCGAGCCTCAATTACAAGGATGCCCTGGCCCTCGCTGGCAACCGCGGGGTCGCCAGGACCCTCCCTCTCGTAGCGGGTATCGACCTGGTCGGTACGGTGCTGAGCAGCGAGGACGAACGCTGGGTGGCGGGAGACCGCGTGTTCCTCAACGGGGACGGCATCGGCGAAACCCGCAACGGCGGCCTCGCCGAACGTGCTTACGTACGGGGAACAAGCCTGGTACGCCTCCCCGCGACCCGGACGCCGCTTTGGGCAGCCACCCTCGGCACCGCTGGCTTCACCGCGGCGCTGTCAGTCCTGGCGGTGCGGGACCACGGGGTTCGGCCCTTTGACGGACCCGTCCTCGTGACGGGCGCCGCCGGAGGCGTTGGCGGGATCGCGATCTCGCTGCTCGCCCATGCGGGATACGAGGTGGTCGCCTCGACAGGGCGGGCCGCACAGGAGTCCGGCTACCTGCGAAGCTTAGGCGCGCACTCCGTCATCGATAGGGAAGAGCTAGGGTTGGCTGGCAGGCCGCTCCAAGCGACCCGATGGTCCGCCGTTGTCGACTCGGTCGGCAGCCATACTCTCGCCAACGCCCTCGCCCAGACCGCTTACGACGGAATAGTGACGGCCTGCGGCCTCGCCCAGGGCCCGGATCTCCCTTCAACGGTTATGCCGTTCATCCTGCGAGCCGTTACCCTACGAGGCATCAATTCGGTGGATGCCCCGCTCCCCTTGCGCCAGCGAGCATGGGACTATCTGGAGGAGGTTTTCGACACGAACTCACTCTCCGCGCTGACCACGGAGGTTGACCTCGAACACGCTCTCGCTCGCGCGAAAGACTTCGCAACGGGTCAGGTTCGAGGTCGCATCGCGGTGCGGGTGAAGCACTAGCGCCGAACAGGCCTAATCCCTACCCCCACCACTCTCAGCCACGAGGTCGAACAGCCTGCCCGCAACTCGCCCACTGTGGATTCCGTCATGCTCATACTCATTGGTCACCCAGGTCACGAGGTTGCCGACGCCGCGCGCGGTGTCTTTCGACAGGCCCGAGTCCACGTACATGTCGTCATCATAAATCGCGGCAGCGACGGGAACCTCGTTCACCGCGAGCCTGGCACGATCGTAGAGCTGCGTGTAGTTGGGGCGTTCTGCAAGCGCATTGGTGGCGTCACGGAAGGGCCGCAGCGAGCTGATCTCGTCGAACATCCACGGAAAAACCATCTCGCCTGTAAACAGCAGCGGCCGTTGATCTTCGCCAAATAACGGATGCTCATCCCTCAGTCGCTGGGCAGCCCACTGGGTAGGTGCCTCCCCACTCCCGTAGATGCTCTCCTGTAGCACGGCATAGAGCGGGTTGTGTACGTAGCTCGTAGCATCGGCGACCTGCGCGAGAAAGGAATCCGCAAGCCCGGCGGAGCTGTCGTAACCAGCCCAGGCCTCGTCGAGCATCCAATGCACCTTATCGGCGCCGTTCTTCATGCCAAAGCTGAAGCCGAGGGTCTGAAGGCGCCGCACGGTGAGCCTGTCGCCGTCTGGCAGGCGGATGTCGTTGTTTGTCAGATGGTCGGCGATCTCGCCAACTAAGCCCTCGGCATGCGGGTACCGCTCGTAGAATCTGCGGTTCTTCTCGGCAGTCCGTGGGAATGTCCGACGGTAGACCTCGTCGGCATCGGGTTCGAGGCTGGCCAACCCGCCCGTAACGTAGGACGCGATAATACCCTCGGGAGCCATTGACAGGTAGCTCAGCGTCAGAAAACCCCCATAACTCTGCCCGAGCGTGTGCCACCGCGCGCCGCCAAACTCTGTGAGCCGCAGGTGCTCCAGGTCACGAATGATCGAGTCTGCTCTGAAGTGAAGCAGGTAATCAGCTCCCTCCTCAGCCCCCGCGATCCCGCCACCGAATCGGGCCATATTCCTCGCCTGGATCCGTCCGCTGCGTCCCGTTCCTCGCTGATCGACCAGGATCACGCGGAATCGTTCAAGAGCCTCACCCATCCAACCCCCGCCATCGACGGGGCGCGGCGATTTGCCTCCCGGCCCGCCCTGCAGAAACACGAGCAGTGGCAGGTCGTCGTGGCGGCGTGCGGGATCTACGATCTCGCGGGCAAAGATATCGATGACGGATGCCTCGTTCGGCGCATCCCAATCAAGCGGTACCGTAACGACGTGGTCGCGAACGTGGAGGCCAGGCAGGGTGTATTCGTTAGTGATCACGTGAGTTAGTTCTTTCCCGGGGCTACGATATTGAATTCGCCCGTGTGACTCAGCCTGAGAGCAGTTACTAGTTTTGCTGCGTGCTCGGTCGATACGATGATGCGGGCAAAGTTATCGATTTCTTCGGATGCTGGAGCCTCCATCGGCTCATCTGGTGCTTCAATATCGATCACGACGGCGCGACGACGACGGCCACGTAACAGCAGGAAATCTTTGCCCCCATAAAATTTCCAGGTGCCAAAGGCGAAGGTGTTCGGTGTAATGCTTCCCGGGGAGCGAGACCCACGGATCCAACCCCATGGTTCATCTGTAATCACAGCCGATGTGATATCTGAACGACGAATCACGATATCTTTGCGATGAAACGACAGTGTTTTCTCGAGGGTCGAGAGCTCTATCTCCACCCGGTCCGAGTGCACACGTATTTTTGCCATGCCTCTAGTCTGCACTGTCTAGGCCGCTACGTCGACCGATATCCCCGGGTGTCCGTGAAACGTGGTGTCTTTCTAGTGTTCGCCTTCGGTGTCAGCAACGGATGCGACCGCGTTGACGAGCGATTCAGTGGTTCGATCGTTTGCGACGACATCGATGCGTAGGCCTTGGGCCTCTGCATCTTTTTTCGTTTGTGGACCGACACAGGCGAGAAGTGTTCCCTCTGGTAGGTGAGGAAATTGCAACAGTACCTGCTCCGCGACTGAACCAGATGTGATGAGGAGGGCGTTAATACGCCCTGATTCGACGTCTTCGCGGATGCGCTCGGTGACGGGAACGCCTACCGTGCGAAAGGCCACAACTTGGGTAACGTCATGACCGAGAGCGAGTAGCCCCTTCGTGAGCACCGGCACTGCCGTGTTTGAACGGAGCGTGAGAATTTTGAGTGGGGAGCCGTCACGGATCTCGTGCCACTCGTTGAGAAGCCCGTATGCGGTGTTCTCTGTCGTGGGAGTTATATCCACGGTGTACCCGGCTGCGGCGAACGCTGCGGCCGTCGTCTCCCCAACAGCCGCAACCTTAGTTTCGGGGGGTATCACTACGTTGTGGTGAGCGAGAACGTCAACGACGGTGGCGCTCGTGGCGGTGATCCAGGCGAACTCGCCCGCGGCAAGCCGCTCGAGGGCAGCTGCCAGCAGCTCAATCTCGTCGGAGGGGGCAAAATTTATCAGGGGGGCGATAACCGGTTGGGCACCGCTATTCCGCAGCGAAGCAGCCACACGGTCGCCCCACGGCCCGCCCCTGGGAACAAGCACGCGCCATCCTGTCAGCGCATTCATCTCAGTCATCAAAAAGAGGCCTCTGTTCGTTTCATTTCGATTCAGACCCCGACAACTCTTGTTTGTTGCTCATAATGAATAACGTCACGCAACCCTCGCTCGTCATTTCTCTATTCTGCCCCGATATAGCCAATGTGCCAAAACCGTCAAAACCGTGTATATAGGCGTGAAGACAGCATAGCTCAGGTATTGATCTCGATTTACCACGGATGTCGCTACCCTGGAATAACCGGGCCCTGAACAGCTTTGCTCGGTGTTATTTTAGAAAAGCTTTCGGGCAACTGCCCAAATAGTCGTTCCGGCGAGCACCGCTATTCCGGCAACTCCCGCAATAAATGCAACCGGATTGTTATCCCTCAGGGCAGATGCTCGATCCCTGGCTGAGTCGATTGCATCGTCTAGTTTTTTTCCCACGTTGAGTTTGTCTTCGAGAGCCCTCAGCGTTTCGCCTATTTCGCCTCGGAGCCGCTCGATATCTGCCTCGGTTGACCCTGCCACAGAATCAGCCGCTCCCGTCTTGTAGGCGGAGAAAGATGCGTTACCTGCGTTGGGGATATCAGAATTAGCGTCCATTACCTGTCGCCTCGCTCATGGACCGGAAGTCCGCTTCGATACTGTCTAGTGTCTCATCGGGAATTGGGACTCCCTTTTGTAAGCTTTTAATTCCCAACCACACCGATACCGCGGTAATCACGAGGAGGGCGAAAGCCACGATCAGTGCAGAAAGCCAGACGGGTAGGGCCGTCGCGATGCCAGCGATTGCTGCCGTTACTAAACACGCAATCGCAAAGAAAACAAAGAAAATAGCGAGGACCATCAGCGCGAGACCGATTCCAAGCTTCTTCAGCTTGCCAACAATTTCGTTCTTGGCCTTGTCGAGTTCAGCCCGTGCGAGCGCAATAAGCTGAGCTGGGAGCCGTGTTAGCAGGGTAAAGAGTGATTCCTTATCGGAATCCCGTGCGCGAGGGCTCATTTCTTACCGACCTTAGCCGAGGATGCGGCTGTCTTGCTCCCCGTCCGTGGCGCCGTTTTGTCTGGTGCCGTTTTGTCTGGTGCAGCTTCAGGAGCGGCTTCTGCGGTATCCTCCACCGGGGCAACATCCGGGGCGGCCTCAGCCTGATCCTCATTCGCGGATAACCGGTCCACAAAAAGCGAGAAACCTGCTTTGAAAACATCCCCAGCAAGCGATTGAGCCGCAGCGCCCCGCGCGTTGAGGAAATCCTTGACCTGCCCAGCACCGGCTTGAATAGGAGGCGTGTTCCACAGCTTCTCGGCGCCCGACTTTATCTGCTCGTATCTCTTTCGCCCTGCACGGGCTCCCAGGATATAGCCGATAGATGCTCCCACTACAAAAGCGATCTTGCCTTTCATGCCCATATTTCCTAACGGTTCGCGTTATTTTTATCGTGCGGTACCAGCGTAGTCCCATCAGGCCGGTCCTGTATATTCCAAAAAGTCTATACGAGCCCCAAGACGGTTCTTCGAACCGCGGTCGTTTGCGTGCGAATGCCCTCAATTACATGCCCGAGCGGCCCGTCAACGGGCCACCTACCCAGGTAGCATAGGGTCTCCGTCGGGCTGGGCAAAGCCGATTCCTTCCCGCTTTCGTCACGTGATACGCGGTGAATGTCAAACGAGCAGGTTTCGTTCAATTCAGCGCAGGTCTCAACTTCACCGATGGATGCCACTCCTAAGAAATCTGCAATCTCGCTGTCATACGGTGGCTGGTTACTCCCGTCTTCCGACGCCCCTGGACCATACACGACACGAATCAACTCGGTGCCCTGTCTTGGTTCGGCTACGACATGCGGCCATAGGCGTTCGATCCGCTCGATACGGCGGATGCGAGAACTCGGGCTTGCGGCAATTGTGTAGTTAGGAGCATCCCCCATCGACGAAGAATCGCAACGTATCACGATAATGGAATATCTCTGGGGAGCAAGCGCGTCGCGGTCTGCGCGAAGGCGGGCAAGATCTGCGGAGATGCGGCCCGCGCGGACCCCGTCGACCATATCAATGGCTATCCCGTCCGGGTCGCACGCTATCAATACGGAGGAGGCCGCGATGTTTTCGCCCTGAAAGCTCCCGACCGTCCAAGCGCGGTTTACGCTACGGGAACCCTCAGCGACAGACGAAACCCTCTGACCCAGAACGATCTGCCCGCCAAAGAAGCGAATTTTGTCGAGCAGGGCCGAATACAACAGGCTGAATCCCCCGACCACGGAGTGAAGAGTTTCGCGGGCTGCCGCGTCATCACTCAGGGCGAGTACAGCTCCGGATAGTGATCCGGTGCGGGTTACGGCCTCGTTCAGCCCGGGAATGGCGGCAGCAACCTCTACGCTGTCCCCGGAAACGCCGAAGCGGTCCCACACGACCGGCTCAACCAGCCGATCCGCTATCCCTGATCCCATGCGACCGCGCACGAGCGGCCCAAGGAACTGCTCCTTACCAACGGTGAGCACGGGTCTGATCCTGTCGAGATATCCGCGAAAACTCGATCCAACACCCACGAGCGAAGACACCGCCCTATCCAACGGAGATTCGGGAATCCCCAGGATGCCGCCGTAGTGTGCCAGCAGTGGTGTACCTTTTTCACCTGAAATCGCGATGAGCGGAGGTTCTGACCGGATCACACTTTCCGTCAGCTCGAGGTCCGCCAAAAACTCGGTGAGGCTGCCGCCGGGGTCGCGCACCGCCGAGGCCAGCGCATCCGCGTCCTCTCGGACCTCGTCTTCGGCTTCAAGAACGAGCACGCTCAGTCCCGTTCTCGCCATTTCCCAAGCCGCCACAAGCCCACTGAGGGATGCCCCAACAACGACAACGTCTACATCACTGTTCTGCTGCATTTCGCTTCCTACTCACCCACCAGGCGTACAGTCCCATCATCGCGCATGTTCCGATCAGGATCACGGGACCGCCAGTCTCGGCCGACACGGTTGTTTGTCCGTTCATCCCGCTCGCCATCACCATAAATAGCACCACGTTGTTTACCGCGTGCAACACTATCGCGGATTCCAGGCCCCCCGTGCGCCAGGTAATCCAGGCCGCGGTGATGCCGAAGATCGCGACGTCGAGAATACCCCACACGTCATAGTTGTGGAGGAGGGCGAAGACTAGGGTCGGGAGAACAATTGCTATGACTCTCAGCCCGAACCACGCCCCAAGCGCCTGCATCAGCAATCCGCGAAAAACGTATTCCTCCGCAGCGGCTTGCAGAGGAACCATCACGAGGATAACGACAGCGACAAGCGCGAAAACGCCGGGGTCCGTGCTCGGGGCGAGAAGAGGTTCGCCCATGAGCGCGGGGATGATGACGGCGCCGATGAGTATCATCACGGCGGTCGCTGACAGCGCGGGGATGATGCAGGCGAGCATCCACCTCCATCGAAGGTGCAACGCAACCGAGTGAATGCGACCGACCGGCCGTATCCCAGCGACCCACATCGCGAGAAGGATGCACGGGGTCCAGATCGCGACCGCCGCCAGGCTGACGAGGAGGCTGAGCGGGTTCGCGGCATCCGTCACGGAAAAAGCTGCGGTGTTGAGGGAGCCGTCCACCGACACAAAGTATCCGGGAACGCCCGTGGAATCCGAGACGAGCGTATCGATGACCGTCACGACGAACAGCAGCATGCTGCTCGAAACCGCGACAAAGAGGCCAGAAAGAACCAGCGCGATCAAAGGTTTCCACCAGCGATAGCTAGACTGACCGCGGAGGAGCCGGTGGTACTCCACACCAGAAGGAGTCTCCACCGGTTCCGCCGCTTGCGACACGACTAGGCTCCCTTGAGCCGCTCTGCCAGGTATAGGTAGAGCTTGTCGAGTGGCACGCGTTCCTGCTGCATGGTGTCGCGATCACGAACCGTCACGGCGCGGTCTTCGAGGGAATCGAAGTCAACTGTGACGCAATACGGCGTTCCAACCTCATCCTGGCGGCGGTAGCGGCGACCGATCGCACCGGAGTCGTCGAAGTCGACGTTCCACTGTTCGCGTAGTTCGCTGGTGACCTCCTTTGCCAGGGGCGACAGGGTGTCGTTGCGGCTCAGCGGCAGCACGGCGACCTTGATCGGTGCGAGGCGCGGGTCGAGCTTGAGCACCGTGCGGGTGTCGACGCCACCCTTCGCGTTGGGTACTTCTTCCTCGTGGTAGGCGTCGACGAGGAAGGCCATGAGCGAGCGGGTCAGCCCGGCCGCGGGCTCAATCACGTAGGGCACGAAGCGCTCGTTCTTGGCCTGGTCGAAGAAACTCAGATCCTTGCCCGAGTGTTTCGCGTGCGTGTTCAGGTCGAAGTCGGTGCGGTTTGCGACGCCCTCAAGCTCACCCCAGTCGCCGCCGGTGAAGCCGAACTTGTACTCGATATCCGTGGTGCCCTTGGAGTAGTGGGACAGCTTCTCCTGTGGGTGCACGAAGAGACGCAGGTTCTCGGCGTCGATACCGAGGTTGATGTACCAGTTGAGACGGTTGTTAATCCAGTACTCGTGCCAGGTTTCGTCGGTGCCGGGCTCGACGAAGAATTCCATCTCCATCTGCTCGAACTCGCGGGTGCGGAAGATGAAGTTTCCGGGTGTGA
>JBBAQX010000026.1:0-61134 GCA_040400085.1 Lysinibacter sp. | reverse complement strand
TCGTAAAGTCACCCTCACCATCAGCCTCACCCTCACCAATCGTGTTCCCCTCAGCGTCCTTGATCGTCACCGTCGAACCAGGCTCAGCCTTACCCGTCACCGTGTCACCATTCGACGGATCCACAACAGGAGCAACCGGAGCCACAGCATCAACCGTCACCGTTGTCTCACCCGAGGTGTTACCCGATGGGTCAGTCGCAGTCACCGTAATCGTGTCACCATCAACAGGCTTCGGGCTCAAAGTAATCGTAAAGTCACCCTCACCATCAGCCTCACCCTCACCAATCGTGTTCCCCTCAGCATCCTTCACCGTCACAGTCGAACCAGGCTCAGCCTTACCGGTCACCGTGTCACCGTTCGACGGATCCACAACCGGAGCAACCGGAGCCACAGCATCAACCGTCACCGGCGTACCCGCAGAAACATTGTCGTTTGCATCGGTCGCATAAATCGTGATGGAATCGCCATCACCCGGCGTCGGGCTCGGAACGATACTGAAGCTGCCGTCCTCCTTGGCCACGCCAGATCCGATCACTGCTCCAGAACCATCCTTGACGATTACGGTCGAACCGGGCTCGGCAACACCTGTAACAACAGAACCGTTAGATGGGTTGACCACCGGCGCAAGGGGAGCTGTGGCATCAGTGAACGTAACAGTTGCCTTCGCATCTGCTTCCGTATCATTGACCGTGAAAGTAACGTTGGCCGTTCCCTCTGCATCACCCGTCAGTGTGGCCGTGTATGTGCCATCACCGTTATCGGTTGTGTCACTGATCGTACCCTTGTCGCTTCTGATGACCACGGACGATCCTGAGCTGGTAATCAGGTTGCCCTGAGCATCCACTAGCTGAACGGTGACGGTCGAGGCCGTCTTGCTATCTGCCTTGACTGATGCAGGAACCGCCATAATGGTCGAGGTTGTAGTTGACGCGGGGCCAGCAACGAATACCAGCACCTTTGCCCCACCAGCAGAGGTTGCTCCAATTGTCGCATCAGCGCTGAATGAGCCTGCGACCTCAGATGTAAAGGTCACCGAGCAGACACCGTTTACATCGGTAGTGCAGGTTGCAGCGGAAACCGCTACTGGAGAATCCGCAGAGAATCCGACAACAACGTCCTTCACGAGATTACCCTCAGCATCTCGAGCGGTAATCGTTCCGGTGTAGGTTGCCTTACCGTCAGCGGCAACAGGGCCGTTCGGAGTAACCGTCCAGGTTGATCGCGCAGCGTCTGCTGTGCCGGCACCAAAGGTAACGTCCTTAGGGGAACCTGCGACGGGCGTGCTTGCTACTGATGCGGAGATCGAGTATGTCCCGGCCGCCGTGGACGTCAGCGTGATCTTCGCGATGCCATCAGGCCCGGTAAGAGCGCTTACGGCCGAGGCCGTCACGTCGCCGGGTACCTGGAAGTCAACGGAGACACCCTCAACCGCGTTTCCTGTAACATCGGTCACCTTGGCTGTTGCCGAGTGCGGAGCCTTCCCATCAGCGGTAACCGTTCCCGCAGACACGGTGAACGTTGACACGCTCAGGTCTGCCGGTCCGGCAACGAAGTTGGCGGATGCGGGCGAACCGGAGATCGCAGCATCGCTAATGGATGCCGTAATTGCGTAACTACCGGCAGTAACGGATGTCACCGTGGTCTCTGCAACACCAAACTCGTTCGTTGGGACGCTCGTGGCTGTCAGCGTCGCACCAGTGGCGGAGCCGAAGTCAACCATTACGCCTGACAACGGATGCCCTTGTGCGTCGGTCACGGTAGCTGTTACCGAGTGGGTGTTTTCACCATTGGCGATCACATCGTCGGGGCTAACAACCAACGTCGATACGCTGACGTCGACGGGACCGGTCGTGAATGTTGCATTCGCGGGCGATCCGGCAACGGGTGTCGTACCGAGCGTTGCGCTCACGGCATAGCTGCCGGGTGTCGCGGAACGAACAGTGACGGAGGCCGAACCGCTATCAAGGGTAGTCGCGCTTGCAGCCGACAGGGTCGCACCGTCTGCAACAGCAAAGTTAACCGTTGCACCTGAGACCGCGTTACCCTGGGCATCGCGAACAACAACCGTGGCCACCTGAGTGTCACTATTGTTTGCAAGAGCGGTGTTAGCGCTGACGGTCAGAGCGGATTGCGACGCATCGGGGGGACCGACCACGAAGACTACCGGCGCAGGAGATCCTGGGATTTCCTGCGTACCAATCTTGGCGACGACGTTCTTGGTCCCCGGTGTGGTCGAGGTGACCGTTGCGGTTGCAATACCCTTATCGTCGGTTTTACCCGAAACTGTGACCTGGGCACCGACGGCCGAGAAATCAACGGTTACGCCCGAGACGGCGTTCTTGTTGCTGTCGAGAACCGTTGCCGTAACCACGTGCTGCTGTATGCCATCGGCGATCTTGTTTCCGCCGTCGGAGGTGACGGTCGAGCTGTTCACATCGAGTGCGCCTGCCACGAAGACCAGGTTCTTATCTGCGCCTAGCGAGGCTTCCTCCACGAAAGCGGATACCGGGAAGGTGCCAGCCTTTTTCGAGGTGAAGGTGATGGTGCAGACACCGTCATTGCCCGTCGTGCAATCAGCGCTCGATGCCTTTACATCTGCCGGTGTCGTTACTGAGAACTTTGCCCCTTCGACGGTGTTGTTGGTCTTATCCTTCGCCGTAAA
The DNA here is from genome assembly GCA_040400085.1 of Lysinibacter sp. Classification (GTDB taxonomy): domain Bacteria; phylum Actinomycetota; class Actinomycetes; order Actinomycetales; family Microbacteriaceae; genus HNR. The sequence goes on along the minus strand of JBBAQX010000026.1, from coordinate 58,472 downwards.
CGTTCCGGTGAATTGGGAGGTTCCATCGGCGGTCACGGTGGTGGCCGGGGTAATTACCCACGTCGAAGCTGTTGCCGAAACGCCACCAGCGGCAAACCGAACCTGTGCGGGTGAACCCGAGACAGCGGCATCCGCAATCTTGGCCTCCACCTGGTAGTTTCCGGCAATCGTGCTGGTGAGGTTATAGGTCACTACGCCCGAGGCGTTGGAGACCGTGCCCGCCGGGGCGGTTACGGTGACGCCACTCGGTGCGGTGAAGGCAACGGTAACTCCTGAAACGGTGTTACCTTTTGCGTCCTTGACCGTAACGGTCGCGACCTGCGGCGTTTCGCCGTCGGCTGCGGCTGGCCCTGAGGGAACCTCAAGTGTCGACGTGGTTGCGTCGACTGCGCCGGGAACGAAGTTTACGTTTCCTGCACCTGAAACCGGTGCCCCACCGATGGTGGCAGACACTGCTTTGAGGCCAGAGCTGATCGATGTGATCGGCACGATGACTGTTCCGGTCGGGCCGGTTGAGACCTGTCCGGATCCGGTTGCACCGCCGGCTACTGCCACCTGAACGGATACGTTGGGTACGTTGTTACCCTTGGCGTCCTTCGAGGTGATGGTAGCCGTGTGGGGCTGTGTCCCATCCGCAACGACATCTCCGGTGGAGAGCACGATTGTTGAGGAGGCAGCGGAAACACTACCGGGAACGAATGTGATTGTCGCGGGGCTACCGGAGACGGGGGTGCCGGGGGTGCCGACGCTCGCTCCAACCTGGTAGCTGTTTGCCAGCGTCGAGGTTACCGTGATCGTAGCGATTCCGTTAGCACCTGTTGTCGCCGAAGCGGCGCCGCTGACTCCGGCGGGCAGCGTGAACGCTACCGGGGCGCCGTTCACGACGTTGCCGTTCGTGTCCTTCACCAACACGTTCAGCGTAAAGCTGGCCGTGCCATTCGCAACGACGTTCGATCCAACAACGGTCAGAACAGAGGACAGCGCGTTAGGCGCTCCGGCGACGAATGGTACCGTACCGGTTCCAATCTGGGTTCCGGTTGCATTGGTTCCGATGAAGGCAGTAACGGCTTTAGAACCTATAACGGTTGCCGAGATCGGAACGGTGACAACGCCACCCGCCCCGGTCTTAACCGCACCACTTCCGGTGGCTCCAGCTACCTGGACAAAGATGTCGGCACCGATAATCGGAGAGCCATCAGCACCACGCGCGGTCACCGTCACAGAGTGTTGAGGTGTACCGTCCGCGGGCTTGTCCCCCGTAGAGAGAGCGAATGAGGAGCGCGATGCATCAACAGGCACAGGAACGAAGGAGATACTACGAGCCGTACCGATCTGTTCTGCGGGAGAGTTTACTTTCGCTGTAATTGAGTAGTTACCCGGGATCGTGGTTACGACGGGTATCGACGCTACACCTGATGTGTTTGTCGCTACCGTTACGGTTGCAGGACCTGCCGTTCCGTTAGCCGTCACACCGGCCGGGATTACGAATGAAATTTGAGCACCAGAAACGAGCTGGCCGCCAGCATTCTTAACGGTAGCTTGTGCGGTTCCAGCGTCCGTCCCGTTGGCCAGCTTCGGGCCGGCATCAAGCGTAAACGTCGAGGAGGCGACAACCGGGGTGTCGTTATCGGTGACTGCCACCGGAACCGTCTTCAATACCAAACCGTCATACTCTGGATCGGTAGAGCTTACGGCAAGGGTCAAAGCGGTATTCCGAGTACCGTCGACAATTGTGTTATCAACTGCGGATACCTGAACATCAGCAAATTGTTGGAACGTGTCGAGCGTCGGCACCGTCGGGTTCAAAGCAGGGTTATTCGCTGCAACGGTTGCAAGGTTTGGTGCAGACCAGCTCGGTGTCAAGACAACCGTATCGGTTGGCGCCTTAAGCACACCTGTCACCGGGTCGAATGCCGTGATCTCAACCCGTACTGGCTGAGCGGCTCCACCCTCTGCGGCGGTTACGGTAAGCGGGGTTGGCGCTGTAATCGCGAGGGGGATGTTGTAAGTCACCGAATTATCGATGCTCGGTCCAGCCACGCCCTGCATTTGCTCGGGATCTGTTGTACCGGCAAAGTCGAGCGGGGCCGTCTTGGTATTGGACGGGTTGACGCTGACGTTGCCTGCCGCGTCATTTACCAAGCCTGCCTTAACACTGGGGATGATCGTTCCCGTTCCGTTTGCCTTGGCTACCAGGGTCCACTTGGTGGGGGAAACCTGAGTGAGCGAGACTGCCTGTGCTCCGGGGGCCGTTCCTATGAAGCTGAAATCAGAAGCCAAAAGCGTGTTGGAGCCGAGAACCTCTGATGAGGCCACATCGAAACTCACCAGACGGTTGCTGGTGGGGTCTTCCTGAGCTGCGCTTTGCTTGACCCAGAGCTCCGGCGGGCAGCTGTCTTTACCGGACGCCGCAACGATTCTGGAGTACTGAGAGGAGTTGCCAGTTGAGTCAACCGATTGCAGTCGAACAACCATGCCATCGCCAACACCGGTGTAAAAGTAGGGATAAGTTTTGTTCTCGTCAGCTGCGCTCGAAATCTTGATCCTGCCCAGATACTGCTCTAAGCCCATTCCGTCGCCACCGTTGGTGGTTGCACGTCCGATAAATCCGTCAACATAGTACGGGTAGGTAATCGCGTTTCCGCCTGCATTTGTTGCTGGTGAGTTGATAAAAACTTGAATCGCGCACGAGGGCGGAGTGGCCTGCGGCACAACCGCTGAGGAAGGCCAGGCCGTCCGCACCTGGTTGTTTGCAGTAGAGTTTTGAACGTTATTGATAGCAGCGTAAGTATTCGACGAGTTTTCGTTCGTCGCAGTGGGAACGGTGCCGCCGACACCGGTCATGGTGTTCCGGTACGTCGGGACGGCCAGAGCATTATTACCGTTGGATATCTGGGGAGTAAACTGACCGCCAGAAAACGTGTTGTCGCGGATTATCAAGTTTGGGGTAACAGCGGCGGCAAAAGCCGACAGGATCCACGCGTTGGCTTTAAGAGAGGACTGTGCGGTCGCGAGCGTGTATACGAAGTTATTGTGTTCGATCACCCTGTTCGCACCAGGAGCGCTTATGTTGACAGTGTTCGTTGAGGCCACTCGTCCCTGAGTAAAGGTATTTCCGGAGACCAGAAGGTTGTCGAGGGTTCCCGATGCAAAGGTCATCGCCGTAGACGCAGTCGTTGCGCTCCAGTTTTTGAACGTAGAGTTCGTTATGGTCAGGCCTGATACTTTGGCCGCACCCTGCGTTGTGACACCCAGATAGTTGTTGCTACTGAAGTTATCGTTACTAAACATCGAACGATCGATAAGAACATCCTTCGTGGTTCCCCCGGCAGTACCCGGTATGAACGCGACCCCGTACATCCAAAGTCCGTCCATCGTGAGGTTGCGCAGCGTTACATGCTGGGCACCGCCGACGATTACGACGGCACGCTCGCTTCCGAGCCCGCTCGGGGTCCATAGCTTACTGTTCTCAATAGTCGTGTTCGTCGCGGTCGCCCCGACGTAGACCAGCGCCTCTGGGCCGTCAATGGACGAGACATTTCGCAAAGTCTGGTTGGCACCGCGGAGAAGGAAGATGTACGGGCTATTTCCCCAGTCATACTGCCCGTTGGCACTGAAACCGATGCGGTTCTGGAAATCGATCGTTACCTGTGCGCGCACGTCATACATCGCCTGGTAATCGCCGTCGTATACCGCCGCACCCGTTGCCGCAGGCATCGTGCCATACACCAGGGGGTCCTGGATGCCATTGGGGTTAGTGGTAGTCACGGCCCCACCTCGTCCGGCGTAAATATTCATGACGCCAGACGTCACCTTAGCTCCGCCAGCAATCGTCATAGTCGGCGCGGGGATAATAAGGATACGCTTGCTGTTCCCGTTCCCCAGAACGTTTGCCTCCTGTACGGCGGCGTCAAGGGTACACGTTCCCAAAGAAGTGGTACACACTCCGTCACCCGGGTTGGTATCGTTGGCACGCCGCAGATCGTTCACCTGGAGGGTGTAATCGTAAGCAACCGGAGCCGATACATCGGCCAAGGCCGGCGAAACAGCAAAATTAAATCCGGAAGTGATTAACAGCACGCTGAGAATCGCGGCAATAGCCGCTCTCCAGCGAGATGAAGCCGGGGCTGTCGAATCAGACGGCACGTTTTTCTCCTTGACGGTGGGTGATATGTTGTTCTGAAAAATCTGAGTGGTGTTGCGATTGTGAGATCGGAAGAGTTTCATGGGTCCCCTACTTCCCTGAATTGTCTCTGGTAGAAACCCCATACGTTACCGTGGGGCGGTTATCTAGCGTGCCATAGCTCAGACGCACCAAATGATCGCCTGTCGCCAGTGAATAAACACGATTGGCATCTGAGGTTCCGCTCGATCCGATAACGACGAAGCCTTTATCCTTGAGCGACTGAAGAGCATCGCTCTGAGCCCCGGTATCCGCAACCGCTACGGTCACGTTCCAGATTGCTCCCGTTTTACTGCTGTCAGTAACGTCTCCCGGTGCAAGGGGAACTTGCTCCGAAGGAAATCCCGACACAACCGCCGTCGACTGCGAGACAGATGAACCCCCCACGCATCCGCTGAGAGTGACGATCAGTGCTATGCCGACGAGCAGAGCAGGCAGGTCGCGCCAGCGGCGCTGTTCGGGCTGCGCGTCTTCGTGAGACAAACGTGAATACATATTCTGTGGGTTTTCCTTCTGATACCGTACGAAACCGTTTCGAGCAAAGAAGATACCGTCGCTGAGACCAATCTTCGATGTAGAGATGCGGAAAGAGGAAAAACATAACGCGAGAAGTGGAAAAAAATTTAAAACTTTTTTCTGACCACTGAATTGTCCATAGACACGGGCGACCCATTCGCTACGTTCCCGAGGGGGTTGGCTCCCCCCAAATTCACCAAACATAACTCATTTTACGTACCTAAAAAAATGCACATTAAAAATCCCAGCAAACCCCCATGCAACATACAGCGGGCATAAAACTCTTTCGGCTTGCCGCCCTAAACCTTTCAATGGGATACTATTCGGGGCAGTATGCACGATCTACATAAATAGGCATCATCCTAATAGTCGCCGCCAAGGAGAAGAATGTTCAACGCTGAGCCACGTATGCGCACGACGGCTTTTTCGAAGTTCACACGCTACGCTGCCTCAGGGGCAATCATCACGCTGGTGCTGGCGGCCCTGCTCCCCGGGTTTGGCCAGGCAGCGAGCGCATCAGTAACCACTGGCATCATCACGTCCTCCGGGGGCCCGCTGAACCAGATCGCCCTGAACAGCAACTTCAACGAGCAGATCGTCAACAGCAGCGTCTATAACAGCGGCACGTTCTTCCCCTCGAGCTCGCTGACCGGATCAAGTTCCTCCTATATACGTTTATTTAATGTAGGCGCTTCGACAGCCGCCACAGTGCCCCCTGCGACCCAGACGTTCGGTGGGGATGGGACTCGGGAGAATCCCTTTTTCCTCCAGAACGTGGCTACGACAACGGCTAACCCCGCCAGTATCGTTACAACCCAGAAGATCACCTACGTCGAGGGTGACAATTTCTACAGAACCGACGTGACCCTGCAGAATAACAGTGCGGCGGCACAGAACCTCAACTTTTACCGCTACGCCGATTGCTATCTCGCTGGTTCAGACTCGGGGGTTGCGGCAATCTCTGCAGAGTCAACTCAGTGCCTCAAGCAGTCTGGCGGCAATGTCGCGATCTCGATGATTCCAATCACCCCGGGAGCGAAGATGCTCGCGGGCTACTACAATGCCATCGGAAACCGGCTCCGGGCAAACACCGGATTCGATAATACGTGCATCAACTTGTCAGGCGTCGATATCACTGCGACATGTGGGACATTTTTGCAAGACAATGGATTTGCCCTCTCCTACGAGGGGCTTTCCCTCGCGGCTTCCGGGGGTAGCGTCACGCTCTCCTACCTCACGTCTTATTCCTCGGCTCCCCCGCTCTTGTCCGACCTCCAGGTCAACTCGAGCACTACCGCCCCGGCGATCATGGTCCCCGGACAGGCCTTTACATTTAATATGACGGTCAAGAATGCAGGGCCGTCGGCGACAACCGGGACGGTCGCCAGGGTGCCCCTTCCCCCGCAAGCGCAATTCGTCTCGGCCTCCGGGCCTGGCTTCAACGCTGCTACCGGCTCCTGGAGCGTTGGCTCGCTGGCCGTCAACGAAACGGCTACGCTCACGCTGAACCTCGTGGCAGGAAACCTCGGCAGCAGCACAATCGGCATCGACACGGCTAGCTCGGCAAACATCGATAATTCACCGTGCATTGCAGGTTCAACTGCTAACTGCGGACCCCAACTTCCACTCGCCGTCGCGGCAATAGATCTCAACTCATCTCACTTCACGGTAGACGCGGGCGATAAGACAGCCAACGGCACGGACCCACATACCGTGAGCGTCAACCTCAAGACAAGCACTGGTGCTGCAATTACCGGGCAGGCAACAAATCTCAGCGCAGGGACAACGCCATCAACCGGTGTTTCTTTTGGCGCCTTTAGCGAGAGCCTTACGACCCCTGGACTCTACACTGCGAACCTACTCTCCACTGTTGCCGGGATCAAGACGGTAACCGCATCCGTATCTATCGCGGGAACACCGACTAGCCTCTCCATGCTCGCGGCTGGCGCTGGCGGGAATGATCGGGCTTCGTTTATCGCAGGTTCTCCAGTGATCGGACCTACGCTGAGCCTGGTCACCATCGACGATGCGAACGACAGGGTTGCGAACGGCGACCAATTCCATTCGATCACGGTCACGCTCAGGGATGCGAATGCCAACCCGATCTCTGGCGCGGCGGCTTTCCTCAGCTCATCTTCACCCGCCGGGGTCACAGTAAGCCCCTTCACCGGGATGGCCACCCCGGGCGTGTATACCACGATTGTTCGATCCACTAGCGCGGGCTCGCAACCGGTCACTGTGAGTTACGCCCCATCGCTGATCGTCGGCACGGTGAATGCGAACTTCGCTTCAGGCGATCTCGATTTGCAAAACCCTGGCACGTTCCTCGAGCTGACAAGCACCAACCCCAAGATCGTCGGGGACCCCGCCACGGTAACGATGCCAAACGCGACGCAGGTACACACGGTTCGCGCGAGGTTACTTGATCAATTCAACAACCCGATTGTCGGGCAGAGCGTTTTGTTCGGGTTGCAAAGCGGTCTGTCCGTCGTGGGCGGGGGTGCAGCTAGCGGCGTCACGAATGCCCAGGGCTATGCCACTCTCGATGTGGTCTCGGATACCGCGGGAAGCTACTCGATCACCGCATCGCACGACGGCTCAACGCTCGTGAACGGCGCCCCCGTAACTGCGACGTTCGTCCCCGGACCGGTTTCTTTTGGTGCGGGAGAGAGCGAGATGACCGCCTCCACAGGAAACGTCGAGTCAAACGATGTCCAGACCCACAGAGTTGTTGTGACCGCTCGGGATCAATTCGGAAATCCCGTCTCCGGCGCGAATGTGGCTTACACACTACCGCCCGGCTTGAACGCGGCTGGCCCGCTGACGGGAACCACCGGGGTAGATGGCGAGTTTGCCGTTCTGGTTCGAAGCCTCCTGGCGGCAAGCTTCGGCGTTAACGCGACGCTCAACGGGACCGCCCTGGCCCCAGCGACCGTGACGTTCACCGTCGGGGCACCGTCGGCCGCGGATTCGGATTGGGTCATCACGACCGCGAGCCCTCAACCGGCGGGCGCCAGCTATAGCGCAACCGTAACCGTTCGTGACCTCGGCGGAGATAACCCGGTGCCGAATATCCCGGTTACCTTCGTAACCCCCCAGAACGTTTCGATCGTCGAACCAGCTCCGTACCTCACCGACCCGAGTGGCCAGGTGACGGTAAATTTCAGGTCAACTGTGGCAGGAACGTATAACGTTTCAGCTGCCCTCGGAGGCAACACTATCGGCATCGAGAACGCGATTGTCTTCACCGCAGCTACCCCGGATATCTCGTCCGACAGCACCTTCATCTCAAGGACAAGCCCGACAACTTCGGTCATTGCTGACGGGACCTCGGAACATCAGGTAACGGCAACGGTGGTTGACCAATACGGAAACCCTGTCGCTAATCAGCCGGTGCTCTTCAATCTCCCGCCAAGTGTCGATGTGGCTGGGGGCGGTTCGGCGACCGTGAACACCAACCCGGGAGGACAGGCCATTCTCAACGTGGTGTCGACAGTCGCCGATGTGTATACCCCGATCACGGCAACAGCAACTGGATTCGGTGATATAACGACGGATGCCTCAGGTAACGACGTGTCCCTCACCTTTATCGCCGGCGCTCCCGTGCTCGCCAACTCGTCGCTCGTTGTCACCCCGGCAGGCCCTCTCGTCGTCGGGACGGGTCCGGCCAACACCTACACGGCGCTCATCACTGCACGGGATGCCTTTAACAATCCTGTCCCCAGGCAACAGATGATTCTCACATCGACTCCGGCGCTGAGGCAATCGCTACCCGGTGGCCTGACAGATATCAACGGACAGCTGAGTATCGACTTGACATCGACCGTAGTCGGTTCGTTCACAGTTGAGACAGATATCGCGATTAACACGACCATCCAAGACTTCGCCACCCCCGCCAGCGTGCAGTATATAGCCGGACCACCAGACGTGTCAGCCACGGGACGTTCCACCCTCAGCTCCTCCAATTCGGAACAGATAGCGGACGGGATCAACCCGCAAACGGTAACGGCATTACTCCAGGACCAATACGGCAACCCAATTGTCGGTCAAGATGTAACATTCGACCTGCCTGTCCCGGTGACGGTAGTCGGCGGTGCATCCACAACAGTTGCAACGGATCCTTCCGGTCTTGCCACGATCAACGTCGTTTCGACGCTTGCCGGAACCTTCAACGTGACCGCCGGCGTAGGTAGTGCACTTCCGGGAACCCCGATCCAAAATGGGTCTCCGACAACCGTGATCTTCGGGTCCGGACCTGTTGACCCGGCATCCTCTCTGTTGACCGTTACCGCGGGTCTTCCCTCTCCCCTCGTTGTGGGAACCGCGGCCGCAAACACTTACGATGTGGATGTGCTCGTCGAGGATGCCTACGATAACCCGATCACGGGTGCCCCGGTTAATCTCAAAGTTGTTGACGGGTCTGGAAACCCGGTTCAGGGGCAGCCCGTACTGAGCAATAGCTCACCAAATACGGATCCGACGGGTCACGCCCGTGTCACGGTCACGTCGACTCTCGCGGGCATATTCAGGATCGTGGCGAAAGCAGATGGGACCGAGGTCGCCTCGAGCCCCGCCGACGTTTCGTGGACCTACGACGCCGTTTCCGCAAATAACTCGGTGCTGAATGTGAGCACCGGATACCGCGAGGCCGACGGCGTTCAGTTCCATACCGCGACGGTTACCGTCAAAGATCAGTTCGGAAACATTGTTCCCGACCCGACTAACGTCGTCGTGACGGTTGCGGCTCCGGCTACCGGTTCGGGGCCGCTCACGACGGATTCCTCCGGCACAGCCTCGGCCGATATTACGGTTCTGACCGCTGGAACCTTTGCCGTGAGCGCGACCATCGGAGGCAGCCCGGTCTACCCGGGAGACGTCAGCGTCACATTCGGTACCAAACCAAACCCGCCTGTCGTGAACCCGACAAACGGTACAGTCTTTAGCGGCACGGCGACGCCGGGAAACACGATAACGATTGTCCTACCCAGCGGCGGACAATTTACGACCGTTGTGAACGGCGACGGCACGTGGAGTGCCACGCCACCCCCAGGCATCCCGTTCACGAACGGAGAACGCATCAGCGTGACCCAGACAAACACCGAAGGAATCTCCTCTTCCCCACTTATCGTTGAGATTGATCTGGAGCGGCCAACTCCTCCGCGGGTGAATCCCTCGAACGGAACTACGATCACTGGCGGGCCCATTAGCCCGGGAAGCACAATAACGATTACGGATGCCTCGGGTAACCCGATCCCTGGGAGCCTAGTCATCGATTCGAACGGAGCGTTCACTTTTACCCCCGATTCCCCCATCCCGTCGGGAAGCATGGTCACCCTAGTGATAACGGACGCGGCGGGTAACTCGTCCGACCCCATCTCTTTCAGGATTGGGCTCCCCTCGATAACGCTTCAATCGCTATCGCTCAACCCGGGGGAAACCCAGGTGGCCTTCGGCACGGGATTCCAGCCGGGCGAGACAGTGAATGCCGTGCTTCGTTCCGAGCCTGTTAACCTCGGCGTTCAGATAGCAGATGCGAACGGTTCTGTTACTTTCACGTTCACGATACCGGCGTCGATCGAGGCTGGAGCTCACAGCGTTACTCTCAGCGGGCTGCAGAGCGGAAGCGTTTCCGCCGAGTTCAGTGTCGCAACGCGATTGGCGGTGACGGGAAGTTCGGATCAGCTGGGAGCGACTGGCTGGGCCACTGCGGGACTTTTCGTGCTCGGAGGTGCTCTTGCCCTCGCTGCTCGCCGTCGCAGGTCGGCCTAACAACAGGAACAACAGGAACAACAGGAACAACAGGAACAACAGGAACAACACAACCAGAGCATGAGCGCGAGGCTTTCAAGGAAGTGCCGGGAATACCGCGGCCAGCTCGCTCAGGCCGCCACCGATCAGGACCGCTCCGATAACGATCAGCACGACGCTCATCACGGCGGCATTATTGCGGACGAGCCACGTGCGAAAGCTATCTAGCTTGGCCCGTGCAGTTTCCCCGCCGAAGAGCATAATGACGACGGGGGCTGCCACGGTCGCGCATGCGAGGATAACGTAGGCAAGCACGACGACAACGGTCTCCCCCAGCGACAGCTCTGCGGCACCGATGGTGAGCCCGGCCCCCACAAGGAACAAGAGTTCTTTTGGATTTGCCGCCATAAGAATGATGGACAGCCCCAGGCTCTTCACAGCCCCCATCTCTTCGAGGCCATCCATCCATTTTGGCAGCACCGGATCCTCATCAGGACCGGGCCTCTTACCCCATTTTCGAACGGCCAGCCAAAGCAGAGTAAGGCCGACAATCACCCTGAGCACGGCAACAACGGGTTCGGTCTGTCCTGATTTTTCGAGTGCCTCAGAAAGTTCGGCACAAACAAAGACCAGGATGGTTGCGGTTATGAATCGTCCGAAAAGAAAGGCTACTCCCGGCCCGCGCCCGCGTTCCGACAGTGCCAACAGGGTGATCGCGATGAGAGGAAAGGGGCTGAGCGCCAGCCCGATCGCGAGGGGAAGAATCTCGCCGATTACCTCGATCATGACGCTTCTCCACATCGTTTTGTCGGCTTCCCTCCTGCGGGGAGTCAGCACGATTCTACTCCCTACAGATCGCCCCCCGCCAGGGGCAGCGCAACCCTGGCAGATAGGCCGCCGCCGGGATTCGCCTTCAGCTCAAGGGTCCCTTGGTGGAGTTCCACTATATTGGCCACGAGGGCCAGCCCCAGGCCGAAGCCCCGTCGCTTACCGGATGCCGCGACCCGCCCTCGGCCCCGGAAGAACGGCTCAGTCAGAGAGGAAACTATGTCCGGGTCGATGACGTCTCCGTCGTTGATCACCAGGATCTGGGCATCCCCCTCGTGACGCGACAGGGACACGCTGAGATTCCCTCCCTGGGTATTGTGCCGAACGGCATTCTGAAGCAGGTTAAACACGAGCCGCTGAAGCAGCACAGGATCCCCGCGCATCCAGCATTCTTCATCGATATCGGATGCCAGCACCTCAACCTCGATCTCATCCAGCTCCGAGGATAGATCCTTGAGCGCGTTCGTAACTAAGGGCGCAAGCACAACCTTTTCGTGTTCGATCTCGGCATCGTCGATCACGGTGAGGTCGAGCAGCGACTCGATCAGGGAGATGTTCTGCCGATTCGTCTCCTGTACTCGACGTGCCGTGGTGAGCAGCGATTCCCTGTCGACCTCCGGGTCGGCGAGCGCGACCTCTAGGAGCGTCTGGTTGGTAGCGAGCGGCGTCCTGAGTTCATGGGACGCGTTCGCGCTAAACCGCTCGTGTGCCTGGAAGGAACGCTCGAGCTTGCCGAGCATATCGTCGAAGGTATCTGATAAATCTCGGATTTCGTCGTGGGGGCCTGCGAGCGCGATCCGGTGGTCGAGGGAGCCGGTGGCCGCGCGCTTCGCGGCGTTGTTTATCGTTTTGAGGGGGTTGAGCATCCGTCCAGCGATGATCCAGCTCGCCAGTGAGCCAAGCGCCGTGATTAGCAAGATCATGGCGATGAATACCCAGAGGAGGACGCCCAGGATATCGCTAACGTTTGTAATTGTTATGGTAGCGCTTTGCCCAGGGTCGACGGGCAGGTCTTGAACGGTTCCTGGCTCTCCAGATGGCATAGGAAAGGCGGATGCTGTGCCGACGTATGTTGCCCCTTCTGGCACTGATTGCTTCGCTTGGTCACCCGTTAGTTCTGTGATGTTGTAGGTCGGCACAAACTTCATAAAGAGGTAGACACCTCCCAAGATAACGGTGCCGCACACCGTGAGCATCACGGCAAAGGTAATCGTGATTCTCGCCCTGATGGTGATGCGGGGGTTAAAAGAATCGAGGATTTTCTTCCTAGCCATTCGATTTCTCCGCCTGAGATTGACCCGAGTTGTCCGTCGCGGCGTCTCCCGGACCGCCGTTCAATCTGTAGCCGACACCTGGAACCGTGACGATGGGGTCTGGGTCTCCGAGTCGCTTGCGCAGAGTAGACATTGTCACCCGCACGGCGTTCGTAAACGGGTCCGCATTCTCGTCCCAGGCCTTCTCGAGCAGCGCCTCCGCACTCACGAAACCGCCGTCTGCGATCATCAGCTGCTCCAGAACGGCAAACTCTTTGCGACCCAGCCTCACGAATCGGCCATCGCGGTAAACCTCGCGCCGAAAGGTGTCGAGCCGAATACCGCCTCGCTCCAGGATCGGCGGTTGAGCCGCGGGATTTCTGCGGTTAAGCGCACGCAGGCGGGCTACCAGCTCGGCGAGCTCAAACGGCTTTGCCATGTAATCGTCGGCACCAAGTTGGAGCCCGCCCACCTTGTCGCTGAGCCGTCGAGCCGCGGTCAGCATGAGAACGCGGCACCCGGGGTAATCCTTGATGACTGTGGCGCAGACTTCATCGCCGTGCACTCCGGGGATGTCCCTGTCGAGAATCACGATGTCGTATTGGTTGATCGCCAAATATTCCAGTGCCATCCACCCGTCGTGAACGATATCTGCCGCGATTGCCTCTCGCCTGAGCCCGATCTGGAGGGCTTCCGCCAGATACACTTCGTCTTCCACTATCAATACTCGGATGATGCGCTCCCGTCGTTCTGCCAACCGCTTGTATGCTCTTGCCTCATTCAACCACATTCGACATTTGCTCAACGTAAAGAATTTTTCAGACGCCCCGTTAACGTGCTGCGTACTGAAATAGAACTATTCGATCTGCACACCGCAATCGAGCCACAGTTCAGACAATAGTCACAACAGCTAAGGACAAGATCATGAAGACCAACGCCCCCAGCATTTTTACCCGCCTCGGAGCAATCGCCGCTGTCGCCCTTCTTGCCGGAACAATTGCCGCCTGCTCAACGACCAATTCCGACTCAACAGATAAGACGGAGTCTCCCGCGGCCGGTAAATCTCCTAAAACCTCGACGCTGACCTACGACGATTGGACAGTCAAGTTTGACAGTTGCATGCTGGACCAGGGAATCGAGCCACCGAAGCGGGAATCGAGTGATTCTGCCTCAATAGATATGAACAATTTCGATATGGACAAATACACGAAGGCTTCCGAGACCTGCCTCGATAAAGTCGGCCAGGCTCCGGCCCGCGAAGGCCAGCTAAGTAACGAAGAGGCCAATGCGAAGCAGCTGAAAATGGTTCAGTGCCTCAGGGACCGTGGCTACACGCTCGATGACCCCAAGGGCGGCATCCTCGGCATCCCCGAAAACGTTACGCAGGAAGATGTCACCGCCTGCTCGAAAGATTGATTGCCCCAGCACATAACCAACCATCGGAATTGATATGACACATCTCACCCCTGAAAACACCAGCCCTCCGAGTATTTACGACGATGATGGCAACCGTGGCGGAGGGCAGAAACGCAGAAAAACTCTCGCGATAGGAATAACCATCGCGTGTGTGCTCGTTGTCGGCGGAGGTATCGGGTTTTTTGCCCTAAGTTCCGCCGCGCAGAAGGAGGCCGTCGCGCCGAAAGCCCCTGCTGCTACCGCTGCGATTCAGAAGGGAACCCTCAGCGGTTCGTCCACGAAGACGGGAACCCTCGCCTTTACGGATCCGAGGCCTCTTGGGTCCGCCATCGGCGGGACACTCACCGCGCTACCAGCGCCCGGTGCGCAGATAGGGCTTGGTGTGCCACTCTACGCGGTGGACAATAATCCGATCTCGCTCCTCCACGGCAGTCTGCCTGCTTGGAGGGGTTTCGAGCAGGGAATGGAGGACGGACCGGACGTGAAACAACTAGAGGAAAGCCTTGCTGCCCTTGGTTACTTTGCCGGAGCACCGGATACTAAGTTCAACTGGTCAACGGCGCAGGCAATCAAACGCTGGCAAAAGGCGACCGGACAGAAAGAAACCGGAGCATTGGAGCTCGGACGAATCATCTTCGCGCCCGGCGATCTGCGGGTCGGCGGGGCTAAGGTCGCTGTGGGTGACCAGGTCGGGCCGGGCTCCCCTGTGCTGGAAGTTACCGGGTTGGAAAAACAGGTAACGCTCAACCTCGGTCTTTCCGACCAGAGGCTAGCGGTAATGGGCGGTCCCGTGGGTCTCGAGTTACCGGGAGGGGTGAAGACAACGGGCAAAATCGTCGCGGTCGGGGCCCCCGAGGAGAAGGAAAACAACGGCAAAAAAGAGACGGTGGTTCCGGTCACCATCGCCCTGGACGACCCGAGCGTGACGGGCGATATTCAGCAGGCATCAGTCTCGATTAACCTCCCCAGCGAGACCCGCGAAAACGTGTTGTCGGTTCCTGTCGAGGCTCTCATAGCGCTCGACGGAAACACCTTCGGCGTCGAAATAATGCAGCCTGACGGGACAACGAGGCGGGTCCCCGTCACCACGGGCTTGTTTGCGGCGGGTAACGTCGAGGTCAGCGGAGACGGCATCAGCGAGGGACAGAAAGTCGTGGTGCCAGAGCTATGAACAACGTGATCTCACTGACGGATGTGGTGCGCAGCTACGGGCAACCGCCCACCCGTGCCCTTGATGGGGTAAGCCTCAGCGTTGATTCCGGCGAATTCGTCGCGATTGTCGGGCCGAGCGGTTCCGGCAAGTCAACCCTGTTGAACCTCATCGGCACCCTTGACCGTCCGACATCCGGCACGGCCCTGATCGATGGAATGGATGTCCATGCCATGTCCGATAAGCAGCTTTCGGCCCTCCGTGCCTACCGAATCGGGTTCGTGTTCCAGCAGTTTCATCTAGCGGAAGGAGTATCCGCTCTCGATAACGTCGCCGACGGACTCATCTACTCCGGCATCAAACGTGAGGAGCGCCTCAGCAGAGCCAGGAAGGCGCTGGTCCGGGTTGGCCTCGGCCATCGGATGACGCACAAGCCAAATCAGCTTTCAGGCGGGGAGAGGCAACGCGTGGCGATAGCCCGAGCGGTTGTGGGCGATCCCCCGCTGTTGCTCGCCGACGAGCCCACGGGGAACCTAGACTCTGTCTCTGGTGCGGCGATTGTTGATCTCCTGCACGAGCTGAACGCCGACGGCACAACCGTGATCGTGATTACCCACGACGCTGAGCTTGCCGAGTTGCTCCCCCGACGGGTTGCGATCCGCGACGGGCACCTCATTTCTGATTCGGCGAGGAAATCATGACGACGCCGAAGCTGACCCAGCCCAGAACCCAGCCCAGAACCCGGCAAGTACCGAGCCAACCGGAGAACCGTTCACGACTACTCTTCGGCGACGTGATTCGCCTTGGCACAACGGGGCTCAGGTCACGCCCAACCCGGGCCGTGCTGTCTGCCCTCGGCATAGCCATCGGGATAGCGGCGATGATCTCCGTCGTGGGAATTTCTTCGTCTAGCCAGGCCAGGCTCAACGAGCAGCTGGCGAGTCTCGGCACTAACATGCTCACGAGCCAAGCGGGAAAGACACTGCTCGGCGAGGAAACCAAGCTACCCCCGAGCACGCTGACAAAGCTGACCCGGGTGGAGAACCTAGAGTCCGCGAGTAGCGTAGCGGAGCTCTCGAATATCAACGTGTATCGAAATAACCTGGTGGAGGCGGGACGCACCTCAGGGTTGCGCACCGCCGTTGCCGACCCACAGCTGCTTGATGTGACCGGGGGGACACTATCGAGGGGGACGTGGTTTAACGCTGCCACCGCGTCGTATCCCACCGTAGTGCTCGGCTCTAAGGCAGCAACCCGCTTGGGGGTTGTGTCCCCAGGGACGAAGGTATGGCTCGGCGGAACCTACTTCACGGTAATCGGCATCCTCGATCCGGTGGTGCTCGCGCCCGAGCTGGATACCACCGCATTTATCGGGGCAAAGCCAGCTACCGAGCTCTTCGGTTTCGAGGGTAACCCCACCACAGTTTATGTCAGGGCGGCGGAACAGGCCGTGGCCCAAGTGCGCAATCTTTTACCGGGAACGATTGCCCCCGATGCACCCGAGACCGTTGAGGTATCGCGCCCGTCTGACGCGCTCGCGGCCAAGAACGCTTCAGATCAGGCGTTCACCGGACTCCTGGTAGGCCTCGGCTCGATCGCGTTGCTGGTCGGAGGAATCGGCGTTGCGAACACCATGGTCATCTCGGTCCTTGAGCGGAGACGAGAGATCGGGTTGCGTCGCGCGCTCGGAGCGACCAGGGGCCACATCAGGTCGCAATTCCTCGCCGAGGCGCTGCTGCTGTCGGGGCTCGGCGGGCTGATGGGGGCCCTCCTCGGCTCGGGTGTCACCGCTGTCTTTGCTCTGGCGAATGGCTGGCCGATCGCGCTGCCGCCGGAAACCATCCTCGTCGGGATAGGGGCAACCCTCGTGATAGGTGCAATCGCGGGCCTCTACCCCGCGATCCGGGCCGCACGAACCCCGCCGACCGCCGCGCTCAGCAGCTAACGAGCGCGCGGCTGGACTCGCATACCGAAACTTTTGTTACGAATTGCGGGTGCGCCCTCTACGCACCCACAATTCGTAACAAAAAGTTTTTATCCGGGCTTGTGTCGCACGGATGGCTGCGCTCTCTCCTGCCTGTCGAGTACGGCGGGTGTTTTCGGTACTATCCCAGAAGCAGATGCCCCTTGATGCGTCAGGCCCTAGGAGATGACGACGATACTACGTGGGACGAGGATAACTGTCTCCGATGACCCGGCCGGGCATCCGTTATCGACGAGATCTGAGGGTCAGATCTGGATCTATTTCCGGGTCAACCTCGCCGTCAACCTCGCCGTTAACCTCGCTGTCAACCCCGCTGCCTGTCTCACCGCCGCTCTCGGTTCCAAATGTCACCTGAGACTCCGTGAACCGTTTAGGCCCGGTGAAGGCTTGGGGCCTAGCGACCGGAATTTCGCGGGTTTTCACTTCCTTTCCCTCAGAGTCAAGGAGCTTACCCTCGGCAAAGTGATCGCCTTCTGCCAGCGCGGCGAGCACCTCCGGCGTTACGACGCGTCCGGTTCCAGCCGCGAACACTGATTGCTGATCCGAGTTGCCCACAGTGATGTGGTTGAACAATATGTTAAGGAAAATAGCCATGATCGCAGCCGAGCTAATTCCGGAATGAAAAATGGTCGCAAACCAGCTGGGAAAGTTATCGTAAAAGGTTGGAGCAGCGATAGGGATCATCCCAAAACCGATCGATGTTGCAACAATAATGAGATTCATATTATTGCGATATTCCACCTTTGCAAGAGCCCTGATGCCGCTAGCCGCCACCGTTCCAAATAACACGATGCCCGCCCCACCGAGCACTGCAGTTGGCACCGCGGCAACAACCCGTCCGACCACGGGGAGCAGCCCGAGAGCAACCAAGATAACCCCAGCCGCGCTCACCACAAATCTACTGCGAACTCCCGTAACAGCGACCAGCCCGACATTCTGCGCGAACGCGCTCTGCGTAAACGAGCCAAAAAACGGCGAGATCACGCTCGATGCCATGTCGGCCCGGAGCCCGTCGCCTAGTCGGCGTGAGTCAACTTTTGTACCGATAATGTCGCCTACCGCGATAATATCCGCGGCGGTTTCAACCAGTATCACGAGGATCACAATCACCATTGAAATAATCGCGGCGAGATCAAACGTAGGTACCCCGAAATGAAACGGTATTGGGAATGCGGCAATTGGCCCGTTCCCAACGTTTGAAAAATTGGTTTTACCAACGATTAACGCGAACACGGTTCCGATAACTATCGCCAGCAAAATCGACAGCCTAGAGATTGTCGCGTTACCCAACTTGCTGAGGAGTAAAACCACCAGGAGGGTCAGCGCCGCGAGCCCAATATTCCCAACGCTGCCGTAGTCCTCAGCCTTGCTGTTTCCGCCCATCGCCCAATTTGCAGCCACCGGCATGAGCGTCAATCCGATTGTTGTAATAACGGTTCCGGTCACAACGGGTGGAAAGAACCGGATGATCTTCGAAAAGATTGGGGTGATAGCGAGGCCAATGAGGGATGCCACGATCACCGCTCCAAAGATCGCGGGAAGTCCCCCTCCACCGTTAACAATCGCCACCATGGTAGCGACTCCCGCGAAAGATCCACCCTGTACGAGTGGCAACTGCGATCCGAAAAAGGGGATACCGATGGTTTGCAGAATTGTCGCGAGCCCGCCGACGAAAAGGCAAGCCGCAATAAGGAGCCCCACATCCCCCGCGGATAGCCCTGCCGCCTGCCCGATAATCAGGGGCGGGGCGATAATACCTCCATACATGGTGAGTACGTGCTGTAGTCCGTAGGCGAGATTGGCACCGAAGCGTAGGCGTTCGTCCTCCGGCCTTGTTTCTGCTCGCTGAATTTTTGATTGGGGCGCACGGGCGCCAGTCTTCTGTTTCATGTCAGACCTCCTTGTCTGTTATGCGATAAACGAATGGGCCGGGTTTCCACCCGGCCCACATTTTCAGCAAAAGCCTGCGATACCGGCCCAAGCTCCATGATCTTGTGACGCATCTTCCCTTTTCACAACGGCTTCGATCAGGCCGTATGGGCGATCTGCCGCGAAGAAGACTTCGTTATTATTTTCGAGACCAAAGGGCTCAAGGTCCACCAGAAAGTGGTGCTTATTCGGCATCGAAAACTTGATTTCATCAATTTCTGGATGCTCCTCCAACACGGCCTCACCCATCCGGTACAAGGTCTGCTGGAGGGCGAACGAGTGCGTGCTCGCAAAACCTTCAAGCAATAAGACCCGCACAGAATCATAGACCGCGTTATAGTCGATCTCGGTCGTGTTGTATCTCCAGCGTGAGGATACTGAAGTTGCCAAGATCCGATCAGTCGTTTCCTCAAGTGTGGTGTACTTATCACGCGGAAACCCGGTAAATTCTGATCCGGTTGATTTCAACACGACAAGATCACTCAGCCCCGCGATCACCACTGGCTGTCCCGCGTCAACAACGACAACTGCGGTTCGTGTTTCCGTCCCTGCTTTTACAAAAGCATGGTCATGGGCCTTACCCGCCACGGGGATCCGCTCCCACGAGTATTGCTCAGCGGCCCAACGACCTCCCGTGACCCAGTCGAAGTCCGTGACGAAGTGTTTACCCAATCGCAGCAGAAAGTCTTCTGGCGCACCCACACCATCCTTGGCAAAGGCATAAACCGTATTCTTCTGGGTATCGGTCGCAACAACCCTGCCGTTGTCACCCTCAATATGCGCCGCAGTGAAGTCGCCCCGGAGCTGCGATGTAACGCTCAGATCTTCAATCTCGTGTCGGCCAACTCCGGAT
Source organism: Lysinibacter sp. (assembly GCA_040400085.1). GTDB lineage: Bacteria > Actinomycetota > Actinomycetes > Actinomycetales > Microbacteriaceae > HNR. Next base: position 38,612 of record JBBAQX010000026.1, on the reverse strand, counting down.
TCGGGACCGCGTGTTATCCGAACCAAACGACATTCCGCCTTGCCGTATTGGTTATCTCCAAGAATTATTTTTCCATGTGCAGTCATTGTTAACTCCCTCTGTATGTTGAATAGGCAAAAGGACTGAGCAGCAGGGGTACATGGTAGTGCTGCCCCCTTCCCGTCAGCGTAAAAACCACGATCACCTCAGGAAAGAAGGTATCCGTAGCCGTGGCTGCGAAATAGGTTCCTGTCTGATAAACCAACCGATAGGTTCCTGGCTCTACGTGTAATGGCCCAAGGGTCTTCACTCGCCCGTCTATATCGGTAACGCCAGTGGCAAGTGGTCTCCAAGAGCCGCCGAGGTGCAGCTCAAGAGCGACCTCTACTCCGACGGCTGGCAGACCACGACCGGTATCAAGGACGTGGGTTGTTATCTGCGAAACATTTGTCACTATGAGCGACTCCTTCCAAACGGAGGAGAGCAATCTCACGCAACTGAGATTCGACAACGAATCGTTCTTCATCAGGGCTATTACTCAGCCGGGAATCTAACGCTTTCAGGATTTCTAGAACGTTTCTTCCCGCAGCCCGGATAAGGAACACCCTGTCGAATTTCTCTTCGTATGCCCGGTTCCCGCGAGCCAAGGCCTCAACGGCTTCTTGGTCATAAGCACCCAGGCGCTCTTGTTCCGAACGAGACAAACGTGCCTCTTCCGATTTTCCGCCCATCCGCTCGCCTATGCGAGGGTGGGCAGCAAGAGCATCCTCCAGCTCGGATTCGGTAAGAGGGCAGGCAGCATTGCGAGCTTCCTCAAACAGATCCATCCAGGTGGCATATGGTCGCGCATAAATGATCGAATATATCCATCGATCAATATCAAGACACGGACGCAAAAGAGACTCAACCTGAGAGTCAGTTGCGCAGTTGAACTCCTCTATCAACATGCTTATCCTCAAGCACTCTGCTGGCATCCACGGTGTAGGCTATACGAATTTTATTTCGCATCGTGGAACTGTTATTTCAGCATTTGTACTATTGAATAGCTTTGTTGGTCGATTGTCAACACTTTCGACCAAAATTTAAGTTACCAGCCCCACGCTACGCTCTAGGAATACGGTGACGCTGAAAAGGGAAGTTATCGCCAGAAGGGCAGCACACGCAGTTCAAGGTGCTTCATCGGAACCTTGTGGCCCGGGACGTAGGTAAAGCTGGTGCCCCTGGAGAGACTCGAACTCCCAACCAACTCCTTAGGACGGAGGTGCTCTTCCATTGAGCTACAGAGGCTAACCGTAAAGTCTAGCGAGACTCCGGCTAAGGCAAAGACAAAGACAAAGACAAAGATTCGATTAGAGGCGAACGAACTGAACGTAATTCGAAGGGTTAGAAATACTTCCACCCGCGATCACCGTAGAACCATCAGTCCACCCACCGTGAATCGCCTTGCCATCACCGAGATAGATTGATACGTGGCCGTTTCGCATCATAATATCGCCAGCCTGAACCTGTGAAGGATCGGTGAATACCGTTCCAACTCCGCCAAAGCCCATGGGCGCGACATCTCCGATTGGGATTCCAATCGCGTGGAGTGCATTTTCTACGAGGGCGGTGCAGTCTTGGTAGCAGCCGAGCTGAGCTATAGCAGCCCCCACGAACGACGATGTGTCGTTCATCGCGAGGGATGCGCAGCTTGCATTGGTTCGATCAGGTGTCGATCCACTGGGCGACGACGGAATAGTCGTTGTCGTTGTCGCTGCAGCTGCTTTTGCTTTTTCTTCAGCAGCAACGCGAGCGGCCTCAGCCTTCTGGGAACTATCGATCTCAGCGATCTGGCCAGATGTGGTCACCCCAAATGTTTGCACATCAAGCGACTCATTAATGACGTTACTGTCAACCATAAGACTCTGAACGCTGACGTCAGAGGCGTAATAGGTATCCTGCCCCTCAGGCAGGGCGGCATAAGCCGGCAAAACAAGAGTTCCGAATAGCCCTGCGCTCAAGGTAAGCGCAAGCCCGTTACGAAACAGTGAACGCTTGTACCACGGCTTCTTCTCCGGGTTCGCGCCAGATTGAGTTGTCTCTTCGCGTCTGCTCAAAAAAGCCAACGGATGACCTCCAATTAGAATCGTTACCCTCAATAGTTCTCATTTGGTAAGAACTGGGGAACACGATCAACGGTTAAATTCCTTCTGCGAGCCTACACGAAGATAACGTTTTAGTCACTTCGAAAAGGCAGATTTCCTGAGAAATTGTCTCTTTTCACGGTTAAAGCTGATCAACGAAAATATGTCCTGCTACCTCGTTTGGCAGCTCGAGCCCCTCGTCAAACCCGTCGACCTGAACCACAACATACGATCCGCTCCTCGAAAACTGCCCAATATTGCCAGGCATAACACCAGCCTGTTTCAACTGGAGAAGAAGCTCTGGTTCTACCTGGGCAGGCTCACCAAGGCGACGAATCGTTCCCGCGACGGAGCCCTCGGACTGGGCCACGGCATCCACTATATTGATGACACCCTCAGAAAACGGAGCGGTTTCCACCCCGCCGATCTCGAGAAGCCCGGGGATGGGGTTACCGTAGGGCGACTCGGTGGGGTCACCCAAGATTGTCATCAGCTTGCGCTCGACCTGCTCGCTCATCACGTGCTCCCAACGGCAGGCTTCTTCGTGCACAAACTCCCACTCGAGACCGATAAGGTCGCTGAGTAGGCGCTCCGCGAGGCGGTGCTTACGCATAACGTGAACGGCTTTGAGCCGACCCGATGCGGTTAGTTCAAGGTGGCGGTCACCCGACACCACGACGAGGCCATCACGCTCCATCCTCCCAACTGTCTGCGAAACGGTTGGGCCAGAATGACCCAACCGCTCGGAGATGCGGGCACGGAGTGGCACAATGTTCTCTTCTTCGAGTTCCAATATGGTGCGAAGATACATCTCTGTTGTATCGATCAGATCGGTCATGATACTTCTCCCTACGGCAAAACACACTCAAACACCAACACTAGCCGCAAAATATGTGCAGCTGAACTTCACGCCGCGGTTGTTCACAATAGAATTACTGCATGGCCAATAACATTCTGCCCTCGCATCTTATTCCTGCCGACGGACGATTCGGCTGCGGGCCGTCCAAGATCCGCCCCGAACAAATAGAAGCGGTGGCAGAGGCAAGCAAGACACTACTGGGAACCTCCCACCGCCAGGCACCCGTCAAAAACTTGGTCGGACAGATCCGCGAAGGAATGGGAGAACTCTTCAGAATTCCGGACGGCTACGAGGTTGTTTTGGCCAATGGCGGCTCTACCGCGTTCTGGGATTCTGCCTCCTACTCGCTCATCGAGCGCCGCAGCCAGAACCTCACCTTCGGGGAGTTCGGCTCAAAATCCGCTGCTGCCGCTACCACCCCCTTTCTTGAGGCACCTGACGTGCGCAAGGCCGAGGCAGGATCACGCAGCACAGCAGAGGCAGTCAGCGGCGTAGATGTATATGCCTGGCCCCATAACGAAACCTCCACCGGGGTTATGGCACCCGTCACCCGGGTTAGGGGTGACGACGGTGCACTGACCGTGATCGATGCGACAAGCGCAGCCGGCGGAATCGACTTCGAAGCATCGCAAGCCGATGTGTACTTCTTCGCGCCTCAGAAAAACTTCGCATCTGACGGAGGACTGTGGTTTGGACTCATGTCTCCTGCCGCCATCGAACGTATCGAGCGTGTCGCCGCTACAGATCGCTACATTCCGGAGTTTCTGAGCCTCTCGAACGTGGTGAGTAACTCACGACTCAACCAAACGCTCAACACCCCTGCGCTGACCACGCTTGTGATGCTCGAGAATCAGGTCAAATGGATCAACGACAATGGGGGCCTCAGCTGGGCTTCCGCGCGAACCTCAGAGTCATCCGGCGTTCTTTACGATTGGGCCGAGCGTTCATCGGTGGCCACCCCGTTCGTGAGCAACCCCGACCACAGATCGCAGGTCGTTGTCACCATCGACTTCGACGAGACAGTCGATGCAGCAGAAATAGCAAAACAGCTACGAGCAAACGGCATCGTGGACACCGAGCCGTATCGCAAGCTGGGTCGGAACCAATTGCGCATCGCGACATTTGTCTCGATTGAACCGGATGACGTGCGCACCCTTACCGGAGCGATCGATTATATCCTGGAGCGGCTGTAACCCTTTCGGGAGTGCAACACAACTAGCCCAAATCAGTTGGGGAGGAGTTTTCTCCCCAACTGATTCTCAAATGGTTCACGGTCTTCCGTCGGTATCCTCAAAATCGACGAAATCGTCGGTCTCGCCAAAACCATCGGTCTCATCGAACTCGCCAGATTCCTCAAAATCGGAGTCGTCATCGTCGTCATCGAGCTCAATATCGTCAATGTCAACATCATCGTCAATACTGTCAACATCGACTCCGTCTATTTCGTCATCGAAATCGCTAAAGTCGTTATCGAGGATGTCGTCCTCGTCGTCGCTGTCTTCATCATCTTCATCGCCAAACGCAGCAGCAGCCTCAAGAGCAATGCGCTCTTCGTTCTCCAGGAGAGCCTGCGAATCGCGAAACTGAGCAAGCCGAACAGACCAGGGAAGCCAATCCGGCGCTACAAGAGCGCCCTCACCCGGCAGAAGCTCAATCTCAAGGACGGTAGGCGCAGTCTCATCATCGACTCGGGCCATGCTGACGGACCAATGCCACCCGGGATATCCAGGCATTGTTGTCGCAAAGTGCATCGAAAGCAACCGCTCGCCATCAACCTTGTGGCCAACAACATCACCCACGGTTGATTCCGGCGTTATCTCAAGCAAAGCAACACGCGCGAGCTCATACGAGGCCAATAAGATCTCGTCGGGTTCCAGCGCTACAGTCGGCTGGGGCGTATCACCGGTTAAGTCAGGTTCACGAGCATCCGCTTCGTGATTCTGATTATCATCAGGCATCTAGATCATCCGCTATCCGACGCAACATGGTTGCGATCTGTCGTGACTGTGCAGCCTCAGGGTAGTGCCCTGCTTTGAATCGTTCCCCGACACCGTCGAGAAGCTTAACCAGGTCTTCAACGATAATCGCCATGTCGTCGGCAGATTTACGATCAACTTTGGTCCGTGGCGTGCGCTGGGGGGAATCAATAACCCTTACCGAAAGAGCTTGAGGCCCCCTCTTTCCTTCAGCAACTCCAAATTCAAGTCGCATTCCGGGTTTGACGCTAACGCCCTGCGGCAAAGCGGTGGCGTGCAAAAAGACTTCTTGTCCATCGTCAGAAGCGATGAACCCAAAACCTTTGTCCTCGTCGTAAAACTTTACTTTGCCGGTAGGCATGGCACTTTTCCTTTGTTTCTCTCGTATGTCGGTGTGATGGTATACGGAATCGCCTAGAGCATCACGCTGTCCAGTCTACGAGTAAAAGCCTTCAAATAGAGACTCCGCCACGACTTTACGAATCGGCGACTCAGCTCGCCACCTCACTTTATTCCAAACCGGGCGAAGCAGCAGGCACCTTTCGCGGTACGATTAGGGGTGATGTCTGAAAACCAGGGAACACCGAGCCGCGCCGAGCGCATTCTTGTCTACGCGGTGGCCGGAATTATCGGAATATCCGTATTGTCATTTATTTCCGTCCTCATCGCGAGTGTGCTCGGACTAGAACGCAGCGCTTTCACCTCGGGAATGTGGCCTCTCATCACGGCAATCTCTTATGTGGGTCTCCCCACCGGATTTCTACTGATAATCATCTTGATGATCATGGGAATTATCAGGCGCAGATCTCAGGATCCGAGCGGCAGTAACAAACCCAGCGCTGCCAGTCATACTAATAACAACCGCAAAAATAACAACTCAAAGAACGGTTCCCGCGAGGGCTAGCCCCCGTCACGCGGTCTCACCATGGCCAGTAAACTCGCCCTTTCACAGCAGCTCAGCGCACTATCGGATGCGGCCCTTGAGCAGGTGATTAGAGAGCGCGAGGTATCCCCTACCGGGATCAAGGACTTCTTCGATCTTGCCGGAATACTGCTCAAACCGGAATCACTGGACAGATGCCTCACCCTACTTGATCGCAACGGCTTAGCCGTTATCGCGGTGCTGTGCGGGTCGGGCACAGACTTTCCCTTGCTCACGATGCAAGAAATTAGGGATGCCCTTGCCCAGGCCAACCCCAATCTCATACTTACCGTTGATTGGCTCAACTCAATCCTCGACAGGCTCAAGAATCGGGCTTTGCTCGAGACGAAAGACGGACGTTTCCGCGTCTGGCCAGAAACCACAGAATTACTTGCTTCATGGCCCGAGCGCGGTCTCCCCTCGATCGGGAGCACTCTCAACCTGATGCCCCCAACCATGCTGGATGTCATACCTGATTCCTCAATCGAAAGCGTCGACCGTCGGTCCGCTGAGGTCGCCTTTGCCCTGATTCAGGTCGTCGGCGAACTCATCGCAGAGCTTGCGGTGACGCCCGCTCCCGTCAGGGCACGCGGAGGCCTAACCCTCCCTGCAGGAAAACGTATTGCCGAGACACTCGGGATCGACATTAACAATCTTTCACTTCTGATGGATCTGGCAGCAAGCGCTGGACTCATCATCGAAACCGCTAATGGATGGGTAGCTCTGCCCGCTTCGGAGGCTTGGCTCGAATCATCCCCAGCTGATCGATGGGTAAATCTGGTCTCTTCCTGGTATCGCCGGAGCGCGCCCGACGTAGTTTCTGCCCTGACAAGTCATCCGCGGCACGTCTGGGGCGAGACCTTTCGCACTCTCATCCCCTGGCTTTATCCGGCTGCGGGTGAGGCAGCATTGCCCTGGGTGGAACAGATTCAAGAGGAAGCCCGCTTCATAGGGATTCAATCAGAGGATGCCGGTAGCAGCTTCGCCTATGCCCTCATTACCAGCGGAAAAGAGGCGGCCTCGTCGACCCTCAACCCGATGCTGCCCGCCGAGGTGTCACAGGTGTATATCCAGCCCGATCTGACAGTAATCTCCCCCGGACCCCTGCATTCCATGATTGATCGCCAGCTGAGGCTTCTTGCCGTGGTCGAAAATCGTGGGTTGGCCGCGACGTATCGCATCACGGAAGGGTCCCTGTTAGGTGCTCTCGCCCTGGGGCAAGACGAGACTGAAATTAGGTCGTTCCTGGGCAGGATCTCTCTCACAGGCATCCCTCAGCCACTTGATTACTTGATCCGCGAGACAGTCCGCCGCTATGGGAGCATCAGGGTGGAATCGATTCCGCGTAACAACTCTGGGTCTCCAGCACGCACCGTGATCACAGCAGATGAGAGGCATCAGCTCGATACGTTGTTGGTCGATAGAGGACTCCATCATCTTTCGCTCAAACGGCGAAACCCGGACGCCCTCGTGTCGTCATTGTCGGCTCACATCGTGCTCATGTCTCTTCATGAGGCGAAGTATCCTGCGGCTCTGAACGCACGCGAGCTATCATCGGTTGATACTGCGCTCACTGGGCCGGAGAACGAGGCGGCGCGGGGACAAGATCCGGCCAATGTTCCTGCAACACTGGCCAAAACTACTGCGAAACCAACGCCAGCAGAACAGCTTCGCGAACGGCTGCGCACAAATCAGTCAGCACGCGATAATGAGTCTCCAGAAACGGGTTTTATCCGGCAGCTTAGCCTCGCGATAAAATCAAAGTCCGAGGTTACCGTGAGCCTGGTAGCGCCCAATGGTACGGCCCACGAATATACGATCCTGCCCACGAGCGTATCTGCGCAGCGATTGCGTGGACTTGACATTGTTTCCGACGTTGAACGCACGCTTCCCGTTGATTGGATAACCAAAGTTCAATCGGCGGTCAGATAGTCATCGATGATTAGGCGTAGAATTAACCCTCATGTCTAACGGCCCACTTATCGTCCAAAGCGATCGAAGCGTTCTGCTCGAGATCGCGCACCCAGACGCAGAGAATGCACGTCACGATATCGCAGTATTTGCTGAGCTGGAACGAGCCCCCGAGCATATCCATACCTATCGGATCACCAAGCTTGGCCTCTGGAACGCACGTGCGGCGGGGCACAGCGCCGACGAAATTGTGGCAACCCTCACCCGCTATTCAAAGTTTGATGTACCCCAATCCGTCTCATTCGACATTATCGAGACGGTCGGACGCTACGGCCGCCTTGTGATCGAGAGGGATGCCCGTGGCCAGCTTGTTGTGAGGTCCCAAGACGAGGCCGCGCTGAATCAGATTTCCCGGAGCAAACGAATAATCCCGCTTTTGGGCGAACAGGTTGCACCAGATGCGTTTGCCGTGGCTCCGTGGGCCCGAGGTCAGCTGAAGCAAGAACTGGTGAAACAGGGCTGGCCCGCCGAGGACCTCGCCGGATATACCCCTGGAACTCCCCACGAGATCTCACTCACCCAGGATTGGAACCTGCGCGGCTATCAGCTAAAAGCCATAGAGAACTTCCAGAACGGAGGATCGGGTGTCGTCGTTCTTCCCTGTGGGGCTGGTAAAACGCTCGTCGGCGCAGGTACGATGGCCGCGGTAGGTGCGACCACTTTGATTCTTGTTACCAACACGGTCTCGGCCCGTCAGTGGCGAGACGAACTTCTCAAGCGCACCGATCTTTCCGCGGATGATATCGGCGAGTATTCAGGTCAGGTCAAGGAAATCAAACCGGTGACCATCGCGACATACCAGATCCTTACGGCGAAACGAAGGGGAGAATACGCTCACCTGGCTGTTCTTGACGCACTCGATTGGGGCCTCATTGTCTATGACGAGGTTCATCTGCTTCCTGCCCCCGTTTTTAAGCTCACCGCGGACCTCCAGGCCCGTCGACGGCTTGGCCTCACCGCTACTCTCGTTAGAGAGGACGGTCGCGAGGGGGATGTCTTTAGCCTCATCGGCCCGAAACGTTACGATGCCCCGTGGAAAGAGATCGAGGCGCAAGGGTATATTTCTCCTGCTGAGTGCTTCGAGGTACGAATTGATCTCCCCCAATCCACCAGGCTGGATTATGCAGCTGCAGCAGACAACGAACGCTATCGATTGGCTTCCACCGCACCTGAGAAGATGAACACGGTTCGCAGGCTGGTGGCGAAACATAAGGGCGAACAAATTCTGATCATCGCCCAGTATCTTGATCAGATCGATGAGCTGGCAGAGACCCTCAATGTTCCAAGTCTGACGGGCTCCACCCCGGTTTCGGAACGCGAAGAACTCTATAACCATTTCCGAGAGGGCTCCATCAAAGTGCTCGTTGTAAGCAAGGTTGCCAACTTCTCTGTCGATTTACCGGATGCCTCTGTCGCGATCCAAGTGTCGGGTTCCTTTGGTTCGCGTCAGGAAGAGGCGCAACGTCTCGGCAGGCTGCTCCGCCCGAGCGCCAACGGGCATTCTGCCTCGTTTTATACGTTGGTTGCGAGGGACACTGTCGATCAGGATTTTGCACAGAACCGTCAGCGTTTTCTCGCTGAGCAGGGATACTCTTATACGATTCTCGATGCTTCGGCCGTGTGAGGAAGGACTCGCCAACCAGCGGATCACACGCTGATTCTGAGCGCCCAAAAATCTACTCGCGACAAATAGTTAAAAATACTCAGACATCATCCAGCGAATTGTCAGATAATAGACACATGAACGATGGACCACGCATACTCGTTGTCGACGATGAACCAAACATTCGCGACCTTCTTACAACAAGCCTGCGCTTTGCCGGTTTCGGGGTAAGAGCCGTAAGTAACGGTGCCCAGACCATCTCCGCAGTCCTAGAAGACGAACCCGACCTGATCATCCTCGACGTGATGCTTCCCGATATGAACGGATTCAGCGTGACCAAGCGCCTCCGTTCGGCCGGCTACACCGCGCCCATCCTTTTCCTCACGGCAAAAGATGACACCGAGGACAAGATTATGGGCCTAACCGTCGGTGGCGACGATTATGTCACCAAGCCCTTCAGCCTTGACGAGATCGTCGCTCGCATCAAGGCAATCCTCCGACGCACCATTCAGGACGAAGAGGACGCCCAAATCGAAGTCGGTCCGCTGCGCATGGACCAGGACACCCATGAGGTATTCGTGGGCGATGTGAGCGTAGAACTCAGCCCGACCGAGTTCAAGCTGCTGCGCTATCTCATGCTCAACCCCAATCGGGTGCTGAGCAAGGCGCAAATCCTTGATCATGTGTGGGAATATGACTTTAACGGCGACGCCGGCATTGTCGAGTCCTACATCTCGTATCTGCGACGCAAGCTCGAACAGCACTCCGATACTCCGCTCATCCAAACCAAGCGTGGCTTTGGGTACATGTTGAAGGTGGACCTGAAGTCGTAACACGGCACGCGCGCGAGCGCGATTTTTTCAAGCGCTGGGATTCTGTCTCCCTTCGCACGAAGATCACCGGGGTGACGGTGCTTATCCTCACCTTCGGTATCCTCATCGTGGGTACCGGAACGATGATGATTCTTCGCCCGCAGTTGGAAGCTGGCGTCGATAAGGATATGCAGACGCTCGCGATCGACCCCACCCAGGCGCTCCGAGCGGGTGCAAATCTGAGCAATTTCGCACAGGATGATGTCATAAATGCGCCCAGAAATAACTATGTTGCTGTCCTCGACAGCCAGGGCAAACTCGTTTATGATAATTTTTACTACGCTAAAGACTCGCCTGTTCCGATAGTCCCAGACTCGGTCTTCACCAGCGAATATGTGCAAACAATCGGTGATAGCACCAGGCGCCTCAAGCAAGAGTCTTCCAACACGCAGTGGGTTGCTGTGTTCAAGCCGATTACGGCGCAGGGTTCCACGTCAAGCTCCGGAACCCTTGTAATCGCGAGATCGCTCAGCTATATCGACAACATAATGGTTCGATATATAACCATCTTCTCCGGTTTCGGCATAGTGGTTGTGCTTCTCGGCGCGGTCCTAACCAGATTGCTCGTCACGACAGCATTTGAGCCTCTCCGCGAGGTGGAGGCCACCGCTGCGTCGATTGCCGGTGGCGACTTCAACCAGAGAGTCACCGTGAATGCGGCCAATACCGAGGTCGGTAGGCTGGTTCGGTCGCTCAATATGATGCTCCGGCGTATCGATTCCGCTTTCTCTGATCGCGCACAAACCATCAACCAAATGCGCCGTTTTGTTGGCGATGCAAGTCACGAGCTACGAACCCCGCTGGTTTCTGTCCGGGGCTATGCCGAGCTCTATCGCATGGGCGCCCTACAGAAGCCAGAAGACGTGGCCCAGGCCATGGAACGGATTGAGAAAGAAGCCGTTCGAATGGGCACCCTCGTTGAGGATCTCCTTGCCCTCGCTCGCCTCGACGAAGCTAAGCCGCTCGAAAAACTCACGGTCGATTTGGTTCCACTCGCAAATGATGCGGCCCTCGACGCGATGGCACAGCAACCATCCCGAGAAGTTCGAGTTCTCATCACGGACACCCTTGTTGGGGATAGCGCACGCGGAGACAGCGTAAATGGAGAGAGCATCTCCCGAACCGATAAACAGCCCGTATCACGCGCGCTGGGCAACGCAGACCAGCTCGAGATGAAGGATGACCCCTCAACACCCTCTACCGGTAACGTTGCATTCGCGAGCGCAACGATCTCAAGGCTTCGTCAGCTGCGGGTACGAAGAAGCTCAATGCTTGATACTCAACCGATCAACAAGGTTGGAGGCAAGGATTCACTGGGCGAGGCATCCGCACAACTCATTGAGAAAACGGCCCCCGAGCTGACATCCTTCCCACGAACACCGGCGCTCGTACTCGGCGACGAGAACAAGATTCGCCAGGTCATGACCAATCTCATTGGAAACGCGATTCGCTTTACCGATGACGATAGCCCGCTCGAGATCGTAATCAGCGTCAACTCGACAGCCGAGACCGCAACATTCGAAATCGTGGATCATGGTGAGGGCATCCCCGAGCAAATCCGCGAGAAAATATTCCAGCGCTTCTGGAGAGCTGACACCTCGCGAACAAGAGAGACCGGCGGTAGCGGCCTAGGGCTCGCGATCGTCTCCTCAATAGTCGCGGCACACTCCGGCACTGTCAGCGCCCACGAGACGCCGGGCGGAGGCGCCACCTTCCGTGTGACGCTTCCTCTCCACACGGAGTCCTGAGCGAGCAACTGGCTTTGCCTTCGGAAGGCCCCCTTCTAACGACGCTGGCCCACAACAAACGACACCGCACACCACGGCACTGGCAAACCCGAAATCAATGCGACCTGACAACGAGAAAGCGGGGCGGCCCCCGAAGGAACCGCCCCGCTCATAAAACGTGCTAGACCAGCTTAGAAGTCCATGCCACCTGAGGGGTCACCGGCGGGAGCAGAAGCTGCCTCCGGCTTCTCGGCGACAACGGCCTCCGTGGTGAGGAAGAGTCCGGCGATCGATGCGGCGTTCTGCAATGCAGAGCGCGTAACCTTCGCTGGATCAAGGATGCCCTGGGCAACCAGGTCTCCGTACTCACCGGTCGCGGCGTTCAGCCCGTGGCCTACGGGCATGCTGCGAACCTTCTCGGCCACAACTCCGGCCTCAAGGCCAGCGTTGAGCGCGATCTGGCGCAGCGGGGCCTCGATGGCTACGCGCACGATGTTCGCACCGGTTGCCTCGTCGCCCTCAAGCTTCAGGTTAGCGAAAACCGTAGCGCCGGCCTGGATAAGCGCAACTCCACCGCCGGGGAGGATACCCTCTTCAACGGCTGCCTTTGCGTTACGTACGGCGTCCTCAATGCGGTGCTTGCGCTCCTTGAGCTCAACCTCGGTAGCGGCACCTGCCTTGATAACCGCAACACCGCCGGCCAGCTTGGCCAGACGTTCCTGCAGCTTCTCGCGGTCGTAGTCGCTGTCGGTGTTCTCGATCTCCTTGCGGATCTGAGCAACGCGACCTGCGATAGCGTCTGCGTCGCCAGCACCCTCAACGATAGTGGTCTCGTCCTTGGTGATAACAACCTTGCGCGCACGGCCGAGGAGGTCGAGCGTGGCGTTCTCCAGCTTGAGGCCAACCTCTTCGCTGATGACCTGTCCACCGGTGAGGATGGCGATGTCCTGCAGCTGAGCCTTACGACGGTCTCCGAAGCCGGGAGCCTTGACGGCAACAGACTTGAAGATTCCGCGGATCTTGTTCACTACGAGTGTTGCAAGCGCTTCGCCGTCAACATCCTCAGCAATGATAAGGAGCTGCTTGCCCGACTGAATCACCTGGTCAACAACGGGGAGCAAGTCCTTGATGTTGCTGATCTTGGAGTTCGCGATGAGGATGTAGGGATCCTCGAAAACCGCTTCCTGACGGTCTGCATCGGTTACGAAGTATGCCGACAGGTATCCCTTGTCAAAACGCATTCCCTCGGTAAGCTCGAGAGACGTTCCGAGGGAGTTTGACTCCTCAACGGTAACAACGCCTTCCTTGCCGACCTTGTCGATTGCCTCGGCAATGATCGCACCGATCTGCTCGTCTGCAGCCGAGATGGATGCCGTAGCGGCGATCTCTTCAGTGGTCTCGATCTCCTTGGCATTAGCGAGGAGCTGGTTCGAGAGGGCCTCAACGGCCTTTTCGATTCCGCGCTTGAGGCTGATCGGGTCCGAGCCCGCCGAAACGTTGCGCAGTCCCTCGCGGACCATCGCCTGGGCGAGAACGGTTGCCGTGGTGGTTCCGTCGCCGGCCACGTCATCCGTCTTCTTAGCGACCTCTTTAACGAGCTCGGCGCCAATGCGCTCGTAGGGCTCGTCAAGCTCGATCTCCTTGGCGATTGATACGCCATCGTTAGTGATAGTGGGGGCTCCCCACTTCTTCTCGAGGACAACGTTACGACCACGCGGGCCGAGCGTTACCTTAACCGCGTCTGCAAGCGTGTTTAGTCCACGCTCAAGACCACGGCGAGCTTCTTCGTCAAAAGCAATCATCTTTGCCATGTGAGTATCGTCCCTCCTGGACGTTCAAAGAATAGGTGAAAACTAGCACTCACTCGGGGCGAGTGCTAAACACAATTCTGGCACTCGGAGGCCGAGAGTGCAAGTAGCCAGTTCCAGCGTGTGCGTTCTATCGATTGGGGGATGCACTTAGCATCCCTCAACCGAAAGCACACCTACTGAATGGTGAGCGTTCCCGCCTCGGACGGAACGAGCTCAATCCACGAGTTACCCGGCGCCAGCTTAACCGGGTTGCCGCCTGCATCGCTCAGGACCAGAGAATCGTCTCGGCCCTGCTTCGACCAGGTTCCCTGCACGACCTTTCCGCCGCTCATAAAGGAAGCTTCGCCCGTTCCCGACAGAACAGTTTTGGGAACGTCACCCATCTCGACAGGGACGCGCAGCACGATAACGTTAGCAGCGGACAGCCTATTGCCATCGCTGTCGAGATCAGGAGCGTCCTCCTGATTGCGAAGATACGTTCCTGTAGCCGCGTCCCATGCCCACGAAGGAAACCGGATGGGCGAAAATCGCATACTTACCAGCTCGGCGGGGGTTCCCGCGGTAGATGCCGATGATGAGGCCGTGTCTTTCGAATAATCGAATTGCTGCTTGGGCGCTGGAAGCTTGTCGTAATCAGCGATGGCATCTTGCGCACGGAGTATCACATTGTGTGGGGCGATGCGATCCTGGTCGCGATAAAAATGAGTCTGGTCATAATCAAAAATTAGGTTCTCGACCGGAGCTGCCTTCATCAGGTCAACAAATTGCTGCTGGCCTCCGGAGTATGCAATGACACCACCCAGCGGAGAGATGATGTCCGGATCCATAGGCCGAATCGAGCGGACAGGGCCGAGAATCTCTGGGATTGTCGACTGCCACACCGCGGCGTAGCGGGTATAACCGCCCTCAACCAATTCCTCAAACACCAGATCGGTGCTATTCAGCCCAATCTGAGGGCGAGCCTCCTCATGGTTGTCGATTTTGGCAGCAAGTGACGGATTCGTTGCCTCGCCTGCGGTGATTACGGTACCTCTGAGAGGGGCAAGCGTCGGGGCTGCGGTCGCCTCCGAGGTCGCAGGAGATGCCGGGAGTTCCGGCTCAGGTGCACACGCCGCCATGATGGACAGAGCAGCGACAGTGAACCCTGCAACGAGGGCCCTCCGAAAATAATTACGTTTTACTACCATTGAAAACACCGTTCCAATCCTGGTCGCGACACATATGAAATTACTTATTTGGTGGGCAGCACAAACTCGGTACCGAGACGCACCACTAGCTGAGTATCTAGGGCGTTATCGGAGTTTTCATAATATTGGAGGCCTCCCAGCTCTTCTGCAAGCCCCTTAGCCAGGTCCTCGTCAGAGGGCGATGAGTAGAACACCGCACTCTGCGGAATATTAGTTTCTTTCGACGGCCCTTCAAATCCGATGACACCGAGCCCCTTTGAGGAGATAAAGGTTGCGACGTCAGTGGCGATCGCGTCATTCCCTGTTCCGTTGAGAACGGCCACGGTAGTTTTGGCGTCGATCCGAGCTGTGACATCCGGGATCTGGGTCGCAACTGTTGGCTGATTTGACTGCGAGGTCGAGGGGAGCGAAATATTGCTCGGCCCGATCACGATGAAAACTATCCCCGCCACCGCCAAAACAACGGCCGCGATTGCAGCCCAGAGAAAGTGAATCAGGCCTGCCCCACGCCGAGGGGCAACTCGGTGAACTCCTACGCGTTTTCCCATTCTCGGATTATCAAACGGGTCAGAAACGTAACGGGCGGCATCAGGAATCTCCGTGCCAGGCTCCCCGATCCGTTCGAAACTACTTGTCAGGGGCACGATCGGCTCGGCGCCCACACCTGCGGGCTGTCGGTCTTTATCGGTTGGATCCATCTGGCAATTTTTCCGAATCTTTCAGGGACAGTCTCAATGAGTCATCGACTTTATACTCTATCGTCACTTTACTGAGAGCTCTCAGCCGCATCTATTAGGATAGCCTTAGCCGGCCTTATTTAGGTGAGGGTGCCACCCCGTAAAATTGGGTAACACCCGCGAAATTGGGCGACATTGGCGCAGAGAAAGAAACGCATCTGCTGCGCTCACGGCGTTTATGTCTGTAATATTTTATTCGGTAAAGGCGCAAACACTTTTCATGCTAGCCAGCTTCAGCTCCCGCATTGTCCGTCACAATGCTGCCAGCACCCACATCTCACGTGTGACATCCGCGGTCGCCGCGGCAGCCGCACTGCTGGTATTGACCTCGTGCGCGGGAGTATCCCCCGCATCCCCCAGCGCGTCTTCTCCCTCCCAAGCTCGACCTGCTTGCACTGCTCCCGCATCCTTTGACATACCTCTTTCAGCGCTGAAGCCCGCCGCTGACCCGCAGATGGGCCACGGCCCGTGCACGGCCGAACTACCCGAGCACAGCATCGCCAATATGGTTACGCCCGGCGAACAAAAACTTCCTACAACGGTGACCTCACACGACCCTGCTGGTGATACCTCGGTAACCGTAACCGATACCTCTCGCATCATCACATTTGATATTGCGGGCGCTATCGGCGAAACCGTCTTCGCTCTCGGCTATGGCGATAAGGTAGTCGGACGGGACATTACTATGAAGTTTCCGGAGGCTGCCGAACTGCCGGTCGTAACTGGCAGCAGCCACTCGATCAACGTCGAAAGCGTGATTGCGCTGAATCCCACGCTCGTTCTCACTGACGGTACGATCGGTCCGGTTGATGTGGTGCTTCAGCTGAGGGATGCGGGCATTCCCGTGGTCTTCATCGACCGAGACCCGTCCATCACCGGCTCCGTATCTAAGGCGGAACAGGTCGCAGCCGCAATCGGGGATCCCACTGCGGGAAAAACCCTTGCAGCGCAGCTCTCCGAGGAGATCGAGAGCACGATTACGCAGATCAAATCGCTGGCCCCTGCCGACCCAACCAAACGGGTGCGAATTGCGTTCCTCTATCTGCGGGGTTCTGCGGGCATCTATTATCTCTTCGGTAAAGGATCTGGTTCAGACGATCTGATCACAGCGCTCGACGGAGTGGACGTAGCATCAGAAATCGGCTGGGTTGGCGAGAAACCAATGACTGATGAGGCGCTCATCGAAGCTAATCCGGACTTGCTCCTTGTGATGACGAAGGGGCTGGATAGCGTAGGCGGCCCGAAGGGACTGAACGAATCTCTTCAGGCTGTGGCCCTCACAAATGCTGGAAAGAACCTGAACATCATCGATATGGCAGATAATCAGATCATGACGTTCGGCCCTCGAACCGCGGATGCGCTGGACTCGCTTGCGAGAGCTATTTACGCGCCCGACGGCGCAACACAATAACCGCTGTTGGTATGGCAGCAACAATGACGACCGCTGCTATCCACACCCACAGCAGGTCTGAATCTCCTGTCTCAGAACCGGCAGGAGAGGCCGTCTGCTCAGGGGTTGGCGTTGCATTGGCTGTCTTGGTTGGACCAGAACCGGAACCGGACTGCGTACATTCGCCCATTGTCAGGCTGAGTGTGATGGGGTCAAGCGCGTCCCCTGCCGCATAAAAATCTGCGAATGGAGCCACGCCCTCCGGCGTCAGAGTTACGGGTATCGCGTCAAAGGCAAGAACTGCTCCCGTCTCAATTGAGGGGATGCTCGTTAACTTCAGTTTTCCCAAGCGTACCCCCTGCGCGTCGATATATTCGTCGCTATTCAGCCTCTTGCTGCGAACATCTGCGACGAGGTATGCCTCTGTTCCCGAGACAAACTCGACACCGGGGTTCGCGAAGGTCAGATTGAGTTGGCCGTCATGCCCTTGAAAGGCCGCATAGCCGGCGAACGTCACGAGTCCGGCACCCGTCGAGGGGTCAATCGACCCGCTGGCCGTCGCCCAGGTGAAGGCCGGGGTTTCGTACACGGCCCCGTCTCCTGCCGAGACGCTTCCCTGTGCGATTGCGCTCAAAACATATGCCCGGAAACTTTCCTTGACACCCCAGGACAGCGAGCCCTGGGCGACCGGGCATCCCTGGGGTTCAGCCTGCTGGGTTTGCAGGCCCTGGGTTTGCAAAGCCTGCACCGCGACGGCGTGAGCCGGGGCTCCCCCTACGAGGGAGCCCGCGGCAAGCATGATGGCCGATCCTACCGCGAGCAAGGAATAGGCGAATCGGTAATACGATCCAGTTTTGCGTTGACCTGAACCTTGGAACACGGTGAAACCTTTCACGGGTAAGTGTTTTCTCGAATATGTAAGGGGGCGAACATCTGCAATCAGCGTATCGGCCTATGCAGCCGAGCGTTTTGCGACAGTCTGACGACGCGCTATAACCAGCAGGCCGAGCCCAAGCAGGGATGCTGCCATCAGGAATCCCAGACCGGTCGAATCGCTACCGGTATGGGCGAGGACTCCCCCTGCCTTATATGAGTTTGGGTTACTGTAGACATCGCACGGCACTGAGGTGCCGAGGGGTAACGAGAACGCGACAGTATCCATTGCCGTTCCTGCGGGGTAGAAATCCGCAAAGGCTTTCACTCCAGCGTTCGTGAGCGTCGCAGGTACTCCCGCCCAGCTGAGCGAGCCGTTCGTTGTGCTCTGTGACCCGGCTGCAAGGTTCAAAGTAGCCAGCTGAACCTCGGACTGGGCCACAATCTGCACTCCGGCCGTGTTGTTTGAGGTCATATCCGCAACGAGAGTTGCAGTATTTGCTCCGGTGATATGGATTCTGGGATTTGAGATAGTTACTTTAAGTAAACCGTTATGTCCCGTGTACGTGGCTCCTCCCGGAAAGCTGATACGCCCGAAAGATTCGTTTGAGCTTATGGTTCCGGATCCACCCGACCACACAACGGTGCTTCCGTCCCCAGTAGTACTATTGCGAATCAACTGTCCGGCTGCCACCGGACTGTTGATATATTCGTAGAAACTCGTTTTGACTCCCCACGATAGCGTTGCACCCGAGACGGAGTTCGCAACGCACGTCTGTGAGGGGGCCGCGGGTTGCACGACGGGGTCAACGTATGCATCTGTCGCCGGCGCCGGCGGACTAATTATTTTGGCGGGCTTTGGTGTGAGCGTAACCCCGTAGCTATACGAGAGGGAGTCTGTCGATTGCCCGCGATACTGTTCCCAGCCAGCGGGTGAAAGCGTATCAACGAAAGTTCCAGCCACGTCGGTCCAGGTTTTACCCTGAACCCCTATAGGCTGCCCCTGTGGCACCGCAAGTGTTGCAACGGCGATTCGACTTGTCGAGGATAAGCCAACGATATCTGATGACGAAACGTCCGCAGTCAGTGTTGCCGCTGTCGGGCTCATCACCACCGTCGGGTTTTTCAGCGCAATCGAAAAGCCGTGTGTCGGGCTGTTAAAGAGTACCGATCCTCGATAATTGATGCTGCCAGAATTAGTTCCGCTGTCAAAGCTACTACCCGTGCCCAGCTGGAAATGGAAAGTACCATCGGCGTTCCGTGATGCTCCGTCACTCAGTATCACGGTGCCACCAAACAGATCGATATAGCTTCGGAACGATGCCTTGAATCCCCAATCCAACCCACCATCAACGACAGGCCCTGGTTCAGGCTTAGGGTCCGGAGTGACTGGGGTATCGCTATTGCTGAAGTTGATCGGAACATACAACTCCTGAGCAGCGTTCTTCTGACCGCCCCCAGCATAGGTGTAGATACCGTACTTACCATTCTCTAACGCATCCAGCTTCTCGAGCTTAATCGTGGCCGTGAAGCTGCCATCCGGAGCCAGCTCTGTCCACTGCTTCTCAACAGCAGACTTATACATCGCGGGCACCTGACCCAAGGTATCTGCGGTCAGAGCCCAGCTCTGAGGCCCTGCTTTTCGGCTTGAGGATGCTGCCCCCGAGGACGGCTGCCACTGCTCCAAAAAGCTCCCGAAGACGACATAGGATCCCTGTGGAAGACTCGCAGGAACGGGCACGCCGCGACCGCCAACATTGGATGCCGGATCAAAACCGGTACCAGTGATGACAAGCTGGTCACCGATATTCAGCTTGGTGTCTCCGATCGGAGTTACCCCGTCAGCAGCAAAAACCTGAATCTGAGGCTGAGGCTGACCCAGGGCGCTCTCAACCGGAATGGCGTCAACAGGAGCCGCGCCAGGAACGGTCGATTCTGAGGCACCCGGCCCCGGGACCGCCAGTTCAGGATTAGCACGTTCGGCAGCAGGTTGAACAGCCGGCTCAGCAGCTGGCTCAGCAACGGGAGGCTCAACAATAACCGGCTCAGCAGCTGGCTCGAACGGGAGCGAAAAAGAAAGAGCATCGAGAGTTGTGCCTTCTGGGTAATCCCCGAAGGCCGCAGACGCGGCGGGTCCGGCCGCAGCCGTCACCCCACTAAATGTGGCGACGTTGTTGCTTACGTTGGGCTGAACCCCGGTGAGGCTTGCAATCACTCCGCTGCCGCTTGACCCGTCCGATGCGCTATAGCTCGCGCTCAGCACCCCGGAGCCCAAGCCGTTGAGCGCGATAGTAGGGTTGCTCAGCGTGACGTTAATTCCGTGGTCAGCGTAGCTCCAAGAGACCGTTCCGCTAAAAGCTATTTGAGCCTCTCCCGTTTCAGGGTTGTAGCTGCCGCTTCCCGTTCCCCATCGGAAACCCGAAGGAGCCTCGCTCGCACCGCCAGACACAGATATGACACCTCCGCTCCCGATGTAGCTATTAAAAGAGCTTTTTACTCCCCAGTCCAAGCTTGCCCCGATGACGTCCCCGGGCGAGGCCTGCGCCTGCTCTGTTGAGCCGAAGGCAGCAAGACCAGCAACAAGCACAGCGGCTGTTGCCTGAGCTAGAAATTTAAGAGGACGTTTGTTCATGCTAAATCGCACGCTTTTATTCTCCTTTTACATATCATCGGGGCATAGCAAAGCTTAGAATTTGGGCACGCCGCCGCCACGGGGACATAGAAGTGCCACAAAAGATAAGGATATGGATTACCTGAAATCACGAAACACAGAAAGTCTTCGTTGTAAAGTAACCCTAACCTAACTTAGGGTTACCTGTCAAAGTCGACATCAGCCTTTTCCTGCCCGTTTTCTTCGGGCACCACGGGAAGAATTGTACGCGAGGCATCCGTCATCGACCGTTCCTATCCCCGAATTCTCGCGAGCCAATCAGGCATTGCCCTCGACGCACAAACCAATACAATAGGTAAGGTGCTACAGGGCACCTCCGACCGACAAAGGGGTATCTCATGACCTACGAAGTCAATCACAGCGACGACGAATGGCGCTCGACTCTCACTCCAGACCAATACGAGGTGCTGCGCAAAGCGGGGACGGAACGCCCCTGGACAGGCGAGCTACTCGACGAAAGCAGAGCCGGTCTCTATACCTGCGCCGCCTGCGGCAACGAGCTCTTTCAGGCGGGAACCAAATTCGATGCGGGATGCGGCTGGCCCAGCTTCTATGAGTCCATCCGCCCAGAAGCTGTCGAGCTCCTACCCGATCACAGCCTCGGAAGGGAGCGCACCGAGGTGCGCTGCGCACGCTGCGGATCCCACCTCGGACACGTATTCGATGACGGATTCGGTACCCCGACGGGTGACCGCTACTGCATGAATTCACTCTCGTTGAATTTCAGCCCGGACAATGAGTAGCGTCTACGACGCATTCCGAAATAGACGCTCCCGCTCCAAGGTAACCGACACCTCTCCGACGCACGAAGAAGTCGTTCGCATCATTGAGGCCGCGGCACGGGTCCCAGATCACAGTTCGCTGCACCCCTGGAGAGTCATCGAACTTCGGGGAGACAGTCGGACAACCCTCGGCAATGCAATCGCCGCGGCAGAGGGAAAAACAAAGCAAGACGCTTCCGGCTATGTCAAAAAGGCTCACCGCGCAGGGCTTCTGCTCGCAGTAGTTTTCTCACCCCGCCCAAGCAAAAAGGTACCTCAATGGGAACAGGAGGCCACCGCATCCGCCATCGCGCTCGCCCTCACAATCCTGCTAGAAGACGAGGGGTGGGGAGTTTTCTGGCGGACAGGCCCGCACACGAGAAGTGAGCCGGTTCGGCAGGCTCACAAACTGACCAACGGCGAAGAACTCATGGGCTGGCTATATGTCGGCGGCACAAAAGATCACGAGAACACACCGAAAAAGTCTGTTACCCCAGAAGATTACCTCAGCCAGCTGTAACGGGGGCACTTCGCCCTCGTGTACTCGAGACGATCACCGCGCACAGCGCCACGGCAACCCCGATCACGGTGGCAACGGGTATCGCCGATGGCTCTAGCGGAAAAATAAGGTCAAGCAGCAGGGAACAGCTCAACTGGCCGCTCACCCCGGCTAAGCCCAGGAGCAAAACTCCGGTTCTCTTGACAAAAACAGCCATGCCTGCGATAAAAAGGCACCCAATCGCACCTCCGAAATACAGCCACGGCTCCGATGGGAAATGAGTTGGCAAGCCCACAAATAAGGCTCTACCTCCCGTGACAATCACGAGAACGGATGTCCCCACCACGAAGTTCACAAAGGTCGCGCTGACCGCGCTGCCCGTGAACGCACGCACCCTCCCGTTCACGGCAGGTTGCCAGGCAGTTCCGAGGCCCGCAGCAAGGGGCATGAGGAACCAGAGAAGCGACCCTGCGTTGCTACCCAGCTGTCCACTCACGGTGATTCCGACGGCCACCAGACAGAGCAAAACCCCGGTTACCCTTCGGCCACTTGGTGCTATCTTGCCGCCAGGCCCCGCACCCCAGTAGTCGAGAATAACGCCAAAAGTGGTTTGCCCGGCGACAACGCCAACGGTAAACAAAGCGACCCCGAGAATCCCTGCACTGACCCCCTGGGATAGCACGAGAAAGGCGCCAGCGGCGCCGCCCAACACTGCCCACACGGGGAAGGTCCCCGCCCTCATCGCCGCCCACAGTTTCCTGAGGCCGCTACGAGCTGAGCGGCTGATGAGCACGAACACTGTCATGATCGCTAATCCACAGCCGAAAGAAATGGTGGCAGCGGCGAAGCCGTCTCCGAGATCCTCACCAAGCTGCCCATTGATCCGCGTTTGGACGGCTACGAGTGCGCCGCACCCGATAACGGCGACAAGTGCACCCCACATCGGGATTTGAATGGGTTTTGTGGTCATCCTCTCACTATATGACGCTGATGACCAGCAGGCGCTCACACGCTCCCACAACCGATATGCGTCGCTGGTGGCGGGGTCCTATAATTACACCAAGAGGCATTTGCTCGCGAACCAAAGGAGATTCAACATGACTGACTACGACCTCGGTTCACCCCTCGATACGGATTACTACGGTATCTTCGAAGACATTCCACCGGCAGATAGGGCTGTTTGGCAGAGAGCCCGCGACTTCATCGAGGAGGTACTTCCCGAGGTCAATGACGCCTGGGATAAGGCAGAGTATCCTCTACGTTGGGCGAGACGCCTCGGCGAGCTCGACCTACTCAACGACGGGGTGGAGGGTCCCGGGCTGAATACGATCAGCCCCCTGGCCGCCGGGCTGGCCAGCATGGAGTTGTCGCGAGGAGATGGATCGATCGGTACGATAGCCGGGGTGCAAGCTGGGCTCGCCCTTCGTAGCATCGCGATGTTTGGCAGCGACGAGCAGAAGAAGGAGTGGCTGGTTCCCCTCTCGCGTGGCAAAAAATTGGGCGCGTTTGCACTCACCGAGCCCAACCACGGATCGGATTCAGTTTCGCTCGAAACAACGGCCGTGCGCGACGGCGACGACTGGATTATCAACGGCCAGAAAAAGTGGATCGGTAACGGCTCTGTTGGGCATATTACTGTCACCTGGGCACGCGACGAAGAAGGCAAGGTCAGGGGGTTTCTCGTGCCGCAGGATGCCCCCGGCTATCATGCGGAAACCATTAGGGGCAAGGTCGCGCTTCGTGCGATCCACCAGGCGCTCATCACATACACGGAGGTGAGGGTTCCGGCATCCGCAATCCTTCCAGGTACGCAAAGCTTCGCGGACACATCGAAAATTCTGTTCGCAACCCGCCTGGGCGTCGCCTGGTCAGCCCTCGGCCACGCAACGGCAATGTATGAGGCAGCACTCACCTATGCCAAACAGCGCATTCAATTTGGAAAGCCGCTCGCCTCATTTCAGATGGTTCAGGAACGGCTTACCGAGATGCTTGCCGAGCTCACCTCGATGCAGATGCACTGTCTAGTCCTGGCTCGGCGCGAGGCTGCGGGGACGATAACGCCCACGCAGGCCTCACTCGCCAAGTACAATAACACCCGGAAGGCCCGCCAGATCGCGCAAATCGCGAGGGACATGCTAGGCGGCAACGGCATCCTTCTCGAGAATCACGTCATCCGACACTTTGCGGATATCGAGGCACTTCACACCTACGAGGGTACAGAGAGCGTACAAGCACTGCTCGTTGGCAGGAATATTACCGGCGTGGGAGCCTTCGCTTAGCGGATGCCCGGCAGCAGTCGTTCCTTATTCCACGGCAGAAACGAAAACATTTCCGATATTCGAGCTTGCCTTAATCGTGTTCCGCGCTGCAGGGTTGTCTTTAATAAGATTCACCTCAGTTCTTCCTAGATTACTTGACGCTTCTATTTGGAATGAGTCAAACGGCACATGTACCGTGACTTTGCCCACATTGGACGTCGCTCGGGTGCTCGTCGGTGCGGTAAACGACCCCAACTCAAGGGTTACATCGCCGATGTTTGAGTCGGCATTAACCGTTCCTGACCCCGTGCGAATATTAATACTTCCGACGTTGTTTTTTACCTTGACGCTCTTTAAATAGTCGCCTTTGGAGGGAAGGGTAATCTTCACGTTGCTTTCTGAGCCAGTGGGTAAGCCGAGAAAAATAGCTTTTGGAGACGAGGCCTTGACCCTGAGCTCCCCCGCGACAACAGCCACCTTTACCTCGGGCTGGGACATACCCCTCCAGGATTTTTCGACCTGGAGCCTCGGCACGAGAAGACGATCGTCCTCGACTATTGTTATCTCGCCAGCTTCCACGTCGACGTCCACCGAGGTAAAAGCTTCTGCGATTTTCTGATCGGTGTTCTCCTTCTCCTGAGCGTAACTGCCGAAGAGGACGCCAATAAGCATCCCCCCGACTATACCTAATACCGCAATCGACCCGACGATCAAGAGAATCAGCCCGAGGCGTCGGTCGGGATGAGAAGACTGTGTCTGCGACATTATTATTCATTTCCTAGATATCTTCGAACCGCTAAAACGCATCTATTTTCGTTGTCAGCATATGGCAAGGGCCCGTTTGGAGAAGATCCAGCTCACATGCTTCTCAACAGCCCATCCCTCAACATGAGTTCTGCCGCTATGGCCGAATGTGATCGCCTCTCGGCCAGAAACTCAACAACGTCAGCTGTCCTGTCCTTACAGTAAACACCAAAAGCCGTCGACACTTTCGCCGATTAGCTCTGCCGCGTCGGTAAAGGTGGGGGCCTCCGCACCTCGGCGAGAGCCAGGTCGGGAGCAACCAGCGTGATGGCAGAGAGCGGATTCATGACGTTATCAACCGCCCGGACGATATCGTGCCCGACGTTAACAAGAAGACGCTCGAGTCCGAGCCTCAGGGGCGCTGAATCTTCTGCATGAATTACTTGCGTCACCCGATCAACTCTGCTGCCTGGCTGTGGGTGCCCCCGGCTCCTGCGTTGTGAGAGTTAATGCAGCGATCTGAGCCATCCAGCTAGGAATGTCCAGAGGAATCATGGGAAAATTTTGTGCGGCTTGGCTTGAATGCCCGGCAAAATGTCCAGGAAGAAAACCGATCGCAAGATCGGCCGCAGCCACGAACGGAAAAGCAATTTTTCTTTCACGTTTTAACTTTAGAAGAGGCTGCGGCCGACTATAGAGCGGACCAACTCCGGCCTTTATGCTGGGGTTATCCCCCGATCGGAGGCCATACTCCGATTATCAGAGCCATAACGACGATCGTCACAAACTCATGCGACACGTTGAGGACAGTCAAACCGGTTGGTCGCCCATCAAAGGCATCGTGGGTGATGAACCTGGCTGCCGTAAACCCTGCCCAGAGGATTATCGCGGTGAGGATGCTGTTCACGAAGAAGCTTCCGCCGTAGAAGTCCCAGCTGATGAAGACTGCTCCGGCTAGGACCCATGAAGTGATGAAGCTAACCACAACGGTAATGATGATCGGCTTCGCAGCGTCACGTGCGTTTCCGGTGGGAGTGATGTTCGCCGACTTCATCCAGTAATTACCGAAAACCTTCGGGGTATACCAGATGGAGCCGACGATCATACTCGACAGGGTGGCCAACAAAACTGCCCAATAGTTGATTTCTGGAATCATGATCGGACCCTATCTCGGTGAGGTTTTGGTTGGAACCCTAGCCTGCGAGCGCGCGGGCCTTGAGCTGGGCGAACTCCTCAGGCGTTATTGCACCCGCAGAGAGTAGCGATTGAGCTTTGGCAATCTCATCAGCCGAACTCTTCCCCGCGACATTCCTGATGTAGTCTTCCGTCGACTGCTGGGCAGCGTGCATGCGTTGCTGCTGCCGCTCGGCCATTCCGCGTCCACGGAAGATAACGTACACGAGCACGGTCAGGAAGGGGACAAAGACTAAGAAAAGAATCCAGACTGCTTTCAAGAAACCGTTGAGCTTAGTGTCACGAAATAGGTCACCTACGACGCTGAACAGCATCATTAGGTAAGCAACAAAAGCAAAAGCCCAGAAAAAGAACCACATAACATCCCAAATAGTTGACCACATGATAACACTCTCCTTTGACGTAATCTGAGTCACTGGGGTGGACCCTCAGTATCTCTTAACCAGAACATTAGTCCTGTTTTGGTTAAGAGTCACCTGACAGTTTGGTGTGTGTTTTCTGAGAAAAAACTTTCTTGCAACTTTCACGCGGTAAAAGCCTTTTCCGGTAATACAAACGCGGAAAAAGGACTACCGTTGATACTATGACGTCTCCTGATACAACAGCGCACGATTCGACCGACACGGCCGGGCCGACGCAGACCTTTTCTGACCTCGGACTAGACGACGGAGTGCTCAAAGCACTTAAAGACGTCGGGTACGAGATCCCATCCGCTATTCAGGCGGCTACCATCCCGCCTCTGCTCGATGGACGAGACGTCGTAGGGCTCGCTCAAACCGGCACGGGCAAAACCGCCGCCTTCGCCCTACCAATCCTGTCGAGACTAGACATGTCGCAGAAAACACCCCAGGCGCTTGTGCTTGCGCCGACGAGAGAACTGGCACTTCAGGTATGTGAGGCATTCGAGCGCTATGCCTCACACCTGCGGGGGGTACGAGTCCTCCCCGTATACGGTGGGCAGGGCTATGGAGTTCAACTCTCTGCGCTTCGACGTGGCGTTCACGTTGTTGTTGGAACCCCCGGACGAATAATGGATCACCTGGAAAAGGGGACCCTAGACCTCTCGGAACTCAAGTACCTCGTGCTCGATGAAGCAGACGAGATGCTGAAAATGGGTTTCGCCGAAGATGTCGAAACGATTCTTGCCGATACACCGGATGACAAACAGGTCGCTCTCTTCTCCGCAACGATGCCGGCTCAGATTCGTCGCATTTCGGCGAAGTATCTCAACTCTCCCGAAGAAATAACGGTCAAGAACAAGACAACAACTTCGGCAAGCATTACGCAGCGGTACCTCATGGTGTCCTACCCGCAAAAGGTGGATGCCCTGACCCGTATACTCGAGGTCGAGAATTTTGAGGGGATGATCGTTTTCGTTCGCACCAAGAATGAGACCGAAACCCTTGCAGAAAAGCTGCGCGCCCGCGGCTACTCCGCGATGGCGATAAATGGCGACGTGGCTCAGGTACAGAGAGAGCGCACCGTCAACCAGCTCAAGGCAGGCAAGCTCGATATCCTGGTGGCTACTGACGTTGCCGCCCGTGGACTCGATGTGGAGCGCATCAGCCACGTTGTGAACTACGATATCCCGATCGATACTGAGTCCTACGTTCACCGCATCGGCCGCACGGGGCGGGCCGGACGTACCGGAGACGCGATCAGCTTTGTGACCCCCCGCGAGCGCCGTCTTCTCACCGCGATCGAGAAAGCAACGCGACAGCCACTGACTCAGATGCAATTGCCAAGCGTTGAAGACGTCAACGCGACAAGGCTCGCTCGTTTCGATGATGCAATTACCGAGGCCCTCAGCCAGACGGATCGCATAGAAGAATTCCGCGATATTGTGGGGCATTACGTTGCCCATAACGACGTACCGGAGGGCGACGTAGCGGCGGCTCTCGCTCTTGTGGCTCAGGGCGATACCCCTCTCCTCCTCTCCCCAGAGGACGAACGCAGGCAGCGCCAAGAACGCGAAAGCTTGGAACGTCAAAGTCGCGGCGAACAGGGTCGCGGCGAACGCGGTCATCGTGACAGCTGGGACAAGGGAGGCAGGAACGAGCGTCCCGCACGTCGGGCACGCCCAGGAGATAAAGCGATGGCTTCCTATCGCATAGCAGTTGGCAAGCGTCAGAAGGTTGAGCCCCGCCAAATCGTAGGGGCGCTCGCGAACGAGGGTGGGCTCAGCAGAGAAGACTTCGGGGCGATCCAGATTCGCCCTGATTTCTCACTTGTCGACCTGCCCGCAGACCTGCCTAGGGAAGTTCTGGCTAAGCTGGAGAACACGAGGATCAGCGGAAAGCTCATCGAGATCCGTCCGGACCGCGGAGCACCGGGAAAACGTCGCGACGGAGACGACCGTCCCGACCGCAAAGCCCGCCACAAGTAACCAACACAAACGGCTGCGCTCTCCTCAAGAGGTCGCAGCCGTTTGTGCGTTTAAGGCTGAAGTACTATCGTGGTTACGCTTTCACTGTTTCGTTCCGAGACCGGCGAACAAGGGAAAAGGCCGCCCCAGCTAAGAGCAGGAGGAACCCGACCCGCATCAGCGAGGAGAGGTCGTTTCCCGTCTGGGTAAGTTGAGCGGGTGATACCGGGGAGACCCCGCCATCTGTACCGCCGTTTTCCGGGGAACCGGGATTACCACTCGCGGCACAAGCCACACTAAATTCGCTTCCGCGCAGACTCGGATTCTTATCGGGGGTAACCGAATCAACGGTTGCCTGAGTCAACACCAACTCGTCGACAGTTGGAACAGTTTTGGTCGCCACCATCACCGTAGTGCTCCAGGTTGCCCTCCGCATCGTCACCGTCGTTCCAGACGCTAATCACGAGCGGAATGGTTGTTCCAGCAGCAACTGGTTTCGAGGGGCCGGTAAGCTCAGAGATGGCACTCACCTTCGTCGCAAACTCCGTGGAAGCAAGATTACTGAAGCTGGCGGAGAAAGAGATGAGTTCATCACGGGCAAACACACCGGACGGGTCACTTGCCGACGGCAGAGGCGAACCAAGAGCAACCGCCATATCTACCTGAGGTCCGAGGCCTCCCCCGCTCACCGTCAGGAAATAGGGATTAGCGACCGAGGCACCAGTCCATGAATCACGTGACCCAGCTGGTTCATACGGGCTTGTGATCGCAACCGAGTAATCAGCAATGTTTATCCGGTATTCAGCAGGGAGATCTGAAGCAACAGCAACAGCAACAGCAACAGCAACGGGAATAGCAAAAGTTTTGAGAGTTCCCCAGGTGGCGTATCCCCACACACAGGTTAGGGCCTGGGCAGCAGCTGTGGACGACCCGTCCTTCGTGCAGCCCGTCGGCAACGACCGAACAGTGAGCTCTGG
The DNA here is from genome assembly GCA_040400085.1 of Lysinibacter sp. GTDB lineage: Bacteria > Actinomycetota > Actinomycetes > Actinomycetales > Microbacteriaceae > HNR. The sequence goes on along the minus strand of JBBAQX010000026.1, from coordinate 9,113 downwards.
CGGGAAAACTAGGTGGGTCACCACATCCTCAATATTGCTATACCTACCGTTCGTGATTTTGAGGTTAAGAACTATTTGCCCAGGTGAGGTCATACTTTTTGACTCTGGCATGATAGCCGTGGTGAAATACAAGTCTGACAGCGGACGGCAGAACTCACAAAAGGAGGTACCCCGTTCAGGTCCTCACTCGCCGACGATACGGTCACAGCTGTTGTGAGAGATCACCCGCACCGAATTACTGAAAGTAATCGTGGGGGATTTCCGGCGCATCACTAACACTCGCCCCGGTACCGCGAGCGGGATTTTTGTAAGGCCCGCATACGAACACCCCGCCACGGCCAGCCGGTTGCGCACAGTCTTTTTGCGCATCAGAAGGCAAAGTTAGGTCGGATCCTCCATTGTTAGCAGTCAGCGTGACATAAGCGTCGTCGATGTAATAGTCAACATTTGACTGCAGATAGAAGCCAGCGGTCAGGGTCAACCCAACATAACCGTTGATGGAATTGTAGCTGCGATTGATCGTAAGCACGGGCTCTGCAGCCTGCGCAGGGGAGGCCGCGGCCACCGCCAGCCCTGGACCAACAACTGCCGCTACCATAAAGGCTGCGACCAAACCACGCGCTACTCCCACGTATCGGCGCTTTGAACGTACCTATTTATCTGGTACAAAAGTTTGCAAGAAATCCCCTAAATAATGCTCGTCGCTTGTACCTGTTAGACAGCACCCCCCTGATACGAATAAACAGATTCCATCTGTCCAAATTCAATTGGATCGGCGTAAATATCAAAATGCACCTACGATTAGCACCGCCCCAACGAAAAACTGATCCCTAAGCAGCTTTCATACCGTCGAGTGCTGCGTTCGCAAGCGAGAACAAAAAGAGAGCGCCAATCAGGGCAAGAACAACGAAGAATCCCCCTTCGTACCCCGCCGTCGCCATCATCTGCGAAACAGCTACGGTAGCAGTAGATTGCCCGACAATGATGCTACTTCCAAAGAGCGTCATCACCGTGGTCAAGCGGCCACCAGGCGAGGCATCGGCAGCGAGGCTGAAAATGGTCACCATGGCTGGCCCAATCCCTATTCCCATGAGCAAGAGCGCACCAATCGCGCCGGGGATGCTCGTCACCAGTGGAAGGGTAGCCGCGGCCGCGAGCGTAGCTCCCGCCGAGAGGACCCAGCGCCACCGCATCCCAAATCGATCGGGCAACATACCGGCCATCAGGCTGAACGAAGCCGACGTAATCGACATCGCACCGTAGAGCAGGCCAGTGCTCGTTTCCTGCCCTCGCTCGCTCATAAACGCTGTAAGAGATACGAGGGTGGCTCCGAACGTCATACCGATTACGAGCATCCCCAGGAGAGGAAGTATGAGAGGCAGTCGCAACAGAGATCGAACGGGTTCAGGGGATTCGGCGGAGTCTGCTCGAGACGTAGCATGGCGGGCAGAATCGTGCCAGGCGAAGGCGATAACGAATATCAGCGTCACGACCACGGCCATAACGATGGGCGCAAACGGCGAGATAAGCGAGGCCAAGAGACCCACGATCACAGGGCCGAAGATAAACGTGATCTCGTCGGCCGTGGATTCGTAGGCCATTGCCGAATTGATGTGGCCCGGCCTGGAATCTGACCGCGAGGTCAGCATACCGACCCATCTAGCGCGTGCCAGTGGCGTGAGTTGCGGAAGGGTGAACCCGCTGATCGCAGCACACGCCGCCGTGATAAAGATAGAGGCAGAGGACGAAACTGCGATAAGAAGCCCCGTCAGTGCTGCCGCGTTGAGTACAGCTGCACACGTCAAAACCCAACGCTGGCCCCACCTATCGGCAGCAGCGCCGATGAGCGGTCCGCCGACACCGGATGAGAGGCCAACCGCTGCGGATGCGATGCCAGCCTCCGCAATCGAGCCGCGAGTAGCAGTCACCATTGTGAGAACACCAACCACAACCATCGCAACGGGTAGCCGTGCTAGAAAACCGATCACGACAAAGGGCCAACCCATCGATCCAAAGAGATAACGATATGGTCCCACGTACCTGCTCCCCCGCTTTCTGCGTCGATAATGACGCCTCAAGATTACCCCGGGGAGCACCCCGGGGTAACGGGGCCGATTGGGGCCGACTACGGGACTTGAACCCGTAACCTACGCTTTACAAGAGCGTTGCGCTACCAATTGCGCCAAGTCGGCTCATCTGCACTTAAGCAGACACTAAAGTCTAGCGCAAAAGAGAAACCCTTCGCACATCCATCACTTCTAAATTTTATCCGCGTCTCTTCTGCGAGCAAAAACTCCACAATTTTACGCTGAAACTGGATTAGCTCCGACACTCAGAAGCGCAGCGCCACAGATGTGGCGCTGCGCTTCTGAGTTCGAGTTACGGGTTCAAATCTCGGAGAATTCGGTGATGCTAGTTCTGCCGTTCAATTTCATTACGGCGACGAGCTGAGAGTGATGCGGCTACCGTCCCGCCGAGGATCAACATAATCGCGGCAAGCCCCGGGAAAACATTCTCGGAACCCGTTGTTGCCAAAGAACCGGCAGCAGTCGATGGTGAAGTCTTGCTGATGACCGGAGTCGGCTTTTCGGTATTTCCCTGAGGCGTTACAGGCTCAGGATCAACCGGGTCTACAGGGGCAACCGGGTCTACAGGGTCAACAGGTTCAACCGGGTCTACAGGGCCAACCGGCTCTTCTAGGCGTCCTGCCCCTTTGCCGCCAGCATCGGTATGGTTGAGCACGAATTGTCTTTCCTCGCTCAGTTTGGGTGCAGAGAGCGTCACAGAGTTCGTGTAAGACTTCAAATTTGGGGTAACGATGTCTCCCTTGTAGAACAGACCTAAGTATTCGCCGGGCTTAATCTGATCGAGTACGAGGGTAAACCCGGTGGGTGAGCAGTCGAAACTGAGCACTCGCTCGGAGTCGTCAAGGCCTATAGTGAAGGCTACAGCTCCAGGGGTATTCGCAAAAACACCAGCAATGTAGAAACTATCGCAGTTAATCGTATTGCTTGTGTTAGGCGTATCCACGATGGTAACTGGGCCTGCTATGCCGTCCTCCGTCGCGGGGAGATAGGTTGCCCAATCTAGGGCATTGATCGGGCTATCGTCACCTTCTGAGGTTTCAGTCCAGTACCCGTTCTTGAACAGATTGCGAGCGGGCTCAGGCCCTACCGGCTCTTCACCGGGCTCGACGGGAATATTGACGACTACAGATCCAATAGCGAAAGAGATAACCGTCTCTTTACTAATCGCAGAGATGTCCCACGTTCCAGAAAAGAACCCATCACCATGAACGTCATTATGGGAGTCTACATAGTCGGAGAGCACGAAAACAGCGGTATTTCCAGTCCAGGTTGCTGTAGCGACGACGAAACCGTCGGGCGAGAGCAGGTTGAATCGGGCCGTTGAGGTGGGAGAAAGCTCCGGTGGAAGCGTGATCTCGAAAGTATCACCTGATTTTGCGGAGTCGGGAACCGCCCAGGTGAAGTCAAAGGATACTTTTTCGAAGACGCTGTATTTCTCTTGGTTGAGAGTGACAGAAGTCACCGCGTTGTCAATGGTCGCCGCAGAAGCGGGCTGAATCGACAACAATCCCACAGCAGAGAACAAAAGTGTCGCAAAAAATGCGGCGAACCCGATCCGCGTTTTCTTAATGATCATGGTTGACATGAATGTGGTTACTGCTTTCTCGTGTAATGCTCCACCAACGACAGCTCACGCCAAGGTCTCGACGCGATTCTGCGCCTCTCCCCAACACCTCTCTGATGAACCCCTAAACAAATGATGCCATTTGGCTGAATCCGCCCCTCGAACTGTGGATTCAAAATAGAACCTAACACACGATGCCGAAAATATGCACTACTAAACACATGAAAAATGCCGAGCTTCGACCAATTCACCGCCCGGTCGAAACCCGGCAGCCCGGTCGAAACCCGGCAGGAAAATGAAGAGCGAGTTTTTCTGGCCCGCGTCTCAATCTTTGTTATTTAGTAGAGCTGGCTCCACCCTCAACCTCGGTCATGAAACCGAGAAGGAATGTCTGGAAAGCAGCGCTGTCGCCGGGAGCTCCCTTGTATTGCTCGCCGTTTACCAGCACAGTCGGAGTACCAGTCACCTTAGGAAGGTCGGTGTTAGGCAAAGGCCCCGTGAGTGCGCTATCGCTGGATTTAGCTACGAATGCGCCGAATTGCCTATCGTTCACGCAGGAACGCATCTTATCGTTGACATCGATTCCAACATCCGACATATTCTTGAGAAGCTCATCATCGGTGAGTCCCCTGGTTTGCTCCTGGGGCTGGACATCAGCACTAAGCAGCCGCGTATGGAAATCGAGGGCCTTCTCCGTCTGCAGATCAGCGACACAGGCAAATGCATTCGCGGCACGGGTTGAGTATTTTGTACCGAGCGACTGGGCGTCCAGAACAGCCAGAGGCCGGAGCTCAAGTGTTGCTTCACCGCTTCCGACCATGTTCTCAAGCAGGGTCGCATTCGCCTGATCAAATTGAGCACAGTAGGGGCACATGTAGTCCGAGTACACCACAATATCAACTGGGCCAGCCTTGCGATCAGGCTTAGGTACAATAGCCTTTGCCTCCGGCTCCAAAGCATCTGTAGATTTTGCCTTAAGGTCCTTGCCAATAACGAGCCCATAACTGGCCATATTTGCAGGACCCGGCCCTGCCGGCTTCACCGCCTGAACAACAAGAAGCGTCACTACTCCTGCAATTGCGATCAGCACAAGCGCGACACCACCTTGAAGAAAGAAACGGTTACGCTTTTCCTTTTTCCTCTGCTTTTCGCGGGCCTGCTTAGCTTGTTCGCGCGCTTGTTCGCGGCGCTCATTCTTGCTGGTGCGGCCTTCGCTGCCGTTTGCCATGACTTTATCTCCGTGGGTTTTTGTTCAAGGACGCAATACGTTCTTCACTGTGTCGGGTAGCCCGGGGCAGCCCAACCCGATCAATTTTAGTCTTTGTACATGTTAAATAGCTAAACCTGAGAAAAATGTCTGGCACTTATCGCACGAAAAGTGGCATACTTATGTCTGTGGCAGCAATGCAGTTGCCACATATCGTTCACAACGGATCGTCCGGCACGTACCTGCCGGTGAAGGAGAAACTAAAATGGCATCTGTCACTTTTGATAAATCAACCCGCCTGTACCCAAACACAACTCGCCCGGCCGTCGATGCCATTGACCTCGACATCGCCGATGGCGAGTTTCTTGTTTTGGTAGGCCCCTCTGGCTGCGGCAAGTCCACGACCCTACGAATGCTCGCGGGCCTCGAAGAGGTAAACGGAGGACGAATCCTTATCGGTGATAAGGACGTAACCGACGTCGCCCCCAAGGACCGCGACATTGCAATGGTTTTCCAGAACTACGCACTATACCCGCACATGACCGTTGCAGAGAACATGGGCTTTGCCCTCAAGATTGCGGGAGTAGCCAAAGAAGAGCGCGCAGAGCGTGTACTAGAAGCGGCAAAACTTCTCGACCTGGAACCTTATCTGTCACGCAAGCCAAAGGCCCTTTCGGGCGGTCAGCGTCAACGGGTCGCAATGGGTCGCGCGATCGTACGCCAGCCTCAGGTATTCCTCATGGATGAGCCGCTGTCGAACCTAGACGCCAAGCTTCGCGTTCAGACGCGTACCCAGATCGCATCCCTTCAGCGCCGCCTCGGTGTCACCACCGTATACGTTACCCACGACCAGACCGAGGCGCTCACCATGGGCGACCGTATCGCGGTCCTCAAGGACGGCATCCTCCAGCAAGTCGGAACACCACGCCAACTGCTCGATTCACCCGCGAACGTATTCGTTGCAGGCTTCATCGGCAGCCCGGCTATGAACCTCTTCCCCACAAACGTCACCGACGAGGGAGTTATGTTCGGCACGGCTGCGCTACCGACCCCACGAGAAACACTTTCACAGATCACTGGTAGCCAGGTAACGGTTGGCGTTCGACCAGAAGACATTGAAATCTCGAATATCGAAGGCAAGGGCCTCAAGGTTCACGTGGACCTGGTTGAGGAGCTCGGAGCCGACGGTTACCTCTACGGTCACTCCGAGGTTGGCGACGTTCGCACCGAAATCGTTGCGCGCGTGGATGGTCGCGATCACCCCAACGCTGGCGAGACAGTCTATGTTCGCCCTATCGAGGGACACATCCACCTCTTCAACATCGATTCGGGTGAGCGCGTTGGCGGAGCTGCTGGTCACTAAGTAACGCACCTACTCACTGACGGAGGGTACGCGGATATTCTTTCGCGCATCCTCCGTCATTTTTGATTCCGCTCATTTCATTCCGCACCGATACCATCGCTTGGAGACCCATGTCAGCCTCCGTCAACATCACCGCTGCCCGAATCGATCCGGCACTTCTTGACCTGCCGTGGCGGCTCCCTCTCGACGAGTGGCCAGACGAGGTCATTGCTGCTCTTCCCAAAGGAATCTCTCGACACCTCGTGCGCTTCGCACACCTGAGCGGCCATATTGTCGCGGTCAAGGAAACCACAGACGATATGGCGCGCGGAGAGTACGAGATGCTCATGTCCCTTCAGCGTCTCGAGATTCCCTGCGTCGAACCGATTGCGTTTCTCACAAATCGACGGAACAAAGAAGGGGATGCTCTCAAGTCCGTCCTGATCACGAAGCATCTCACGTTCTCGCTACCGTATCGTGCTCTCTTCTCCGGGCGAATGCGCAAGAAAACCGCCAGCCGTCTCGTGGACTCGCTTTCGCTACTGCTCGTACGGCTACACAATATTGGCTTCTTCTGGGGCGACGTGTCGCTGTCGAACACGCTCTTCCGCCGCGATGCCGGAGCTTTCGCCGCATATCTGGTGGATGCAGAGACCGGTAAACTTTTTGGCAAGTCCCTCTCGACGGGACAGCGGGAACATGACCTCGAGATCGCGCGGATCAATATCGCGGGCGAGCTGCTTGACCTGCAGGCAAGCGGTCGGCTTGATGAAAGCATCGATCCCGTCAAAATCGCCAACCGACTTCAGGAATCATACGATTCGCTCTGGGCCGAGCTGACCCAAAGCGAAAGCTTTGCAAGCGACGAAACCTGGCGCATCCGCGAGCGGGTTCGCCGACTGAACCAGCTGGGTTTCGATATTGAAGAGATGTCTATCGTCACAGATGCTACAGGTACCACGGTCCATATTCAGCCCAAGGTGGTGGACTCCGGTCACCATCAGCGCAGGTTGATCCGCCTTACCGGCCTTGACGCTCAAGAAAACCAAGCACGCCGCCTGCTCAACGACCTCGACGAATACGTGGCCCGGCATAGGGAGGAATCGAACCTGCCAGAAGATATGCTTGCCCACCAGTGGCTCACGGACGTCTTTGAGCCTGTGATCATGGCAATCCCGCGCGAAATGAAACGCAAGCTACAGCCGGCCGAAGTCTTTCACGAGCTCCTCGAATACCGATGGTTCGAAAGCCAACGCCTGGAGCGAGATATCTCGCTGATGGATGCCGTTGACTCTTATATCACCGAGGTGCTGGCACATCGCCCCGATGAGGCTCGCCTCTACGACCCTCCCACGGGCACGTTCACAGTTCCTATCGACGTTCTTGACCCTCACGCTCCAGCGACCGGTGCGTTCGTTGACCCACTCTCACCAGCAATTAACAACATCGACGAAGACGATGACCGCGACCCCGGCTATGACCCCGATGACGAGATCGACTGGCGGGATCTGGTATAGCGAGTGATCCGTGGCAGTTCTCCGCTATAGCTGCAAGCTCGCAAGAGATTCATCCTCGTCAATCGCTCGTATCTCAATGCTGCTTATCCCAGACAAATTTAGGGCTGTTGCGGCGCTGAGCCCTTGGGCGCCAGAGTCAGTTGCGCTCCAGGTGGCAATCGTTGAGGTCAGTCCCTGAGAGTCGGTTAGTACGAGCATGAACGTTGTGGGCTTATCCGTCCATTCTGGGTTGTACGTGCAGTCGAGTGTGAGAAGAGTTCCCCAGGACTTCGACACAATGCGAAGGTCAGCGGTGTCGATGTTGTCACCGCCCGTCACCATGGGCATCAACACCGTGGAAGCTGAGTTGGTCGCTTGGATAGTCGAAGACGGCGTTACAGGAATAGCTAAGTTTGCTCCTAGGACAAATGCTCCAGCGGCGACCGCAGCAACGGCAGTAACAGAAATGCCCAGGGACCGCAGCGTACGCCGTTTCTGCTGTCGACGAATTGAACGTGCTAGCTCGCTAATTGGAGGCTGCTGCACAGGAGTGCTCTCCGCCCCTCTCCTGTCGGCGAGAGCGACAGCTTCTTCAGCGGGGAGCATCCCCAGAAGTCTGGGTACTCCTGATAGCTGAGCTACCTCTGCCGCCCGATCAGGATTCTGCTGAAGATATTCTTCATATAGACGACGATCTTCCGTGTTCAATGCCCCGAGAACATAGGCGGCATCCCAGTCTTTCAACTTATCGTTATCCTCGAAACCGTTTGTAGTCATCGGCTGATGCCCCTTTCATTCAGGTAATTTCTGAGCGCAATAAGCGCATAGTGAAGTCGTGATTTTATTGTGCCTTCAGCAGTTCCTTCTTGGCGCGCTACCTCGGCAAGTGGATGCCCCAAATAGAAAACCTTTACAATCGCACTTCGATGTTTTTCCGTCAAAGATGCCAGCGCATCTGAAATCAACCAGGCGTCAAGAATCGAATCGGTGTGATCCACGCTAGCAACTTCGGGTACAGCATCAACCGTTATTTCTCGTGAATAACGCGAGGTTCTACGGTCATCAATCACTAGATTACGCGCTACCGTAAAAAGCCATTTTCGAACTGATGTCGAGCCTTGTTCAAGTAATGCCTTATTTTTCCAAAGTTTAAGGAAAGATTCCTGAACGATGTCCTGGGCAGCACCGTATTCATGGGTAAGACGAAGCGCATACCAGAATAAAGGAGCGGAGTGTTCAGCATGAACTGCTTCGAGCAACTCGGTTGATTCCCGCGTCAGTTCGTTTCTTGTCAGCATGCTTGATACTTTCATTCGACGACATTCCACACTTCCACGGGGGTATACATAGACAAATCTAGTCCTGCCCGTCTCTTATGCAGCCCATTTCCGCGAGTATGTACAACTTCTTCGTATTA
>JBBAQX010000025.1:0-62832 GCA_040400085.1 Lysinibacter sp. | reverse complement strand
AAATGTCACCGATGTCCTGACACAGAACTGTCACCGATGTCCTGAGACATGACATTTTGGGAGTCGGTACCCACAAAACGGAACAAAAACTTTGGGGATTAGGCGACTTCGCGTGGGGTCGCGTGGTCGCGTGTGGATGCGTTGGGTCGCGTGTGGATGCGTTGGGTCGAGCGACGTGGGCCGAACCGCGTTGGCCGCGTGGCGGGTGCCTGGCAGCATCGCGCGAACTGGGTGCGGTGTGTAGCTCGCGCGGCTAGTAGAGCTCGTAAACCCAATCGTTGCCACGGATCATCGTGCCAAGCGGGTATTCGAAGTCGCATTCGCCAACCAGCGTAAACCCGGCTCTCAGACAGACCCTGTTTGACGCGGCGTTGTCGAGCTTGGGAAACGCATGAATCCGGCGGAAACGTCGTGCCTCAGCGGCATGGCGCAGGACGGCCTGGACGGCTGCCGTTGCGTAGCCGCGTCCCTGATGGGGCGGGTTGATGCTCCAACCAGACTCGAAGCAGTCCTCACCCTGCCATTCGCTCTGCCAGTAGCCGGCTATACCGACCCCGCCCGGAGCATCCGTGATTTCTGTTGATTCCACGTGAAACATATGCGCCGACCCCGTAACCCAGCCGTTCAGGTAGCGTTCGTGCCTCCGGCGCAGTTTCTCCTCGCCCTCGGGACCTCCGAGAAATTGGGTCATCTCGGGGGAGTTGCTCGCGATCAGCAGCGGAAAGTCCTCGGCCGACCAGGGGCGCAGGGTAATAAGCGGATGCTTAGGCTCGTTCGTTTCCGGCAACATCTTTACCGTCGTCGCTCGCAGCGGGCACGTCGTTATTGGTAGCCGGATCGTCCTCATGCTCGTCTGAGGAATCCAGAATTTCGTCCTCTGCGATGTCGTCGACCGTTTTCTCGCGAGTACGCCACTCGTAAATAGCCTCGGACGCGCCATCGCGGGATTTACGGAGGAAAATTACCGAGAGCGAAGCCGCAATTAGCGTTGCAATGATGGCCGAGAACCACAGCTCAAAGTTGATCGCGTTGAAAATGATCAGTGGCACAATGAAAAAGGCCAATCGGGCAACGGTATAGAAAACCCAAGTTTTGCGCGCAGTCATCGTACTAGTGTACCTTCTTGGCATTACAGTCAGCTAAGCCGGTTAGACTAGTGGCATGGTTCGCTTTTTGCTGATTCTCGGAGTCGCCGCAGCTGTCTTTGTGCTGTATTCGATTATTGATGCAGCCATGACCGATCCGCGCCGCGTACGCGGAGTAAGCAAACCCGTCTGGATTCTGATCGTAGTTTTGCTGCCCGTCATCGGAGGGGTGCTCTGGTTTATGCTCGGCAAGGGCAAGCGAAACCAAAGCAGACCGTTGGCACCGGACGACGACCCCGCCTTTTTTGGGGGAATAGCGACGAGCGACGAATTTGATCAGCGCATCCGTGATCTCGAGAAAGAGCTTGCAGACCTGGATGCTGAGGCTGATTTCCCGGCATCGGACAAAGCTCCAGATTCGTCACCGGATAAAACGCCCGGTAAAACACCGGGTAAAGACTCTGAAACAAACGCGGATAAGGCAACGGACAGCGCCCCGCCCAAGACCGACGGCCCCGACACGGAGGCTGATCACCCTAAGGGTTCGCGCTCCGCAGATGACTGAGTCTCACTCGCCAGCGATGAACTTCGCGGCTTCCCTGCTGTGCGCGCTTACCCACGGAGGCGTGCGCGACATTGTTCTCTGCCCCGGCTCTCGTTCGCAGGCCTTGGCGCTCGCGGCAGCCGCGATGGAACAACAGGGGCTGGTTCGCCTTCACGTGCGAGTAGACGAGCGTTCTGCCGGTTTCTTTGCACTGGGGCTCTCCCTTGAATCGGGTGTACCAACCGTCATAATTACCACCAGCGGAACCGCGGTGGCAAACCTGCACCCGGCAGTGCTCGAAGCGCATCACTCGCTCGTGCCGCTGATCGTCCTCAGCGCTGATCGGCCGGAATCTCTGCGGGGGATTCGCAGCTCACAAACCACAGATCAAGCCCACCTGTACAAGGACGCCGTTCGCTGGAGCGTCGACCATCCGGCGCCGGAGGGGGCCACACACGAGCTCGAACAAGCCCTTACGCTGGCTCGCCGCTCCCTGACCAGTGCCCTGGGTACAAAATCGCGAAACCCCGGACCGGTTCAACTCAACCTAGCCTTTGTGGAACCCCTATCGGGCAAGGTTCCCGATATGACACGGATGCTCGAACTGGTCGCCGCTGGCGTTGTTGCCGAGGTCGCCTCCGAAGTCGCTGCCGGCGGTCGGTCCGAGCATTATATTCTCGACCACTCCCTACGGACCGTGGTGGTCGCGGGCTCCGGCGCGGGTCCAACGGCTGAGGCCTTCGCCCAGAAAGCGGGCGTACCACTCCTGGCCGAGGTCGCTAGCGGAGCCCGTTTCGGCCGCGAGGTGATCGCCAACTATCGAGAGCTGCTGAACGAGCCCGGTTTTGGCGACGAGATCGAACGCGTGATCGTCTTCGGACACCCAACTCTCAGTCGCGAGGTGCCGCAACTCATCCAGCGAGACGGGGTCGAAACGGTGGTGATCGCTCCTTCGGGTACCGAGACCTACAACCCGGGGCACCGGGTCAGGGCCGTCGCGCGCGAGGCCACACTCGCCGAGGATTACAACCCCAGCCTCGGCCGTCCCTGGCTCGGAAAATGGGTGGTCACAGGCCGCGCTCTCCTGGCCGAAACCACGACCGTACACGAACCAGATCTCACCGCTGCACGCGAGACCGGGTACAAGGAGAGGTCGGCATACGCCCGCGCGGAACTGGCCGCCATGCGTGAGCCCGTGACACGCGGGCTTCTGTGCGAGGCCGTGTGGAGGGCGACGTGGCCGCATGATCGCCTGGTGTTGGGAGCATCCCGTCTCGTGAGGGTTCTTGACCAGATCGCGCCCGGGCGGAACATCAAGGTTTTCGCGAACCGCGGGCTCGCAGGGATCGATGGAACCACCGCCACCGCGCTCGGTATCGCCTCCTCCAGCCAGGATGGCGAATCGCCCGGTGTGACTCGCCTGATTGTCGGGGACCTGACCTTCCTGCACGACGTTGGTTCGCTCCTGCTGCCGCAGGGTGAGCCGCAGCCGCGCATCCAGATCTTCGTCGGAAACGACGGGGGCGGGACGATCTTCGACGGTCTTGAGGTAGCGGGCACCGCGCCGAGCGACCTCTTCGATCGGGTGATGTTTACGCCGCACAACGTTGAGATTCGTTCGCTTGCGGATGCCTACGGCTGGCAATACACCCGCGTCACCACCAGGGGGGAGCTTGACGCCCTCCTGACAGCCCCGGTTGTCGGCCCCTCTATCGTTGAGGTCCCGCTGGCCCGCTAGCTAGTGTGACGGTCGAAGGCCCGGCCGCGCCGCCTAGTCCGCACGTCGCAACAACCAAAGCGCAGATCTGCCCACGCCACAACGCTTGCGGGACTAAACTTGAGCCATACGGCATCTCTGAGATACGGCGATCGTAATCTTGGAGAACCGTGGACGCATAGTCAGTGTGGATTCAAGAGAAAAGATGGGCGCAGCTCATGGACGAACGCTTCAACACAGCGGAGCAGATGCGGGCTTCGGTTTTCTTCGAGGGACCCGGAATTCGGGCGCGGTACAGCAGGTTTTGGCTGTTACTGATCCTGGCATCCGTCATCGCATCGGCCGGTGTCGTCGCTGATTCCACGGCAACCGTGATTGGCGCGATGATCGTGGCTCCGCTGATGACCCCGATTCTCGGCACGATGCTTGCCACCGTACTCGGGGACCACACGAATCTGGTCCGGTCTGTGCTCCTGGTCGTAACAGGAGCGCTCGCCGCGATAGCAATTGGTTATGTCGTTGGGACGTTTGTCGCTGCCGATGTGACCTCCGTGACGAACCCACAGGTGGCCTCGCGCGTTACTCCGCGTCTCATCGACCTTCTCGCGGCGCTCGGCACAGGGGTAGTCGGCTCGATCGCTCTGGTCCGCCGTGATATTTCCGATACCCTGCCGGGCGTCGCAATAGCGATTTCGCTGGTTCCTCCGCTGAGCGTTGTTGGCCTCACCCTTGAGTCGGGTGCTGTGGTCGAGTCGCTCGGCGCTCTCCTGCTTTTCCTCACGAATGTCGTGGCCATTATCGGGACCGGAATTGTCGTGATGTCCATTTACGGGGTCAACCGGCTGTCTCGAACCGACCATCTGGGCGAGCGTCGTAGTCTTCGGCGACCGGTTGCCCTGATGGTCGCCATGTTCGTATTGATTGGAACTCCTCTTGCCTTCTCGACCGTTGGTGCCGCGACCGGAGCCCTCACTGAGAAGGCGGTTGTCTCGGCAGCCGATGAATGGTCATCCGCTGTTGGGTGGAAGGTCGCCGGTGTCTCCACAAAAGACGGCACTGTCACCGTGCGCGTCGAGGGCCCGCTGCCGCTGCCAGATACCAAGCAGCTATCGGTGCTGCTTAAGGCCGTTAACATCGATCCCGACACGGTCACTGTGACATTTGTGCCGATTTACTCCGTCGACCTCGGCACGCCCTAGCGAACGAATGAGACAGCCGCCTCAATGAATCGGGTACGCCGTGAAGAAGACGCATAGCTGACCTCACCTTTGTTACCGTTTGGACGTTTACTCAGTAAGGCTGGCATACACGGCCACCACAATTACTGAGAGGCTCTGTTAGATGCTCAAACAACATGAGGTTATTGACCCCGCCATCCTGTACTTCGGCACCCCGGTAGCGCTCATCAGCACGGTAGACCAGGATGGGCATCCGAACCTCATGCCGATGTCTTCTATCTTTTGGCTGGCGAAAACCGCTGTTCTTGGCATTAGTTCACGATCCCAGACCGCGATTAACCTGCAGAACAAACCGGAGTGTGTGATCAACCTGCCCACAGCTGACCAGGTTGATGCGGTGGATCGCCTGGCCTTAACCACGGGAAGGAATCCGGTTCCGGTGGGAAAAGAGTCGGTGGGATACCGCTACGAACCCGATAAATTTGGTACGGCTGGTCTCACCCCCCCCTTCCGGCAGAGAAGGTATCAGCGCTTCGAGTGGCAGAATGCCCGGTAAACCTGGAGGGCAACGTTGTAACGTGGCACCAGCTTCACAATGATGACCCCACCCAATCCGCAAAAATCCTTGTGTGTGAAATCGCAATAACTCGTGTTCACGTACACGAGTCCATTCGCGTTCCCGGAACTCCTAACCGCGTTGACCCCGACGCGTGGAAGCCACTCATAATGAACTTTCAACGTTTCTACTCTGTCGGCGATGAGATACGGCCGTCGAGACTCGCCTCGATTGACGAGGAGTGGTACCGCTAATCGCTTCCTACGAGAGGGCGTCGATGATTGGATGCAGTTTGATACGTGTCTCTGCGAGTTCCGTTTCCGGTTCGCTGTCTTTCACGATTCCGCCGCCCGCGTAGGCAGTAATCACACCGTCCTTGTCAACCTGTGCACAGCGAAGCGCGACCGCCCACTGGCCGTCTCCCGAGGCGTCGAGCCAGCCGACCGCGCCCGAGTAGCGACCACGATCGAAGGGTTCGAGTTCCTCGATAATGCGCACGGCATCCGCTGTTGGAGTACCCGCGATCGCCGCCGTGGGATGGAGCGCATTCACCAGATCAAGCGATGTCGCCGAACCGCTCAGTTTCGCCTCGATATCGGTGGCCAGGTGCCACAGGTTCGGCAGCTTGAGCGTGAAAGGATACTCGCTGGTTGCAACCTCAGAGACATACGGTTCCAGGGCTTCGAGTACGCTTCTGACTGCGAACTCGTGCTCGTCTAGGTTTTTGGTGCTTGTGGCCAGCGAGAGCGAGGCTACCTCGTCGCGTTCTCGGTCGGCTCCGCGCGGCATCGTCCCGGCTAGCACTCGAGCGTTCGCGATGCCGTGCTGCGAGCGGATAAGCGTCTCGGGGCTTGCGCCGAAGAAACCGTCGATGGCGAACGTCCAGCACGTCGGATAATCCTCTGAGAGTCTAGCCAGCGGTAAACGTAGATCCGCGCCCTGCGGCACACGGCCGACAACATCGCGGGCCAGGACAACTTTCTGTACGTCGCCGTCGGCGATGCGATCGGTCGCCCGGTCTACGGCATCCATAAAGCTCTCGGGAGACATCGCTCCCGGACTCAGGCTAATCGCGTACTCGGGCCCGAAAGGCGTCTCGGACGGAATCTCGTCGAACTCGGGTTCGTTCGCTAAGCGGATGCGTGTTATCCAGGAAGAATCTCCGTTGCGTCCGACCACCACGCGCGGCACTCGGAGCACGCTCGTCGTCGCCGAGGTGTCGGCGAAAGTAAAAGCGGCGAAAGCGATAAGCCCCGTGCCAAGTGTGGCGAGGGGATCCTCGACCGAGGCGTTGGCGACTATGTTGCGCCAGGCATCCGAGGCATCCGTAAATCGTGATGGTCCAGCGAATTCTAGCTGGACCGCCGTGCCGATGCCGACCATGCCGTTGCCGTCACGCATCCATAATTGGGGATCATGAGGATCCAGATGCGGAATCAGGCTAAGCGGAGCGCTTATCGCGGTGGTTTGAACCCGCAACTGGGGCCAAGTTTGCCCGGAAGAAGTCACCCCATAACTTTACTCGCATATTGGTGAGAGCTCGCTGAGCGACGCACGAGCCGTCGTCGAGGGGATGCTGCGTTCGTTTTAGGCTTCGTGAGTCGCTGGCCACGGCTGATAAGAAGGGGGAGACACCGGGACGGGGACATCGCTCCCGCCCTCTTCCGTGTAACGGGCGGGGGTAGCCACAACACGAGGAGTATCAACAAATCGACCGCCAAACAGGACCTGCCCCTTGGGTATACCCGTGAGCCGACGGATCAGGGGTGGTGGTAAAAAGCTGAAAAAATCTGCGATCTCATCTTGGTCTCGTTGCGAATTCAGTCGGAGGAGCCCCACGTTATCGCATTGGGACAGAATCTGGCTGTCTATCTTGCTGGGGCGTTGCGTCGACAGGAGGAGCCACAGTCCGTATTTGCGTCCCTCTGCCGCGATCTTGATGAACAGGTTGAGAAGATGCCGCTCGAGTTCAGTAGTGGGGTTGGGCGCGCAGAAGTTGTGCGCTTCTTCAGCGACTATGAGGGTGGGTTGTTTCGTCATCCTGTTTTCCCATAGGTTTTCCAGGTAGGCGATAGCCGCGATTTGCTGTTGTTCCCGGGTGCTGACGACTCCCAGGTCGAGCACTGTCACCCGCGTATTATCGGCGCTCTCCTCGAGGGAGCTCGACTTACCGAAAGACCAAATATCCCAGGACAGAATCCCGAGGTTTTCGATTCGAGTGGCAAGCTGGTTACGAACCGGGTCGTCTCCGTCCCGCAGGATGTCGCGGTAGGAACGGCCGCTCAGTTTTTCTGTTGGTAGCGCATCTATCGAGGCGTCCAGCTTGATAAACGCGTTGTATTCGTCGGCATCCCGAATCGGATCCAGCTGCAGGACCGCCGCCTTCGCCTGGGCGGATAGGCTCGTGAAACGAACGGAAAGCCGCTCGCTATGGTCTGTCTCCGAGCCAAATATCTGGATCTCTGCATCATCGAATGCTTGCTTAAGGGATGGGTCCACTGGAGAGTCAAGTTTTGAAAAATCCGAGTTGGGATCGAGGACCACAATCGGGAGCTGGGTGTGGAGAATGAGCCGTTCCAGCAGAATTCCGAGCGCATAGGTCTTACCGGAACCGCTCTGGCCGCACCAAAAAGTGTGGCGGTTAAACGCGCTGGCATCGAGGAATACGGAATTTTTCGGGGCATCAACGTCGGTGCCCAGGTAGATGTTATACACTTTTCTCCCTCGTGCGTTTATGAAGATTCTATATTTTTATGCTGATTTTGTTTATGTGAAGTGATCTGGGTCAAATAGTTTACGACGGTTGCCGAGGTGACGCCAATGACTCCTATGCCGACGACCATGTTTGCCACGGCGACGAATCGGCCGCCTAACGTCACGGGCGTGAAGTCTCCGTAGCCGACGGTGGCCATCGTGACAATCGTCCACCAGATCGAGTTGCCCCAGCTATCAATCGTGGCGCCAGCGGCCAGATGCTCAAACCGGAAGGCCGCGAGTGAGCTGACATAAACGAACATCACAACGCCAAGGACAAACTGTAGGAAAAACCGCCGCCTAACTGATTCCGGGGTCACTCTCTTAAAGTAGGCAAGGTGACGGATCGCCCGAATCGAATAAAGTGCGGCGAGCATCGGAATAAAAATGATGAAGACTTGCCACCAGCTGCGCCTGAGGAACGGCATCCGCTCTCGGAAAAGTTGTATCGCAAAGTTCGCGATAAACAACGCCCACACTAGACCAAGTATTCCCCAAGAAATCGTTACGATCTCCGGGCTGGGCTGCAGAACGAGACCCGTATAGCCTGCAATAAATACAAACGCGGCTACGGTCAAGACCTTCTCTCGGATGCTGACGCGTGTTTCTCGTCTGTGTTTCTCTGGTGTCATGTCTCGTTTGGTGTGTTTCGCTGGACGCATCGGAACCCGATGTGGCTCATCCCCGTATCGATCGGTTGCGGGCGTCGAGCTGCGGGGCGATAGCGCAGGCAATAAGAGTCTGCGCACAGAAACGAACCGCCCTTTACCACGCGTCGGGGGATTCGGAACTGCGGTTGAATCGGGTCGTAGCTGTCGGTCTCGCTCGGTCCCCGCGGGTCTGCTGGGGCGCAGCACGAGGATGCCTCTTCTGAATCATGGCCGAGCGCATACCAATCGGAGGTCCACTCCCAGACATTCCCCGCCATATCGAAGAGTCCAAAGTCGTTCGCGGGAAATGAGCCGACCGGGGCTGTCCTGCCGTAGCCATCATCGGCTCGCCAGGGGAAATCTCCGTGCCAGTAGTTTGCCTGGCGTTCCGACTCAGCCTCCGGAGTATTACCCCAGGTGTACACGGCGCCGTCGATCCCGCCGCGAGCGGCATATTCCCACTCGGCTTCGCTGGGGAGTTCCTTGCCTGCCCAGGCGGCGTAGGCCGCAGCATCCTCGTAGGCGATTTGAACGACGGGATGCTCGCCCAGATCGGCAAGGGAAGAACCAGGGCCGCGCGGATGTAACCAGCTTGCCCCCGGCGTCCAGGCCCACCACTGCATGAGGTCGCGCAGGTCTACCGGCCCGCTTGTGCCGGTAAACACCAGCGAGCCGGGTGCCAGATTCTCCTCGGGCGCGCCCGGATAATCGGCGGGGATAAGGGGACGCTCTGCGACGGTTATGTATCCGGTCGAGCTTACAAAGTCGGCGAATTGTGAGTTCGTGACCTGGTGCCGGTCAATCCGAAACGGGCTCACCTTTACCGGATGCACCGGCGCCTCCTCACGAT
This sequence comes from Lysinibacter sp., assembly GCA_040400085.1. Lineage (GTDB taxonomy): Bacteria > Actinomycetota > Actinomycetes > Actinomycetales > Microbacteriaceae > HNR. The sequence continues at coordinate 53,498 of JBBAQX010000025.1, read as the reverse complement.
AGTGATCGTTGGATCCCATCGTGAAGAGGCCGCCGGGTAGTTCCACCATGTTCTTATCGACCATTGTTAGTGAAGCGCTCCATCGCTAGCGGCCTCAAGCTGTCGCATAACGGCATCGAGGTTGAATGATGCTGGCTTTTGCCGCGGGGGATACTTGACGAAGTCGCCAATCTCGTGGCCAACGACGGCCTGCATCTGATACATGACCCAGGCATGATCGATGACCCAATCCCAATACGTGTTTGAGTTATCGTCCGCACGCTCGAACGGATCCTGACGCAGGTTGAACACCTTGGGGACCCGAAGCTTCACGAACGGCTCGGACCAGGCCTGAAGCCGAGTCGCGCGCTGCTCCATCAGCACCGCTTTGTAGTCATCCATTCGGATGGCGATGATATCGCCGTCATCGCTGATATAGAAGAAGTGATGCCGTGGACTCTCTGCAACTTCGCCACGGATATAGGGCAATATGTTCATCCCATCGATGTGGACCGAGAAGGTTTTGTCGCCCGCGGCGTGACCTTCAAGCAGCTTGTCGGTTATATCGGGTTCGCCGGCAGCCGCTAAGAGGGTGGGAAGCACATCCTGGTGGCACGCGATACCATTCGCAACGCTTCCGGCCGGGATCTCCCCAGGCCAGCGAATGAAAGCAGGAACCCTCCATCCACCCTCCCAGTTCGTGTTTTTCTCTGAACGGAAAGGAGTGATTCCCGCATCAGGCCAGCTGTTGAAATGCACACCGTTATCGGTGGAGTACATCACGATGGTGTTGTCCGCTATGCCCAGCTCTTCGAGCTTGTCAAGCATGACGCCAACATTCTCGTCGTGTGCGACCATGACGTCTGCATAATCACCCTGACCATTGCCCTTGCCCTTGTGCTTCTCCGCCGGATGCGTGCGGAAATGCATGGCGGTCGTGTTCCACCAGACAAAGAAAGGCTCGTCGGCCTCGTGCGCGGCGTCGATGAAGTTTAGGGCGTGTTCCGTGACTTCCTCATCGATTGTCTCCATACGCTTCTTTGTGAGCGGTCCGGTATCCTCGATCTTCTGGCCGCCGTTACCGTCGGCCCAGGAGTGGAGCACGCCCCTCGGGCCAAAGCGCTTCTTAAACTCGGGATCTTTCGGGTAGTGGGGGAGCTCCGGCTCTTCTTCCGCATTGAGGTGATACAGGTTTCCGAAGAACTCGTCGAATCCGTGCACCGTTGGCAGGAATTCGTCTTTATCGCCGAGATGATTTTTGCCGAATTGGCCGGTTCTGTAGCCGAGGGGCTTGAGAAGTTCCGCGATTGTCGGATCTTCCGGCTGGAGACCAAGATCGGCTCCCGGCATTCCGACTTTTGTCAGGCCCGTGCGGATAGGGTTCTGGCCTGTGATGAATGCCGCGCGACCGGCCGTGCAACTCTGTTGCCCGTAGTAGTCGGTGAACGCGACACCCTCGTTAGCGACTCGATCGATGTTGGGGGTCTGATATCCCATCTGGCCCCGACTGTTATAGCTGATGTTCCACCATCCAATATCGTCACCCCAGAGGATCAGAATGTTGGGTTTCTTGTTGGGCATCATCGCTCCTTTCGAGCCCGGTGCAACCGATTTTGCTCCGCGACTAAAATTCATCCTACACCTCGGGTATTCGGTCGGCTACCTGGGTTTTTATGTTCATGGGAAATTTACTTGGGACGCAAATTGGGGTCGTAGTTCGTGCGCGATGTTTCGTGGCTGAGGCCCTGTTGTAAGCCAGTCTTCGGAATCGTAATAATCAGTATTAGCTGTGGGGAGCGAGTTACCGCCCCCGGCCGCTGAAAGGTAGCACTAACATAGAAGGTGTGATGCGCCCAGACAGTACTAAGGACGCGGGAGTCGTCTCCCGCATGTTTGACGAGGTTTCGCCTCGGTACGACCTCACCAATGATCTGCTATCCCTCGGGAACTCCAGGCTGTGGCGAGTAAGTACAACGCGGGCCGTTCAACCTCGCAAAGGGATGCGCGTGCTCGACATCGCGGCAGGCACAGGAACGTCGAGCGCGGCCTTTGCCCGCAGCGGCGCCCACGTGGTCGCCGCGGACTTCTCGCCCGGGATGATAGCTGTTGGGCGTCAGCGTACTGCGGGCATCCACAATATTGAGTTCATCGAGGCGGACGCCACGAACCTGCCGTTTGAGGATAACTCCTTCGACGCCACGACCATCTCCTTCGGGCTGCGGAACGTGAACGAGCCCCAGAAGGCACTCGCCGAGATGTTCCGAGTGACCAAGCCGGGCGGTCGCGTCGTCATCTGCGAGTTCTCGCGGCCCACGAGTGGACTCGTCAGGAAGCCCTATTACTTCTACACCCAAAACGTTCTGCCCAAGGTCGCGGGCTTCGTCAACGGTGCCTCCGATGCCTACGACTACCTCAACGATTCCATTCAGGAGTGGCCAGAACAGCGCACCCTGGCCTCGTGGGTATCCGGAGCCGGATTTGAGCGAGTCGAATACCGCAACCTCACCGGCGGACTAGTCGCGCTTCACCGCGGATTCGTCCCGGCATCAAAAAAAGTTGGTAGCGCACCTGCCGAGAAGCCGGTAGACAAGCCAGCCGACAAGCCAACCGACACGCAGGCCGACAACCCTGCACCCAAGACCGCACAGAAGGCGAAACCCAAGAAAACGCCTACGAAAGCAGACAGGTAACGTGAAACAGGTGTCAGCATTCGATAGGGTAGCGAACACCGCGCCCTCAGCAGAACCGGCCATGACCGCTGCCGAGCAAGAGCTTTCGGCGAAAATTGATGCGGGCCTATCTCTGATCGAGAGCGGCCTCGCCGCAGACGTCTCGTTCACCTCGCCTGTTGCCGATGCTACGGCCCGCTACCTCCTTGAAGCTGGCGGCAAACGGGTACGGCCCCGTCTCACCCTCCTGACGGCAGAGCTCGGAACCGGGGTTAACGACAACGTGCTCAGAGCCGCTCGGGCCATCGAGATTACACATCTGGCCTCGCTGTATCACGATGATGTCATGGACGAGGCAATGCTTCGCCGAGGAGTCAGCGCGGCCCACGTGACCTGGTCAAACAACATTGCAATCTTGGCGGGAGACCTGCTCTTTGCCCGAGCATCCAAACTCATATCGAGCCTCGGCGAACGCGCCATCCAATTGCAGGCCGACACCTTCGAGCGGCTCTGCCTAGGCCAGCTCCACGAGACCGTAGGTCCAGCCCCGGATGAAGATCCGGTCGAGCACTACATTCAGGTCCTCGGCGATAAGACGGGATCTCTGATCTCGTTGGCCGCCCAGATGGGTGTGGTGTTTTCGAACGCGCCCTCCGAGTTTGAGGTTCCCGTCGTGGAATACGGTGACAAACTCGGCGTTGCCTTCCAGCTGATCGATGACGTGATCGATCTTTCCCCCGCCGCAGACGAGACGGGTAAGCGTGCCGGAACCGACCTCCGTGCGGGCGTAGTCACGCTCCCACTCCTGCTGCTGCGCAAGAGCGCCGCAACCAATAACGCCGACGCCGAGCTTCTTGCCCGTATCGAGGCGGAGGTTAAGAAAGCACTTGCATCAGAGGAATCCGGTGTGCCGACCACGCCCGAGAACGACGCCGACTTTGATGCAGTTGTGACGGATTTGCGTCAGCACGACGTCACCCGCGAAACCGAACACACCGCCGAACGCTGGGGTGCCGAGGCAGTAGCCGCTCTCGACGTTTTGCCGGAGGGGCAGGTCAAAGCATCTCTGGTGAGGCTTGCTGACTCCGTTATCCATCGCACGCACTAGGCGCTGCATCCTGTGCGGCGTCGCCGAAAGCGACGTGACCCCGAGGCGCTGCTGAGGCGCGCCCCCTACATGTCTCATCGAGAGACCCCGAAGTGAAGGAAAAAATGACAAAGCTGAGGCTCGCAATCGTTGGCGCCGGACCCGCTGGTATCTATGCCGCGGACCTTCTTGTTAAGGCAGAACGAGACTTCGACGTGTCGATCGATCTCTTTGAGCATCTTCCCGCTCCATACGGGCTCGTGCGCTACGGCGTTTCACCCGATCACCCCCGAATCAAGGGCATCATCAACGCGCTCCGCGAGGTTCTTGACGGTGGGGACATCCGTTATTTCGGAAACGTACACTACGGCACGGATATCACCCTGGCCGACCTCAAAAAACACTACAATGCCGTGATCTTCGCGACCGGATCGATAAAGGATGCCGAGCTCAGCATCCCCGGAATCGATCTTCCCGGTTCCTACGGTGCCGCCGACTTCGTGAGCTGGTTTGATGGGCATCCCGACGTCCCGCGAACTTGGCCGCTCGAGGCCGAATCGATCGCCGTTATCGGCAACGGTAACGTGGCCCTTGACGTCGCGCGAATGCTCATCAAGCATGCGGATGACCTGCTCCCCACGGAACTGCCGGATAACGTCTACGCCGGCCTGGCAGAGAACCCCGTGACCGATGTTCACGTATTCGGACGACGTGGACCAACCGCCGTAAAGTTCACGCCGCTTGAGCTGCGCGAACTCGGCGAGGTACGCGATGTAGACATGGTCGTGTACGAGGAAGACTTCGAGATTCACGACCCATCTGCCGAGGCCGCGATCGCCGGAAATAAGCAGGTGATGGTTATCAACCGCGTGATGAACCAGTGGCGCGAGCGCGAGGCAGGCCAGGCCTCCCGCCGCCTGCACCTGCACTTTTATTCGCGACCCGTTGAGGTCGTGGGCAAGGATGCCGGCGACGGAACCGTCGTGAGCGCTCTTCGCTACGAACGGATGCTGCCAGACGGCACCGGGGGAGTTGTTGGTACGGGCGAGATTCGCGAGCTCGAGATTCAGTCGCTCTACCGGGCCGTTGGGTATTTTGGGTCGCCTGTTGACGGCATCCCGTTCGATTCTGTTCGCGGAGTTATTCCCAACAATGAGGGCCAGGTCCTGGACGAATCGGGCTCCGTTCTTCCCGGTGTTTACGCGACGGGGTGGATCAAGCGTGGGCCAGTTGGTCTAATCGGGCACACCAAGTCCGACGCGATGGAAACCCTGAGCCATGTCGTCGCTGACCGCGAGCTGTGGTGGACGGCAGAAGACCCTTCCGAAGAGAGCGTTACGGCGTTACTCGAGTCACGTGGCGTGAAGTACACCACCGTCGAGGGCTGGCGCCTGCTAGACGAGCACGAGATCGAGCGCGGGCAGGCTGTTGACCGTCCGCGCATCAAGGTGGTCCCGCGGGACGAGATGATCCGCGTCTCCCGCGGCGAGTAGGGCGGCTATTGTGAATCGAACGATTGTTGGCACGCGGGAGAGCGTGTCCGTGGACGGGCTTATCGTCGACATGGTTTCCTCGACAACGAGCGCCGTTGACCCGGCGAGGCCTACCCGTTTTATCTATCACGAGAGCGAGAACATCGTGTGGGGAGAATACGTGGGCGACACCGTGATCGTCGGACGGTTCTCGGGTATCCGCGAGAATGATGTGGTGCGCCTGTCCTACCATCATCGGCAGCACAATGCGGGTGTGACCGCTGGGCAAGCCGAATCGATTATCTCGCGCGAACCCGGAGGGCTGCTGCGGCTCACTGAGTTTTATCTCACCCCGGACGGTACCGAACACGTTAGCGTGTGCCGACAAGTTGTCTAGGGCAATCGCCCCGCTTGTGGTCTAACGCGCACTTCACCACTAGATGCTGTGTTTTTGCGACACGCCGACCGCTCTATGTTGCCAAATTTTTTTTGAGAATGACTGCCTGTGGATAGCTTCCGCGACACGCCTGATTTGACGCTGAATCTGTGTTGGTTAGGTGTGGGAGAACGGTGGATAACTCCTGGATTTTCGGTGGATAACTACATTGGTGTAACTACATCATCTAGTGGTCGTTCTTATTTTGAAGAACTATATGTAGTATTGAAGAGCAATGTCGGTAGTACCGCGTAGCATGAGAAGAAACCGGTGAAATGTCATCTTGCAGGTGACTATCCCCCCACAACTGTTGTACGTCTCATAACTATATTTTTAAGGGGTCCATTATGGCTATCACTGTTTACACTAAGCCGTCCTGCGTGCAGTGCACCGCAACCTACCGCGCCCTCGACAATAAGGGTATCGATTACGAGATTCTCGACCTTTCGGTAGACGAGAAAGCGCTTGAGACGGTGAAAGAGCTCGGGTACCTCCAGGCTCCTGTGGTCATTGCCGACGGAGAACACTGGTCTGGGTTCCGCCCTGACAAGATCGAAGAGCTCGCCGGACGACTGGCCTAGACCTGGGTCGGCAGCCGTGAGCAACCTGGTCTACTTTTCAAGTGTGTCGGGCAACACGCATCGGTTTGTCGATAAATTGGGGATGCCCGCACAGCGTATCCCGCTGTACCCCCGCGACAAGCCACTCACGGTCGCAGAACCCTACGTTCTGATCGTTCCCACCTATGGCGGCGGCCCAACATCAAAAGCCGTACCCAAACAGGTGATTCGGTTTCTGAACGACGAGGGCAACCGCTCGCTTATTAGGGGAGTGATCGGCGCGGGTAACACCAACTTCGGAGAGGCATACTGCCTCGCTGGAGACATTATTAGCGGCAAGTGTAAAGTTCCACACATGTATCGCTTTGAACTTTTTGGAACACCGGACGACGTACAGGTCGTCCACGATGGATTGGAAGAATTTTGGACGCAACAGTAATCGATACTCCGCAGGCCGGACAGATGGATTACCACTCGCTTAACGCGATGCTCAACCTTTACGGCCCGGATGGCGAGATCCAGTTCGACAAGGATCGCGAGGCTGCGCGTCAATATTTCCTGCAGCACGTGAACCAGAACACCGTGTTCTTTCACTCCCTCTCCGAGAAGCTTGAATACCTCGTAGAAAATGACTACTACGAGAAGGCTGTTCTCGACCAATACTCTTTCGAGTTCATCACGGCTCTGTACGATCAGGCTTACGCTAAGAAGTTCCGTTTCCCCACCTTCCTCGGGGCGTTTAAGTTCTACACCTCATACACGCTCAAGACGTTTGACGGAAAGCGTTACCTTGAGCGTTACGAAGACCGCGTCGTGATGGTAGCGCTCGGCCTCGCTCAGGGAGACGAGAAACTCGCATCCGCCCTCGTCGAAGAGATCATCTCCGGGCGATTCCAGCCCGCGACGCCCACCTTCCTCAATTCGGGCAAGCGCCAGCGCGGCGAACTTGTCAGCTGCTTCCTGCTTCGTATCGAAGACAACATGGAGTCCATCGGCCGCTCCATTAACTCCGCGCTGCAGCTCTCGAAGCGCGGTGGTGGTGTCGCGTTCTCGCTCACCAACGTGCGCGAAGCTGGCGCTCCGATCAAGAAGATCGAGAACCAGTCAAGCGGTATCATCCCCATCATGAAGCTTCTCGAAGACAGCTTCAGCTACGCAAACCAGCTCGGAGCTCGCCAGGGTGCTGGAGCGGTGTATCTCAGCGCTCATCACCCGGACATCCTTCGTTTTCTTGATACCAAGCGCGAGAACGCCGACGAAAAGATCCGCATCAAGACGCTCTCGCTGGGCGTGGTGGTCCCCGATATCACGTTCGAGCTGGCCAAGAACGGCGAGGACATGTACCTCTTCTCGCCCTACGACGTCGAGAAGGTCTACGGGGTTCCGTTCTCGGACATCTCGGTCACCGAGAAGTACCACGAGATGGTCGACGACTCGCGTATCCGCAAGACCAAGATCAACGCCCGCGAGTTCTTCCAGACCCTCGCCGAGATCCAATTTGAGTCCGGCTACCCGTACATCATGTACGAAGACACCGTGAACCGTGCCAACCCCATCAAGGGTCGCATCAACATGTCCAACCTCTGCTCGGAGATCCTGCAGGTCAACACCCCGACCACATACAACGCGGACCTGAGCTACGACCAGATCGGCAAGGACATCTCCTGCAACCTCGGCTCGATGAACATCGCGGCCGCAATGGACGGTGATAACTTCGGGCAGACCGTCGAGACCGCTATTCGCGGACTTACGGCCGTGAGCAACATGAGCCACATCTCGTCGGTTCCGTCGATCGAACGTGGCAACGACATGTCTCACGCGATTGGACTCGGCCAGATGAACCTGCACGGCTACCTTGCACGTGAGCGCATCTACTACGGTTCCGAAGAGGGCATCGACTTTACCAATATCTACTTCTATACCGTCGTATATCACGCGCTTCGGGCATCCAACCTGATCGCAATCGAGCGCGGCGAAACGTTCCAAGGATTCGAAGACTCCACCTACGCCTCCGGAACCTACTTCGACAAGTACACCGAGCAGGAATGGAAGCCGGCCACGGAGAAGGTTGCAGGTCTCTTCGAGACGTCTGGTGTGCAGATTCCCACACAGGAAGACTGGTCCGCGCTGAAGGATTCCATCATGAAGCACGGAATCTACAACCAGAACCTGCAGGCCGTGCCACCCACCGGCTCGATCTCGTACATTAACTACTCCACCTCGTCGATCCACCCGGTGGCAGCCAAGATTGAGATCCGCAAGGAAGGCAAGATCGGACGCGTCTACTACCCCGCGCCGTTCATGACCAACGATAACCTCGACTACTACCAAGATGCCTACGAGATCGGTGCCGAGAAGGTCATCGACACATACGCTGCCGCAACGCAGCACGTGGACCAGGGCCTGTCACTCACGCTGTTCTTCAAAGACACCGCTACCACCCGCGATATCAACAAAGCGCAGATCTATGCGTGGCGCAAGGGAATCAAGACGATCTATTACATTCGTCTGCGTCAGCTCGCGCTCGAGGGTACAGAGGTCGACGGCTGCGTGAGCTGCATGCTGTAGTCCGGGCACCAGCATCCCCTCGCTTGATACACACGTTTGACACAACAATAAGGAAACGAAACATGACTGAGAAGCTGAAGCTGATCGATCACGTGCAGGCCATAAACTGGAACCGCATTCAGGATGACAAGGATGTTGAGGTCTGGAATCGCCTCGTCAACAACTTCTGGCTGCCGGAGAAGGTGCCGCTGTCCAACGACATCCAGTCGTGGGCGACGCTGACGCCCGAGGAGCAGACGCTGACCATGCGCGTGTTCACGGGGCTCACGCTGCTTGACACGATTCAGGGGACCGTTGGTGCCGTGTCGCTTATCCCTGATGCGCTGACGCCTCACGAAGAGGCCGTGTACACCAACATCGCCTTTATGGAATCTGTTCACGCGAAGAGCTATTCCTCGATCTTCTCAACGCTGTGTTCTACGCGTGAGATCGACGAGGCGTTTCGCTGGTCGGTCGAGAATCAGAACCTTCAGAAGAAGGCGAAGATCATCATGGACTACTACCGCGGCGACGACCCGCTGAAGCGCAAGGTCGCCTCGACGCTGCTCGAGTCGTTCCTCTTCTACTCGGGCTTCTACCTGCCCATGTATTGGTCGTCGCGGGCCAAGCTCACCAACACGGCAGACCTGATTCGCCTGATCATCCGTGATGAGGCAGTGCACGGCTACTACATCGGCTACAAGTACCAGAAGGGCCTCGAGCGCGTCTCCGACGAGAAGCGCGAGGAACTCAAGGAATACACGTTCAACCTCATGTACGAACTGTACGAAAACGAGGTTCAGTACACGCAGGACCTGTACGACGGAGTCGGACTCACCGAAGACGTCAAGAAGTTCCTGCACTACAACGCCAACAAAGCGTTGATGAACCTCGGCTATGAGCCGCTCTTCCCGAAGTCCACCACCGACGTGAACCCGGCGATCCTGTCGGCGCTCTCGCCCAACGCGGATGAGAACCATGACTTCTTCTCGGGCTCTGGTTCATCGTACGTCATCGGCAAGGCCGTCGTGACGGAAGACGAGGACTGGGACTTCTAAGGTTCGCCCTTTCGGCGGCGTCGTGCCCTCCTACGTGGTGGGTCGACGTCGCCGTTCGCGTTTCGCGTTGCTGTGTTGCTGCCTTGTTTTCCGTCCCCGTGTGGCCCAAGTTATGCGCATGGGCTCAAGCTGCGCCTTAGGCCGAGAACCTGCCACATGGGCCGAACAGAACGCGAGCCGAACAGAACGCGAGCCGAACAGAACGCGAGCCGAACAGAGCAGGCCGGTCCGACAACTTTCGCTGCGACCTAACCTGGACACGTGTAACCGATAAGGGATGCGGTAGTCCAGAATCGCGCGGAGGCGGAAGCTTTCGTGCGGCATTAGACGTTTGGGCCTAAGGTGCAAGAAACAGGCCCAAGCTGTAGGTTGGGCCGGGCGGCGCAGGTTGGGCCGATGATCGTAACGTGGGCCGGGCGTGGGTCGGGCGTGGGTCGGGCGTGGACCGGCTGAGGGGGCCGGGTGGCGCATGTTGGACCCAATTCTGGCTAGGCTGGTCGCATGGCTACAGTTAAGGTGCAATCGCAAGAGCACACACACGAGCAGGTACAGGCCCCGGCAGAACGCCGGGCCGTCGTCGCGGGAGCATCCGGTTTTATCGGGCAGGCAGTCGTTGACGACCTGCGTGCGCAGGGCTATGCAGTGCGAACGGTGGGACGTTCGAACGGCGACGTTCGCTGGGGGGATGCCACGGGCATCCGCTCTCTATTGAACGGTTCGGAGCTGCTTATCAACCTTGCCGGTAAGAGCGTGAACTGTCGATATACGGATGCTAATCGCAACGAGATCCTCAGATCGCGGGTTGACACCACGCGCGAGTTGCGTCTTGTCGTAGCGTCTTGCGACAATCCTCCTGCTCTCTGGCTCAACGCCAGTACGGCGACGATCTATCGGTACGCGATCGGGCGTCCGCAGACGGAGAGCTCGGGTGATCTCGGAACCGGCTTCTCTGTCGACGTGGGGAAGGCATGGGAGCGGGAGCTTTTCGAGGGCGATCTGCCGGGCACGCGTCGGGTCGCGCTGCGAATGGCGATTGTGCTGAGCGACGAGGGCCCCGCGAGCAAACTCTTGGTGACGCTGGCTCGTACCGGCCTCGGGGGGCCACAGTTCGACGGTCGCTGGTTTAACCATGAGCGATATAGGGGTATTGGGCCAGAGGCGAGCAGTTATAACGCGCGAGCGTGGCATAACACTCGAGGCAAGCAACGATTCAGCTGGATTCACCGCGACGATGCGCTGCGGGCGATGTGGCATATCCGGGACACGCCCGAGTTAGAGGGTCCCGTAAACCTCTCGGCGCCGGATCCTCGCGATAATCGGACACTGATGAGGATGCTGCGCCGCGCTGTCAGGGCACCTTTCGGGCTTCCCGCCTTCCGTTGGATGCTCGAACCAGCTATGTGGGTGCTTCGAACCGAACCCGAGCTCGTGCTCAAGAGTCGCTGGGTTCTTCCGGAGAAGCTGCAGGAGAGCGGTTTTGAGTTTTCATGGCCGTCCCTGGAGCCCGCGCTGCACGACATCGTGCGCTGAGTTTGGTCTGGTCTGTCGGGCCTAGTCGCATGGGCCCTGCGCGGTGGCGTCGAAGATTGCGTTGTGTGACTTCGTGGCTGTTGTTCCATCAACGGAGTGCCTACGCTCGGTAGTACCGAAAGTTAGGATGTACCCCGTGACTCAGCAGGCTCTGAACGTTGTCGCCGTTTCTGGCAGTCTCAACGATCCGTCGAAGACCACTGTTCTTGCCAACGAGCTCTTGGACCGTTTGGGTGATTACCTGCCGATTAATAAGCATCTTGTGCGGGTCAGCGAATTAGGGCCACAGTTCGCGGGTGCCCTCACCCGAGCCGAGGTTTCGGAGAGCGTCGAGACCGAGCTGAAACGAATCGAAGAAGCCGACGTATTGATCGTCGCGAGTCCCGTGTACCGGGCTTCATTTACCGGGTTGTTCAAACATCTCTTTGACTTTGTCGATCAATACGCGCTAGCGGATACTCCCGTTTTCCTCGCTGCCACGGGAGGCAGCGAGCGTCATACGCTTATTCTCGAGCATCAGTTCAGGCCGCTCTTCGCTTTTTTCCAAGCGCTAACGCTGCCCCTTGGCGTTTTTGCGCACAACTCTGATTTCACGAATTACGAGCTGACCAGTCAGCTACTTAAAGCGCGTATCGATAAGGCGATAGCGAGCGGTTTGCCCTTGATCCGCTCGAGCGTAGACGAGAAACGTCGCCGTGACTTGGGGATTAATGGGTCCGCAGGAGCTGATTCAGCCCCAATCAGCTTGGAGGCAGAGCATGCCGCGGCCTCGCATGAGCTGCCCGTTCGGTTATACACGTAACCTCTAGCTTGGGCCGACGCACGACGCACGGCACACGACGCACGGCACCCGGCACACCCAAGGCCCGGAGCCCGAAAGCTCCGGCTCTAAACGTGTATGCGCTAGCCCGCACAGCCTAGGTATTCGCGATCCTCATCCGGTAGCTCGGCCCACTCCGGGCGCGGGCGCGTGTCGTCGACGAGATGCCAGATCCCGTCGATTTTTTCGTACGAACCGGCCGGGCCGTCGGAGAGATAGTCGCGGATGGCCGTCAGCAGGGCCACTATATCGGCCAGGCTTGACCCGACACCGAAACTTGCACGCAGGGCGGGGGCTGTTTGCTGGAGTCTCTCGAGAAGCGGATGCGCGCAGAATTTTCCGTCCCGCACCCCAATACCTCGTTCTGCCGAGAGATATAGAGCTAGGTGTCGAGATTCCACACCTTCGATGCTGAAGCTGACGACGCCGACGGGTTCCTCCGATGAGTCTTCGAAGATGCGAAGGACTCGTGCGCCGGGGACCTGCGACAATCCCTCGAGCAGGGTATTTCGCAGTTCAGCTTCGTGCGCATACCACTCGGTTTCGTCGAGCTTGTCTAATTCCTGCACGGCCTTAGCGATGGCCAGAGCTCCTAGCACGTTGGGGGAGCCGCCCTCGTGGCGGTGCGGACCTGTGCGCCATGTTTGCGTATCGATTTCTACGGTTGTTACCGCTCCGCCTCCACGAAGATACGGTTCGGCTTTATCGAGCCAATCTCGCCTACCTATCAATACTCCAGCCCCGAAAGGAGCATACGTTTTGTGCCCTGAGAATGCGAGATAGTCGATACCTTGAGCTCTCATGTTCACCCTGCGGTGGGGAACCAGCTGGGCACCGTCAACGGCGAGCCGGGTGCCGAAGCGATGCACGACATCCGCGATTTGTCGAAGGGGCAGGACCTCTCCCGTGACATTGCTTGCGCCCGTAACCGCGACGAGTGCTGCGGGTTGGCGCACGAGCTCAGCCTCGAGCAGGGTCAGGGTCTCTTCGATCGTGTCGCCCGCTTTCAGCACTCGTCGTCCGTGTTCGCTCCAAGGCAGCAGATTGGCGTGGTGCTCGATGTCGAGCACGAGGGTCTCGCCCGGCACCGCCGTCGCGAGCAGGTTGAGGGAATCCGTTGTGTTCCGGGTGAAGATAACGGGCTCTCCCGAACGGGCCCCGACGAAACGGGCCACGATATCTCTCGCGTTTTCGTAGGCCGTTGTGCTGATATCCGAGGCGTATCCTGCCCCACGATGAACGCTCGCATAGAGACCGAGAGTCTCAACCACATGAGCAGCAACTGAGGTGAGCGCGGGTGAGCTAGCGCCATAGTCGAGGTTGATATACTTCGTACTGCTGCCATCCAAGAGAGGCACCATGAGCTCTGAACCCGTGACCGTGAGCAGGGAATTAGCCTGTGCAGGTAGGGTGTGAGTATTCATGGTGTGCTCTTCTCCGGCGCATGAGCGCCGCGTTAGGATGTAGCGGATAATTCCATTTAGGCTAATCCTCTTTCACCCAGCGCGCAGCAGGCGTCGTAGCATTTCGTCATGCGCGGCAGCGCCTGACGCGTATTAGACACCGCCGCGTAGAGCGGAGACCGGTTCGATTCGGGATGCCTTGACCGCAGGATACGTGCCTGAGATAAGCCCGACGACCCCGCCGAGTAGTGCTCCGCCCAGCGCGACCCAGATGTCGAGCACGGGTGTGAGACCCTGCGCAAGGGCGATCCCGACGACGGAGAAGACTCCTATGGCTGCCCCGAGGAGCCCTCCTAGCAGCCCGGTGGCGACAGATTCGAGAACGAATTGTGCTGCGATCTGTTTGCCCGTGGCTCCGAGGGCGCGGCGCAGGCCGATCTCTCCGACCCGTTCCATGACCGAGAGGAGCGTGACGTTGGCGATTCCTAACCCGCCGGCGAGGAGTGAAATTGCGCCGAGGGCGAGGAAGATAACGTTGATGTCTGCCTGTACCCCCTCTTGAAGATCGCTGCCGGTTGCGGGTGCCGCAACCTCAAAGGTGTCCGGAGCGTTCGGGTCCAGCGCAATCGGGGCCTGCTCTTTCACGAGAGGACCCGCGCCAACCGCGATTCGAATCTCAAGCTCACCCGGTGCCCCCAGGTCGAAAAGATTCCGCGCGGTGCCTGTCGGCATCATCACCGAATCTAGTAAGTCTGCGCGTTGTTTCGTGTCCTTGAGTATTCCAATGACGGTGTAGCTTGTGTCCCCGATGAAGATCGAGGGTTGGGTGTCTACTCGGTTGATGCCTAGGGTTTCTGCGGCGGCTGAGCCGAGAACCACGACCCGGTCACCTCGTGAGTCATGGCCTGAGTCGAAGTAGCGGCCTGTTTTAAGTTCTCCCCTGACTACATCGAGCAGGTCACCGCTGGTGGCGAATACGGTAGGTGCCGATGTTTCGGATGCTGCGGGGTCGTAAATCGCCGCCGCGGTGATGAGAGAATCGCCGATACTAACCTCGGAAATGAGAGTCGATGCCTCGACACCATTGAGCCGGTTTACTCGATCGGTGGAATCCCAGGGGAGAGAGGTTACTGACTTCTGTTTGGTCGCGTCCCCGCCGCCTCCGCTCTTGGCTGGCGTGATAACAACCTGTGTTGCGGCAACCGCGTCGAATTGACGTGAAATCTGGACCGCGGCGGTCTGCGCCAGGCCTATGGTGACTACGAGCGAAGTGATCCCGAGTACCGTTCCGAGCAGGGTAAGGATGAGTCGCGAGGGTCGTGCGCCGATTCCGTGGATCGCTTCGTTGATCAGGTCGCGGTTACTGAAACTGTTGCGCGGCGCTTTTCGGTTCTTCGGTGATGTTGGCGCTGAGATTGGTGTCGATGATTCGGCCTCTGTGGCGTCTGTGGCGTCTGTGGTGTCTGTGGTGTCTGTGGTGTCTGTGGTGTCTGTGGTGCCGTCCTGAGCACGTGAACGAATGACTGAAAATGGGTTTTTCATCGTTCCTCCTCAAGAGTGCCGTTTGTAATACGAACCTGGCGAATTGAGCGATCCGCAACCGCCGTATCGTGGGTGATCACGACGAGTGTGAGGCCGTCTCTGTGAAGCTCGTCGAAAAGTTCCATGACCTCGCCCGAGTTAGTGTTGTCGAGATTCCCCGTCGGCTCATCTGCGAGTAGGAGCCGCGGGGAAGTTACCACGGCTCGTGCAACGGCAACGCGCTGGCGTTCCCCACCGGATAGATTTCCGGGAAGAAAATCGAGCCGATGCGACAGGTTTACCCGGTCAAGGGCCTCGATCGCTCTGGGTTCCCGTTCCGAGCGGGGGAGTCCGCTGTACATTGTGGCGAGCATCACATTATCGAGAACGGAACGACCCGGCATCAGGTGAAAAGATTGAAAGACGAAGCCGATGCTCGTTCCCCTCAGATGGGCGCGCTCATCCTCTGTGAGGGTAGAGGTGAGCTCGCCATCGAGCAGATAATCTCCGCTTGTGGGGCGGTCGAGCAGGCCGAGCAGGTTGAGCATCGTCGATTTTCCTGAGCCGGATGGCCCCACGATCGAGAGATAATCGCCCTTCTCTATCGTGAGGTTTGTCGCCCTCAGCGCGTGAACCGTTGGTGGTCCCGGGAAGCTCCGTGCCACGTCAACGAATTGCACGACGGGAGCGACAACTTCTGGTGACTCGTTCAACGCCCCACCACGACCCGTGCGTTCTTGTTCACGAGCTTGTTATCCGCCGAGCGAACCTCTACAAATCCGTCTGCCGCGAGACCCGTCTCAACCGTGACGAGTTCCGTCTTCTGCTCTTTCTCGTTGGTAACAATCTCGATCCGGCTTTCGCCGCCAGGACCCGCCTGAACTGCCGCAAGGGGGACCGCGAGGACTTTGCCATCCGTCGCCGAAACGGGGATGGTGATCTTCACATTGGTGCCTTTAAGCGACTCAAGCTGCTCGTCGGTAAGCTCGGTAGGGTTCAGCTTAACCTCGAAACGGCCAGAGGCTTCCTTCTTCGTCTTGTCACCCGTGGCTTCTTTCGGGCCGACGCTTTCGATCGTTGCCTTTACCTTTCCCCCGCTGGGGGCCGGAAACTCGGCCGTCATGCCGGCTGTGAGCAGCTCGGCATCAGCTTTAGACACGTTAGCGGTGACCTGAAGGGTCGCGCCGGATACCGTCATAGCTACGCCGTTGAGTACGTTACCCCGCTCAACCTTGACGTCATCCACCCGGCGGGGAAGGCTTGTGAGGTACAGCACCTCTCCTGCCGGAAGAGACGTTAGAGCAGAATTCTGCGCCTGAGTAAGCAAGGTCTGAGCCGATGCCAGGGAGCTCCTGGCATCGGTAACGGCTTGCCTCTCCCCGGCCACATCTTTGGGAGCGTTGAGCTCTGCCCGTCGCGCCTGTTCGAGCCGAACGAGATCCTCGGCCCCCGCGACGTCGCCGCCCTCTGCCTGTGCGACCGCAAGCGCTCGCTGGGCGGCGCGGATCGCGTTATCCGCCTCGATAATTTCGGCCTGTGTCGGCCCTGCCTGGGCCTTCTGGAGGGAGGCCTGCGCCTGGGTGAGCGCAGACTGTGCCTGATTGACGCCCTCCTGGGCAGACTCTACGGGACTTTTGCCGCCGCCTTCTTCAGCGCTGGCTCCTCCGGGGGTTGGTGCCGAATAGCCGACCCGGTCATAGAGGGCCTTGACGCCGGCAGCTGTTGCAGCATCGTACATATCCGATGAGACGTCTCCCGCGCTGATCCCCAAGGAACTCAGGGCCTGCTTTAGCTGCAAGACATCGGGACCAGAGAGTCCCTCTTTGAGCGAGCGATAGGAGGGAAGCTCTCCAGGGAGAACGATGACAGGTCGGCCAGCGATCTCGAGCGCTACTGACCCGGCGTCGAGCGTGCCTCCCACCACAGGGACCTGTCCCGTGATAACGGGTGAGCCCCCGAGATCTCCGGTTGCAGGTTTGACCTCAACGGCATCCGCAAATTTCACGTCGCCACGGGTCGTAACAGTGTTTGACACCACTCGATCCTCGATAGGAACAGTTATGAGACCGGCGGCTGGAGCCTCAGCATCTGCCGCTGCCTGAGCGGGTGAGATGATGAACTTCGAGAGGATGATACCTCCGGCCATCGCAACAACTGCTATACCAGCCATGACATACACCAGCCGGTGCCCGCTCAAGCTCTTGGGCTTGCGCTTGGTGGTTGGCATCTCCGTCTCGACGGCAGGATCGCTTACCACGATTGAAGCCGTCTCGGTGGTATTAGCCTCCAGAATTTCTTCGAGCCGAGACGTCGGGGTCTGCTCGTCGGGAGTGAGTGGTGTCTTACTCATTACTTCTTCTCGAACTTAGCGATCATGGCGTCGAGCTTGGTCTTGTTCTTTGAGATGAACTCGTTCTCGAGCTTGAACTGAACATCGAGCATTGTTTGAGCCGACTTGGTCTTTTCGCCACATGTGAAGTCTGCGACTGCCAGGTCAATTTCGTATTGCTTGAGCTCGTCCTTCTGCTTCTGGGTCGGCTCCGGTGGCGTCCAATCTTCTGCCCCATCCGTTGGGGCGTCGTTCCATCCGTAGACCTCGCTTTGTTTTTCGTTCACCAGATTTTGCGCGTCGGAGGACTCTTTAAGATTGGGGTAGTTCGCGTCGGCCATGCAATTCGACCATTCCTTCTGGGTCTTTACGACCTCGGGATCCTTTGCGGTCTTCTCATAGAGTGAATTCATCTCATCGAAGAGACCCTTGTACTCTGGGTCCTCATAGGGGTTTGTGTCCGATTGAACCTCGTGGCTTGCCTTGCCGTAGCAGCCTGCAGTTTTCCAGTCGTACTCGACCGCGTTACTGCTACCCTCATCTTCCGGCTCCTCTGTGGGTTCGACCTGCTCACCATAGAGGGCCGTGTTGTAGGCTGACTGCTCGGTTTCGGACAAGCCAGCCACATATTCGTCGTTGGGATTTACGGGCTGCTCGTCAGGGGGCGTTTCGTTTTGGGGACTGGTGGTAAATCCGTAACCATTCTTTTCCGCCCACTCCAGGGTTCCCATTCCCTTGTAAAAATCAGTGTCGCCCATAACAGTCATGGAATTTGTGGAAGGCGTGTAGTCAAATCCTTCGTCAGACATGCACGTGGCGACCAGATCTTCAATCTGTTTTTGCTGCTTATCTATTTCCTTCTGGTCAAAACCCTCGTTAATCTTGCTGAAATACGAGGCCAGAGGGCTGTCTTCCTGAGTCTTTTTATCGCCTCCGCTTGTGGAGCAACCCGAGAAAAGCAGGATGGTTGCCGCCGTGATGCCAAGGGTTGTGAGTAGTGGTTTTCGCATCTGTGGTTCCTATCGTGTGAGCGAGTTAGCCGCGATGACGTCCCGCTTTTCAATACGGTGGAGTGACTCTGTTCGTCAGAGAAACCCTGGGTGTTGTTTATCTCAACCTAGTACACGGCGGAAAAAATGTCGCCTGAGAATGCTGTTTTTCCGGGCATTTGGTCCCTGGGTGAGAGCAGGTTGGTACTTCAGTACCATTTTTCTGTATTGCAACAAATCTTCAATTTACTGTAGACGTTTAGGCCATAATCGAGCCCGCCACATGACGTGAGGTTGCTCCTGCGTTACGTCATGTTTCCTTCGCCAGTGACATCCGCACAACAAACGCTTAGCATCCTTACACGACCACCCATCTGAAAGGCAGCACGCATGAGCGACGCACAGGCGCAACGTCAATACCCAGGAGTCCCATTTTCGCTCGGGCTTGAGCTAGACGGGGCAGGGGCCCATCCTGCGTCCTGGGTTCAGGCCGGAGTTTCCCCAAGAGAAACCCTCGCTTCCGATTATCTTGCACGCCAGGCCCGGACCGCTGATCGGGCGGGGTTTAGCTACATCACGATTGAGGATGCCCCGATCGCCCCCGACCTCCAATATCAGCCGGGCGTCAGTGCCCGTCTTGACGCAGGGGTACGTGCGGCTTACGTCGCACCCCTCACGGGTACGATCGGGCTGGTACCTGTTGTTGACGCGATCTATACCGAGCCCTTTCATCTGCAGGGCCAGCTTGCGAGCCTCGACATCTTGTCCGGCGGGCGTGCCGGTTGGATCGTTTTTGCTGAGGATATCCCGGAGGCCGCGGCGGCAATAGGTTTCGCACCCGCTTCTGGCACCCAGATCAGGCCCGAGGCGCAGGAGGTTATTGCCGTTTCGCGGCTCCTGTGGGACTCATGGGAGGACGACGCCGTTATTCGCGATACGGGTAGCGGTTCATATTTCGACCGTGAGTTGCTTCACCACGTGCGATTCGAGAGCGAGCGTTTTTCTGTCGCAGGACCCGCAATTACCCCGAGGCCGATTCAGGGGCATCCCGTCGTTTTTGGTCGCGCGGGGAGCGTAGCTTCCGTAGCTCTCGACGCTGTCCTGGTGACAGGCGGTGACCCTGCGGCGCTCGCCGCGGAGGTACGTGCGCAGCAGGCAGAGACGACACCGCTTGTGATCCTCGAGCTTGAGGTGGTCCTCGATTCGCGCGGTGAGTTCGCCGTCGATCGGCTGGCTAAGCTTGACGCGGTTTCGCCGTGGTGCTCGCAGCGAAACCGCTTCGTGGGTTCGCCCGAAGAGCTGGTCACGAAGCTGGCTGAGCTTTCTGAGCGGGTAGATGGTGTCCGGATTTTACCGGCCGTGCTGGATCGTGATCTCGCCGAGCTGGAACGGGCAGTTCTGCCGATACTCCGAGAGGCAGGGATCTTCGCCTCTCCTCGGCTCGGCCAGACGCTGCGCGAGACCCTGGGGCTTGAGCGTCCTGTGAACGTTTTTGAGGCATCCGTTATTGAGCGAAAGGCGGTATCGGCATGAGCCGGACCGATGTAGCCACGCAGCGCCACCAGATTCAGCTGGGCATCTTTTTTCAGGGCGTGAATTTCTCTACAATCTGGAATGCGCCCGAGAGTGGATCGCAGACCGACTTCGAGTCGTTCCGCAGGCTCGCCCAGACAGCTGAGCGCGGGCTTTTCGCGGCGTTCTTTCTGGGCGAGGGCCTGCGGTTGCGCGAGCATCTTGGGCAGCTACACGCTCTCGACGTCGCGGGACGCCCCGATGCCGCAATTCAGTTGGCAGCGCTCGCGGCGGTGACCGAACGCATCGGCCTCGTCGCGACCCAGAACACTACGTACCACGAGCCAACCGCGCTCGCGCATCGGTTGGGTTCCCTGGACGTGCTCAGCCAGGGCCGTGCCGCCTGGAACATCGTGACCACGGATAACGCCTGGACCGGTGAGAACTTCCGCCGGGGTGGTTATATCGACCATGCCGATCGCTACACGCACGCCGAGTTCGTCGTGACCACGGTGAAGGCGCTCTGGGATTCGTACGAGCTTGACGCGGTCTCAGACGAGCGGGGATCGTCGACGTGGGCGGCTTCTGCTGGCGTGCACCCCGCGCATCCCGTATCGAGATCCGATAAATATACGAGCGTGGATGCCGTATCCCGCGTGCCCCGCAGCGCGCAGGAGCATCCCGTGCTGTTCCAGGCAGGCGATTCTCCCGAGGGGCGTGATTTCGCGGCGCGAAACGCGGACGTGATCTTCTCGATGCACTCCGTGTTCGAGTCTGCCGCGGAGTTCTCGGCAGACATTCGCCGTCGCACGATCGCCGCGGGGCGTCCCGATGGCGACCTCAAGATTTTCCCCGGGCAGGAGTTCATCCTGGCAGATACCGACGCCGAGGCACGCGACAAGGCAGTGTGGGTGCGCGAGAGCCAGGTCAGCCCGCAGACCGCGATTGCCTTTCTTGAGCAGACCTGGGGGCGTGATCTCAGCGATTTCGACCCCGACGGCCCGTTGCCCGATATTCCCACCGCGCATGAGCAATCGAACGAGACCCGCGGCACCGGCTTCCACGGGCTCAAGGCGGCCGAAACCATCGCGAAATGGCGGGCGCTCACCGAGGAGAAGGGCCTGAGCATCCGCCAGCTCGTGATTCACCTGGGCTCGCAGCGCGGATTCGTGGGTAGCTACTCGACTATCGCCGACGAGCTGGAACGTTTCTCCGACGCCGGGATCGTCGACGGCTTCAACGTGACGCCGTACCTGGTGCCGTCTGGTCTTGACGATATCGTGAACGGGCTCGTCCCCGAGCTGCAGGAGCGCGGCATCTACCCCACGGAGTATGCAGGCGAGACGCTGCGCGAGCACCTGGGGTTGCGTCCCCCGCTGACGCGCCGGTAGCGACCGTTTTACAGAGGGTTGGGATGAATATTCTAGAGATTTGCGCTTGAGGATTGTCGTACTGCAGAATGCACTTAGCACCTATGCCATTTACTTAGACTAGGTGTGTTAATGTTTGTGTCATGGGGTGTAGTAGACGGGTGGCTCCGGAGGGTCCCGAACGGTTGAGTGATCATGTTCCTCTTGGTGTGTTACCGCGGGTTTTCTCTCCTGGCGTAGTGGTACGGTGATCGCGAGTACTGGGGTGTTGTAGTAGCAGACTCGGTTGTTGCCATCGCGGTTGTTTGTTTATTACGTGATGTCTTTGGTCCTGTTTTCGAACGGGCGTATGAGGAAGTCATGCGGTCGTTGCTGGCTGAGATGGAGTTGTTCACTGAGGTAACGAAACCATTCGTGCTCCCGGGAGACACCGGTTTTTGCAGGGGATGGCGGCTAGTTTCGATGGGTGGGACGACGCTGGGTTTGGCCGATACCTCGGCAAATGAGAAAGCCTACGGCAGGCCAGTGACGGCGACGGATTTCACGTCCGCGTTTCCACAGGACGGGTACTTGATTTGGTCGAGGGTGGACTAATGCTGTCTTCTTTGCCATGGTTGCCAGCTACAACACCTCGAAACAGGACCTGTATCGGGCACTACTGGCGGATGAAAGCCAACAGTGTCCTGCCGGTACTCGAGGAACTGTGCGACGGCTCGTATCTGTCGAGCGTGTATCCCTTTGCCGCGGACCGCGCCAAGGACATTCCGTGGATACTGGTGAGGGTCATTGAGTATGACGTCACCATCGTCACAGGCGACAGCGACGAAGACGAGGATGCGGTCACTAGCTTCCTGCTGATCGCTTCCATCCTGGAGCCGGCTGCAGTGCCGGCCGAGGACCTCGCAGATCTCTATCGACGCCGCTGGGAAATTGAGTCCAGTTTCGGCGAACTCAAAGCCCACCAGCGTGGCCCTGGCGTCGTCCTTCGTTCAAAAACACCAGACGGGGTGCTTCAGGAAATCTACGGATATCTGTGCACGCATTGCGCGATATGATCCCTGATCGGTACCGTCGCCCACGAATTTGACGAAGAACCGCTGAAGTTTTCCTTCACACGCACCCTCCGGGCAGCGCGGCGATCCATCGCAGGGCGTCCGGCTCTTTTCCCGTCAGAAACTAACTAGCTGAAGCTTTCACTGGCTTCTGTCAAGAAATCCTTTACGACCTCCTATCACCACGCCGAGAACGTTCCTTCCCCCGATTCATCAAACGTAAAATGTCCAAATGGCAACTCAAACGAACCCCGAAAAACCTGAGTAAACAGGATTGGACCTAAACGAAGCCTGACCAATTTGCATAATCAATAATATTTTCACTCGAATGTATTTTTATTAATGTATTAGTTGAAGCGTGCTTTTGTTTCTGTTAGCTTTGAAATGTCTTAATTTTAGGCAATATTGTTCCAACCGATTTTTGCACGGAGAGGAAATGATGATTTCAAAAATTATTAAAAACGCATTAGCTGTTGTCTTTGTTGGGGGGCTCTTGTTCGGCGCGGGCGCCAATGCTGCATCTGCCGCTACCGTTGCTGCTGGCGGAGGGACCCATACTTACGGTGTGAGGTCTGGTGGTATCTATGGCAGCGGCGGGCAAGTTTACTCTGAATATCTTCACCCAAGCAAAACGCATAAAGCTAGCGCGTGTGCAGCTAATGCGTGTGCTGTTTCCGGATGGTCTCCAGGGAACATTTGGGCAACTGCTTACAAAAGCCCAATGGCGACCGTTAATAATAAAGCATATTATGATTATAAATAAAAATATCAATCATTTTTCATAATCGGATTCTTGTTTGCAGGGCAAGTACATTTCTCATACATAACTTGCCCTGCAAATCTTTATTTTTTGCAGAAAGATTCGTGTGTTTAAAGAAAAAAGTATAAATGTGCTTCAAGTTCTCCTTGTTCTTGTCTTGTCGGTAACTTTTTCTAGTTGCTCTGTCGCGGAGAAAGATGCGGCGGATACGCCGAAATTTACTGGACCGTGGGCCTCTGAATTTAGTGAACATTATTTGGAGGCTTCTGACGACTTTACTCGTACTGTTCTTTCTGACGGTAAAATAACAGAGCAAGAGTTTTCTGAGATGATGACCAAATTTACTGACTGCCTTGCAGCTTCTAGTATCACGATTTCGCCTTATCAATTTGATGGCTCGTATAACATGCAATTCGGTGACGCTTTGACGTCAGAGGCGGCTCATGAGATAAGTACCAATTGCTCAAAGAAGTCTGGAGAAGATCTTATTGGCTCTTTATATTCATGGGTTCATCGCAATCCTGCTAAAGAGAACGAACAATCTATTCTTGCAGAGTGTCTGGTGAAAAGAGGGGTCGTCTCATCGGGATTCTCTGAACGTGATTATTCTGAAAGCATGACGAGTGGAAAGTTCCCGTTTGCGGACGAAAAAGCTGGTAATGATGCTTTACAAGAGTGTAGGCTTGACCCGCTTGGTCTTCAGTCAAAGTAAACTTGCGGCTAATGACTAAAAGCTCAAAATGAAAAAAAACCTAACTATATCAATATTATTTCTATTTATTTTTGTTTCTGTTGGAGTAGGATTCGGGTTTCTTTTGGCCCAGCCTGCGGCCATACCCCCATCTCTCAGCGAAGATATCAATAATGAATCAACGGTTGGTTTGACCAAAGATTTCCTTAGTGACTCACGTGACGTTCAGATATCTGTTGCTGTTGCTCCAAAGCAGCAGCTTTCTGCTCCCGTATCTGGGTTAATAACTGGCCTTATTTGCTCGCCTGGAGCCGTCTTTTCCGCGGGCGAGTCTAATCTGTCGGTTTCTGGGCAACCTGTCTTAAATCTGGCGACATCTTCTCCATTATGGAGGGACCTTGTTGCTGGGGACAGGGGAGAGGATGTTACTGCTTTAACATCGGAACTATCGCGACTTGGGTTTTCTGTTCGAGTGTCTGATGTTATGCAGGCTCACACCGTTCAAGTTGTTAATGTGCGACTCGCGGAACTCGGTGCTTCTGTTGAAGACAAAAATGTTATTCGACGCGCAAGCATACTTTGGTTGCCGTCGCCAGCAGTGAGCGTGTTAAGCTGTGACGCTGCTGTAGGTTCCAATATGTCAGATGGGCAAGCTGTTGCCAGCCTTACTGCCCCTGTGGTCGGAGTGAGGCTTTCGAGCGCTCTGAACGGACTGCTGCCAGGGGCGCGAGTACTTGAATTTGGGGATGAAAGCTTTAGTCTCGACGAGAAAGGGCAAATCGTTGACCCTGTTGAACTAGAAAGATTTCAAACAAGCGCAAGATATATTGAAATAACAGCATCGTTCGGGAAAGATTTGATTGGCGCTGGGTCGCCTGAAGATCAAAGTGCATCTTTTAGTGGGCAGTATAAGCTTATTGAACCTCTTGAAGCTTGGGCTCTGCCGCCATCTGCTCTTGCCTCAATTGATGGAGAAAGCGCTTGTGTGATTTCTGATTCGACACCTTTTAAGGTTGACATTGTTTCTTCGTCGCTCGGGAAAACATATGTGATTTTTGGTGAGGGAATTTCCGTACCTCAACGAGTTGAGCTTCACCCGAAAATGTCTCTAAAATGCTGAAAAACAACTCCTTAGCTTTTAGTCTTTCTGATCGAGTGGAAAGAAAAGACAGATCCAATGAACGCGAAGTTCGTTTGGAGATGGTTCGTCACCGGTTTGAGGGGGGAGAGTATCTTTTTGAACCGCTGACAATTACCCTCTTGCCGGGGGTTACTTATGCGCTTATGGGCCCGTCGGGTTCTGGAAAATCAACGCTGCTTAATATTATTGCAGGATGGTGCTCCCCGTTCGAAGGAAACGTGATCCGAAAAGGTATTCTAGATATTGGGTGGGTGTTTCAGAACCCGTTCGGTATCGCTCGTAGATCAGCTATTGATCATGTGGCGCTGCCTCTACTTGCGCTTGGTCTAAATAGGCGCGATGCAGAAAAGGAATCTTTAGAAGCCCTTCGTGTTTTCGGTCTTCAAAGCGTAGCGGAACATCAGTTTAGCTCTCTCTCGGGTGGTGAAGCGCAGCGTTTGATGCTCGCGCGTGCGCTAGTTGCTTCTCCTGATCTGTTACTGGTTGACGAACCCACTGCGCAATTGGACAGCAAGACGGCCTCAACAGTGAACGAAGTTCTCTCTAATGTTTCCGCTAGTGGAAGTATTGTTGTGGTGGCGACACATAATGAACAGACAAGTAAATCCTGTGATAAAAAGATTGTGCTGGCTTAGTGGATATGCGTTTGTCGAGTATTTTTTCAGAAGCAACTAGGAACGTAAAAACTGGGACCACGCGGCCGATGTTGTTGCTCATCATCTTTGTGATAGTTGCCGGGGGGCTAGCTGTGTTTGATGTAAAAGCTGTCAACGAAATATTGATGGGTTATAGATTATTTGCGAATTCAGGTTCGACGATAACCATTATAACGGCAGCAAGTTCCATCGATGGTGAGGCATGCGATCAGCTATCATCGGCCCCCAGAATTCGTGCTGCTGGTGCTGTCTCGGAGGCTGCACCTATCACTTTTTCTTCCTTGCCTTCGAGCCCTGTCCCCACAAAAGAAGTCTCACTGGGTTTTAAAGATCTTCTCGCTAGTAAAATGAATACGATCATTCCGGGAGTATATGTTTCTCAAGAACTATCGGACACGCTTGCTCTTGCGCTAGGAGACCGTGTAAACACAACTCAGGGTCAATTAGACGTAGAAGCTGTATATCAGTACCCGGAAGACGGACGGATTCCTGGGTTGGGGTACGCTGTGCTCGTTCCTGTTATTTCTAATGACAACAGGAGATTTGATTCCTGTTGGATTGATTCGCGGAATCCCGCTGACGATACTTCTAGCCTTCTATGGACGGCTGTTGACATAGACAAAACAAACGGCGAAAACCCTCAAATCAGTCAGTTAAACACAACTCTGGGCGCTACTTACAATGGTACGGCTTTGTTGGAAAATCGACCGTCACTAATTCTTGTTTGGGTAGCCGGGCCTGCTGGCGCAATTATCGGATATATATCAACAAAGCTACGACGGCTTGAGTTTGCCTCGGCGATGCATAGTAGAGTCCCAAAAATTGGACTTTTGGTTCAAATATTTTTTGAAAGTTTGTATTGGTTGATTCCGTCTTTAGTAATAACTAGTGTGGGGAGCTTTTACATAGCTCAGTCGCAGCTTGTCGTTGATGCTCCTGTTGTTTGGATGGTGGGTTTACGCATACTTCTATTAAGTGCATTGGGCGTTTGTATCGGGTGTTTAGGCGCGATCGGGACTATGCGTGAAAAGTATCTTTTTCGTTATTTTCGAGAGAGGTAAGATTCCACAACAAGTGCGCTCATGCGGGCGAGACGCTGGGTGAGCACCTGGGGTTGCGTCCCCCGCTGACGCGCCGGTAGGCTTCGTCTCGTATTCGTGCGTCGATGTCGGACGCTCGTGACAAGATGAGGTGTGCACATTCTGGTTTCCAGCCCTCCCAATGCGGATGGGTACGTCGTTTTTCGACAGATGGATGCCTCGGGTCACGTCTTCGACTCGTACACGGTTCCCGAGCATCAATTCGCGGATACCGTCGAGGCTCTGGACGAGGACAGCGTGCGCTGGGTGTGGAGTGACACCTCGCACTGGTATCCGCGGCTACTGGAGCGTGGAATCGTCGTGGCGAGGTGCCACGACTTGCGCCTGTGCCACGCGATTCTCAAGAACTCCGAGTGGACGGCCGGGTCCGAGGTCACGGAGCATCCTGCCTGGGACATGCCTGCGGCCCCGCCCTCGCCCTCCGAGAATACGCTCTTCGATGACCTCTCGGTGGCGGATGCTGCGCAGGCTACCTTAGAGGCAGTTTCTTGTGGGGCATCCTCTGCGCCTGTCGACGACCCCAATCATGACGAATCGCTTGCCGAGTTCCGCAGGCAGGCGGATGCCGTGGCCAGCAGTGACCGCCCGGGCCAGCTCTCCCTCCTCCTCGTAGCGGAGTCGGCCGGGGCACTCGCGGCGGCGGAGATGAAGTTTCACGGCATCCCCTGGCGGACCGATATACACAACCAGATCCTGAACGATACGCTGGGTCCCCGCCCGCAGTATGGGGGTCGCCCCGCCAAGATGGAGGCCTTTGTCGCGCAGATCAGGGCTGCGCTCGACAACCCCACGGTCAACCCGGATTCGCAGCAGGAATTGCTCAAGGCGCTCAAACGTGCGGGGCTCGCGGTGTCCAGCACCAGCAAGTGGGAGTTGCGCGAGGTGAAGCATCCCGTCATTGAGCCGCTGCTCGCATACAAAAAGATGTCGCGCCTGTACACGGCTAACGGCTGGAACTGGATGGACACCTGGGTGCGGGACGGACGCTTTCACGCCGAGTATGTCGTCGGCGGCGTGGTGACCGGGCGGTGGGCCGCGAACGGCGGGGGAGCCCTGCAGCTGCCGGCTACCGTTCGCGCCGCCGTGGTAGCCGACCCGGGGTGGACGCTGGTCGTTGCCGATGCGGCCCAGCTTGAGCCGCGCATCCTTTCAGCGATCTCTGGTGACCTATCGATGGCGGATGCCGGGCGCGGCACAGATCTCTACCAATCGCTTGTCGACCGCGGCATCGTCGACACCCGCGACCACGCGAAAGTGGCGATGCTCGGCGCGCTGTACGGGTCAACAACGGGGCGCAGCGCCTCGCTGATGCCGCGGTTGGCAGCGGCGTTTCCACGCGCCATAGGCCTGGTGGAGGAGGCCGCACGGGTCGGGGAAAAGGGCGGCGTCGTAAGCACCTGGCTGGGTCGTAGCTCGCCTGCCGCCGAGGACACCTGGTGGGCCGAGTCCCTGCGCAATAGCGATACTCCGGAGGGGGCGCCGCGGGATAGGGCCAGGCAGACGTCGCGGAGCTGGGGCCGGTTTACGCGTAACTTTGTGTGCCAGGGGAGCGCGGCCGAGTGGGCGATGTGCTGGTTGGCGGGGCTGCGCACGAGGCTCTCTTCGATGGGGGATGCTCGTGGGCGCCCCCATCTCGTATACTTCCTGCACGACGAGGTCATGGTTCACACCCCTCAGGCTTATGCGGAAGCGGTGGCCGAGGCGGTTCAAGCCGCGGCGGCTGATGCGGGGCGCTTGATGTTCGGAGGGTTCCCGGTTGAGTTTCCGGTCGGCGCCGAGATTGCGGAGAGCTACGCCGACGCGAAGTAGGGGCTCGGTCGCTGCATCGGTCTCGGGGTGTTACGCGCGGCGGAACGTAACACCCCGAGACCGAACATGAGAGTCTAAGCTTTCCCCCAGAAGACATCCTCGGCTGGGCTGTCCTCTGAGAATAGGTGCACAGCCACGATGAGACCCTCGCGGATCGTCAGGAGGTCTATACCTGACATGTCCATTGATGCGCCTTCACGTTGGCCGCTAAAGCGGACAGGAACGCCGACCAGCTCTCCGTTGGACATGGGGGTGCCGGCCACCGAAAGCTGGAACGTTCCGGCGCTTATCTCCATCATCCCCCCGATGAGCGTACCCACCTCAGTGGGGCCTGTATGCTGACCGGAGAAGCGGTTTGCGCCTGGCTGAGTCCACACAACTTGGGGGCTGAGCAAGCTCATCGCTCCGGGAACGTCTCCGGTGGCGAGCGCATCAAAGTAGCGGTTGACTACTGCGATTGGTGTGAGGTGATTCATGATTTTCTCCTTAGTGTGCTTGAAAAATAAAAGTAACAAATGGTAACCTATTACCTCAACGTAACTAAGGAAAAATATGTCACAACCGGTTTGGAATGTCATGTTATCGACGTGTCCTTCTCGCACTTCGTTGGCGCGGATTGCTAATAAGTGGACGGCTCTGATCGTGATTGCGCTCAGCGAGGGACGCTTGAGATTCGGTGATCTTCGTTTGGCAGTTAGCGGTATCAGCGGGAAAGTCCTTGCTGATACTCTCCGCGACCTTGAACGTGACGGTCTTGTATTGCGACATGCCTATAATGAGATGCCTCCACGCGTCGAGTATGAACTCACTGAGCTAGGTCTGACTTTGCGTGAACCCCTCCGCGCCCTTGGGGCTTGGGCGGAGCAAAACTTCGATCAGGTTCAGGATTCTCGAAATCGTTATGATTCCATCCGCGAACAGAAGCGTACTTAAGGTATATCTGAGTCGGATACTCTGCGGGAAAAGCTGAGAGGGAACTTCTGAATCAGAGGCTACCTAGGGCGTGTGGGGTTTGGGTGCGGCATCGGGCCCGGGTTCGCGCATGGCCCGAAATTTTTCTGTGCGTTTTGTGGGTGCGGATGGATCACCACCCACAAAACGCGCAGAAAAATTTCTGTCGACGGGTCGGACGCCGCCTAGCGATACTCGGGGTTGGCATCGAAGCCAAAATGTTCGCCACGATCCCAGTCTCGCCGCACGTTTCCGTGAGCGGGCAGGCCGCCGGATTGTTTGAGCAGCTGCGCCATATGCATCAGATTCCAGGTCATAAATGTGGTGTTGCGATTGGTGAAGTCATTCTCCGGTCCGCCCGAGCCCGGATCAAGGTAGCTGGGTCCCGGTCCGACCTCGCCAATCCACCCGGCATCAGCGCCGGGAGGAATCACAAAGCCGATGTGCTGCAGCGAGTACAGCGTAGACATCGCGCAGTGCTTAACGCCGTCTTCGTTCCCCGTGATCATAACGCCACCAGTTTTGCCGTAATAGATGTACTGGCCGTTCTCGTTCGTGAGGGCGCTCATCGCGTACAGGCGCTCGATCAGCAGCCTGGTCTGCGAGGAGAGTTCGCCGAGCCAAATGGGGCTTCCAATAACGAGGATGTCTGCGCTTGCGATCCGAGGCCACACTTCTGTGAGCCAGTGGTCACTTTCCCACCCGTGCTCAGTCATGTCCGGGTACACGCCCGGGGCAATATCGTGATCGACCAGCCTTATCGTGCTGACTTCGACGCCAACAGAGCGCATCAGGGCGATGCTTCGATTCATCAGACCCTGGGTGTTGCTTGTTTCTGGCGAGCGTTTAAGGCTGCAATTGACGAAGACCGCGCTCAGGTCTGCGAATGTGTTGGGATCTTGTGTGCTCACTGTTCGGCCTCCATACCCTATCGTGAGCCAACTCTACTCGCAACGACGTGGGGTGGGAAGTGGCTTTGCTTACAGAAGAAGCCCTCCTTGCGAGGAAGGGCTTCTTCTAAACGTTAGGCGTTATTCTATGCTTTTGAGCGGGGGGCTAAGGCGGTGACGGCCCATCCCAGAAGGGCAATGATGAGGCCTGCTCCAATCGCGAAGACCGAGACTCCGAAAGATACCACGGACGTGAAAAGCGATGCTCGGAGGAAGGAGGCGTTCATGACGACTGCTCGTTTCGGATCATCCTGTTCGAGCTGCGCGTATGTCTTGCCGCCCGTCGCTTTGAGAGAGTGCTCATTGATGATGTCTGCTTGGGCTAGCGCAGTGAAGGGGCCAGCAACCTGTGAACCGGCAAGAAAAGCCGCGTCTTCGCTAACCGTGATTTCCTGGGCGCGTAGCTGGCTTGAGACCACACCCCAGACAACTCCGCCGGTGACAACCATCAAAGCTCCTGCAATGATTGCGAGGATTCCGATCCAACGAACAGCTGTTGACCTTCCAGATACGGATGCCTTTTCAGCGGGGGCTGCGGGTTCTGTGGTTACGGTGTTTGTCATGATATTCCTTAGCTGTCGTGGCTTACCGCGTGGGGAGCGCGCCGACACATAACGGTTGCCGGGAGAAACAGCGAAAGACGTTTTGTGTTTGAACTGCCGAGAAAAAATCCCTATGCACAGAAGGGGCGTTATTCGCGACTTTCAAAGTCAACGCTGCCCTCGTCCGCGGATACTCCGGTCTGTAGTGGAGCATCCGTAATTAACCTTATTAGTGATTAAATTGATCTATAAAATCCGATGTGCCAACCATACGAATGTCGTGCACGTTGTTCAGGAGTCTTTTGTGGAGGTTCTCTATATTCCGCGAAAGGGCATAAAATCAGCACAGGGAATCACGGATTCTTTCCCCTCTGCTGACAGTGGGATCTTCTGGGGTGACGGGCTGGAAGTGACGGGCAAAGCCGTCGATCTTCTGCTTGCCGTATCCGGGTGCAAGATAGTGCTGGGGCTATTGGAAGGCCCAGGTGCTCAGCAGCTGATCGAAGCTGATTGAAATACGAAGGGGTATATCTGTGACGAACTGATGAAGCTTCCGAAGCGATTCTCTGAACCCACGTGCTGACCGCTATCGGCAGATGCGAAGTGCGGGGCGGTATCCGCCTGCTCTCATTGCGGGTGATGTTGTAATGACTGTAAAGGATTTTCCGCTGGTTACGAATCGGAGAATGAGATTCTGGTTCACTCGAGGGACGCTATGCGATCGCGACTTGCTGCCCTCGCTCAGCCAATATTGAAATAAAGTGTTGAGCTGGAAAATAAAAGAACCCCCGCAAGTAGAAGCCTTACGAGGGTTCAGTGGCTCCGACGGGCATCGATCCCGTGACCTTTCGATTTTCAGTCGAACGCTCTACCAACTGAGCTACAGAGCCCAGAGCGAATAAACGCTCCGCAAGGCGAGAAACCCTTCCCGAAGGAAGGGCTTCTCGTTACTTGGCGACCCTGACGGGACTTGAACCCGCGACCTCCGCCGTGACAGGGCGGCGCGCTAACCAACTGCGCTACAGGGCCATACTGTGTAATTATATCCGGTAGTCGTGGTGACCCCAACGGGATTCGAACCCGTGCTGCCGCCGTGAAAGGGCGGTGTCCTAGGCCACTAAACGATGGGGCCTTAGCGCTTTTCAACACCATGACTACCGAGGCACAAGCTTACGATGAAACTTTGCCAATAATCAAATTGAGTATGTCCCCTAAGGTCGATATTTCTCTTTAATAGGGCTCTGATCTGGTAAAAACTTTTTTCGAAAGATGTGCAGAGCCGCGCTTGAGACAGTGTGTAGAAGGCTCCTCGAGTTCAGTCAAAAAAGTTGAAAAGAGAAAATCATCCTGTGACGTCACCCCTAACTCAGAAATTGTCCAGCATTCTTTTCAAACCCTTGTTAGGGTGGGTTACGGACTAAAAAAGTGACAGTTGCGGCTAAGCTCTTGGCGCGCGACAAACTGGTTGAACTTTAGTAGGGATTATGGCTAAAACGATTGTGAATTTGATACCACGAAAAGGCGGGGCTTCACGGCGCCCTATCTTCAGACGTGCCATTGCCGCACTCGTCGTCGGGGGCATCGTTGCCACTGCCTTCACCGCGAATACCGCGCAGAGCGCATTCGCCGTTGAGCTTCCTACCTGGAACGATGTTCAGCAGGCCAAAGCTAACGAGGCTGCGACAGCTGCCAAGGTCACCGAGATTGAGGGCCTTGTCAAAACTCTTCAGGACGAGGTAGCCGCAACCCAAGCGGAGGCGCTCCGGACCGCGACCGTTTTGGACGACGCGGAACAAAAGTTCAACGATGCAGATCATCGCTATAACTCTCTAGTCGAGCAGGCAGCCGCGAGCGAAGAAAAAGCGACAACAGCGTCGACACAGGCATCGTCCATTGCTGCCCAGATGTATCGGTCAAGCGGCAGCGATCAGACCCTCGAGCTTTTCCTTGACCAGAACGCGGCATCCGCAGACGGTCTCCTATCCAAGCTCAGCATGATGACCCAGGCCACCGACCGAAACAACACGGTATACGAAGACGCCAAGGTCGCCAGCAACAACGCGAAGTCTCTTGGAGATCAGGCGGAAGAGGCTAAAACCGAGCGTGAGAGGCTTCGAGCGGAGGCCGATGCCGCGTTTAAAGCGGCGGCAGAGGCCTCACAGAAGGCCCAAGAGCAGCTAGCGGCTC
Organism: Lysinibacter sp.; assembly: GCA_040400085.1. Classification (GTDB taxonomy): domain Bacteria; phylum Actinomycetota; class Actinomycetes; order Actinomycetales; family Microbacteriaceae; genus HNR. The sequence continues at coordinate 20,377 of JBBAQX010000025.1, read as the reverse complement.
AACAAGTTCAGCAAGAAACTCTTAACGCCCAGCTCGCGGCGCTCAAGGACACCACTCAGGCTACAGTGGCTGGGTACCAGGAACGCCTCGCCCAGGAAGCAGCAGCGCGTAAAGCGGCAGAAGAAGCAGCTGCACAGGCCCGGGCTGCGGCCGCTGCAGCCGCGGCAGCACAGCGTCCAGCTGGAGGCGGTGGCGGTGGCGGCGGCGGAGGTGGAACTCTTCCTCCGGTATCAGGAGACTGGGCTCGGCCGAGCAACGGATACTGGAGCTCGGGCTACGGTGGTCGCGGACAGGTCTGCAGCAGTTATGGCTGCACCGGCGGTGCGTTCCATACCGGAACCGATCTCGCGGCCCCCGAAGGATCCCCAATCTTTGCCGCTTCGAGCGGCACAGTAACCTTCTCAGGTCCCCGCCCGAGCTATGGAAATATGATCGAAATCGACCACGGTGGCGGGATTAAAACTCGTTACGGCCACATCATGAACGGTGGCCTCTACGTCAGCGTTGGGCAAAGAGTAGGCGTTGGAGAGGTCATCGCGGGAACCGGGCAGACCGGGATGGCGACCGGACCTCACGTGCATTTCGAGGTTTACGTAAACGGTTCGACCACGGATCCTGAGCCGTTTATGTGGGCTCGAGGAATTAGCCTCCGATAAGCATCCGATTCATTTCGTCGATAACAAAGTAATGCCCCCAGAAAAATCTGGGGGCATTACTTTTTCAGCGTAAATAGGCAGAAACGAAGAGCTTAGTGGCCCTGCTCCTTGAGGCGAACAAATCCATCCTCAACGATCTGATTAGCCTCAGCGGCATCGCCCCATCCCTCGATGTTGACAAACTTGCCAGGCTCAAGGTCCTTGTAGCGAGTGAAGAAATGCTCGATTTCCTTCCGCGTCTGCTCGGGGACATCGTTAATGTCCTGGATGTGGCTCCAGCGAGGGTCCTTGAAAGGAACCGCGATGACCTTGGCATCGTTCCCGGCCTCGTCGCTCATATTGAGCACACCTACGGGACGAACCTTGACGCCGACACCTGGGTAAACGGGGTATTCGAGAAGGACTAGCACATCGACGGGGTCGCCGTCGAGGCCAAGTGTGTTCTCGAAGTAGCCATAGTCAGTGGGATACACGAAAGCGGTGAACAGAACGCGGTCGAGGAACACTCGCCCCGTCTCGTGATCAATCTCGTATTTGTTGCGGCTCCCCTTGGGGATTTCTACGACGGCATCATATGCGGCCATGAGCGGTAGCTCCTTACAATTCAGGATTTGAGGTCGTGGGCTAGAAATAACGCTGGGTGTATCGAGGCGACAACTATGCGTGATCGTGATGCACCCGCCTTACACAGTACTTGATTCGCGGTATCGCTGCCTGGAAGAATCGGCAACATCGGGAGGAATCGCCCAGCCGGAACTGTGTAATCTTGAAGATATGCCGCACAACTCCCAGCGACTCGAGCCGCCCCGCCCCGCACGGCTCACACCAGCTATCTCGGAGATCCGGCTCGCGGTGAGGAACGAATTGTCACGGTTGACGAACACAGATTTCACCAACGCCGAACTTCAGAACGCTGTGGTTGACATCTCTGGCACGGCAAGCGAATCCACGACCGATAGAACTCCCTCCTCACAAAACACGACCGATGTCTTAGTGGCCCTGAGCGGGGGTGCAGACTCCCTCGCCCTCGCCGCCGCCACAGGTTTTGAGGCTCGTAGCCTCGGCCTTTCCGCCGGGGCGATCATTGTTGACCACGGACTCCAGCCAGGTTCCGCAGGGCAGGCGCGTCTAGCTGCCGATCAGGCAAGAACTCTCGGGCTTGCCCCGGTCATCATCCAGCGTGTCTCGGTCGGAACTGTCGGGGGACCTGAGTCAGCCGCTCGTGACGCCAGGTACGCTGCCCTGCGCGCAGCCGCACGCGAGACTGGTGCTCGTGCGGTTGTGCTCGGTCATACGCTGGACGACCAAGCCGAGACGATACTGCTGGGTCTGGCCAGAGGCTCTGGGGCGACGAGCCTGGCCGGGATGAGGGTGCGAAGCGAGATTTTTGTGCGACCTTTGTTGAGCATCCGTCGATCGAGCACCCAACAATTCTGCGAGGACAGCGGGCTAGAGCCCTGGAGCGACCCGCACAATGAAGACCCGTCGTACACGAGAGTGCGTGTGAGGCAGACCGTGCTCCCCCTGCTCGAAAGAGAACTGGGCCCGGGAGTCGCAGAGGCGCTTGCGAGGACGGGTGATCAGCATCGTGAGGATGCCGCCGCTTTCCAGCAAATGATTGACGAGTTCATCGAAGAGATCGTTGAGCCTGCCGAGGCGGGTATTGCGGTCTCGGTCCGGGCCCTTGAGTCGAACCCGGCTGCACTCCGCCAGCGAATCATCCGTTACGTGGTTCACTCTGAATTTGGTATATCGTTGACCCGTCAGCACACTCTCGCGGTTGCCGCACTTGTGACCGATTGGCACGGGCAGAAAGCCCTGAGCTTGCCTGGAATTCGTGCCAGGCGAGAATCTGGCATGATCATCTTTTCGGCGGATATTGATAGCGCTCAATAACCGCACCACAGCCACCCCAACCACAACACAGCGAAAGAACAACAATGGATTCCACACACATTAGCGATGACCTAGCCGAGGTTCTGGTTACCGAGGAACAGCTGCACAACAGGGCCGCTGAGCTTGCCCGCCAGATCGAGAAAGACTACGAAGGTAAGAACCCGCTTCTCGTCGGAGTCTTGCGGGGCGCGGTTATGGTGATGGCCGACCTGGCTCGCGAATTACGGATGCACGTGGAAATGGATTGGATGGCCGTCAGCTCATACGGGGCAAGCACCAAGTCCAGCGGTGTTGTCCGTATCCTGAAGGATCTGGACAGCGATCTGCAGGGACGGGATGTACTGATCGTTGAGGACATTATCGACTCGGGATTGACCCTGTCATGGCTCCGCGAAAACCTGCAGTCGAGGGGGGCATCCTCTGTCGAGATTTGTGCGATGCTGCGGAAGCCCGACGCCGCCAAGGTTGAGGTAGACGTGAGGTATGTTGGATTCGAAATTCCCAACGACTTCGTGGTCGGCTACGGACTTGACTACGCCGAAAAGTATCGTAACCTGCGCGACGTTGCGGTACTCGCTAAGCACATTTACGAGTAAACAAGCTACGTTATGACCCGTGACCTGTCACCCCCGCGGCGTTCGATCGAGGATGCCGCGGATAGTTCCGAGCTCGATATCCCGCCGGTCTGGGGGAGCCTCCCACTCATGGTGGGAAGCGTTTTCACGGGTATTGCGTTGCTGCTTGCCGCTGTCATCTCGATGATTATGCTGTTTCCCTCAATCGAGGCGGTATCTGGAACTTCTCCGATTCTCACGTCAGGGCGCAGCGCAGCTCCGGCTCCGGCATTTAGTAAGCAGGTGTTTGGAGACCAGAAGGAACTGGGCCAGGGTGATCTGATCCTGACTCCTTCCGCAGATACCGGTTTTGTCTTCGCGTGGATTGATGGGAGTGGGTACTCGGGGGCTGTTGACGGTTCAGACACGAACCAATCAGCGCAGGAAGCAGAATCTCCTGCCCTCATTGCGTCTATTTCACTCACGACGGGTGAGGAGAAGTGGCGGGTAGATTTACGCCACCAACTGGGCATCGAGGGTCCTGTACTCATGGATGTAAGCGGTGAATTCACAGGTGGGGTCGTCATTACTCTGACTGCTGGTGCTGATGTTAGCTATGTTGTCGTCCTTGATCCGGTTACGGGAAAAACTATCTTTAACGAACAAATACCCGGCAATACGTGGGCAACCTCGGTCATAAAAGATCGTATTGTTGTTCAGGGATACGACGATGAGGGTCCGCTGCGAGTCGCCGTCTACGACATCACAGACGGGTCGAAGCCTCTGTGGGATGCTCCGTGCGGCGACTATCCGTGCTCTGTGCTGGGCACAGACTTTGTCACGACTGGCAGCGGAGTGGTGAATATGACAGATGGAAGCCCTGCCTCCTTTGGTCGCAAACTTGAGCCGGGGGAGCGTTTTGAGCAGGTCGGCGACTCTGACCTCATCGTCAAGATAACAGACGAACAGGCCGGGAAAAGCAAATTCATGGCGTGGGACGTGACCTCGGATAAACCGCTGTGGGATGCTCCGGTGGTTGCCCTTAATTTTACGGCGCGTGACGGTTCGTATCTCGTGGGTGGGGATGATCCTACACAAACGCAGAGGGTCGATCCCCAAACTGGTAAGGCGTTGTGGAGCGCCCGGGCTAACATCTATGACTGGGTTCAGTTGGAAACGAAATATGCCGGTGTTGAGTTTAGAAACACACTCGTCCGCTTAGATTCGATGTCCGGCGAGATCTCTTTTTCGACACCTCTGCCGTGTGTGTATAACGACGGAATGGCCGCTATAGAGAACGCGGCACTTGTGCTCTGTGACGCAACAGTGCTCGCGTTCGACAACGAGAAAGAAGCTCCGCTGTGGACTCTGCCGGTGACCCACACCTCCCGTTTGCTGCAGTCTGGCGAGAGGGCGGTGCTTTACGATTACAATGACTTCACGCTTTCCGTTTTTCCCGGCTAAAGGGCTTTGATTACGCCTACGGCAGAAACCCGGCTATCCCACAGAAATATTTCGCTAATCTTGAGGCAATAATAGCCCGAAAGTGTTGGCGTGCCCCAGCGCATCCAGAAAGGTGCTCCGATTGGCTGAGAAGACAACCCGCTCTAAGAAACTCTTTCGCGGTCCACTCATCTACATCATCATTGCCCCCATCGTCGTTCTGTTGGGATGGAGCCTGATCGCAGGTGGTGGTGCCAAAGAGATCGACACTCAAAAAGGCCTCACGATGCTCTCAGAGGGCAAAGTCGAATCTGCCGAGATCATCGACGGCGATCAGCGTGTCAATCTCACTCTGACGAAGGCCGACAAAGATCACGGCAAAGAGGTCTACTTCTACTATGTGACTCCCCGCGGGGACGCGGTTGTTAAAGCTGTTGACGAGGCAAACCCGAAGAAGGGCTACACCGATAAGGTTCCTCAGCCAAATGGGTGGCTCTCTCTCCTCACTTTCTTGATCCCACTCCTGCTGATCGGACTGTTCTTCTGGTGGATGCTCTCGAGTATGCAGGGCGGCGGCAGCAAGGTGATGCAATTTGGTAAGTCCAAGGCGAAGCTGGTCTCGAAGGAGAACCCGCAGGTGACATTTGCCGATGTCGCTGGTGCAGAAGAGGCGATCGAAGAACTTCACGAAATTAAGGAATTCCTTCAGGAGCCCGCCCGTTTCCTCGCAGTCGGTGCCCGTATTCCCAAGGGCGTACTCCTCTACGGTCCTCCCGGAACCGGTAAGACGTTGCTTGCCCGCGCTGTCGCTGGCGAGGCTGGTGTCCCCTTCTACTCGATCTCAGGCTCCGACTTCGTTGAAATGTTTGTCGGCGTCGGCGCGAGCCGCGTTCGCGACCTCTTCGAGCAGGCCAAGCAGAACTCTCCCGCCATCATCTTTGTCGATGAGATTGATGCTGTGGGCCAGCGCCGTGGACAGGGTATGGGAGGCGGGCACGACGAACGCGAGCAGACCCTCAACCAACTGCTGGTTGAGATGGACGGCTTCGACGTCAAGACAAACGTGATTCTGATCGCAGCTACCAACCGTCCGGACATGCTTGACCCCGCTCTTCTGCGTCCGGGCCGTTTCGATCGTCAGATCGGCGTTGACGCGCCGGATATGAACGGACGCCGACAGATCCTTGAGGTTCACTCCAAGGGTAAGCCACTCTCGGACAATGTCGACCTCGACGTCGTGGCGCGCAAGACTCCGGGTTTCACCGGTGCTGATCTTGCCAACGTCCTCAACGAAGCAGCCCTGTTGACAGCGCGGTCCAACGCTCAGCTGATCGATAATCGCGCCCTCGACGAGGCTATCGATCGAGTCATCGCGGGCCCGCAGCGTCGAACCCGCCTGATGAAAGACAAAGAAAAGCTCATCACCGCCTACCATGAGGGTGGACACGCCCTCGTCGCCGCATCGATGAATAACACCGATCCCGTCACCAAGGTCACGATTCTGCCTCGCGGAAGGGCGCTCGGTTACACCATGGTTATCCCGCTAGAGGATCGGTACTCTGTCTCACGCAATGAGCTGCTCGACCAGATCGCATATGCCATGGGTGGCCGCGTGGCAGAGGAGATTGTTTTCCACGATCCCACGACCGGAGCATCTAACGATATCGAGAAGGCCACGGGAACCGCGCGGAAGATGGTTACCGAATACGGTATGACCTCTGTCCTTGGACCCGTCCTGCTTGGCTCTTCGACAGGGGGAGCCTACCTGGGTGACTTCGGCCAGTCTCGTGATTACTCTGAGGGCCTTGCGGAGAAGGTCGATGCCGAGATTCGTGCCATCATCGAGAACGCGCACAACGAGGCCTGGAAGGTCCTGAACGACAACCGTGAGGTACTTGACCGCCTTGCGCTCGAGCTTCTTGAAAAGGAAACCCTCGACCACAACCAGTTGGCCGAAATCTTCAAGGATGTCAAACGTCTTCCTCCTCGAGAACAGTGGCTGTCAAGCGAGGGGCGCCCGGTATCCGACCTGCCCCCCGTCGCAATCCCCGAGATTGCGCAGACCGATGAGTCAGTCGAGGAAATAGTTCGCGAAGAAGAAGTCGCTGGATCTTCCGCAACCGATTCTTCCGTAACAGGTCCCCAGGCAACGAAGTCTTCTGAAGACACAGACACCGGCTCAGACGGGTAGGTCCCAGGTGTTCGAGTCTCACGTTGATCGGGCTCGTATTGAGGCTGCCGTTTCAGAGATCCTCGCCGCTATCGGCGAGGATCTCTCACGCCCCGGCCTCGAGACCACGCCAAGCCGCGTCGCGGACGCATATGCAGAGTTCTTCTCGGGCGTTGGCGAGGATGCGGATAGGTATCTTGCCGATAGTATCCCCGTTGGAGAAGACACCGGAGAGTTAGTGCTCGTGAGAGGGCTCGAGTTCCGTTCCGTCTGCGAACATCATCTGTTACCGTTTTTTGGGGTTGCCCACATCGCATACCAACCGCGTAATCGTGTCGTAGGTCTTGGCGCATTTCCTCGCCTTCTCAACTCCTACGCCGCTCGTCCGCAGGTTCAGGAGCGGCTGACAGAACAGGTCGCTGCGAGCATCGACGAATCCCTCGAGCCGCATGGCGTCTTTGTACTGATCGAAGCGTCTCATGGTTGTATGACAGCCCGTGGGCCTCGGCAGGCGGGCAGCACCACCATTAGTATGGCGAGCAGAGGTCGGCTCAGCAAGGCTGCGGAGCGCGCAGAAGTTATTGCCCTCATCAAGGGTGCCGAATGACTTTCATCATGGGTGTGCTTAACGTAACCCCCGATTCGTTCAGCGATGGCGGGGCATTCTTCGATGCCAACGCTGCGATCGAGCGCGGCCTCGCGCTCAGCGCACAGGGTGCAGACATCGTGGACGTTGGCGGCGAATCAACCCGCCCAGGAGCAACCCGAATTTCCGCAGCCGAGGAGCAAGACCGCATCCTCCCGGTTGTCTCAGCGTTGAGCAGAGAAGGCGTGACAGTCAGCATTGATACGCTCAACGCGAGCACGGCTCTCTCCGCCGCGGCCGCCGGGGCCAGTATTATCAACGATGTGTCGGGTGGCCTCGCTGATCCCGAAATCCTCGGATGCGTAGCGGGAACCCCGCTTCGCTATGTTCTTGGTCACTGGCGTGGGGGTTCGAGAGGGATGGATGCCCGCGCCGATTACGCGGATACCGTCTCTGAGATCCGGCAGGAGCTTCAGTCTCGCATCCGCGCTGCCAAACAGGCAGGTATCTCTGACGAACAGCTCATTCTCGATCCGGGCTTAGGATTTTCAAAGCTGTCAACGCACAATTGGCAAACGCTCGCGAGGCAGGACGAATTTACCGAGCTGGGGTACCCGGTCATGATTGGCGCATCTCGGAAGAGGTTCCTCGCCGAACTTCTCGATCCTGCTGCTCCGGTGGAGGCGAGGGATCTCCCCACCGCCGTGATCAGTGTTCTTTCCGCACAGCTTGAGGCGTGGGCTGTCCGGGTGCACAACGTGCCAGAGACGAAACTTGCGCTCGACGTCTGGCGGCAGTGGCAGACCGGCCTGAACGATTCGTATCCCGAAACTGCCCGCATCGATAGGAGGGATGCCTCATGACCCGTTTTTTCGAGGGTGACACCATCACGCTAACCGGGCTGGAATGCTTCGCCCACCACGGGGTCTTCGACTTTGAGCGTGAAAACGGCCAGCGATTCGTCATCGACGTCGTTGTCGATGTCGATCTGAGCGCTGCAGCAGCTGCGGACGATCTGGGTCAGACCGTGCACTATGGGGAGCTTGCGGAGGCTGTTGTCTCCGCAGTCGAGCGGGATCCCGTCGACCTCATCGAGACTGTCGCGGAGCGCGTAGCCGCCACCGCTTTGGCTTTTCCGTCGGTACGAGCAGCGCGTACCTCAGTTCACAAACCTGATGCCCCCATAGCGGTACCTTATGAGAATGTCACGGTGACGGTGGTGAGGACCCGATGAGGCAAATGGTAACGTGCGTCCTGGCGTTCGGCAGTAACCTCGGCGACAGAGAAGCAACCATCCTCGCGGCGCAGGAGGAATTACGGGCGTCTGCTGGCATCCATTCTCTTGATGCTTCGCCGCTTCGAGATTCCGTCGCGTTGACAGCGGAAGGTCTCGACCCTGATGCTCCGGCTTATCTGAATGGTGTGGCCTACGTGACGACCGACCTTGAGCCTGAGGCGTTGCTGGACCTGGTCAACAGGATCGAGGCTGATCACGGTCGGGTGCGTGCGGAGCGTTGGGGGAGCCGCACTCTCGACATCGATATCATCACGTATGGCGGCAAGGTGGTGCAGACCGAACGGTTGACGATCCCGCATCCCCGGGCATTCGAACGTGATTTTGTTTTGCAACCCTGGCTGGAGCTGGACCCCAACGCGGTCTTGATGGGGCACGGCCGGGTGTCCGAGTTGCTCATACGAATACGGGCCGCGGCGGCCGATATGGGCGGGGTAACCACATGAATAAGCGTATGTCTTCGACGGCTATCGTCATTGCGATCCTCTCCGGCCTTGTCTTGGGTTTTCTGGGTGAGGTTGCGCTCTCCGCTTCGGGGCAACCGATGATGGTTCCGCCGATTGCGTGGCCTCTGACGCTCATCGTTCTTGCCATTATTTTGTTAGTGGTTGCGATACCGATCCGCCGTTCTCTCACGGGTAAAAATTCGAAACCAATTAACCCGTTTTCTGCCGTTCGCGTGGTGGCGGCGGCAAAGGCATCTTCTCTCGTTGGGGGTCTCTTTGTCGGTTTTGGGGTCGGTGTTTTGTGCTTCATCCTTACCCGGACGATAGCGCCCCAATTAGAATCATGGGTACTCACGGCATTTACCATCCTGGGCGGTGTGATCCTGCTCATTGTGGGACTTGTCGTGGAAAACATGTGCGTTTTGCCCCCGACCGACGACGGGCCAGAACCGGCAGACCAGCAGCCAGCATAGTAGCGTTTCACCCAACGGAAGGGATAGAATCACGATGAGTTCACATGCAATGCCCGGCGCCATTCGTCGTGGCCTCGACCCCGCGGGTGTGGATTGGACTCGGGTGTCGCCTCGCTACGTTGCTGTGACCCTGGTGAACACCATCATCGGCTCCGCGATCGTTGGGTTCGCCGCGTTTCTCCCCCTCATTTTGGGTGCGCCAATTGGTGTGTGGGTGTATGTGATTCCGTCTGCCGTGTTACTGGTGGGCCTGGTCGATTGCCTGCTTACCCCGCGCCGGGTGCGGGCGATTGGGTACCAGATACGCCAGGATGATTTCCTGTTTCGTCGGGGAATCTTTTTTCAGAGAATCGTTTCTGTGCCATACGGACGGATGCAGCTGGTCGACATTAATCGCGGCCCTGTGGTGCGTGCGCTGGGACTCGCTGAGCTCAAATTCGTCACGGCGGCTGCGGCGACAGGGGTTACCCTTCCCGGTCTCACGATGGAGGATGCCGTGCGTCTTCGTGACCATCTGATCGCGGTCGCGGAAACACGGCGGTCTGGCTTGTGAGTCAGCAGGCAGGGATCGGTGGAGGGTGGAACCGGCTTCATCCCGCAACGCCGTTTTTACGTGGCGGTATCGTGGTTCTGGCTATTGCTGGCATCCTGATCGCGAATACGAGGGATGCGATTATCAACGCGTTTATCGCGGGGGATGCTGCCGCTGAACCCGGTAATGCGCAGTATGACGCCCCGGGGTGGGCGCAACCTTTCTTCGATCTGGCGAAGGTTTTTGGCATCTGGGTTGTGGGGGCGGTAGCAGTTGCTATTCTCGTCGTGGTTGTTGTCGGGCTGTCCTATCTCAGCTGGAGGCGGCATAGCTACAGGGTCACTGCTGAGTCTGTGGAGGTGCGCAGCGGCATCGTGTTCCGCACCAGCCGTCAGGCGCGACTTGACCGCGTGCAGGGCGTGAATATCAATCGAAGCGTGCTGGCCCGAATCTTTGGGGCCTCTCAGCTGAAGATTTCGACTGCCGGGCAGGATAGGTCTCAGCTTGATCTGAGCTATCTTCGCAATTCGGTTGCCGAGAAATTGAGGCTGGAGATTCTCGCGCTGGCTGGGGCGCCGGGGAAAAGCGCGCAGGCGTCGGAGGCTGACCCGCCTCGATTGGTTGAGCCGGCTTCTGTTGTCAGGATTCCTCCAATCCGATTGGTGATGTCTCGTATAATCGGGTTCGGCACCCTCGGCTTTGTGGCTGTCGTAGCTGCTGCTACCTTTGCGCTCATGTCTGTGGATAATAGCGGCAGAGCGCTCCTGCTCGCGGCTGTTCCCTTCACTATTGCTGTGGGAGGCATTCTCGTCTCCAGGGTGCTGCGGCTGCTGCGATTCTCGATCGCTCCCACGGGCGACGGGGTCCGAATTGGCCAGGGTCTCCTCTCCACGGTTAACGACACGATTCCTACCGGGCGCATCCACGCAGTCGAGGTGCTTCAGCCGCTTTTGTGGCGGCCTTTCGGCTGGTGGACGATCCTGATAAATAAAGCCGGGGATTCCGGGGTCAGCGGGGGCGATCAGTCCGTGACCACCGTGCTTCCCGTGGGAAAACGTGACGATGTCGTGCGCGTGTTGGCGGTTATCCTGCCGGATATCCCGCTTGAGGATGCCCTGATCGACTTCACCCTAACTGGCACCGGAACGGGCCACGGCTTCGTTGGCGCGCCTAAGCGTTCCTGGTTCGCGTTGGGTCTCTCCCGCAATCGCCACTCGTATCGCTTGGGGCAGGACGAGATCATGATGCGCGGCGGGTTTTTGTGGCGCACGATGGTGGTGGTTCCCCTCGCGCGCGTGCAGAATGTGAGTATCACCCAGGGTTGGCTGGCCCGCCAGACTCGGCTTGCCGCCATCACGACGCAGACCGTTCGTGGGCTCGTGCGCACCAGGTTTTCCTCGCTCGACTCTGCTCATGCTCACGAGGCATTTGCTGTCATCTCCGACGCCGTCATTGTAGCTGGGTTGCGTGACGAACAGGCGCGATGATCAGGTGCGATGATCAGTCACGATAGAAAAGGATGCTCATGAATCAGAAAAGCGGCAGGCTCGGCGTTGGCATAATCGGCGCAGGCAAGGTCGGACCCGTTCTCGGCGCGGCACTGGCCAACGCTGGGCACGCAATAGTGGGGATCTCCGCAGTCTCGGAGGAGAGTAAGGAGCGGGCCGAGGCAATTCTGCCGGGTGCGCCCATCCTGCCAATTGAGACTGTCGTGGAGCGGAGCGAGTTGGTGATTCTGGCCATCCCCTCTGGCGAGATTGACGCGCTCGTCACGGGGCTTGCCACTCTGGGAGCCTGGCAACCAGGACAGCTTGTGCTCCACACAGCACCGGAGTTCGGCACGGGGATTTTGGCACCCGCGTTGGCTGCCGGAATCATCCCCCTTGCAGTGCATCCCGCAATTTCGTTTACGGGGACCACCCTCGATCTTGCACGGCTCACCGAGGGCTATTGCGCGGTGACGGCTCCTGCTCCCGTGCTTCCGATCGCGCAGGCCCTCGTCATCGAGATGGGGGCAGAACCCGTTGTCGTTGCAGAGGGGGACAGGGCTACCTATGCGAGCGCGCTGGCCTCGGCTACGGCAATGGCCACCACTGTGATCCAGCGGTCTCTGGAAGAACTATCCGAGATCGGGGTTGAACATCCCGGTGCGATCCTCGGTGCGGCGCTACACGCTGCTGTGGACACGGCGACACGGGGTACACTAGATTAATTCACCAATCCAGGAGCAAGAACCCCGCATGAGTGCACACGCCACGCCAGAGCCCGAACTTACGGCAGACGAAATTTTTGAGCAGAAAGCCGTTCGCCTGGCAAAACGCGAGCGACTCATCTCGGAATCTGCCGACCTCGGTGGCGGCGCATACCCGGTTAGTGTTCCTCTCACACACACCATTCCGCAGGTGCGTGAGGCATACGCCCACCTTGAAACGGATATGGCTTCCGGCGATAGCGTCGGTGTTGCTGGGCGCATCGTGTTCGCGCGCAACACCGGAAAGCTGTGTTTCGCGAGCCTGCAATCGGGAGACGGGTCGCGCATCCAGGCAATGGTGAGTCTCGCCGAGGTGGGTGAGGAGAGCCTGCAGCGGTGGAAGGAACTTGTCGACCTGGGCGACCATGTCTTCGTGAGTGGTGAGGTTATTTCTAGCCGCCGCGGCGAGCTATCGGTCATGGTCAAGGACTGGGCTATCGCGTCCAAGGCGCTCCTTCCGCTCCCCAACCTGCACAACGACCTGAACGAAGAAACCAGGGTGCGACAGCGCTATCTCGACCTGATCGTACGCGAACAGGCGCGAAAGACGGTTCTTGCCCGGGCTACCACGATGGCAAGCATTCGCAGCACCCTCGCAGGGCACGGCTTTGTCGAGGTTGAGACGCCCATGCTGCAAACCCTGCACGGCGGGGCCTCTGCGCGGCCGTTCAAGACTCACTCCAATGCTTTTGATACCGAGCTATACCTGCGTATCGCACCAGAGCTTTTCCTGAAGCGCGCGGTTGTCGGCGGTATCGATCGTGTCTTTGAGATCAACCGAAACTTCCGGAATGAGGGTGCTGACTCCACGCACAGTCCCGAGTTCGCGATGATCGAGGCCTATCAGGCCTACGGCGATTACAACTCCATCGCAGACCTGACCCAGGAATTTGTCCAGAACGCTGCTATGGCAGTTGCCGGTGGGCACGTCGTGACGTGGGCCGACGGGACAGAATACGATCTGGGCGGAAACTGGGATCGCCTCAGCATGTACGAAAGCCTGTCGGAGGCTGCCGGCGTAACTATCACGCCCGAGACCTCCGTTGCAGATCTCCTCGCGCTCGCCGAGAAGGAGGGCATCGAGCTTGATCTTCCCAACCACGGCAAGCTGGTCGAAGAACTTTGGGAGCACTTCGTCAAGGACAGCCTGGTAAGCCCCACGTTCGTGATGGACTTTCCTGTGGAGACGAGTCCACTGACTCGTTCGCACCGCAGCATACCCGGCGTCGTTGAGAAGTGGGACCTCTACGTCCGTGGATTTGAGCTGGGTACCGGCTATTCCGAGCTGGTCGACCCTGTGGTTCAGCGCGAGCGTTTCGTCGCCCAGGCCGTTCAGGCCGCGGCTGGCGACGCCGAGGCGATGAGCCTGGATGAGGAATTCCTGCGCGCACTCGAACACGGTATGCCGCCCAGCGGCGGAATGGGAATGGGAATCGACCGCCTGCTCATGGCGATCACGGGTCTCGGCATCCGTGAGACTATTCTGTTTCCGCTGGTTAAATAGGAGAATCATGTCTGATATTTTGCTTGCCTCGATCTGGGCCATCACGCCCACTATCCTTCTGGGACTCATGTTCTGGTTCGTGATGCGAACGATCATTCGCTCCGATCGGAACGAACGCAAAGCGTTTAAGAAGATCGAGGCGGAGCAGCGTGCCAAACGTGGGCTTCCGCCGCTAGCTCCGACTGGTGCTTCTGGTTCTTCAACCCAGCACACAGGTTGACATGAATATTATTGATCTCCTCACCTTCACCTCTCCGATAACTTCCGTGTGGGCTGCAACGGTTTTGGTGATCATCGACTATTTGATCCGGATTATCGCGATTATCGTGGTACCCAGGAATCGGCGCCCAACGTCGGGTATGGCCTGGCTGCTTGCAATCTTCTTTATGCCGGCGCCAGGTTTTATTCTGTTTTTGATTATCGGGAGTCGCAGGCTTCCTCGTTCGCGCATTCGCAAACAAGACGAAATTAACCGTCTCATTACCGAGGTAACGGCGGGAACTGACCTTGTTAGCGACCAGAAGGACGCGCCGCCGTGGCTCCCAAGCATCGCCTCGCTCGCCCGAAATATGGGTGCTTTGCCGATGATGGGCGGCAACGGTGCCGCGCTGCTAACCGACTACGAAGAGACGATCCGGGATATGGCCGACGCGGTGCGGGCCGCGCAGCACTACGTGCATGTCCAGTTTTATATCCTCGCCTATGACAGCACTACGCAGAGCTTCTTTGACGCGATGGAGGATGCCGTGAGCCGGGGCGTCTCCGTCCGCGTACTTCTCGACCACATCGCCTCGGTCAGGTCTCCCGGGTACAAGGAAACGCTCCGGAAGCTTGATGAGATCGGCGCAGAATACGCGCTTATGCTCCCCGTGAGGCCGTGGCGTTGGGAGTATCAACGACCCGACCTGCGCAACCACCGCAAGATCCTGGTGGTCGATGGGATGATCGGATACATGGGGTCTCAGAACCTTATCGATTCGAGCTATAACAAACGTTCCAACCGGAAGAGGGGGCTCTCCTGGAAGGACCTCATGGTTCGCGTCGAGGGTCCTATCGTGTCGGGCCTGAACGCCATCTTCTTGGGTGACTGGTTTAGCGAGACCGATCAGGTTCTTGTGAACTGGGTAAACGATACCCCTCCGCCAGATCATCACCATAATCTTGATTGCCAGATCGTGCCGAGCGGTCCCGGATTCGAAGGCGAGAACAATCTGCAGATGTTTGTCGCCTTGCTGTATACCGCTGTGGATCGAATCAGCATTACGAGCCCCTACTTTGTGCCAGACGAGTCAATCATGTACGCGATCAAGGCGGCGACTGCTCGAGGCGTAGCGGTGGAGCTTTTCGTTTCCGAGGTCGGCGATCAGGCCGTCGTCTATCATGCCCAGCGCTCCTATTACGATGACTTGCTGAACGCGGGCGTCAGAATCTTTATGTATAGCCCGCCCTATATTCTTCACTCGAAGCATTTTTCGATCGATGATCAGGTGGCTGTGGTGGGTTCGAGTAACATGGATATGCGCTCCTTCAGCCTGAACATGGAGGTGTCGATGATGGTGCACGGACGTTCGTTTGTGGATGCTCTGCGCGAGGTCGAGGACGGCTACCGGGCAAAATCGCGCGAGCTTACCCTCGAAGAGTGGAAGAAGCAGCCCCTTCGCTCGACGATTCTCGACAACCTCGCCCGTCTGACCTCTGCCCTGCAATAGGCACGCGCATAGCCCGCGAGTATCCGTCGCCTCCGATTACTGTGAGCTAGCTTGATGGTTGCTGGCACTAGGAGAAGACTTTACCGACTAGCACTTGCCGTGTTCAGCGCCTGGGAATACAGTCGAGCTATGAGAACTCAATCGTCAGGTACCCGAACTTTCACCATCTTTGCTGCGGCTGCCGGTCTCGCCATAGCGTTGAGCGGCTGCGCAAGTAGCTCAGATTCCATGCAAGATCCAACTGGCACGGCTGTTCCGAGTGATGGGCTCGAGGCCGTCGTTGGAGGACCGACCGACACCAACGGAATGCCTGAGACTGGCGATCCCTTCGCCATGTGGGTCAGTGGAAACAAGCAGTTTACCGTAACCACGTATGGCAGCTCGAGCTGCCTACCCATTGCAAACGAGCCGCAGATGGGAACAGGAAACTCCATCGAGGTTAGCGTGCGCGAGGCGGATAGCGCCATGTGCACGGCCGACCTGGCCCCCAGGACCTGGACCCTCGATACTCCCTCTGGCATCGACCCATCACAGTCGGTGACCATTACGCTGACAAATCAGAATACGGCCTTTCCTGATATCGTGTTGACTCTCGTTCCGTAGTGGGGTTTCTGGTTTTCGCACAGTTTTCCCTCACGGTTTTCCGGTTCAGCGCTGTCGCGGCTTGAGGCGAGCAAGCGGGGTAGCAGGGGCAGGAAGTGCGGCCCCAGGGTAGCCAGCCACCACGCCGAAACGGTTGCCCGGGTCGGCGGCGAGACCGGCATCCGCCACATCGATCTGCCACTGCGCGCGCATCTCGACGATTTCCTCGTGGCTGCGCCCGATGAAGTTCCACCACATCACGAAGCTCTCGTTGAGGGGCTCGCCTCCGATCAGGATAATGCGGGCCGGGGCATCCCCTATCGATAGTCGGATGCTCGTGGCCCCAGCATCCACGATCCCCAGCGCGTTGCGAGGCACACGCGTTTCGCCGAGCCGGACGTCGCCGGAATCCACCAGTATCCCGTGCTCGAACGTGACTCGCGTTGGGATGTCGATGACCGTATTGGCGGGGATCCGTATTTCCGCGCCCAGGAGCGGGCTGTAGGTCGTGGCGTCGGTCCCGGCGCCAGCCAGCTCGCCGATGAAGACGAGCGCTTCGGCCTCGCCGATGGTGGTGCGTTGGGCAACGTGATGTTCGAAGTGCGGGGCTATATGTCGTGCGGCATCGGGGAGGAGAGTCCATAGCTGAACCCCGTGGAGCCACTGCGTGTTAGCGGTGGAAACTTCGGAGTGGCTGATGCCGTGCCCGGCCGTCATGAGGTTCAGTTCTCCGGGGCGCACCAGCTGGCGGCTGCCGACGCTGTCGCGGTGCTCGATCTCGCCGTCGAAGAGCCAGCTGACGGTTTGCAGGCCGGTATGGGGATGAGGGGGCACGATCATCCCGCCATCGGACGCGTCGTCCGGGCCGTAGTGATCGACGAAGCACCAGGCGCCGACGGTGCTACGGGTGCGGTGGGGGAGCGTTCGGCGCACGTTCATGGCCCGGAGCCCACCGAGGGGAACGGCGCGGGCCTCGATGATGGTTACCGTTGGGCTGGGTTGGTTCTCGCTCATGAGTCTCCTCCGTCTCGTGGACTCTAGTTTAGTGACCGAGGTAGTGTGACAGGTCCAGGAATTGGCGATACCTAGTCACCCCGCACGAGAAGTTCGCCGACCTCGCAATCGAGGGCTTTGCAGATGGCGGTGAGGGTTGAAAAGCGGATGGCTTTCGCCCGGTCGTTTTTGAGGATCGAGAGATTCACGATGCTCACCCCTACGGTCTCGCTGAGTTGGGTAAGCGTCATGCCCCTGTCGGCGAGCAATTCATCGAGCCGACAATGGATGCCCGTGTCCGGTTCGGTGGATGTGCTCATCAGATGAGCCCTTCTGTATCTCGTTGCATGCGGTTGCCTAGCTCGAAAGCAAACGCGACTATGGCGATAACGAATCCGGCCATGATGGGCGTCCCGTCAAAGCTGATGCTGAACGCGGCCCAGAAATCGGAACTCTGGCTGATTTGTTCACCCGCGAAGACTCCCGCGAAGCCGTAAAACGCCTGGCTGAGCAGAGAGCCGACCATGAGGGTCGCCGAGACGGCAATTATCGAGATTGAAATCGGCCTGGTGAAGGGTGTTCCGCTCACAACTCCCTTGCAAAGAAGTATCACAGCGGTGGCGATAATTACCGATGTCAGGATTGTCGCGGTATGTCCCGCGATGAGTAGCCCGACGGGCGCTCCTGTGAGGTTCGAGACAGTTACGCTGGCCTCGGTGAAAGCGCCCTCGACGATTTTTGCCATTCCCGGATCTGTTGGCTGGGGGACCTGCAGATCGGCGGCTAATGTGATCGCAAAACGATTGCCGATGAGCTCGGAGGTGATCGTATAGATGCCCTGGACGAGTGTGGCGAGTCCTACGATGGCAGCTCCGCCCAGGATCACCCAGGCGATTACTCGATCGCCGCGATTGTTGTTTCTGGCTGTTTTCATGTGCCCTTCTCCGTTTCTCCATTGAAAGTTTATCGATATTCGTTAACATAACGATAAACGATAAAGAATGCAACCCTGCAAGAGGGGCCACGAGTGTAATCTGTCTCCTCAGGCATATTCGCGGGTCACCCACGCCGAGCACCCAGCCTGTGGGCTCAGGTTGTCACTTTCGGCCTATGCAATTCCGTTGGGCCCACCGTATCCGATAGGCCCAACGGAACAACATAGGCCCAAAAAGCGGCAGGCCGACTGAAGCGAATGAGCACCGCCCCTGCGTGATTATTGGCAACGCAGCACGTCCGTTCGGTATCGATTGCCAGGATGCGCGGGGTCATCGGAGCCGCCCTGCCCGCGTTACTGCTCGCAATCGATCGCGCCCTCCACTTTCATCTGTCGCTATGAAGTCCAATTGAAAGTCCACAGACAGTAACGCCTACGGCGAACATTGGCATATTTCGGAGCTTCCCTCGTTACTCTCTATAACATGGCAACACATGCTGATCGTGAGGAGTGACCAATGTTCGAGAGATTTACCGACAGGGCGCGTCGAGTGGTCGTTTTGGCTCAAGAAGAAGCCAAGATGCTTAACCACAACTACATTGGTACCGAGCACATTCTGCTCGGTCTCATCCATGAGGGCGAGGGAGTCGCGGCCAAAGCGCTAGAGTCCCTCGGTATCTCGTTGGACGCCGTGCGTGAGCAGGTGACCGACATTATCGGAACCGGGCAGCAGCAGCCGACGGGTCACATCCCGTTCACGCCGCGCGCCAAAAAAGTTCTTGAGCTCAGCCTCCGCGAGGCCCTGCAGCTCGGACATAACTACATTGGTACCGAGCACATTCTGCTCGGCCTTATCCGGGAGGGTGAGGGCGTCGCCGCTCAGGTTCTCGTGAAGCTGGGCGCAGACCTCAACCGCGTGCGTCAGACCGTGATTCAGTTGCTCAGCGGGTACCAGAGCGGTAAAGAGGCCGTGGCTGTCGGAGGCCAGGAAACCGCCGCAAACGATAAGGGATCACAGGTCCTCGATCAGTTCGGGGTGAACCTCACGCACGCAGCTCGAGACGGCAAGCTCGACCCCGTGATCGGCCGCGAAAAAGAGGTCGAACGCGTAATGCAGATCCTGTCGCGCCGCTCCAAGAATAACCCCGTACTTATCGGTGAACCCGGTGTGGGTAAGACCGCTGTCGTCGAGGGCCTGGCACAGGCTATCGTCAAGGGCGATGTTCCCGAGACGCTCAAGGACAAGCAGCTGTACTCGCTTGACCTCGGCTCGCTCATCGCAGGTAGTCGCTACCGCGGTGACTTCGAGGAACGCCTCAAGAAGGTCACCAAAGAGATCAAGACTCGTGGCGACATTATCGTCTTCATCGACGAGATCCACACGCTCGTCGGAGCGGGAGCCGCAGAGGGTGCGATTGATGCCGCGAGCATCCTCAAGCCCATGTTGGCTCGCGGAGAGCTGCAGACCATCGGTGCGACCACCCTCGACGAGTACCGCAAGCACTTCGAGAAGGATGCCGCTCTCGAGCGCCGCTTCCAGTCGATCCAGGTCGCCGAGCCGAGCCTGCCGCACACCATCAACATCCTCAAGGGATTGCGCGACAAGTACGAGGCGTTCCACAAGGTATCGATTACGGATGGCGCTATCGTCGCCGCCGCGAACCTCGCCGACCGCTACGTCAGTGATCGCTTCCTGCCGGACAAGGCCATCGACCTTATCGATGAGGCTGGCGCCCGCCTGCGCCTGTCGATCCTGTCGTCGCCTCCGGAACTGCGCGAATTCGACGAGAAGATCGCCGGGGTACGCCTGGCCAAAGAGACCGCTATCGAGGATCAGGACTTCGAAAAGGCAGCATCCCTTCGTGACGAAGAAAAGAACCTGCTCGCCGAGCGCCTGCGCCTCGAGAAGAAGTGGCGCGCTGGAGATGTACAGACCACTGCCGTCGTCGACGAGGGATTGATCGCGGAGGTGCTGGCTCAGGCCACGGGCATCCCCGTCTTCAAGCTCACCGAGGAAGAGTCTTCGCGCCTGGTCTTCATGGAGAAGGCCCTGCACCAGCGCGTTATCGGCCAGGATGAGGCGATCTCGGCCCTTGCCCGCACCATCCGTCGCCAGCGAGCAGGCCTCAAGGACCCGAAGCGCCCAAGCGGTTCGTTCATCTTCGCCGGACCTACGGGTGTCGGTAAGACCGAGCTGGCCAAGGCGCTCGCCGAGTTCCTCTTTGACGATGAAGACGCGATGATCTCGCTCGACATGTCGGAGTATGGCGAGAAGCACACCGTGTCGCGTCTCTTCGGTGCCCCTCCCGGATTCGTCGGATTCGAAGAGGGCGGCCAACTCACCGAGAAGGTAC
>JBBAQX010000024.1:0-63303 GCA_040400085.1 Lysinibacter sp. | reverse complement strand
GCATGACCTCCTCGGAATCGTCCTCGACGTCGCCGCGCGCAGCGCCCACGCTCCCCACCCGGAGCAGCGCCGGACACAGCAACAAGTTCCCCACCCGGAGCGCCACCGGCCGGATCCTGCAACTCGGGTCTCCCGAGCGGTGCTTCACCCCGCATCAACGCAAAGCAATCAGCCTCCGCGACGGCGGCTGCGTCATCCCCGGCTGCATGATCCCCGCCGGCTGGTGCGAAGTACACCACGTTACCCCGCACTCACACGGAGGACCCACCCACACCGACAACGGCGTACTCCTCTGCGCAGCACACCACCGCATGATCGACCACAACGGATGGGACATCATCATGCCGGGCGGTGTGCCCCACCTCACACCACCACGCTGGATAGACCCGACCAGAAAACACAACCCCACATCAACCACCGAAACTAACACGCTGGTACGCTGGTGCATAAATTTATGCGTGGATCAACCGTGCCCAGCCGCCTATTTCACCGAACCCGCGGTGAGCCCACCGATGATGTACTTCTGCAGTGCCATAAAGATGATGAGCACAGGCAGGGCAGCGATAAGCGCACCCGCCGAGAAGGCACCCCAATCGGCGGTTCTATCGTTCGACACAATATCAAAGAGCCCAACAGCGAGCGTCTTAGTCTCGGGATCAGTCAGAACAACGCTCGCAATAGCGTAGTCATTCGTAATTGCAATAAACGACAGCAAACCAACAACAATCAGGATCGGAAAGACCAGGCGTAAGATCATCGTGAAGAAGATACGCGCGTGTCCGGCCCCATCGATTCGAGCTGCCTCATCGATAGAGGTGGGAATCGTATTGAAGAAGCCGTACATCAGGTAAGTATTCACGCCGAGCGCCCCTCCCATGTAGACCATGATGAGACCGAGCTGAGTATTCAGTCCTAAGGCGGGGAAAACATCCCCTATCGAACTGAGCAGCAAGTAAATCGCAATCACCGCAAGCAGCTGAGGAAACATTTGCACCAACAAGATAGTGATCAGACCAAGCCTGCGACCACGAAATCTCATCCGCGAAAAAGAGTATGCGGCCAGCGCGCCCAAGAACACCGTGCCGATTGCAACGGTTCCCCCGATAATCATGGTGTTACCAAACCATGCCCAAAAAGGACGGTCTGGATTATTGAGAACCCGATCGAAGCCCTCCAAGCCGAAAGCTTGAAAGAGCTGACTCGAACCGGTCAGGGTGCCATTCGGGTTGAAGGCATTCGAGATAACGAAAAGAATAGGAAAAATGCAATAGATGCTGAAGGCGACACCAATAAGGTGTCTCCAACCGGTATCACCGAACCACTGAGAAAAAGTTCGTTTACGCGGCGTAATCGAAGATGCAGTAGCGGGAACCGAAGGCCCCCCCGTTGGTGATTGTGTGGTGCTCATTAGTTGATCTCCTCCAGCGCTTTGGTTCGTTTGAAACTAATCACTGTAATGATCGTCACGATAATAAAGATAAGGATGGTGAGTACGCTAGCTAATCCGTAGTCTCGGGTTTGGCCGTCAAACGCAATCTTATAGACCATCGAAATCAAGATATCGGTGTGCCCAATATTGCTCACATTACCGGGGATATCGATCTTGGGGCCACCATCGGTGAGCATTTTGATCAGGTTGAAGTTATTGAAGTTGAATGCGAAAGAGGCAATGAGAAGCGGTGCTACCGAAACGAGAAGGAGGGGCAGCTTGATCAGACGGAAAATCTGCCACGGTTTAGCGCCATCAACCGTTGCCGCCTCTTCAAGCTCCGCGGGGATTGACTGCAACGCTCCCATTGTTACGAGGAACATGTATGGGAAACCCAGCCACAGGTTTACCCCAATCACCGAGAACTTCGAAAGGATAGGGTCGGTCAGCCACGGAATATCGGCTCCAAAGAGGAGCACCTGGTTCACAAATCCGTAGGAGCGGTTGAGCATTCCTGACCAGATCAACGCTGATAGGAAAGCCGGAAAAGCATACGGCACGATGAGCATCGTTCGGTAAATTTTTCGCCCACGCATATGCGGTTTGTTGAACACAATCGCGAGGAAGAGGCCGAGGAAGAATGTAGAAAAGACTGAAACCACCGCGAGCACGAATGTCCAAATAGTGACCTCGAGCAGCGGACCTCGAATCGATTCGTCGGTGAAGGCCTTGACGAAGTTGTCAAAACCGACCGTCACGGTCCAACCGGGTTTCAGCTCCTCACCATCGGGCGATACAAAGGATCCTCTACCACCATCACTGTAGACAACGCCTGTGCGGGAATCCGTGATCGTATCGGCTGCCTCGTCATACACAAGCGCAGAAACATATCGATAACCGGTCTGTCCATCCTGCGTACGAATTGACCCGTCATTTGGGTCGTCGGAGAACGGAACGACCAGATTGGTCACAGCATCTTGATCTGCGAAGATTTGAGCCTTTTTAAGGGTGTCGAAGCCGGGCCGGGACACGGGAACCCCATCTTCCACCACCGCATCTGTGACAACCTCGAGCGGGTTATCAGCATTTCCGTACAAGGTCTTCCCGTCTTCTACGACGAGGAAACCGAGCGTTCCTCCACTACTCACCACAGCGAGTGGGTAGCTCGGAGATCCCTCAACACGCTCCTGACCGGACGCCAGAAGCGAGGAGATGGCTTGATCTTTATCGACGCTGTGCCCGCCGCCAAAGTTGGTGAAGCCGATATAGCCGCTATAACCAACCACAAAAACCTGAAAAATAAGAAGGAAGACAAAACCCGGCGCCAAATACTTTGAGGGTCGGGCTCCCGGCCTGAGGTAAACCCAGTTAAACGCCAGAATGATGACTGCGATAACGCCGAAGAAGAGCCAGTTTTCGGCTTCAACTGTCAAGAAGAGGGCGTAGACGCCGAGAGCGTCAAAGAGGCCGAGCAGGATTATTTTGGTAATAAGCGGCCCAATATTGGGCGACACTTTATCGGCCATTCGGCGCAGCTGGGCCGACTTTTTGCTTTCGGGTGTTGTCTCGTCTGTTTCTGGACGGATGTTATTCACGGCACTCTTCTTCGATTCGTTGCTGGGGCAAAACTGAAGGTGCAGGCGGGGAAGATGCGCTCAGGCATTCCCCGCCCGCACACTCGCTCACGCGAGTGTTACTTGCTCGCGTCAATTGCCTTCTGGATATCACTCGCGAGAGTGGTCCACGTTGACGTCGGGTCTGCACCGGCAAGGATAGAGGCCTCAGCCTGTCCCCACGGAGTCCACACGTTTGACATCGCGGGGATAGACGGCATGGGGATCGCGTTCTTTGCAGCTGCCTGGAAACCAGCAATGGTTTCGTCCGAGCTGGCCTTGTCCGCTGCCGCGGTCATCGCGGGGAGCACTCCACCCTTTTCGAAGAGGAGAGTCTGTACCTTCTCGGTGGCAATGAAGTTCACGAGGAAGTCGTTTGCCGCGACAGAGTTCTTGCTCTTGGCGTTAACAAAGAAACCCTTCACCCCAGCAAATGGTGTCGCTTCCTGTCCACCGGCGGAGGGAACCGGGTCAATGGCAACCTTGATTCCTGCGTCCTGCGCAGCCTTTACGCTCCACGGACCGGTGAGCCAGAACGGCGCCTCCCCATCAATGAATGCCTGCTTCGCAACGTCACCGCTAATGTCAGCGTTGATGACGGTGCCCTGGGTACCGAGCCACGAAGCAAATGCCTGTCCCTGCTCGTTACCAATGGTGAGGTTCTTCGGGTCGTACTGCCCGTTGGCGTCGAGACCAAAGATTGAACTTCCAAAGCTGGCCTGCAGCGGGTAGAGGTGGTAAGGGTCTCCGTCAGCACCGTTCTGAGTGACAACGAATGGATACTTCTTACCGGCAGCCTTACCAGCCGCGATCATCTCATCCCAGGTAGCGGGCGTGGTCGCGGGGGCAATAGCCGTATTACGCATAATTGCTACGTTCTCGATAGCATACGGAACCTGATAAACCTGGCCGTTGTAGGTGACTGCGTCGATAGCAACTGAGGAGAAGTCTGCTGCTTTGTCGCCCAATTCGATGGGAGAGATGATGCCGTCGGTGACGTATTGTCCGATCCAGTCGTGAGCACCCATGATGATGTCAGGGCCCTTACCTGTTGGAGCCTCGCGCGCGAAGTCCGCCTTCATCGACTCGATTGACTTATCAACAAGCTTGACCTCCACACCGGAGTCCTTGCTGTACTCGGATGCAGCAGCCTTGAGCGCATCGAGGCGGTCGGAATCAACCCACACCGTGAGGGTGGTTGCCGAAGAACTGTCCTCAGTGCTGTCCGAGCTGGAACTCGTTGCGCATCCCGCAAGTACCATCGAGGCGGTGAGCGTCACTGCGCCCGCAGCCATTAGATGACGAATGTTCGTCTTCATATGTGTGACCTTTCCATATAACAACGTCGGTATCTCGGCATCTTCGCCATGTCGAGACAGATGTGTTACCTGTTTCGTTGCCACGTGAGAGGCCGTTCTCCTGATTGAGCGTTCACAAATGCAAACGCTTGCATTATTCTTATCCTATATTACTAATTCGCGCGAATGCCACGCTTCGAACGACACCACATCGTTATATTTCGTGGCAATTGGATCACTTGTGCGTCGAGACAACCCACTGACACGCATCACATTCAGGCAGACCCTCGCCTATAATGTAAGCGATTGCAGTTTTGTAATTTGAGACTATCCCGACCGGACGAAATACCCGCAACGCAGTCTCGAGTAGCAGAGCACGGGTAGCCACAGAAAGGACACACCTTGGCAAGCATCGACGATGTTGCCCGCCACGCGGGTGTCTCGACGGCCACCGTCTCCAGAGTTCTCAATAACACCAGGACGGTGTCAGAAAAAACAACCGAAAAGGTCCTCAACGCGGTTGCCGAACTTGACTACGTCATGTCGTCCAGCGCGTCGGGACTCGCTTCGGGCCGCACCAAAAACATCGGCGTTGTCGTACCCGAACTGACCCGATGGTACTTCACGAATGTGGTTGAGGGCGTAGAGTCAGCTCTTCTCGAACACGGCTACGACCTCACCCTCTACAGCCTCAACGACGGGGGCGCCTCCCGCCAGAGCGTCTTCAGCCACTTTCTCTTACGTCAACGAGTGGATGCCGTGATCGCCATCTCCCAAGAACTCACCGATGACGAACTCGCCCGTCTGCGCGCCCTCAACAAACCGCTCGTCGGGGTGGGTGGCCCGCTCCCAGGGGTGCCAACGCTCAGCATTGATGACGTTGCCGTTGCCCGGCAGGCAACCGAACACCTCATCTCGCTGGGTCACACTCGCATCGCTCATATCAGCGGAACAGTCGAGTTCGAAGCAGACTTTCACCTTCCCACGAATCGACGTGCCGGGTTCGAAGGGGCCCTCTCTGACGCCGGGATAAAACTACACGAGCGCCTTCTGGGAAGTGCAGACTTCACAATACCCGGAGGATATACCGCGGCGATGACCCTGCTGAAGGAAACCGATCACCGGCCAACCGCAATCTTCGCGGCATCCGATGAGATGGCAATCGGATGCCTACTGGCCGCGAAGGATCTCAACATCCGGGTCCCGGAAGAACTTTCGGTCATCGGAGTGGATAATCACTCCCTCTCGGAGTTCTTTGGACTCACCACGATCGGCCAAAGCCCGCATCAACAGGGCCGACAAGCAGTTGATATCCTCATGCAAGCCCTCGGCTCAGACCATCCTTCAGAAGAAAACATCAACACGACGCTGAAAACTGAACTCATCCTTCGCGCCAGCACCTCGCAGGCTCCACCCATCGATTGGAATAGATAATGACAACAGGAACAGAGTGGTGGCGCACCGCCGTCATCTACCAGGTATACCCGCGCTCGTTTGCCGATGCAAACGGTGACGGGATTGGCGACCTGGCCGGCATCACCCAGAGGTTGCCGCACCTCAGGGACCTCGGCGTCGACGCTGTCTGGCTATCGCCGTTCTACACGTCTCCCCAGCGTGATGCCGGATACGACGTCGCAAACTATATCGACATTGATCCCCTCTTCGGGACGCTTGCCGATTTTGATCTGATGTTGGCTGAGGCGCATGCCCTGAGCCTTAAAGTTATCGTCGACCTCGTTCCTAATCACTCGTCGAGCGATCACGTCTGGTTCCAGGAAGCCCTCGCCGCGCCGGAGGGAAGTCCCGAGCGCGCACGGTATCTCTTCCGCGATGGAAAGGGTGACAACGGCGAGCTGCCCCCGAACAATTGGGAGAGCGTCTTCGGGGGTCCGGCATGGACCCGCACGACAAACGCAGACGGCACACCCGGCCAGTGGTATCTGCACCTCTTCGATTCCACGCAGCCCGACTTTGACTGGACCAACCCATGGGTGCACGAGCAGTTCCGCGACACCCTGCGGTTCTGGCTCGACCGCGGAGTTGACGGCTTCCGCGTTGACGTCGCTCACGGCCTTTACAAGGTAGCTGGTTTGCCCGATTGGACCCCACCGACAGAGTCCGGCAGCATGGGCGGCGGCATCGCGGAGGACGCGACTCCCCCATTCTGGGCTCAGCCCGGCGTACACGAGGTGTATCGCGATTGGCACAAAATTTTTGCCGAGTATGAGGGTGACCGCGTCATCTGCGCGGAGGCCTGGGTCGAGCCCCTTACAAAACTGGCGCACTGGGTCCGTCCGGACGAGATGCATCAGGCGTTCAACTTCACCTACCTCGAGACGGGTTGGTCTGCGCAGAAGGTTCGTGAGGTGGTGGACGAGTCGATCGCGGCTTTTGGTTCGGTCGGCGCGCCCAGCACCTGGGTACTGTCAAATCACGATGTCGTCCGGCATGCCAGCAGGCTTGCCCTGACCGCGGACAACATCCAAGGCGCAGGAATCGGGCCGAAGAGCCCGGGCCTGCCCGATACCGAGGTGGGTCTGCGCCGCGCCCGGGCCGCATCGGCGCTTATGCTTGCGCTTCCCGGTTCCGCGTATATCTACCAGGGCGAAGAGCTCGGCCTCCCCGAGGCGATCGACCTTCCGGATGACTCCAGGCAAGACCCAACTTGGTTCCGCACGAACGGCGAGCGCTATGGGCGCGATGGCTGCCGCGTGCCGATCCCGTGGGAAGCCACT
The DNA here is from genome assembly GCA_040400085.1 of Lysinibacter sp. GTDB lineage: Bacteria > Actinomycetota > Actinomycetes > Actinomycetales > Microbacteriaceae > HNR. Next base: position 56,228 of record JBBAQX010000024.1, on the reverse strand, counting down.
GCCCCAGCCTACGGGTTCAACGAGACCGGTGAAAGCTGGCTTCCGCAGCCACGTCAGTGGGCATCCTATGCTCGAGACACCCAGGCCGGGGTGCAGGGGTCGACGCTTGAGGTGTACCGCCTGGCGCTCAGCCTGCGCGCTGAGCATAACCTCGGGGCGGGAACGCTTACCTGGCTTGAGGGCTATCCCGCTGAGGTTGTTGCGTTCGAGATCGGCGGCGTTATGGTTCTCACGAACTTTGGTTCGGACGATGTCGCGCTTCCGTCCGGCACGGTGCTGCTCAGCACGGCGGCCGACTCGATGACGGATGCTCGGGGATCTCTCGCCCCGGAAACCACAGTCTGGCTCACTAACTAATACGGCCAGCAGAAGAGCCCCCGTTGCGCCGACCAGGAGTCGGCGCAACGGGGGCTCTTTCTATTCACAAATCAGCTGATGGAAGATCGAGCCGCTGCTCCGTTATCTCGTGAGCTCGGACGCATGCGCCAGGAGACGCATAACACACCGGCGAGCAAGAACAGAAGGGCAAGACCCGCGTAGTGCGACGATTCGCCTCCCGTTATCGCCAGGACAGAACCGGTAGCCGGGACAGAACCGGTTGCCGGGACAGCGCTTTCTTCGGCGTACACCTGAACTGGAATCGACAACACCCCGCTTGACGGGCCTGTCAGAACAATCTGATGCGACCCCAGCTCAAAACCAGCCGGAATAGTAACGGTGAATAGTAATTCACCGTTCACATCGCTCTCGGTCACCCCGAGAGCGACAACGTCCGAGTGCAATTCGGCCGCAATCTTTTCCCTCGGCTGAAAACCGGTGCCCCGCACCGTCAGCGTTTCTCCGGCTTTCGCTCTGGTCTTATCCGCGAACGCGGAGGCAAAGCCAATCCGCAACGCGGAGGTCGAGGAAGTATTCCCCGCGGCATCGCCCGCCGTTACCGTGACGAGCGCCCCGCCTGGCTGTGCTTCGCCGAGTATGACCGTGACGAAGCAATCGTCGCCGGCCGTGCCCGTTCCGATGACCGTGCCAGCGGCATCCGTTATCGTGACGAGCGAGCCCGGCTCGGAGCATACCTGCACGGCGGTTCCATCGCTCGTATAGACGACGGGGGCAACGGGCGGAATCAGGTCTATCACGATCGTCGCAGGGTCGGAGACCAGGCCATCCGCGTTCTTCTGCGTCACCAACAAGGTGTCGCCGTCGGAGAACACCGTCCCGGCAGGAGGCACGATCTTCCATGAGCCATCGCTGGCAACCTCAGCCGTGAGCGTGCTCTTATCGGGCAGCGTAACCGTCACTGTCAGCCCGGGCGTTCCGGTTCCCGCGATCACGGACCCGTTCGAGGGGAGCGTCGTCGGCGCAGGGGGCGGCACGACATCAGGGTCGGATGATTCCTCAGCCAGTAGGACGGCAACGGTACGGGGCGGTACGGAGACAGATCCGCTCTCGGCGTTCCATTCTGTCTGTTTCACCGTGTCATCAGCCCCTTCCGCCTGAATCTTCGAGAGCGAAAACTCCTGCCCATCCGTTCCCTCGACCGCGTGCGATTGGGTCTCACCCGTGGCGTTAATGAGCACGAGTAGGCCGTCGAGCTTAGGGTCAATGTTCTTGCCGACCGTGTCGTCGATCCGCATCGCAATTACCCCAGGAACAGCCTGACCGTCGAGCTGCGGGAAGCTGATCTTCTGCTGAATGAGCGCGGGGTCTCCCATGCTAAAGAGCGGCGAGGAGGTCCGCAATCGCAGCAGATCCTGGCTGGCGGCCGCGGCGTCGGCGATATCGCTGGCGGCGGGCTTCAGATCTGAATTCGCCAGCAACGGCTGCTGCTGACCCCAGATCGGTTGGTTCCGGTTGGCGGCGGGTAGCCCGTGACCAAAACCGTTATCCTGGCCGGTCCAATCAATCGCGTTAAACCAATCGCCAGAATTGTAGGAATCGCGATCGAGCGACTTCGAGCGGAGCAGGTCGGTTCCCGCGTGCCAGAACATCGGCGATTGACCGAGCGCGGTCGTCGACAGGGCAATCGTGTTCATCCGCACCCGGTCACTCATGCTCGTGCTCGCCGGCAGTTTCTCTACGAGGGCGTCAAAAAGGGTTTCGTTGTCATGCGCGTCAACATACGAGATGACCTCATCCGGGGAATCGGCATACCCCGCCCCGGGCGAGCCGTTATAGAGCACGTCCTTTCCCTTCACCGGATTGCCGTTTATCGCCGAGGAGAACTGGAACTCACGCAGGTTACCGGCCATGCCCAGCTCGATCAGGTTCATATCGTTCCGAAGGGCCGAATCGTTCGACTCGCCAGTAGCAAAGCCCTGGCCGAAGGTTCCCCCGCCGCGCACACCATCTCGCAACCGATCCGAGAACGTACCGATGCCGGTTCCGCCGAGATTACCCTGGCTCGCCTGGGTGAACAGCCTGTTATTAGCGACCTCTCCGAAGTTCCATCCCTCCCCGTAGAGATAGATCGATGAGCCGTCTACCCCATCTTTCGCGAGGGTGAGCTGATCGAGCGCCGCCCGCAGATCGAGCATATTCTTCTTGGTGTGGTGACCCATCAGATCGAAGCGGAAGCCATCAATGTGATAGTCGCGCGCCCACATCACGACCGTGTCAATCATGAGCTTGCCAGCCATCTCGCGCTCGGTGGCCACGTTCTCACAGCAGGTCGAATTTTCTACCTTGCCCGTCGCATCCATTCGCTGATAGTAACCGGGAACGACGCGATCGAGAATTGATTGATCGTCAACACCGGATGCCGCCGTGTGGTTGAAGACCTGGTCCAGGACAACCTGGAGCCCGGCATTGTGTAACCCGCCTACCATGGAACGGAACTCGGAGACCCGGTTTCCGCCATACGAATCGGTGGCATAGGAGCCCTCGGGGGCGGCGAAGTGTAGCGGGTCGTACCCCCAGTTGAAGCCGTCGGTGCCCGCGATCTCCGCGATGCAGTCCTGCTGACGCTCGGAGGCTGCTCCGTCGCCTGGAGCCGTGCTTGCCGTAATCGCTATCAGGTCGCACTGTGGAACCGATTGTGTGGTGGATTGGAGCGCCTTGTCTTCTTGAATTGAGGCAATATCAAAGGTGGGCAACAGGTGCACGGTATTCAGGCCGGCATCGGACAGATCCTTCAGATGCTTCATACCGTCCGAACCCGGCTGGGCGAAGGCGAGATAGCTCCCCCGCAGATTCTCTGGAACCGTCTGATCGCCGATCGAGAAATCCCGCACGTGGAGCTCGTATATTGAGCGCTGCACGGCCCGGTCAATGACCGGAGAGGGGGTACCCTTCCACTGCTCGGGTTGGAACGCCGAATCCGTCAGATCGACCACCACCGAGTGGGTGGAGTTCATCGTGAGCGCGACGGATGAGGGATCAGTCACCTCGAACGTATCGATATTTCCCATCGGACCCGATGCTCCCCAGTGTCCGTCTGGCGCGGGTTGATTCTTCGGCGCCTTTGTCGGCTCATACACCGTGATCTCGTAGCGGTACGGAAGGTTCTTCATCGCGGGCGCTCCTGTCACGTCCCACACCCCATCCGTACTATTTCGGGTCATTGCGGTGCGAGTCGACTGACCGCTCGCGTCAGGGTTCGCCCAGGTGAGTAGGGTGACGTTCTGAGCGGTTGGAGCCCAGAGCCCGAAGGACGGAGTTCCGTCGCTGAAGGTCACCCCTAGGGTGCGATCCTGAGCCGTAGCCGCGTAGAGGTCATCGAGAACACCGGGAATCTGGACGCCGGTGGCGACCCGTAATCCGCCTGCCCCCGTAGCGAGGCCGTCGCGCAGACTCACGATCAGTTGACCCTGCAACAACGTCTCAACCGTGTTTCGGTCAACCCCGTCAAGCTTGAGAGCTATGGCGTTGCCCAGGTCAGGACGGGCGGTACGCTGGGCGAGGGTAAGGCCTCCAGCAGCGCGGAGTGGGTAGTTTACGCCGCCGACGACCTGGCCATTGTTGATGCTTAACCCGGCTGTCGAAGAGCCTGCAAGGCTAAAGACCGCATTGCTGAGATTCAATCCTGGCGGGACATCCCCTGATGGGAACGCCAGGGTTGTCTGATCGATCCAATGCACCCGGGATTCCTCGGTGCCCAAGATGGGAATATCGTCGTAGCTAATCGTGAGTTTATGGTCCGAGATCGTGTAGCTGAAGTTCACGCGCTTGCCGTCGGGAACGGTGAATGGGATGTCTCCGCCACCAGGAGTGCCGCCCTGCCCGTAGTTCTCGTCCCAGCTGCGGTTATGCGCGACCTTGACGGAGTAGTTTCCTGCGATCAGAGATGCTGTACTCCAGGTATAGGTTCCAGTCCCGCTGATATCGTTCATCCAGGCTCCAAGGCATGAGGGTTGCCAATTAGCGGCGGATCCCGAGCCGTCAACGCAGCCTACCTGTCCCTGGAAGTCGCCGGCCAGGGTCACGATGGGCGGCTGAGCTGTTGAGGTCACGTAATGCGTCGCGGGGTTATAGAAGAAGGTAATGTCGCCGCCACCCCAGGTGTAGGGGATATTGTCGCCACCTCGAACCGCGTTCTTGCCGTAGTTCTCGTCCCAGCTTCCGCCGACGGCTACCTTGTATTCGTAGTTTCCTGCTGGCAGGGTAAACGTACCCGAGTAGATGCCCGTGTTGGGGTCGAGGGTCAGGGCCGCGGCCTGACAATCGGGCAGCCAGGCCCCCGAGCATCCCATCGCCCCGTTGTGCGAGCCTGGTACAGTCACGAGGGTCGTCTCGGGCACCGAGCTGGTGCCCAGGTTTACCCCGACGAAGCCGTAACTGGAGGATGCTGTTTTGGAGCCGCTGAGGTCGGTGGTTACCTCGCGGTACTCCACAAGGGTTCCGGCGGAAAGCCCCTTCGTGCTATGGAAGACGCGGGGCAAGCCGTTATCGGCTGCACCGAGTGGAATCCACTCGGTTGTGCCGCCGAGACGATACGCGAACGAGGTCTCCGAGTAGGGCTTGCTTGCCGCCGAGCTTTCCAGCGCTGCGGAGACTTCGGCCCGATCGTCAAGCTTTGCGCCGGGGGCTGGTGCGGTGATCGCCGAGGATGAAACGGGTGTTGCCGGGAGCGGCTGCTGCGCGCGAAACGCCACTGCGCTCAGCGCGGGAACCGTCAGGGTGAGGGTTCCGTCGGCAGCGCTGTGGAGGGGCACAGCGCCACCGTTTGGATTGCCACCGCTTGAATCATCACCGAAAATCTGCACGAAATCGCTTTCAGGCGTCATCGCCGAGAGCGTCACCGTGCGCGGGGTGGTCAGGTTGTTGGCCGCCACGAGGTGTTCGACCCGTTCGGTGCGATCCACCCGCGAAAAGGCATAGACGCCCGCCCCCTTATCGGAGTAACGCTCGATCTGGGCTCCGGTGCTCAGCGCAGGGTAATTTTCACGCACCTGCGCGAGGCCCGCGATGTACGTGTAGAGCTCGTTGCCCTGATCGAAGTGGGATGCGCTGCCGGGGGCGCCGGTCAGCGTCGTCTGGTTGGCGTAGGACGCCACCTGGGTGGCAAACATGTCTTGACGGGCATCCTGGTCCCCTCCAGTTCCCACGAATCCTTGCTCATCGCCGTAGTACACCACCGGTTGCCCCCTGGTGAGATACATGAGGCTGTGTGCCAAGGTGTCTCTCTTGAGCGGCTGCGTCTCGCCGGACATGAACATACCGATCCGGCCCATATCGTGGTTTCCGAGGAAGGTCGGCTCCGCGCTTGCTGAGGTCGTAGCGGTTGTATAGTAATCGTCGTTTGCAAAAAGTTGGCTCAGGGCAGAGGTACCGTTCCCTTTTGCGAATCCCGTGGCTGCTCCCTGGAAGCCGAAGTCAAGCACCCCTGGCAGCCGCGCCTCGGTGACGAACGAGGATAGAGTCTTTGGGTTCGAGTCGTACACCTCGCCAAACATGAAGAACTCATTACGTCCCTGCTGCTTGGCGTAGCTCATGATCTGAGGCGACCACTGTTGCCAGAATTCGTTATTGACGTGCTTGACCGTGTCGATTCGAAAACCGTCAATGCCCAGGTCGATCCAGGCCTTGTAGATGTCCACGAATCCGTTGACCACGTCGGGATGCTCGGTCATGATGTCGTCGAGCCCGGAGAAGTCGCCGAGCGCATCGGATTCTCCGCCGTCGAACTTGGCGTTTCCACGGTTATGGTAGTAAATCGGGTTGTTCAGCCACTCGGGAGTCTTGGCATGGGCATCTGCTGGGGCAATGTAGGGCACCTTGGGGAACGAAGTAGCCGGATCAAGCGAGGGGAAGGGCAGACCTTTCTGGGAGCCCGCCGCCGCCTGATGGATGTCAAAGGGCTGGCCGCTCGAGTCCTTGTAGGCAGCAGACGAAACAGGGGTGTACGTGTTCGAGGGATCGTCGAAGTTGACCTCGTTTTCGGTGTATCGGATCACGTCGGCCGTGTGGTTAGTGATGATGTCGAAGTACACCTTCATCCCCTTGGCGTGGGCGGCCGCGATCAGGGCCTGCATATCGGCGTTACTCCCGAGGTGGGGATCGATCTGGGTGAAGTCTGTGATCCAATAACCGTGATACCCGGCCGAGGCGGAAGCGCCGACGCCCTGCACCGGCTTGTTCACGAAGGACGGGGTGAGCCAGATGGCGGTGGTTCCGAGCCCCTCGATATAGTCGAGGTTTTGCTGAAGTCCTGCCAAGTCTCCCCCGTGATAATAGCCCTTGTGGGTAGGGTCGAGCCCGGTAACGTCGGACGTCCCGATGAGCCCTCCGGTGTCATTGGTGGTGTCGCCGTTCGCAAAGCGATCGGTCATGACGAAGTAGTAGCGTTCGTCAGTCCCGTCTTGCCGCGCGGGTGCTTGGACCAGGCTATCGTCCGCTGCCGTGTACCCGGCAGGAAGGTCAAGCGGGGTGACGCTGATGCGGTGGCTCGCTTCGTCGTAGGTAAACCGCAGCTCGCTCTGCCCCGCAATCGATAGAGGGATGTCCGCGCCGGTCAAAGACCCATCGATACCGTACGCCTCGGAAAAGGAGCGCCCGATAACCACTTTGAACTTATAGTCGCCTGCCGGAAGTGCGAAGTCTGTGGTCCAGGTGCCGTCATCTTGACGGGTGAGGTCCCCCGCCGTGCATTCTGGTGCCCAGTTAGCGGCGCAGCCGAGCTGCGTTTGGAGGTCTCCCACGATTGTCACCGCGGTGGGCGCCGCGGCGGCCGGCGCGATTGCCGTCGCGAGCGGAAGCGTGCTCAGTGCTAGAGATGCAATCGCGCTGAGCGCGATCACAGCACGCGAACGGACAGCGAATGGGGGGCGTGAACGCATACCGGGGACTCCTTCGTCACAAAACAATACTTGCAAGAGTACCCAGGATGATGACATTAAGCAAGCGCTTACATTTTTATGTGCTTCTTCCTTCGAACCACACCAAGCACAGCGGCACTACACCAGCGGCACTACACCAGCGGCACAGCGCAGAGGCGCTGGTGCCACGCGATGGCGGATTGGTCCGTGAGGGTCGCGACCTGGTCGACGACCACGCGCTTCCGCTCGGCATCGCCACGAGCATCCCGCCAATCGAGAGAGAAAGCAGGGTCGAGCTCCGCCCCGTCCGCCTCGTAGAGCGCGTCGAGGAGCTCCGTGAGCAATTCGCGTTGGCGCTTGTAAATGGGCTGGCGACGGCCGCTCGCCATCACAAACGCGGCTACGACCCCCTTGAGCACCGCGATCTCGGTGCGAACCTCAGCTGGCACAATCACGTCTGCCCCGAATCGCACCAAACTCTCCTGTGGGAACGCTTCCCGCGTGGCTGCCGTCGCCGATTGCGAGAACCGGCCGATCATCTGGCTCGTGAAATTCTTCAGCTTGCCCTGATCTCGGCGACTGCCGTCCCACGAGGTGAGCCAGAGGTCGGAGCTCGCCAGCCGCTCGAAGGCCGCGGCGAGCTCGTCCTCGCCGACCTCGTTACCCGCCCATTCCGCGACCGCGCGGATAAGCGATTCGTGCCCGACGCGCGAGCTCAGCATCGCGGGGTCGATGTACTCCCCCACGACGGCATCCTCGAAGTCGTGCACGGAATAGGCGATATCGTCGGAAAGGTCCATGACCTGCGCCTCGACGCAGACCCGTCCCTCCGGGGCGCCATCGCGCAGCCAGTCAAACACGGGCACATCGTCCTCGTAAACGCCAAACTTCTGGCGCCCGCTCGGGTCGCCGACGGCCCGGCTGAGCGGCCACGGGTATTTGCAGCTCGCGTCGAGGCTCGCGCGGGTCAGGTTGAGCCCGTAGCCGTTGCCTTCCGCGTCGAAAACCTTGGGTTCCAATCGCGAAAGGATGCGCAGGGTCTGAGCATTACCCTCAAACCCGCCACTATCTTCAATCCAGTCGTTCAGTGCACGCTCGCCGTTGTGTCCAAAGGGCGGATGCCCGAGGTCGTGGGCGAGGCAGGCCGTGTCGACGACGTCGGGATTGAGGTCGAGGGAGGTCGCCAGCTCGCGGCCAACCTGGGCGACCTCGAGCGAGTGGGTGAGCCTATTCCGCGCGAAGTCAATACCGGCGGTAGGGCTGAGCACCTGTGTTTTCGCGGCGAGGCGACGCAGGCCGCTCGAATGCAGCAGCCGTGCTCGGTCGCGGGCAAAATCGCTGCGGCCCGTGTAGCTGTGAGCCTCGGGAAGGTGTCGCTCTTCGTCATGCTCCCGGTAGCGCGAGTCGCTCTCTGCTGAGGCGTGGGCGTTCATCACCGTATTATCCACCGCTCGTGTCCAGTTCAGCCCCGACGAGCTCGGTTCCCTCGGCAGTCGACAGCGTGCGGCTGTTCAGCCAGCCATCGGGCAGAGCCGTCTTTTTGGGGGCTCCGGCGCGGCCACGGGGGCCTTCGGCGTCGGCTCCGGGATAGGGCGCGTCAGCATCCATCGTCGCGATGATCTCGTCCATCTGGTCGACGCTCTCCACCAGGGCCAGCCCGCGGCGAATCTCGGACCCCACCGGGTACCCCTTGAGATACCAGGCGATGTGCTTGCGGATATCACGGCAGGCGTGTTCCTCGCTGTCGAAGAACTCGGTGAGCAGCAAGAGGTGCCTGCGTAGCGCGGCGGCCACCCCGCCGAGCGTCGGCTGGATCTGGGCGGCGCGCGCCTCGTCCTGCGTGATCTCGCCGTTGCGGGCTCGGAAGGCCGAGGCCAGGTCGCCGAAGAGCCAGGGCCGACCGAGGCATCCTCGCCCGACTACCACGCCGTCGCATCCCGTCTGCTCCATCATCTGGATGGCGTCTTCCGCGGACCAAATATCGCCGTTTCCAAGAACGGGGATGCTCGTGATCGTCTCCTTGAGGGTCCCGATCGCATCCCAGCGTGCCTGTCCCGAGTAATGCTGATTGGCGGTGCGGGCGTGGAGCGCCACCGCCGCGATCCCTGCGCCCTCGGCGGCCTTCGCCGCCTCGAGGTAGGTGAGGTGATCGTCGTCGATGCCCATGCGCATCTTGATCGTCACGGGGATGTCGCCCGCCGCCGCCGCGGCCTGCTCGACGATTCCGCGGAACAGGTCCTGCTTCCACGGGAGCGCAGCGCCGCCGCCCTTGCGGGTGACCTTGGGGACCGGGCATCCAAAATTGAGGTCGATGTGATCCGCGCGGTCCTCGTCGACGAGAAACTTCACGGCCTCGGCCACCGTGGCGGGGTCGACGCCGTAGAGCTGGATCGAGCGGGGGGTTTCGCTTTCGTGATGCGTGATCAAGCGCAGCGACTCCGGGGTGCGTTCGACGAGCGCCCGGCTCGTGATCATCTCGGAGACGTAGAGCCCCGCGCCGTATTCGCGGCACAGGCGCCGAAACGCGGTGTTGGTGATCCCGGCCATCGGCGCGAGGATTACGGGTATGTCCATCTCGAGCGGGCCTATTTTTAGGGCGGGAGACGATTTGATTACTGCGGTCACTAAGCTATTCTCCCAGATTATTCTGGGGATGCTGCCGGGGCGGTTGTGGGGGCATTGGTCGGCGCGCTGCTAGGCACATCCACGGCCCCGCCGAAGCGGCGCTCGCGATACGCGTATTGGTCGATCGCCTCCCACAAATCCGTGCGGGTGAAATCGGGCCACAGCCTATTCAGGAAGACCATCTCGGCATACGAGGATTGCCAGGGCAGGAAGTTGCTGGTGCGCTGCTCCCCCGAGCTGCGCACGAAGAGATCGACGTCTGGCTGATCAGGGACGTAGAGGTATTTCCCGATTGTTTTTTCCGAGATGCCGGATGGTTTGAGGCGGCCGGTCGCGACGTCTTCCGCGATCTTTTTGACGGCATCCGCTATCTCGGTTCGCCCGCCATAGTTGACGCACATGGTGAGCGTAAGCGTGGTGTTGTGTTTGGTGAGTTCTTCGGCCGCCTGCAGCTCGGAAATCACGGACCCCCACAGCCGCGGCTTACGCCCCGACCAGCGCACGCGCACGCCCCACTCGTTGAGCTGATCTCGGCGGCGGCGCAGCACTCCCCTATTGAAGCCCATAAGGAAGCGCACCTCCTCGGGTGAACGGCGCCAATTCTCGGTCGAGAACGCGTAGACGCTGAGGTGTTTTACCCCCATCTGGATTGCTCCCGCCACCACGTCAAGCAGCGCGGCCTCGCCGGCCTTGTGCCCCTCGATGCGCGGCAGCCCCCGCTTGTTCGCCCAGCGCCCATTGCCGTCCATGACGATTGCCACGTGGCCGGGAACTCGCGCGGGGATGCTCGCTGGACGGATGCCCGTATAGTCAAGTTCCACAAACGGCAGCGCGTTCTGTGCGGCTTTTGCCGCGCGCCGGGATAGTTTTTCACTCACCCCTCAAGCGTAGCGCGGCTTATCCCGATGCCCGTTCGTTCCAGGCTTACTCGAGGACAAATGCTACACCAACCCAGGCCTAAGCGAACGGATCCCCTTCTCGATGTGAAACTGGGTATACGCGGCCACAAAACCGTGCGCCTGGCCGCGGGCCACGTCGTCGTGCGCCTCGGCGCGAGCCCACTCTCCCATGAGCAACATAGCAAGCAGGTCAACCGCATCGGGATTCAGCCGCGCGGCCCCGGAGGGCGCGCAGTCGTCACAGACCGTTCCCCCCTGCTGAACGACAACAGCCGTGCTCTCACCGCGAGACGCGGGAATCGGCTGGCCGCAGCGCACGCACTCGGAAAAGTTTGGTGCCCACCCGGCGAGCGAGAGCGCCCGCAGGAGGTACGAATCACGCGTGAGGCCCGCTGGATGTTCGCCCCGGGACAGGGAACGCAACGCCCCGACCAATAGCATGTATTGCTGGCGAGCGGGACCATCATCCGTCAATTTTTCGGCGGTCTCGACCATCACGCTGGCGGCGTTATAGGCATCGTAATCGGCAGCAATCTGAGAGCCGTACGAGCCCAGCATCTCGGCCTGGGTTATGGTGTCGAGGGTGCGGCCCTCGTAGAGCTGAACGTCGGCGACCATGAACGGCTCCAGCCGCGCCCCAAACTTCGACGCGGTACGCCGCACGCCCTTAGCTACCGCCCGGATTTGGCCATGATCACGGCTGAGCATAGTGACGATTCGGTCGGACTCCCCCAATTTGTGTGTTCGGAGCACAACGGCTTCATCACGATAGAGGGGCATGTACCAATTATCCCCATTTTGCGAGAGAATTGTATGTGCTCAACTCCACCTTCACGATCCCCCTCTGGGGAGACCTCCTCGCCGTCGGCGTTGGAAGCCTCCAGGGTGCCATGTTTGCCGCGGGATTCAAGAAGATCGACCTGCTCGGAGTTGCCATAATTGGAGTGGCCACGGGCCTCGGCGGCGGACTCCTCCGCGATATCTTGCTAGGCGTCACCCCCGTCGCATTTCAGAGCAACCCCTATCTCATCACCGCTGTGCTCTCCGCGCTTGTCGGGATGCTGCTCCAACGAATATTTCGGCGCCTCGACCCCGTAATCACCGTTCTCGACGCTCTCACCATTGGCCTCTTCGCCGCCATCGGAACGACGAAGTCGCTGTCCCTCGGCCTTCCCGTTGTCCCCTCAATCTTCATGGGCTCAATAGCCGCGGTGGGCGGGTCAATCCTGCGAGACGTCTTTCTCAATCTCCCCATTGCGCTCATGCACGTGGGGTCGCTCTACGCCGTCGCAACAATTGCGGGGTCGGGCGTGCTCGTGCTCTGCCTGGTGATAGGCCAACCTGTCGAGATCGCCGCGGCCGTGTGTGTCGTCGTGACCATCGCCATCCGCCTTCTCGCCGTCCGTTACGGCTGGAGCCTTCCCGAGCAAAAGGCGCTGAGCCGAATCAGCCTATCGCGCGCCAAGCGCAGAAATCTCGATGGAGGGGATGCCCCGCTCACCCCGAAGGGCAACTCACGTCCCCTCTCCCTCCGCCGCCGTCGACCGAACGAACCACCAGCGACCGGCTCAGCGACCGTGATGCGCACGAATACCACGAGCATCCCCGTCGTGAGGCCAACAACCACGAGCATCGCCATCATCAAAGCCAGGCGAGAAGGCAAGAAGAACCATAAATCTGCGGGCCCAAGCCCTGACGGAACCTAGGGAATTTACCTCGTAGAATTAACCGTGCCTTCTTCGTCAGCCCTCATCGGTTTTTCCCTCGCCGCCCTCGTCCTCATCGCAATCCCCGGGCCGAGTGTGCTCTTTGTGATTGGTCGCTCGCTCGCGCTGGGCCGACGCGCCGGACTGTTGAGCGTTGTCGGAAACGAACTCGGCGCGCTGGTGCTGGTTATCGCCGTCGCCCTTGGCGTTGGTAGCATCATCGCGGAGTCGATCGTGCTGTTCACGATCATCAAAATCGTGGGCGCTCTTTACCTCGCATACCTGGGCTACAGCGCCATCCGTCATCGCAACGAGGTGGCCGCGACAGCCGAATCCGCCGGAAGCTCGTCCGCCGGTAGAGCGCTCTGGGAAGGTGCGATTGTTGGCGCAACCAACCCGAAGTCAATCGTCTTCTTCGTGGCGGTACTCCCACAATTTGTCAGCTATGAGAACGGTTCAGTCCCACTCCAGATGTTTATTCTCGGGGCCATCTTTACCGTGATTGCGCTGATCTCCGACGGGATCTGGGCTCTCGCCGCCGGAACTGCCCGGGAATGGTTCGCCCGGTCGCCCCAGCGCATGTCTCGGCTCAGGGCGACAGGCGGCGGAATGATGATCGCCCTCGGCGGCATCTTGCTCTTCACCGGGAACAAAAACTAACGCACGGGCTACGCTCCCGCGCCCACCAGGTTCCCTGAGTTGCTGCGGACGGAGCGGTTGATTGAGCTGATAATTGCCTTCAGCGTGGCCGTAGTGATATCGGGATCGATACCAACGCCCCACAGGCGATGACCATCAACCACGAGGTCGACATACGCGGCGGCGACAGCGTCTCCACCCTCGCTCATCGCGTGCTCCACGTAATCGTAGAGGGTAATATCGTGGCCCTGCTCGCGCATCCCGCTGATGAACGCGTCAACGGGACCATTTCCGACCGACTCGATCACGGCATCCGTCTCATCGATCCGAAGACCGACGACGAGCGACGTAGCTCCGCTCGGCTCGCTCGAGCTCTGCGTGCGCGTGATTTCGTAGCGGCCCCACTTCGCGTGGGCTTTGTCGATCGGCGCAGGTAGGTACTCGTCCTGGAAGGCCGACCAAATCTGGTCGCTCGTGAACTCGCCGCCCTCGGCATCGGTCTTACCCTGAACAACAGCGCTGAACTCCACCTGCAGTCGGCGCGGCAGATCAAGGGAGTGGTCCGTCTTGAGCAGGTATGCGACGCCGCCCTTGCCCGATTGCGAGTTCACGCGAATCACGGCTTCGTACGAACGGCCAACATCCCGCGGGTCAATCGGCAGGTACGGAACGGCCCAGGGAATCTCATCGACAGTGACGCCGGCCGCGGACGCGTCTGCGGCCATCCGCTCGAAGCCCTTCTTGATGGCATCCTGATGCGATCCACTGAAAGCCGTGTAGACAAGGTCACCCGCCCACGGGCTACGCTCGTGTACGCGTAGCTGGGTGGCATGCTCCGCCTTGCTGCGGATCTCGTCGAGATTACTGAAGTCGATCTGCGGGTCGATGCCCTGCGTAAAGAGGTTGAGGCCCAGCGCGACCAGGTCGACGTTGCCGGTGCGCTCGCCATTGCCGAAGAGGCATCCCTCGATGCGATCCGCGCCGGCCATATAGCCGAGCTCGGCGGCCGCGACGCCCGTACCCCTGTCGTTGTGCGGGTGCAGCGAGATGATCACGTTTTCGCGGTGGTTGAGGTGGCGCCCCATCCACTCGATCGAGTCGGCATACACGTTCGGCGTTGCCATCTCAACGGTTGAGGGCAGGTTCAGGATCACCTTGCGCTCCGGCGTGGGCTTGAATACCTCGAGCACCGCGTTGCAGATCTCCACCGCGACCTCAAGCTCGGTGCCGGTATAACTTTCTGGCGAGTACTCGTAGTAAATATCAGTTCCGGCAGCGATGCCCTCCGCCGCGACACACATCTTGGCGCCCTCGACGGCGATTTTCTTCACGCCCTCGATATCGGTGCGGAAGACGACGTCTCGCTGGAGGATGCTCGTGGAATTATAGACGTGAACGATCGCCCGGTGCGCCCCAATAAGCGACTCGTAGGTGCGCTTAATCAGGTGCTCGCGCGCCTGCGTCAGCACCTGAATCGTGACATCCTCGGGGATGGCGTTCTCTTCGATGAGGCTACGCACGAAGTCGAAGTCAGTCTGGCTCGCGCTGGGGAACCCAACCTCGATCTCCTTGTACCCCATCTGGACGAGCAGGTCGAACATGATCCGCTTGCGGTCTGGCGTCATCGGGTCGATCAGCGCCTGGTTTCCGTCGCGGAGGTCTACGGCACACCATCGAGGAGCCTCGGTGATTCGCTTCGACGGCCACGTCCGGTCAGGCAGGTCTACCGCGATCTGCTCGTGGTACGGAACGTACTTATGGATAGGCATGCCCGAAGATTTTTGTGTGTTTTTCATTGTCTTGGTCCTTCTAATCAGCTATGTACAAATATGCTGAGCCAACGACAAACTCCGCGACGAGGGAGGCCCGAAACTAGGACTCGTCGCGGCAGCTAAGAAGGAGCATGCTGTAACCCACATATCTACGCTACCACCAAGTTGGGTATTGAAAAACTTCTGCGGCACTTTTTTCTGAGCAAAATCAGAGAATACCGCAATAAGATTGGCCAAATTTCCGGAAAAATTGGCCCCAAAGCCAACGTTAGAACCCCAGACGCCCGAGCATTTTGGGGTCACGCTGCCAATCCTTTGCGACCTTGACGTTGAGCGAGAGGAAGACTTTCTTACCGACCAACGGTTCGATCTGGGCGCGGGCGACTCGGCCAACGTCTCGCAGTCGCTCGCCCCGGTGGCCGATGATAATGCCCTTCTGGCTGTCGCGTTCGACATAGATATTGGCGTAGATTTCGACCATAGGCTTGTCTTCTCGCTCGATCGTGTCCTCGATCGAGACGGCGATAGAGTGCGGAAGCTCGTCCCTCACCCCGTCAAGGGCAGCCTCACGGATATATTCCGCGATGCGATCATCATCAAGCTCATCAGTGACCGCCTCGTCCGGGTAGAGCTGAGGCGACACCGGCATGAGTTTCACCAGCTCGGCCGCGAGAATCTCCACCTGCTCGCCGGTGACGGCCGAGAGCGGGATCACGGCGTCCCATTCGCGCATCTCGCCAAGCTCTGCCAGCTGTTCAATCGCCTGATTCGCGCTGGCCACGTCCATCTTGGTGACGACTGCCACCTTTTTCGCTCGCGGAAAGAGGTCGAGCTGCTCATTAATAAATCGATCCCCCGGCCCAATCTTCTCGTTCGCCGGAATGCAGAAACCGATAATGTCAACGTCGCCCAGGGTGGATTTTACGAGCGCGTTGAGCCGCTCACCCAGCAACGTTCTCGGACGGTGGATACCGGGGGTGTCAACGACGATGATCTGGCCGTCTTCTCGATGGACGATGCCCCTAATCGCCCGCCTGGTCGTCTGCGGCTTATCGCTGGTGATCGCGATTTTCTCGCCGACAAGCGCGTTGGTCAGCGTCGACTTGCCCACGTTGGGCCTGCCGATGAACGACACGAATCCCGCGCGATACTGCGACGCAGGGGTCCCCCCGCGTGGCTTACGCTTTTTGGGCTCTGCCTGCTCGGGAGTTTCTGGGCTATTGGTCATGATTTGTCGTCTCCTGACGGTTCTAAAGAATCTTGTACGGCGGCAAGGCCGTCATCGGCCCTGGCAACAATTGTCGACAGCATTTTCGCTCGCCCCTCGGTGCGTTCGGCGACCAGAATCAGGCCGCCCACACGAACCTCGTCGCCCACGACGGGGAATCGGCCGTGCACCTTGGAGAAGAGCCCGCCAACCGAGTCAACCTCGTCATCGTCAAGCTCGATTCCGAAGATTTCGCCCAGCTCGTCCACCGGTACCCGTGTGCTCACACGATATTGTCCGTTGCCGATGTCCTCAATCGGTTCAACATCCCGATCGTGTTCGTCCAGGATCTCACCGACCAGCTCTTCGAGCAGGTCTTCGAGGGTCACGAGCCCTGCGATTCCGCCGTACTCGTCCACCACCATCGCGAGGTGATTGGACTCACCCTGCATCTGCTTGAGAAGGGTATCGGTTTTTTGAGATTCGGGTACGAAAACGGCTGGCTTCATGAGAAGCATCACACTATCGGTGCTGAACGTTTCCGGGTGCCGGAAAAGGTATTTAGTGACGTCTCGGAGGTAGAGGATTCCCTCAATATTGTCCGCATCGCCGCTTTCAACCGGGATCCGCGAATGGCGCGATTGCAGCAAGATTTCCATCCCCTCCGCAAGCGTTGCGGTGGTATCGACCGTGATCATATCGGTTCGGGGAACCATAACCTCGCGCACATACGTCTCGTTGAACTCGAAGATCGAGTGGATCAGCTCCCGATCATCGTCCTCAAGAAGGTCCTGTTCTGCCGCCTGATCCACCATACTGAGCAACTGTTGCTCGTTGCTGAAGGTCGCAGACCTCGGACGTCCTGGGGTGACCCTGTCCCCCAGCCGAACCAGAGTATTGGCGAAGGGACCCAGGACAGCGCGAACAGCGCGAACCACGGGCGCAACGTAGATCATGACGCGCTCCGAGTGCTGACGCCCAACGCTTCTCGGGCTGGACCCGACAAGGACAAAGGACACCGCCGTCATCACGAGGATAGAAACGACCAGAGCAACCCAGAGCTTATCAATCGTAAAGGCGAGCGTAATCGTCACCAACACGGCAGAACTGGTCTCAGCGATAACCCGAAAAAAATTGATCGCGTTGGCATGCGTCCCGGAATCGGCTGCGATAGCGCGTAGGGCCTTCGCTGATCGGGGATGCTCGTTCGCCAGGTCGTCAATCTCGGCCCGCGATAACGAGTTAATCGCCGAGTCCGATGCCGCCAGTAGCCCACCGATCGCCACCAGCACGATCGCGAGGGCCACAAATGCGACAGCAGTAACAAAACTCATCTAGCTGTTTTCACCGCGTTCGCTCGTCGCAAAGCTCACCAATATATCGCGCTGAAGGCCGAACATTTCTTTTTCTTCCTCGGGTTCGGCGTGATCGAAGCCGAGGAGGTGCAGCATCCCGTGTGCGAGCAGCATCCGAATCTCGTCCATCACGCTGTGGCCCGCGGCTTCGGCCTGCACCTGAGCCACCTGCGGGCAGATTACGACGTCGCCAAGAAGGCCGGCCGGGGTTACCGCGTCGACCGTTCCGGGTCGTAGCTCGTCCATCGGGAAGCTGAGCACGTCGGTGGGGCCGGGCTCGTCCATCCACTGCACATGGAGTTGCTCCATGGCCGCCTCGTCGACCAGCACAATTGCCAGTTCGGCGTCGGGGTGAACCTTCATGAAGTCGAGCGTGAACGTTGCCAGCCGCTGTAGCGATGCCTCGTCTACCTCTTCGGATGACTCGTTGTTTACTTCGATACTCATGAATTTTTCCTTGCCTTATTTTTGTTCTTCAGGCGTTCGTTCTCCGCGTATTCGCGGGCCTGCTGTGCCTCATCGTAAGCCGTATACGCATCAATAATGCGGCCAACCAGCGTGTGGCGCACGACATCCTCGCTGGTGAGTCTCGCGAAATGGATGTCCTCCACATCATCCAGCACCGTCGTCACTAATCGCAACCCGCTAGCCGCCGCCGGTAGGTCTATCTGGGTGATATCTCCCGTGACGACCATGCGCGAACCAAACCCGAGTCTCGTGAGGAACATCTTCATCTGTTCGGGGGTCGTGTTTTGCGCTTCGTCTAGGACGACGAAAGAGTCGTTCAGCGTCCGGCCGCGCATATAGGCGAGCGGGGCTACCTCGATCGTGCCGCTCTCGATAAGTTTGGGAACGGTGTCGGGGTCCATCATCTCACTGAGCGCATCGAAGAGCGGTCGCAAGTAGGGATCGATCTTATCCTCGAGCGTGCCAGGAAGGTAGCCGAGGTTTTCCCCGGCTTCCACCGCTGGCCGGGTAAGGATGATCTTGCTGACCTCCTGACGTTGCAGGGCCTGTACTGCCTTTGCCATCGCCAGGTAAGTTTTACCCGTTCCGGCTGGCCCAATGCCGAAGACGATGGTGTAGTCGTCGATGGCATCCACGTAGTCGCGCTGGCCGGGGGTCTTAGGCCTGATCGTTTTTCCGCGCACGCTAAGGATGACCTCGCCGAGCACCTCGGAGGCTTTCTTGGCTGAACCGGAGTCCACGAGTTTGCTGCTCTGCTGAACGTCTGATGCTGTCATCTGTGCCCCTCCTTGGGAAAGCGCTAAGAGTTCCCCCACGACGGCCGCACTCGCCATCACGACGTGCTGCGGGCCGGTGAGCGTGAGGATGTTGCTTCGTACGTGAACGGTGACCGCCGGATAGCTTTTCTCGAGTTCACGAAGGAGGCCGTCACCGGGTCCCAAAAAAGACACGAGGTCGACGCCGTCTAGCGGGATCGTTTGGCTGACCTGGCTCTGCGGGATGGAACTATCAGGCGCATCGGGCACGTCGGGCACGTCGTTATGAGCCACCGATTTATGAGCCACCGAGCGTCTTCTCCTCGAGGCCGCCAGCCAATAGGTGCGCGTGCACGTGGAAAACAGTTTGGCCAGCTGTTGGTCCGTTATTGAAGATCAGCCGGTAGTCACCGTTTGCCTTCTCCGTGGCGAGCATCTTCGCGACCGCCACCATTTCTGCGAGAAGTCCAGGGTCGCCCTCCGCGAGTTCCGTGACGTCCCGATAAGTAGTTTCTTTAGGGATAATCAGGATGTGGATAGGAGCCTGAGGCGCGATATCGGGAAACGCAAGAACCCGCTCGGTCTCGGCGAGCACCTCGACGGGGATCTCGCCGGATACGATCTTTGAGAAGATGGTTGGTTCTGGAGACATAGGTTCATTCTACTCTGAGCCACTCGCGGGAACACGCGATGTCACACAAACGCACCCGTGGTGTAACGCTCAACCCGCTCGCCGCGAACTAGACTAGAACCCATGAGGTTTTTTGCATGAGATCCGCCCCTGACCGCACCCTTGACCTCGGGGCATACGACTCTCGCCATGCTGGAAACACGATCCTGGGCTTTCGTCTCGTACAAAACAGCCGCGATGTTAGGCCCGGCGACATCTTTATCGCGCTGGGGAGCACGGGCGCCGACGGGAGCGCGTTCATCAACCACGCGCTATCACAGGGTGCCTCATACGCACTCTTCGACGCTGACGCCGACACGTCGGCGCTGGACCTGCCCGATACCGCCTACGCCATCGGGGACCTGCACCGGCAGCTCGGGACTATCTCGGATGACTTTTACGGGCATCCGTCACGCGAACTCACGCTGGTGGGGGTGACCGGCACCAACGGCAAAACCTCGGCTGTTCAGCTGATTAGCCAGGCCTGGCACAGGCTGGGCATCACGAATGCCAGCGTCGGCACGCTCGGGGCTGGGCTCTACGGGGCGATCGATATCAATACGGGCCTGACCACGCCCCCGGTGACTCAGGTGCACGAGTTGCTGGCGACGTTCCTCGGCGAGGGCGCAACCCACGTCGCCCTCGAAGTGAGCTCGCACGCGCTCGAGCAGGGCCGCGTCGCCGGTGCCCGCTTCGAAACCGCAGCTTTTACCAATCTCACCCGCGATCACCTCGACTACCACCTCACCATGGAGCGATACGCCGCCGAGAAAGCCAAGATCTTTTCGCTCCCCGGCGTTTCACGCGCCGTGATCAACCTGGACGATTCGTATGGCGAGCAATTTTTCCGCGGCGAGGCCTCTCACCTGAGGATGCTCGGGGTCAGCTCCCAGGGCCACCCCGAGGCCAAGCTGGCCGCCAGCCAGGTACGGCTCTCCCCCGAGGGCATCCACGCGGTGTTATCCTACGAGGGCGCGAGCTATCCGTTTGTGACACCGCTTCTGGGGCGCTTCAACATCGATAACCTGCTGATCTGCGCGGGGGTGCTGTTACTCGAGGGCGTCGAGCCGGCCACTGTCTTTGGGATACTTGGCGAGCTTCAGCCCGTCTTCGGGCGGATGAACCGCATCCAGCCCGATCCGACCCTGCCGCTCGTGATCGTAGACTACGCGCATTCCCCCGACTCCCTCAGCCAATCACTTGCCGCCCTCAAAGATCACGCCCACGGACGCATCATCACCGTCTTCGGATGCACCGGCGATCGCGACAGGGGCAAGCGGCCCGAGATGGCGCGGATTGCCGAGGACGCGTCCGATCTTGTAATCGTCACGGACGACGATGTGCACTATGAAGACGGCGATCAGATCCTCGACGATATTCGACCCGGTTTCCTGCATCCCGAATCGGTTATTGAGCAGCGAGACCGCGGGCTGGCAATAGAGTATGCGGTGTCTCACGCGGGAGCAGGGGACATCATCCTGATCGCGGGTAAGGGACACGAGAGCGCCATGGTCGTCGGCGACGAGCTGGTACATTTCAGCGACACGGAACACGCGTCGAAGCTGCTGGACGAACGGCTGCGGGCTGAGCGCTAGTCCTACTGCGGTAGGGACTCGGACGCACGCGAACCGCGAGCGATCAGGTCCCAGGTCGCCTGAATATCCCCGGCCATATCAAGCGTCGGATTTACGCCCTGCTGCAATTGCAGCCCATCTGCCAGGGCGATGAGGACGCGTGCGAGATGCGCGCTATCCACGCTCTCCGACAGTTCTCCGGCCTTTTTTCGTTCGTCAATGGTCTTCGTGAGGCCCTCGGTCACCGACCTGATGTGCTGGGTAAAGAATTCGCGAGCAGGATGCCCAGGCCTCACCGCTGCCGCGGCAAGCGATAGGTAGAGCTCAACGAGACCGGGCACATCCTGCTTGTGGCGCATGACCGTGACGAGCACATCTATAGCATCGTCATTATCGAGATACTCATCGACATCATGAGTGTCACGCCGCTGAAGCACCTCGGTCAGGAGGTGATCTTTGGACTCGAAATAATGCAGGACAGTGGGAACGCTTATTCCGATTTGCCTCGCGACTTCGCGAAGGGATGTTTTGTGGTATCCATCACGTGCGAATATCTCGATTGCTACCCCTAGGATTTGCCCCCGCCGAGCAATCCCCTTTGCGTATGGACCCCGTGCTGTCATTCCTTTACCTTAGAAACTAATCCTTCTCAATGCAAACTCGGGGCCAGACACGAAGAGCGGGTGACGACCCGATACTATTTTCCTGAAAGCTTGCGCATTTCTGCGTCGATACGGTCTTGGGTTATGCCCCTATTTGTCGGACCGAAAGCTGCCAGACCCGTAAAGAACGCCCCGATTCCCATCCCAAGCATCGGCCAAATCGGCCAATAGCTACTATCAGCCCCGGTGAAGTACCACACCACGTTAACGATCAGGGTAACCCCCAGCCAGACCCACAGGTAATGGTAGAAATCCTGCTTCGCCTTCAGCCGCTTGATCGCCTGTTCCCGAAGAGGATCAGACTCTGTGCCCGGCTGTGAATTATTGGGACCGAAACCGTTATTGTTCATAAGCCAAATTATAGCCTTCTCGAGCAGGATACGGGGAGAAAAGCCTGCCCTACCAGCGGCCGAGCGCCACGTTCACGAGCGCGAGCGCAGCTGGTCCAGCTGTGGAGGTACGGAGCACGTTCTGACCCAGCCGCACGGCCGTAGCCCCGGCATCCGTCAGCACGGAAAGTTCCCGCTCGGTCAGGCCGCCTTCGGGGCCCACGAGGATCAGGATTTCGCCGCGAGAGTCTAACGGGATAATGTCCTCCCGCTTCAGCGCGGAGAGGGCCCTATCCGCGCGCGGGTCGAGAACCAGCAACCTACTGTGGAGCGTGTGCCGCACCAGGCCAGCCGTCGATTCCGGTTGCCGAACCTCGGGTAGCCAAGCCCGGAGCGATTGCTTCGAGGCCTCGCGGGCCACCTTAGCCCAGCGCGCCACTCCCTTGTCGATCTTGTCGCCCGACCAGCGGGAAACGGAGCGCTCCGCCTGCCAGGGAAGAACAGCATCCACGCCAATTTCTACCGCGGCCTGCACAGCGCGCTCATCGCGGTCACCCTTCGCGAGGGCCTGCGCCAACACTACGCGATGCTCCTCAAACGAACGGATCTCAACAGAGAGGATGCTCAACTCAAGCTCACGCGACTCGGTGCGCCTGACCTCGCACTCGGCCATGAGGCCCGCGCCATTACTCAGCAGAACCGTTTCGCCCGCCCGCAGCCGACTGACGGTGACCGCGTGGCGCGCTTCGTCGCCCGTGAGAACAACCGTCGATCCCGCCGTCAGGTCATCGGCAGTAAGCTTTTCGTCGAGATAGAGGTTGCTCATCGGTGTTGTTCCTATCCTCGGAAGAAACGGTCGCGGAGTTTGCTAAACATTCCCTGCTGGAAATGCCCCAGCTCAGGGGCCGGAGATTTCAGGGATTCGGCAAGCTGGCGAACCAGTTCCTTTTCCTTGTGTCCCAGGCGTGATGGGGTGAGAACCTGTACGGCAATTTTCAGGTCGCCCCTGTTCGTTCCGCGGAGCTTGGTGATGCCGCGGTCTTTGATCGTGATGACATCTGCACTCTGCGTGCCGGGTTTAATCTCGACGGGCACGTCCCCATCGAGGCTACGAATCGTTGTGGTCGTTCCCAGGATAGCATCCGTCATTGCGACCTCAAGGGTGCACAGTAGATCCTCGCCGTCGCGGCTAAACACCTCGTGGTGCGCGATACGGAATTCAATGAAGAGGTCTCCGTTGGGGCCGCCTGCCGGGCCTGCCTCGCCGCCACCACGCAGCTGCATGCGGGCACCCGAATCAATGCCTGAGGGGATCTCAATGGTGATAGTGCGCTTCGTCCGGACCCGACCGTTGCCGCTACAGTCAGCGCACGGCGTTTCGATGATCGTTCCGTATCCCTGGCACGCGTTGCACGGATGATTCGTGACGACATTGCCGAACAGTGAACGCACCTGGCGCTGAACCATTCCGTGGCCGCCGCAGACCGTACAGGTGACGGGTGAGGTGCCCGGCTGGCAGCAGGAGCCATGACAGGTGGAACAGGTAGCCGCGGTGTCTATCGTAATGTCGCGCGAAGTGCCGAAGACGATGTCATCAAGCTCAACATCAACACGGATGAGGGCGTCCTGACCCTTTTCGGCACGCTCTCGGGGGCCGGAAGAGTTATTAAAGCCTCCGCCAAAGAACGTCTCAAAGATGTCCCCAAACCCGCCAAAGTTCTGGCCGCCACCCTGTCCACCCATATCGTATTGCTGACGTTGCTGAGGGTCGCTCAGCACGTCATACGCGTGTGTGACTGCCTTGAACGATTCCTCGGCCTCTGGGCTCGGGTTAACATCGGGGTGCAGCTCGCGGGCCAATCTGCGATAGGCCTTCTTGATTTCTTCCGGGCTCGCCTCGCGTGAGACTCCCAAGACTTCGTAGTGGTCAGCCACCGAGGGCTACTCCTTTTCTTTCAGTGTGTTGTCATGCCGATCGCGCAGATATTGCAGCGCTGTCGATGTGTAAAATCTGTGTTTTTCATTCCTGGCCAAGCTATGTCGTTCAGAGTTAGTCTTCGCCAAACATTTTGCTCAGGTAACGTGCAACAGCTCGCACCGCCGCAATATTTCCGGAGTAATCCATTCGGGTCGGCCCGAGCACAGCAAGGCGGGACACGGAGCTAGCAGAGGATTCGTAACCTGTGGAGAGAATCGAAGTCTCTTCGAGGCCGAAGGCTTGATTCTCTCGTCCAATGCTAATCCCCATACCGCTCGGATCGAACTCTAACTCGGCAAAAAGCCTTAGCAAAACAACCTGCTCCTCGATCGCTTCAAGGAGCGGTGGCAGGTTCCTCGTGAAGTCGGTCTCAGTGCGGACCAGGTTCGCCGTTCCTGCCATCACGATTTTATCGGTGCGATTTGCTGAAATCTGTTCAACGATCACGTCGAGAACCGCAAGCTCCCGAACGGCCAGGCCAGAGGCATCCGCGCCAGCTCTAACGCTCTCGCGAATCTCGCGCACCTGATCGGCGGCCCGGCTCAGGTCAACGCCCCGAGTCACGGCGAGCACCCGGTCGCGCAGATCGTGGAGCCAGGTATCACCTTCCTGATTCACATCTCGGCCCAAACCGTCATCGGAGCGTCCGTCTCGGAGCCCGATGTCAATGTTTCGCTGCTCAACGACTCCGTTATCCGCGATGAGAACGGAAAGCACCCGGGTCGGGCTGAGCCCGACAAGTTCGAGG
This sequence comes from Lysinibacter sp., assembly GCA_040400085.1. Taxonomy (GTDB): domain Bacteria; phylum Actinomycetota; class Actinomycetes; order Actinomycetales; family Microbacteriaceae; genus HNR. The sequence goes on along the minus strand of JBBAQX010000024.1, from coordinate 31,588 downwards.
TGCCTTACCCTATTTTTTGCGAGGGATGGATACTGAACCATGGCGAATTGATTGGTCAGGTGCGACAGCAGCCGCACCGTGCGCGCGAGCACATCATCCAGGTCCGAGGATTCCTCAAGAAAACGTTGAATAGCGACCCGTTGCGTTGCGTTTATCGGCCGCCGATCGGCAAGCTTATCCACGAAGACCCTATACCCTTTATCGGTGGGTATGCGCCCAGACGAGGTATGGGGCGCAACTATGAGGTCTTCGTCTTCGAGCTGGGCCATGTCGTTGCGGATGGTCGCGGCAGAGACACCGAAGGCGTGCCGATCCACGATTGACTTGGAGCCAACGGGTTCCCGCGTTTCCACGTAATCGGTGACTATGGCGCGCAAAACATCAAGCCCGCGTTCTGAAACCACGTCACACCTCCCGTTAACTTGTGCACCAGCAGGCTGGCACTCCTACACTATGAGTGCCAATTCTACTCCGTCCTGCTGACAAAAACCGCACATAAGCTGTGGGGATTGATGTTCTGGTTACAGATCTATGATGCGGGGAGCATCCGTTTCGGCAAGCTGGTCTCCGTCCAACAGGCGGTGCACCACGGCATCCGCCAGCAAACGACCGCGCAGGGTGAGCACGATACGGCCCGCAAAAGCGGCCTGAGGCTGAACCAATTCGTCCGCAATCAACCCGGCAACCGCGCGGCGTCCGGAGTCACTCAGCTCCGTCACCGGCAGCCCCTCGGCGAGCCGCACTCTGAGGAGCACACTCTCTACCCGGCGGGTCTCGGTGTCTAGGTTCTCCCGCCCTGCTGAGGGCGAGACTCCCGCGTTGATCCTATCCGCGTAGGGCGATGGATGCTTCACATTCCAAAACCGGGTCCCACCGACGTGGCTGTGCGCGCCAGGGCCGACGCCCCACCAATCCTCGCCCGTCCAATACGAACGGTTATGGCTGGACTCGAACTCGGGGCCGCGGGCCCAGTTGCTGATCTCGTACCAGGAGTATCCGGCTGCGGCGAGACGGGCATCCACCAGCTCGTACATATCGGCGTGCAGATCGTCGTCTGGTTCGGGATACACACCGCGGCGGATTTGGCCGGCGAGTTTTGTGCCTTCCTCGACGATGAGCGCGTAGGCGGAGAGATGATCGGGCGCACAGGAGAGAGCCATTGCGATTGAGGCCTCCCAATCATCGAGCGATTCCCCCGGCGTCCCGTATATAAGGTCGAGGCTCACCTGGAGACCTGCCTCGCGCGCCCACTCGACAACCTGCGGCACGCGCTCGGGATCGTGAGTACGATCCAGCGTCTTGAGCACGTGCGGCACCGCGGATTGCATCCCGAAGCTCACCCGGTTGAAGCCGCCGGCGCGCAGACGCTCCAGGTATTCCCTATCGACCGAATCCGGATTGGCCTCCGTCGTGACCTCTGCACCCTCGCGAATACCCCACTGGTCGCGAATCGTTCCCAAAATACGCACCAAGTCCTGCGCCGCCAGCAGCGTCGGGGTTCCGCCGCCGAAGAAAACGGTGCTGACCTCTCGATCGCGAACTCCGGATGCCCGGAGCACTCCCTGCGCGAACGACAGCTCCCCCTGTGCAAGAGACGCGTAGTCGCTGCGTTTAGCCCCGCGGAGCTCCTCAGCCGTGTAAGTATTGAAGTCGCAGTAGCCGCAGCGAACGCGGCAAAACGGGACGTGGACGTAGACGCCAAAATTGCGCGCGGCATCCCCTATCGAAGCGGAACTGGGCAACAGCCCGTCTGGCGGCGCAGGAAGTCCGAGGGGCAGAGCTGAGGGCACGGCTATTGGCCGTCTCGGGGTGGAGCAGACTTCACGGTCTGGGTGGGGAGCAACGCACGTAATTGAGCGCGGGCCCGGTCCTGAACCGCACGAATATCCGATGCTTTGAGCGGCTTCTTCCACATCGGCTGAACGACCTCGTGAAAGCCCCGATACGTTGCCCAGACGGTGTCGTCGTCGCGCTGTTCAACCACGTAGAGTTCCTCGCCGACGGGACCGTTCTGATCGATCGTGCCATAGGCGAAACCAAGCCTCTTGGTTTCGTTCACGATAAAAACAACCCGGACATCTCGCGCAAGAGATCCCCGGACGAGAGTTGCGGACACCCCAGCCGTAATGAAGGGCTCACCATCCGCCGAGAAAAGCTGCTCGTCAAGATCGGCGCTGGCTAACGGAGTACCGGACTCATCGAACTCGATACCCCCGTAGCGGTTGCCCGTTCCGACGCCCACGTTGCGAACCTCGAATCCAGCGCCGCGCTGGGCTCCCCAGGTCATGAGGAGGGCGCTGGCAAGGCGGAAGCGTTCGATTCCACTACCCAGCTTGACCGCATCCTCGCTCGGAGTCGTACCCTTCGGAGGGAAACGCATCAAATCGGGATCTCTCGACGCGCCGATCGCGCCGTAACTAATGGGAAGCTCGTCGTGAGTCGAGCGCCTTTTCATTACTTCTTGTCTTTCGTCTCGGTCTCACCAGAGAGCGCAGCAATGAATGCCTCCTGCGGAACCTCAACCCGGCCCACCATCTTCATTCGCTTCTTTCCCTCTTTCTGCTTCTCCAGCAGCTTACGTTTACGGGAAATATCGCCGCCATAACACTTCGCCAAAACGTCCTTACGAATTGCACGGATGCTTTCTCGAGCGATGATGCGCGCACCAATTGCAGCCTGAATGGGAACCTCAAATTGCTGCCGCGGGATGAGCCCTTTGAGGCGTTCCGTCATAAGCACGCCATAGGCGTAGGCCTTATCGCGATGCACGATGGCACTGAACGCGTCGACCTGTTCGCCCTGCAAAAGGATATCCACCTTAACCAGGTCGGCGGTCTGGTCTCCGGCGGGTTCGTAGTCGAGGCTGGCGTAACCCTGCGTGCGACTCTTGAGGTGGTCGAAGAAGTCGAAGACGATCTCGCCGAGAGGCATGTTGTAGCGCAGCTCAACCCGATCCTCGCCGAAATATTCCATGCCGAGAAGGGTGCCGCGGCGGCTCTGGCAAAGTTCCATAATCGCGCCGACATAGTCCTTAGGCGCCAGGATGGCAGCCTTCACGATCGGTTCGCTCACGCTCTGAATCTTGCCGCCAGGGAACTCGCTCGGGTTGGTCACGACAGTGACCTTCTTATCGTCAGTCGTCACCTCGTAGGTAACAGACGGAGCAGTGGCGATCAAGTCGAGGTCGAACTCGCGGCGCAGTCGCTCCGTGATGATCTCCAGGTGCAGCAGGCCAAGGAAACCGACGCGGAAGCCGAAGCCGAGGGCGACGGAGGTTTCCGGTTCGTAATTGAGCGCGGCATCCGACAATTTGAGTTTATCGAGAGCCTCGCGAAGGATCGGGTAGTCACTGCCGTCGATCGGGTACAGCCCGGAGAACACCATAGGTTTTGGGTCGGTGTAGCCGGGAAGCGCCTGCGTTGCCGGCTTCTGACTCGTGGTAACCGTATCACCCACCTTGGACTGGCGCACGTCTTTCACACCGGTGATGAGATAGCCGACCTCTCCGACCGACAAACCCTTCGACGGCTTCGGCTCGGGAGCGCTCACACCGATCTCTAGCAACTCGTGCACCGCCCGCGTAGACATCATCTGGATCTTCTCACGAGGAGAGAGACTGCCATCGATCATGCGAACGTAGGTGACGACGCCGCGGTAGGCGTCGTACACGGAATCAAAAATCATGGCGCGGGCGGGGGCGTTCTTATCTCCAACGGGAGAAGGCACCTTTTGCGCGACCCGGTCGAGCAGCTCGTCGACGCCGACACCCGTTTTACCCGATACGCGCAACACATCTTCAGGCTTACCTCCAATGAGGTTAGCGAGCTCCTTTGCGTATTTCTCGGGGTCCGCGGCGGGAAGGTCAATCTTGTTCAGAACGGGAATGATTTCGAGATCATTCTCCATTGCCAGGTAGAGGTTGGCCAGGGTTTGGGCCTCGATGCCCTGCGCTGCGTCGACGAGCAGCAGGGCTCCCTCGCAGGCCGCGAGGGAGCGCGATACCTCGTAGGTAAAGTCAACGTGTCCCGGGGTGTCGATCATGTTCAGGGCGTAGTCAACGCCGTCGAAGGCCCAGGGCATCCGAACGGCCTGGCTCTTAATCGTGATACCTCGCTCACGCTCGATATCCATGCGGTCAAGATATTGGGCGCGCATATCGCGGTCGCTCACCACTCCTGTGGTTTGCAGCATCCTATCGGCAAGCGTTGACTTGCCATGATCGATGTGGGCGATAATACAGAAATTACGAATAACCGCTGGGTCAGTGGCAGCGGGAATCGGCGGGTTTACAGATCGTGGGGACATCGGGGACAATTCTCCCACATTAGACGTCTAACCGCTAAAGCACGTTTTATCGCGACCGTTATGTCGGCTATTTCTGCGTGAGAAGCTACCGCGGAGCTTCCTAACCTGCAGAAAAGAAAACTCCCCGGGACTCTTTGCCTTCGACTAGGCTCCACGAGGCTTCTACGTAACCAAGAGGCGGCTGAGGCGATGTCTCGTTGGACGAATCGGCTGTCGGTGAGGCGAGCACCCGGTGTGTCCGGACTGAGACATCCTCTTTATGGATATCATCGAGGCTTGCCTGCCGCGCAACCGATGCGTCGCGGGTGTCGCTCACACTCTGAGCCTGGGCGAACACCTCACCGCGCATGAAGGCGAGGATCTGCTCCTGGACGACGGGGTCTTGATCTCCATCGTAAATCCACCGGGTTCCAAGTACCCCGTGTTCGCTGGTTCCGATGAGAGCATCGTCAGCGGTTGCACGAGGGGCACCGCGATATGACAGGGGAATGTTGTACACGACAGGCGTTGGGCCTGACAGGTCGGCAACGACCATGCACTCGATTCCCACCTCGCCCGCTGGGTCATCGAGCCGGAAGCCGCCAACTTTCGACAGGCGCGGCTCCGCTCCTGTGTTCTGGTACCAGTCTTGATGAGGAAGCCACTGCGCTATCAATTCCAGTTTGCTCGGGTTCATCGTGGTTGCGTGAAGCGTGGCCATATCTACACCTAATCTTTCAAGCTCAATTTTTCGAGCTCAATGTCTCCACAAGCCCGATTGGTTATTTTCTGATCAAGAAATGTCTAAACCGATAAATCGCGATAATCGAGACCAAACGATTCCCTCAGATTCTCTCGCCCTGACGATGTGAGCACGAGTTGCCTGGGCACCCGTGACCTCGTTAGCCATTCTACGTCCAGCATGCGGCGCATCAGCCTCGCAGGAATATATCCAGCCGCATGGAATCGCCGTTCGCTCCAGTCAAGACACGGGCGTGAAGCTATCCGGTTCCTCCCGGCCTCGGTATCGACGCCGATCCGTCGGAGAGGTTCCGCATCCCGCAGGGAGAAGTCCGCACTCAGGACACCGATTCGCATCATCGCTTCGCATAGATCGACCCCCAGGCGCCACGCGAGGTGGTCATAACAGGACCGAGCGAACCGCAGCGATTGGGGAGCTGTGCTGACCCGATCGCGAGGGGATACGCCAGGTATTCCCTGTTGCGCGCTCTTGCGCTGGGGCGTGGAAGCGGAAACTTCTGCGGTTTTCACCAACTCTCCTGCCCTGCGGAAAAGACCGTCCATCAGGGTTAGCACTATTGTGGTTCGCGAACGATCAGCTAGAAGCCACGCAAAATCGCTAACGGATGCTGCATGTTGCGTCTCGTCCGTTGCCGCCGCTATCCCGGTATCGTGGCTCTTCACCTGTTAACTATGCGATATGGCTGCTTCGGGGAATACCGAAACGATCGAAGCTGACAATGAAGATATGACTTTTATCGCAGAGGATGTTGTCGGTATCGATAGCCACGTACGCATAGACCCTCCCGTGTTGTATTTCGGTACGCCGATAGGGATACTCAGCTCGCTTAACCCGGACGGAAGCACGAATATTGCGCCTAACTCGTCGCTCTGGTATCTGGCTGATCGAGTTGTCATCGGCATCGGGAGCAGCAGCAAAACGCTGTCGAATCTTCGCCGCCATCGGGAGCTGGTCGTGAACCTGCCATCGTCAGATTTGCGGGACGCGGTCGAAAAGCTCGGCCGCTACACGGGGTCTCATCCGGTTCCTGAGGAAAAACGTGAAAAGTATATTTACGCGCCCGATAAGTTTTCTGCGACCTGCCTCACGGAGACGCCGTCTGAGGAGGTTCGCCCGGCTGGTGTCGGGGAATGCCCGATACGTCTCGAGGCCGTGGTGCAGCAGATAAATGAGTCTGGTTCAGGAGGTTTCGCGTTAGTAGAGGCCCGGGTGCTCTCTTCTTGGGCACGCCCGGAGCTGTCGACAGACGGCGGCAAGCATGTGAGCATCCGTCAGTGGAATCCGCTGTTTTATGTGTTCCGTCACTATTTCGGTCTCGGAGAGCATCTCGGTGCCGATTGGAAGGCGAACTAGTGTCCTGGGCGTTAACTTTGGTGGTTTGGTGTTTTGGTGGTTTACGCGGTGCGGTGGTGTGATTCGCAGAGGAGTATCCCGTTATGTTCACAAGCGCACACAAGCTTAGACCAATGATTAGGCAGCTTTAGTCCACACTGGCTAGCTGAGATTGCCGAAATCAATGCCAAATTACCAATACGCCACTTCCAACTTGCTTATGCACTCCAGGCATGTCCATCGTTACGACACAAGCTTCCATTCAACTGGTACTGAGACTCCGTAATGGTGTGGGTGCGGAATGACGAATGGGGGCCGCGTGATCCACGCGACCCCCATCTCCGAAAGCAGATACCGCCACCCAGCACAAGAATGCGAACTAGCACTGCGACTCCGACACTCTCAAGGGATGTCAAGAATCTGTGGCGAGCACCTACTCAGGACGTTAGCACTTCTTGGTTACTGGTCCGTTGCTGCCTGTCCAGAGATCAACATCAGCAACGTAGCCGGACCCGAGAGAAACTTTGTACCAAATATTGTTGGTTCCTCCCCAACCAGAAACGGTCTGACCAAACACATAGCAGGTGGCAAAGAGCCTAGAACCTGAGGGAATTGCGAGCGTGGCGGTTGAGATAAGGTACGGACTGCTCCTGGCGTAAGTGAAGACACCCCCGCGTGGTGAGACGGATTTCCAACTGCACTCGGGGGCGACAGGGTTATTACTGCCTGTCTCGATATCCACATCAGCAACGTAGTAGTTGTTGGGATTGTTCAGTGAGGTCTTGTACCAGATGTCACTTCTTCCGAAGGCGCCAGAAACACTCTGGCCCCGCTGGTAACACAGAAGATCTACCGTCTGGCCCTTGTACTTAGTACCAAACTTGCCAAAGTAGCTCAGGTGCGGCCCCCCCATCAATTGGGTCGACGCTGCCACAACGGTAGCCGTTTTATAAACGGTGGGGGCAGCGCTTGCTGGTGCCACCGCGACAGCCCCCATGCCAACTGTCAGGGCCAGGCCCGCAACAAGCCCGAACACCCTATGCCGACGTCGGCGCGAAATACCCGAACGATCCTGACCGGCTTTGCTTAATACATTCAACGGTTATCTCCTTTGATTAAAGTCGAACGACGATTGCCTCCCACCGCATACGCCACCATAGCGCGACGAATGCAACAAAACACCACCATCAAGTTTCGGACACAGTCTATCAACAACAAGAAAACACGCAACCCTAAGTAATTCGGTTAGCCGCCAGTGAGGTGGATCCGAGCATGACGTCCCGCATCATCGCCGCCGGGCTGGGCATTGCCACCGGGCTGGGCATCTCCATCGGCGTCGTCCACAACGCCCTCACCAGACACAACGGCCACGAAGCCTTGCGTTCAATTCTGTTCCATTACTACTAAGACCCCTATTCAAAGTGGCTCGAGTTCATGACAGAACGAAGGGGCTCCTATCTCGTCGGCGTGGTCCACGGCCGAGGTATCCGTGAGCGAGACCCCCACCACCTGGCGGCCGGTGACCCGGGTTGCAGTGAACTTGAGGGTCGATGAATTTGAGGGCCGATCTATGGGCAAATCACAGACAATTGATGTTTTTAGCGGTGGTGGTTGTTAGCGGCGGTGGTTGTTAGCGGCGGTGGTTGATGTGGCGGTGTGTTTTCTGGTCCGGGTCTATCCAGCGCGGTGGCGTGAGGTGGGGTACGCCGCCCAGCATCGTGATGGCCCATCCGCTGTGGTCGATCATGCGGTGGTGTGCTGCGCAGAGGAGGACGCCGTTGTCGGTGTGGGTGGGTCCTCCGTGTGAGTGCGGGGTAACGTGGTGTACTTCGCACCAGCCGGCGGGGATCATGCAGCCGGGGATGACGCAGCCGCCGTCGCGCAGGCTGATCGCTTTGCGTTGAGACGGGGTGAAACACCGCTCGGGAGACCCGAGCTGCAGGATCCGGCCGCTGTCACTCAGGAGAATCTTTTGGATTCCCCCAGCGCACGCGAAACGGCGAACAGTAGCGAGGCTAACCGGGTCGGGAAGCCCGTTGATGTATCCGAACCCGGTACCCGGCGGTGACCCCGGAGGTGACCCGGGCGACGAATCGGGTGGTGACCCGGGTGGTGAACCGGGCGGGTCGTCTGCGTCCGGGGTGTGACCGGCCCAGGTGGAGGTAACGAGGTCAGAGAGGCATACGCTGACACTCACAACGGGTGCGTTTCCGCCGACGGTGGGCGCTTCGGCGCAACGGGCGGCGATATCGAGTGCAATTCCGAGGAGGTCGTGCATTTTCTGGGCATAGGTTCTAGTGTCTGCCGGTACGGTGCCAGCGCCAGCCTCAGTTCCGGCATCAGTCCCGGATCTTGCATCTGTATCGGTGCTGGGGTTGGTAGTGCTGGGGTTGGTAGTGCTGGGGTTGGTAGTGCTGAGGTTGGTGTCTGCGTGGGTGCGCGGATTGAGAAACGCATCACAGAGTGCTTTCAACTGCGCAGCAACTTCGGGGAGCAGGTTTCCAGAAACGGATACGAGCCCATCACGCATGGCGCCAAGGGTGAGGCCTCGTTGCCGTAACGGTTCGTCCTCATCGGGGGCGGGACCGTCTTCGTCGATATGCGCTAACGCTCGCCGAGCTTGCTCACGGGTTTCATCGGCGTGACACCACGAAAACCCTGTTTCGGCCCGGCCCGTGGCAGATTCCACGAGACACCGCTCCGCTAACGCGAGAAGCTCAGGCCGTACCGCCGCAGAGGCGGGTCTCAACCCGCGTACGATACTCCCGGTGGTATCCAACCCGATAAGCCCGGCAGTGAAGGCATCGGCGGTCGCGGCAAACCGCGGGGCAATCACCGCCCCGCTGGGACTGACCGTGGAGCGTAGAGCCCGGGCGATGCTGAAGTGGTTCTTGATGGTTGCTGAGGAGTTGTGGGTGAGGCGTTGCAGAACCTCGACCCCGTTGCGGCATCCCAATTTCTTTGCGAGGTTCGCTGTCCCAAGGTTACGGTGTGTGCGGGTGTCGACTTCTCCGGCGAGATGCACTCTGAGGGCGTCAAGATGCCGAGTTACGGCTTCGGCGTCACGAATGGTGCGCAATAGATCATCCGTACCGAGCGCCGAGATTGCTGCTTGCAAGTCGCTCAGGACCGCCGAACCAGCAGGGTCCGTGGGGTCTGAACCTGCCGAACCAGCCGAACCAGCAGGGTCTGCGGGGTCTGGGCCGACTGATCCGGTACCGACTGACTCGGTGCGGGCAGCTTCAGCAGCTGCGAAATCAGTAGCTGTAGGATCGGCGAAGATCGCCCCGAGAACTGGTTGAAGCCGCGCGAGAGTTGCCGCTAAGGGCGACGAGAGGTCCCGCTGGGTTAGTCGTAAGTCATAATCGAGTGCATCCCTCGGCGCGGAGGGCTCCGCGTCCACCTGTTCAAATCGGGGATGGTTTTGCCCCGGCACAGCCCACAAGTCTGCCGCAGAACTCGCCTGCGCGACAGGATGCGTCGACATGAGCGTGTCAGCTACATCAGTTCTACGGTGAGTGAAGGTCATACTATATTTTATCGAATATACGAGCGAATGTTAAGGGGAATTTTGGATGAGTTTTAAATGGAGCAGACCCGTCTCGTGGCGAGCAAACCCAGCAAACGTTACAGGCGCGGCGCTCTAAGCATCGACATCAGGTCCAAAACCTCAGTCAAGAAACCCGTCAAGGTAGACCCACAAACCATCAACACGTGCGAAACGGCTGACCTCGTGCAGCTCACCCCGCTCGGGTTTCTGACCCAGGAGCGCCTCGTCGACAGTGGGGATCGTGCGGTAGTGGGCACAAAACTCGACGGTGCCGATCTGGTCGAGCATCCGTCCGTGATCAGTGTTCACGATATCGAGCCGCAACCAACGGATGCTCGGATCAAGATCAATCTCCGAAGGGCGTGTATCCGGATGCCAGGAAGCGAGCAGATAACCCGAGTCGCCGACGGCGAATGCCGAAAAACGCGAACGCATGAGCTGCTCGGCGGTCAACGCCTTCCGAGAGCCAGCATGGATTGAGCCGCAACATGCTCCAAACGTCTCGCCGCTTAGGCACGGACAACGGTCATCTGGATTCAGCACAGTTCAATGCTACGGGATTACCCACAGCGAGAATATCCACCGCGAGACGAACAATTCCTGCACGAGTCGATAGTATTGTCCACAACTATTCGTCAGGAGCAACGTGGCCACCGAAAGCACAACCGAAACCACAACCGAAACGCCGAAAAAGCGCACCCGCACGAAGAAGCGCCTCCTCAGGAACATTCTCATCGGAACCCTCGTGACGCTCCTCGTCTTAGTTGTTGCAGCGGGCGGCGTCACTGCGTGGACGGTGACCAGCTCATTCCCACAGACGAGCGGCGAGATAAAAGTTCCCGGGCTCACCGACACCGTGACCGTGTCGCGAGATGATGCGGGAATCCCCACGATCACCGCCAAGAACGCAGGCGATCTTTTCCGAGCCCAGGGCTATGTGCACGCCCAGGATCGCTTCTGGGAGATGGACTTCAGGCGCCACGTCACCTCTGGCCGACTTTCGGAACTCTTCGGGGAATCGCAGCTCGGCACGGACACGTTTATCCGCACGCTGGGCTGGCGAAACGTTGCGGAGGAAGAAGTGCAGATCCTCGATGCCACCTCACTCGCCTACTACCAGTCCTACGCCGACGGGGTCAACGCCTATCTCGACACGCATTCGGGCGCAAACCTGTCTCTCGAGTATGTGATGCTCGGCCTTCAGAATCCCGATTACTCCCCCGAACATTGGACCCCAGCCGACTCTGTTGCCTGGTTGAAGGCCATGGCCTGGGACCTGCGCTCGAACCTCGAGGACGAAATCGAACGGGCGCTGCTCAGCGGAACATTCACGCCAGAACAAATCGCCCAAATCCACCCCGACTACGACTACAGCAAACCAACGATTGTCAGCGATGCAGATCCCACCACGAAGACCAATGCAGCGCCAGAGGCCATGCCAGCCGCGATGCACACCGCGCCAGGTGTGGACTACGCCGAGGCCGCACTGCGGACAAGCGCCGCGCTGAACAATGTACCCAGGCTCATCGGACCGGCAGGCAGCCACGTCGGCTCGAACTCCTGGGTCGTGAGCGGGCAATATACGGAAAGCGGCAAGCCGTTACTCGCCAACGACCCGCACCTCGGGCCCGTCATGCCGTCCGTCTGGTACCAGGTCGGCCTGCGCTGTGCCACAGTCAGCCCCGAATGCCCATTCGACGTCAGCGGCTACAGCTTTTCCGGTCTGCCCGGAGTCGTGATCGGTCACAACGCAGACATCGCATGGGGCTTCACCAACCTCGGACCAGACGTCGCCGACCTCTTTATCGAGAAAGTCACGGGCGATAGCTATGAATACGATGGCGCAGCTGTTCCGCTGGATATCCGCGAAGAAACAATCAAAGTCGCCGGGGGCGCGGATGTTCCCATCACGATCCGCTCGACCAAACACGGCCCGATCGTGTCCGAAATCACCGACGACTTCACAACAATCACCTCGACCGAGGCAGAAAAGAACGGCGCTCAACAAGCGAAGGATGCGACGGAAGGCTACCAGCTCTCGCTTCAGTGGACGGCACTCACCCCAGGGCGAACGCCGTCAGCAATTTTCGCGGTGAATGCGGCGCACGATTGGGAAAGCTTCCGCGCAGCGGCAACCCTCTTCGAGGTGCCCTCACAAAACCTGCTCTACGCCGACCTCGAGGGAAACATCGGCTACCAGGCACCCGGTCTCGTTCCGGTGAGGGCGCAGGGAGACGGAACGACGCCGTCACCAGGATGGACAAGCGAATACGGCTGGACCGGTTTCATACCCCAAGACCAGCTCCCCCACGTGTTCAACCCGAGCGACGGGTACATTGTCACCGCAAACAACGCCGCGGTCGCCCCCGACTTCCCCTATCTGATCACCAAAGATTGGGACTACGGTTACCGGGCCCAGCAGATTGAAAAGAGAATCAGTGACCTCATTAGCTCGGACACAAAAATCACGGCCGAAAATATGTCGGACATTCAGGCAGACACATTCAACGCCAATGCGCAACACCTCACCCCGCTGCTAATCTCGGCCGCGCAATCCGACGATTCCTCCAGCGGCGCTGCCCGCGGCGCACAGCTCCTTGAGGACTGGGACTACCACGACGACCGAGACAGCGCACAGGCCGCCTACTTCAATATTTTCTGGCGCAACCTACTCGCGGATGCGTTCGCAGCGAAGATGCCGGAAGCCACGGCGCCGACCGGCGGATCGCAGTGGTTCCAGGTGATGGAGAATCTGACCCCGGATCCCGAATCGGCGTGGTGGGTGGACGAGAGCCGCGGCATCCGCAATCGAGACGAGATGTTCGTGGCCGCCGCTAACGAGGCGTGGGACGAGGCGACCTCGCTCATGGGGAGCGACCCGGCAAACTGGCGCTGGGGAAAAATCCACACCCTGACAATCGAGAATGCCAGCCTCGGGACCTCGGGCATCGGGGCCATCGAGGCCCTACTCAACCGCGGACCGTATGAGCTCGGCGGCGGATCGAGTGTGGTGGATGCCGTCGCCTGGGATGCCTCCGTCGGTTACGAAGTGAATTGGGTCCCCTCGATGCGGCTGGTAGCAGACCTGAGCGACTTCGACAAGAGCACCTGGATCAACCTGACGGGCGCATCAGGTCACGCATTCAGCGACCACTACGTGGACCAGACCCCACTCTGGCAAAATCATCAGACCAGGCCGTGGGTGTTCTCGGCCGAGGCCGTAGAGGCCGCAGCTAAGGAGACGCTTACCCTGCGACCCTAAGCGTCTGGGCAGTATTGGTTGGCTAATTGCGATAGGGGCTTGAGTTTGCGGTATCAGGGTTGTATTCTGTAAGGCTGCTCTGGCGCTTGCCGTACGCCGTGCGCATTGTTCCCAATCACAGCCAACACATCACAGCCAACCCTGAAAAGGTCTATATTCATGTCCCTCAACGTCGAGCCCACACCCGTGCCCGAACGTCCCCCCGAACGCACACCCAATCGCACGAATAGGGTCAGCACCGCACGTTCCCTCGCCAGGCTTATCCCGTACGCCAGGTCCGCCATGCCCCGCCTCGCGCTCGGCATGGTGGCGGCGCTCCTTGCAGGCCTGGTAGCCCTCGCGATACCTCAGGTGCTCGGCTGGCTCGTCGACGGTGCCCTCGCCACAGGCGACAGGTCGCAGGTGTGGACAGCGACGCTCATCGTACTCGGGCTCGGCGTATCCGAGGCCATATTCATCGCGCTTCGGCGCTGGCTCGTACTCACCCCCGGCACCCAGGTCGAGGCCAAGCTGCGCAACACGCTCTACGCCAAACTTCAAGACCTGCCCGTCAGCTTCCACGACCGCTGGCCAAGCGGACAGTTGCTGTCACGCTCGATGAGCGACCTCGGCCTCATCCGCCGCTGGCTCGCGTTCGGGTTGGTACTGCTGATCGTCAACGGCATCACGATCGTTGTGGGCTTCGCAATACTTATCACGGAGAATTGGTTGCTCGGGCTGATCTTCTTCGCCTGCTCTGTTCCGCTGTGGATTTATAGCGCAGCCTTTGAGATTCGATACTCAACAATAGCCAGACGCAGCCAGGATCAGAACGGGGATCTCGCGACCGCGGTCGAGGAGTCAGTTCACGGCATCCGCGTATTGAAAGCATTCGGGAGAGGGCGCCACGCCCTCAAAGATTTCGAGGCCCAGGCGGAAGAATTACGCGGAACGGAACTCGCGAAAGCCAAGGCAATCGCGACGATCTGGTTCTGGCTGCTGCTGGTCCCCGACCTAGCCTTTGCCGGGTGCCTGGTCCTCGGCGTGTGGCTCGTATCGCAGGGCCAAATCAGCGTCGGCGAGCTGGTCGCGTTCTTCGCAACGGCGGCCGTGCTGCGCTTTCCAATCGAATCGATTGGCTTCCTGCTTACCGTGACCTTCGATACCCGCACGGCGGTCGACCGCATCTTCGAGGTGATCGAATCCGACAACACGATACAGGACCCGGAGGAGCCCACGCAGATCGAGAATCCACGAGGCGAATTAGTCTTCGACAGTGTGCACTTCCGCCACCAGGACGCGCCCGCGACATCTCCCGACCTACTCAACGGGATAAACCTGTCCGTGCGTCCGGGCGAAACCATGGCACTCGTTGGTCTCACCGGCAGCGGAAAATCGACCATCACCGCGCTCACGACCAGGCTCTACGACGTGACAGAAGGAAGCATCCGGCTTGATGGGATCGATATCCGCGAACTCAGCCGAAACGAGCTTCGCCGCCACATCGCAATGGCGTTCGAGGACGCCACACTCTTCTCGGCCTCAGTGCGCGAAAATGTTCGGCTCGGACGAGAAACGCTCGATCCCCTCTCAACAGAGGCGGATGCCGTACTCGCCCAGGCCCTCGACATTGCCCAGGCCGGTTTCGTCAAGGCCCTCCCTGACGGCTCAGAAACGCTCATCGGAGAGGAGGGCCTGAGCCTCTCCGGCGGGCAGCGGCAACGGCTGGCCCTCGCACGGGCCATTGCGTCAGCCCCTGCCGTATTGGTGCTCGACGACCCGCTCTCGGCGCTGGACGTCGACACGGAAGCGAGGGTCGAGGCCGGTCTGCGTCGGGCACTCACCTCAACGACGGCGCTGATCGTGGCCCACCGGCCGTCGACCGTTGCGCTCGCCGATAGGGTGGCCCTGCTCGAAGATGGACGGATCACCGCGGTCGGCACGCACAGCGAGCTCTTGGCCACGAACCCGCATTACGCGTTCGTGATCTCGAGTTTGGATGATTCCGGTGCGGCAGAGTCTGATGGCGCACATTCACAACCAACAGATTCGCGACAGGTAAATTCGCAACAAGCAGAGGAAACCCGATGAGCAGCGCATCCCTGACCGGCGTCGAGGGCGAAGAACGCGACGACCTCAACGCAGCCGAAAGCAAACACATGCGGCGGCGTTCCCTGCGCCTGCTTGCCTCCCTGCTGCGCCCCCTGCGGGGCCGCGTCGCCCTCATGCTGGCAGTGGTCGTGATCAGCACGGCGGCGCAGGTTGCCGGTCCAGCTTTGATCGCCATCGGCATCGACAGCGGCCTTCCGGCCCTCATAGACGGGAATTGGCTACCGCTGGGAATAGTCGGCGGGTTATTTATCGCCTGCGGCCTGATCGGTGCCAGTTTCATCAGCTGGTACACCCTGCTGAGCGCGAAAATCAGCCAGGCCATCCTGATCGAACTTCGCAAACGAATGTTCGCCCACACTCAAAAACTCAGCCTCGAGTTTCACGAGTCATATACCTCCGGGCGCATCATCTCGCGGCAAACCAGCGACCTAGACACGATTAAAGAATTGCTCGATTCGGGCATCAACCAATTGATCTCCGGTGCGCTGTACATGACGTTCATCGCGATTGCGTTATTCTCGCTCGATGGACTGAGCGGTCTCATCCTGCTCGGCGCGCTCATCCCGCTTGCCATTCTCACGCGATGGTTTCAGATCCGCTCGCAGCGATTGTTCCGGCGATCACGCGTGGCCTCCGCCACGGTCATCGTGCAATTCGTCGAGACGATGACCGGCATCCGGGCCGTGCAGGCATTCCGCACCGAGGAGCGCAACCGGGTACGGTTTGGCGGGCTGGTCGAAACCTACCGTGTGATCCAAGCGAAGGTGATTCAGCTCTTCGGCATCTTCGACCCGGGCCTCGTGCTGATCGGCAATGTCACGGTCGCCGTCGTGCTCCTCGTTGGCGGGTTCCGCGTGGCCGACGGGCAGATCGCCGTCGGGGTGCTGCTCGCGGCTCTGCTCTACGCGCGCAGATTCTTCGACCCGATGGAAGAAATGGCGATGTTCTACAACGGCTACCAATCCGCCGTGGCCGCCCTCGAGAAAATCTCGGGCGTGCTCGAACAGGAACCGAGCGTCTCTGAACCGCACGAGCCGGCCGAGTTGCCACACGCCAACGGACATCTCGCCTTCGAAGACGTGCAATTCGCATACACCCCCGAGCGGATAATCCTCCCGCACTTCTCGCTTGATATTCCCGCCGGGCAGACAGTGGCCCTCCTCGGCTCCACCGGCGCCGGAAAATCGACGCTCGCGAAACTCGTCGCGCGCTTCTATGATCCGAGCGACGGCAAAGTAAGCCTCGACGGTGTCGACCTGCGGCATCTCCGCCAGGATGACCTGCGGCGCGCCATCGTGATGGTCACCCAGGAGGCATACCTGTTCAGCGGCTCCGTTGCCGACAACATTGCGCTCGGCAACCCGGACGCAACGCGAGATCAAATAGTGGATGCCGCGCGGGCGGTAGGCGCGCATCCATTCATTGGGGCCCTCCCCGACGGATACGACACGGACGTGAATAAGCGCGGCGGGCGAGTATCGGCCGGTCAACGGCAACTCATCTCGTTTGCACGGGCGTTTCTGGCCGACCCTGCGGTGCTGATCCTGGACGAGGCGACGAGTTCGCTGGATATCCCGAGTGAACGCCTGGTGCAGCAGGCTCTGCAGACGCTGCTGGCGGATCGAACCGCAATCATCATCGCGCACCGGTTGTCAACAGTGGCGATCGCCGACCGGGTGATTGTCATGGAGGGTGGCCAGGTTGTTGAGGATGGGCGTCCCGCGGAGTTGCTAGCGGGGACCGGCCGCTTCGCGCAGCTGCATGCGGCGTGGCGGGACTCGCTCGTGTAGGGCTCGTGCGGGGCTCGTGCGGGGCTCGGTCGTGCAGCGCTCCCTGCAAAAAAGCCCTTAAGCGACTGGCTTATTCGGCCAAAAACTGGTAACGTTGCTTCTTGGCTTGCGTGTGGATTTTCCGCACGAAACCGGTGGGTGCCTCTCACGCCCGGCGGATCATTCAACAAAACACCAAACGAAAGAACGTACCTAACGTGGCAAATATCAAGTCGCAGATCAAGCGCATTGGCACCAACAAGAAGGCCCAGGAGCGCAACAAGGCAGTCAAGAGCGAGCTCAAGACCGTCATCCGCGCAACCCGTGAGGCCATCACCGCTGGTGACAAGGATAAGGCAACCTCGACCCTGGCTCTCGCTTCCAAGAAGCTTGACAAGGCTGTCAGCAAGGGCGTCATCCACCAGAACCAGGGCGCGAACCGCAAGTCGGCTCTCGCCAAGAAGGTTGCCGCTCTCTAAGCTTCTTCTAGCTGCTAGCGCATAACTTTTACAAAAAAACCCCGCCTGGTCGGGGTTTTTTTGTGCGCGCTTTCCAGACCGAGTCCGTCGGCCTTCATCCGACGACTCGTTTGCCCCAAATAGTACGTTTTCCGTAAGAAACGTACTATTTGGGGCAAACGAGATTGCTTGTGGCTAGCTACAGCGCATAGTCGGACTCGGTGGCGAACTACACTGGGCTTCCGTAATGGCGAAGCGAAGCCAGGCAGGATTCCGTGCGCGCCTGCGCGCGTCTTGCTAGGCATGCTTGTCGACGGCTGACATTATTCTTGACCTATGGAAACTAATACCGACGATGCGCTTCAGCCAATAGCGGGGGTCACCGACCCCGGCATCACCCGGTGGCTGTGGGAAATCCGGCGAAACCCTTCTCCTCCCTGCCGCGAGATGGGCGCCGATGCCCTTCGCGCTGCTTCAGCCGCTCGCGCAGCGACACGCCTGCCGGGGCCCGAGATGTGGGAGGTAACTCAACGAAAAACACCGCATGGGCCAGAAGTGCGTATGTATTACCCTGTCGACCCGGCTCAACACAAGCTGCCAGCGGTGATTTATCTCCACGGCGGCGGCTTTGTCATCGGCAGCCTCGACTCGTACGACGCGATCTGTCGAAGACTTGCCCGGGAAGCTCAAGCCGTCGTTGTCTCGCTGGACTACAAGCTGGCTCCCGAACACCTAATTATCGAGCCCCTCGAGGACGCACAATCAGCCTACAGTTGGCTCAAAAATAATTTGAGTAGGTTCGGATGCGATGCCTCAGCGGGAATTTCGTTCGCCGGGGATAGCGCTGGTGGAATGCTTGCGATCCTGGCGGGTCTTATTCTCGGTAAAAAGCGCAAACCGCTGAACTCCATCCTTGCTGTTTATCCTAACGCTGATGCGACCCTTTCGTTTCCAAGCGTTCACGAAAAGAGCCGCGGCTGGGGGTTAGATCTTGACGATATGAGCTGGTTTCTCGAACAATCACACCCCGCTGAAGCAAGCAGGCTGACATCCTTCGATCCACTGGCACTCGAACTCCGAGGATTGCCGACCACTATGGTCGTCACCGATGAGCATGACATCCTCCGCGACGAAGGACTCGCCCTCGTGGAGCGCCTTCGGGCGCAAGACGTAACAACACAGCATCTGCACTATGAGGGACTGGTGCACGGATTTCTGGGGCTGACGGATATTTCGGAACAGGCGGCATCCGCTAGTCGAGAGATATTTACGACGTTCGGGGAGCTCCTCCGGCGTAATGTGGCTCTTGAGAGATAGTTAGCTTCTGCGTCCCTTACGCGCGACGAGCAGCACCATCTTTTCTAGGGCGTAGACGGGGTCTCGTCCGGCTCCTTTGAGTTGGGCGTCAGTGTCGGCGACGGCACGGATGCACGCGGCCAGGCCGTCCTCCGTCCAGCCGTCGAGGTCGCGCCGCGCACGGTCCACCTGCCAGGGTGCCATGCCGTGTGCGCTGGCGAGCTGGCCGCCGCTTCCGCGCACGCCGTAAATGCGGCCCATTGTGCGGAGCTTGCTCGCAAAAGCGGCAAGCAGAGGGATGGGCTCTGCGCCGCTGGTGAGCGCGTGCCGCAGCAGGATGAGAGCCTCGCCCGCCCGGCCGGCGATCGCGGAATCCGCTACGCGAAACGCGTTCGTTTCGACGCGTCCGCCATAGTACTTGTCGACGGTGGCCTCGGTGACCTCCGCGGCCGTGTCCGACATCAGCTGAGTGCAGGCGGAGGCTAGCTCCCCGATGTCGTCTGCGAACGCGGTGACGAGGGCGCGCAGGGCGCCAGCAGTTACTTTGACTCCCGCGCGTTGAAACTCGGCCTGTGCAAAGGCGTAGCGCTCGGTGTCCTTGGTGATCTCGGCGCAGACGACCTCGATGCCGCCGCCCTCTCCGCGGCGCACCGCATCGAGGAGGGCTTTGCCCCGGACTCCCCCGCCGTGCCTCAGCACCAGGTAGGTGTCATCAGCGGGCTGTTTCAGGTAGGCCTGCGCATCCGCGAGGAACGCATCCGTGCATTTCTCGACATTGAAGACGCGGATGAGACGCGGCTCGTCAAAAAGCGAGGGGCTGGCGAGCGTCATCAGCTCGCCGGAATTATAGGAGTCAGCGTTGATATCGCTCACCTCGATATCGGGATCCTCAACCTTGAGGATGTCCCGCAACAGTCGCAAGGCACGGTCAGCTAGGAAGGACTGCGCCCCCGAGATCAAGACAACGGGCTCGGGGCGGATTCCGCTCCACTCCAGCTGGGGAATAGCCGCGGCCACTTTACCCCTGGACTTAACCGGGGCCTTAGACGTCGATGCTTTTGCTGTTGCCACCCCCTCATCTTACTTGGGTTCTGTCGGAGCGGCAGGCTCCGCGGGGGAGCTTAGTCGCTCATGCCAGATGCCCCAGCCTGTCGAACGGTCCGACTCCTGAGCTGATTCGTCGCTCCCATCAGCTTCATGAGGGAGACTCAGCACGACAGCACCCATGAGGTCTGTTCGAAGGACGACACTTCCGCACTCTTCAAGAGTTTGCAGGTTGCTCGCCGTGGGATGCCCGTACCTGTTATCTATCCCAACTGAAAGCAGCGCGAAGGTGGCAGACAGCTGGCGATACAGTTCGGGATATTGATCTCGCGAACCATGATGAGCAACTTTTACCACGTCTACCGGAGTGAGCGCGAGATCGGGCTGACGCATAATCTGCCGCTGACCCTCCTCGCCGAGGTCTCCGAGGAAAATAGCGTGGCTTAACTTTTTACCCGGCTGTTCCAGGAGAAGCTCAAGGATCACGCTCCTGTCGTTTGAGCCGAATTGAGTAGCTAATTGTGCTCGTGCGTCGATGTCCGCCGCGGTATCCGTTTCTGTTATTGGATCAAAACTAGGGTTGAGCACCCGCCACGTGGCACCACCGGTGCTGCCTGTCATCCCGGCAAAGCCTTCGCGCGTGTTTACCCCGGCACGCGACAACTCGGCGAGGGTCGGATCGTCTTTCGTTTCCGTCCGCGGCGAAACGATAGCCTCGGAGACCCGATCGCTGACCCCGCTCAACCCGCCAACATGGTCTAAATCGTAGTGTGTGAGAACCAAGAGATCGATGTGATCTACCCCCATGAGCGACAGGCAGGACGCTGCGGCCTCCGGGTCCGGACCGACATCCACCATGATGATGGGGCCCCCGGTGTTGACGAGGAGGGCATCGCCCTGACCTATGTCGCACATCGCATACGCCCAATCTCTCGGTCGCGAAATATAAGCGACAATTCCCGGACCGCTCGCTAGCCCTATCGAGAGACCGCATACAACCGCGCTTACGGCAAGCGCGAGCGGAACAAAACGCCGGGGTTGACGTCGGGGTTGACGCCGCAGCTTACGGCTCCCGCGTGCGGATGTGATCGAGATATCTGTTTTGTCCCCCGAACCGGATGCTGGCAGAGGCGCTGGTTTAGACGCTTGCTGTTTCACCGGCTGATTCGCCCAGATAGCGAACACCATGCAGCCGATTGCAAGCGCAACAAGAACCGCGCCTTGGAAGCCGCTGACCCACGGAAGTTGAGCTCCAGGAATCGAGGCAGAGACCTGGGCAACATGTCCAATCCAGGACGACGGCCACCACGCTAACCAACCAATAAATTCCCCCAGCTCTGGCGCCAATGGCATGGCAAGGCAGGCGAGAAGCCCCAGAATCGTAGCGATGGGAGCCGCCGGACCTGCTACAACGTTGGCAAGAACCCCGACAAGTGGAATTTGGGGCTGCAACATGATGAGCACAGGCTGACAGGCGAGCTGTGCGGCAGCGGGTACTGCGAGGAGCAAGGCGATCCACGCCGGAAAATAACGCCCCAAGATCCTGACGATAATGGGGGTAATCAGGAGGATTCCTCCGGTGGCCAAAACGGACAACACAAAACCGTAGTTCCGGCTCATCCACGGATCAATCGTCAGCAAAAGAATCACGGCACAAGAGAGCGCGGATAGACCTCTACCAGGCCTACCGGTGAGCAAACTGACCATGACGACGAGAGACATACAGGCCGCACGCAAGACGCTCGGATCGGGAGTAACCAACACAACAAAGCAGGCGAGAGCAATAGTCGCGGCGGCGGCTCGGCCACGCCGTAACAGGCCCAGCCTTCCGCTCAACCCGATAATGAGACCGGTGACGATGGCACAATTGGCACCCGATACGGCGGTCAAGTGGCTGAGCGAGGAATCTTTCATATCTTGGTCGAGACTCTGAGACACGAGGCCGGTATCCCCTATTGCCAACCCCGGAAGAAGCTCGCCTCCGGGACCCGGAAGCTTCTCGGCGAAGCTGCTGAACGATGCCCTCAGCTCGTTCACCCAGCTCACAGGCGCTGATGGTTTCTCAGCAAAGATCTCGCCAACGGAAAGGTACATCAGAAAAGAACGCTGGTCGCCGGGCTCCGTTTCCCGCACGGTCACCAATGCTGAAACCCGCGATCCAATCACAAGACCGGAAAGATGCTCCGAGGTTCCCATCACCACAACAGGCGCGTTGACCCCCACGCCAGACCCTCGACCAGGCATATCGATGCCGACGGCAGAATCAGCATCAACAGCTGTCCACAGCCTGGTGGCCGTGGCGTATACCCGCCAAGTATCGCCGACCCCTGCTTTCGTTGCGACAGGAGCTGACGTGATCACCAGGGCAACATCGATACGCTGCGCGGTCTCTGCCGCATGCGTCAGCTGAGACGGCGTTCGAGCATCCTGCTCCATCGATACCCTGCTGCTCACCAAAGCCAACGCAATCAGGCACAAGGCAAGCTGAGGAAGAAGCCGCCGTGGCCAAACTCTCCCGCTCAGTCTCACGGCACAAAGCAACCCGGCAGCACCCACAAAACAACAGGCCGTGACAACGAGATGCGCGAGAGCGGATGCCGGGAAAGACACCAGCGCGATCGCACCGGCCCACGCCGCCGCCGCGGGCAGGGCCAGCCGAAAATCTGCCAGGGAACGCCGTGACTGTTGCGACAGCTCAGACTGCTCAGGCTGCTCAGATTGCTCAGACATTCGCGCGCCTATCTCACGGTCGCCAGATCGCGCAGGCCATCCACGGTCTTCTCGCCGAACCCGCTCACGTTGAGCAGATCATCCACGCTCGAGAAAGGACCGGATGCCTGACGCCACTCCAAGATCCGCTGTGCCATCGCGGGGCCCACCCGCGGGAGCGTTTCGAGTTCAGCCTGCGTTGCCGTGTTGAGGTTGATTTTCTGTTGGGTGCCAGCCCCGCTAAAGCTGCCGCCAAGCCCGCTCGGCCCGCCGCCGCTATCAGGTGGCGAACCGAGCATTGGAGGTGACTCGCCTATGGCAGGGATATACAGTTGCTCGCCGTCGGATAGTGATCTGGCCAGGTTAACAGCGGAAGGGTCGGCATCGGGAGTGAGGCCACCGGCTGCGGCGACGGCATCCACCAATCGCGAGCCCTCTGCGAGCACATACAGCCCCGGGCTATGTACACGGCCCAAAACGTGAACGTAAATATCGGCGGAGGCAGTCTGCTTACCAAAGCCCTGCACTGCTTGCGACGCGTCCGGGCTTGCGGTCATCTGTGGTCGCGGCGCGGAACTTGTCCAAGGCTCGTCGCCGCCCTCGTCGCCGCGGGCAATCCAATCGTTTATCACTCCCCAGCCGATAGCCACGACAAGGGCAAGTATGAACGCTACGACCACTGCGAGAGCTGTGACCCGACCTACCCGGCGTTTGTCGCGATCGTCCTCGTGAGGCTCGCGAGAGTGATGATCACCATGGTCGCCGCTGCTTGGAACAGCACTATCGGCAGAATCGCGCGCGCTTCCGTCATCATCGTCGTCAGCAGACGACGAACTCAGTTTCCAATGCGGGGGTGCGAGTGCCATGCCTCAACGTTAGGCAGGGCGAGGACGCTGCACACGAGCATCCGTCAATCGGTGCACAACTCAACAAAAAAGGAGGCTGTGAGGGGCAACAACCGAACACCCGGCGACGCCCCTCACAGCCTCACAACACTACTTAGCCTTCGTCGCGATATTCACGATCTTGGGCGCGCGCACGATCACGTTCACGACCTCGCGATCCGCAAGACCCTTCACGATAACCTCGCTCTGGCGGGCAAGCGCCTCCAGCTCATCCGCGGAAATCTTGGGCGAGACCGAGACCCGGTCGCGCACCTTACCGTCGATCTGAATCACGGCGGTCACCTGGTCCTCCACCAATAGGGTCGGGGAGGCCTTACGCCAGATCGCGTTCGACACGGTAGCTGGGTAGCCCAGACGGTTCCACATATCCTCTGCGGTATACGGCGCAAACATGTTCAGCGCAACGGCGATGACCTCGGCGGCCTCGCGCACGGCGGGATCGGCGGGACCCGCGCCCGTATCGATCGCCTTGCGGGTCACGTTGGTCAGGTCCATCAGGCGAGCGATCACCACGTTGAACTTGAACGACTCCGCCAGCCCGGGAACTTCTGCGAGGAACCGGTGCGTGTGGCGCCGGAGCGCCTGGTCGCCAGCGCTCCAATCGGCCTCGGGAGCGCTTGTCACGTCCTTCGCGACCCGCCACGCGCGCGCAAGGAATTTAGCGGATCCCTGTACCGAGACATCCGCCCAATCGATGTCGTCCTCTGGCGGCCCGGCAAACGCGAGCGTCAGGCGGAGCGCATCTGCCCCGTGGGCCTTGAGCTCGCTGTCGAACTCCACCAGGTTGCCCTTGCTCTTGCTCATCTTGGAGCCGTCGAGCAGCACCATTCCCTGGTTGAGCACCGCGGTAAACGGCTCGGTAAATCCGACGTAACCCAGGTCGTGGAGCACCTTAGTGATGAAGCGCGCATAGAGCAGGTGCAGGATAGCGTGCTCGACTCCGCCGACATACTGGTCGACCGGGGCCCACTTCTCGGCCTCGGCCGGGTCGAATGCCTGGGTGCTGTCCTGAGCGTTGAGGAAGCGCAGGTAGTACCACGAGCTATCCACGAACGTATCCATGGTGTCGGGGTCACGCCGCAGCTTGCGTCCCGTATCGGGATCGACGACGGATGCCCAGGCATCGGCCGCGCCGAGCGGCGAAGATCCCTTTGGCTTCAGGTCCAGACCCTCGCTCGACGGCAGTTTCACCGGCAGCTGCTCCTCGGGAACGGGGATCAGTTCGCCGTCCTCGCCGTGCAGGATAGGAATCGGGGTGCCCCAGTACCGCTGGCGGGAAATCAGCCAATCGCGCAGGCGGTAGGTCTTGGCGGCGCGTCCCGTTCCTCGTTCCTCGAGCAGCTCGATGGAGCGTTTAATGGCGTTGCTCTTGCTCATCCCGTTGAGCGGTCCGGAATTAGTGAGACGCCCGTCTCCGGCGAGCGCTGTGCCCGTGATCGATGGGTCGATGCTCTCCAGGTCCTCGATCCCCACCGGCACGCCGTCGTCATCCAGCTCTACAACGGGCATCACGCCGGTCACGGCGGCAGTCGTGTCCACCACGACGCGCACGGGCAGGTCAAACTTGAGGGCAAAGTCGAGGTCGCGCTGGTCGTGCGCGGGCACGGCCATGACGGCGCCGTGGCCGTAGTCTGCCAGGACATAGTCGGCGGTCCAGATCGGGAGGCGTTCGCCGCTGACGGGGTTGATCGCGTAGCGGCCCAGGAAGACACCCGTCTTTTCGCGGTCGGCGCTCTGACGGTCGACCTCGCTGGTCTTCTGCACGGCGGTCAGGTAATCCTGAAATTGCTGCTGGATTTCGGGGGTGGATCCGGCGACCAGGTCTGCCGCGAGGTCAGCATCAGGGGCGACGACCATGAAGGTCGCACCGAAGAGGGTATCGGGGCGGGTCGTGAATACGGAGACTTTCTCCGGGTGATCCTCGACCTCGAAGTCAACTTCGGCACCAACCGAACGGCCGATCCAGTTACGCTGCATGCTCAGGACCTTCGACGGCCAGGCACCTTCGAGCTGGTTGAGGTCGTCGAGCAGGCGGTCGGCGTAGTCGGTGATCTTGAAGTACCACTGCGTGAGCTTCTTCTTAACGACGACGGCACCCGAGCGCTCGGAGGTTCCGTCCTCGAGAACTTGTTCGTTGGCCAGCACGGTCTGGTCTACCGGGTCCCAGTTGACCCAGCTGGCCTTGCGGTAGGCGAGGCCCTTCTCGTACATCTTGAGGAACAGCCACTGGTTCCACTTGTAGTATTCGGGGTCACTCGTGTGTAGTACGCGGTCCCAGTCGAACGAGGTCGCATACGTGCGGAAGCTTTTCTTCTGCTGGTCGATGTTGGCGTAGGTCCACTCGCGCGGGTCGATTCCGCGCTTGATTGCGGCGTTCTCGGCGGGAAGACCGAACGAGTCCCAGCCGATCGGGTGCAGCACGTCAAATCCCTGTCCGCGCCAATAGCGGGCAACGGCATCCCCGAAGCAGAACGCCTCGGCGTGACCCATGTGAAGGTCACCCGACGGGTAGGGGAACATATCGAGAATGTATTTGCGCGGGCGTGAATCGCCCTCGCGTCCTGCCTGGAACGGCTTAAGTTCGTCCCAGATGGGAAGCCACTTGTCCTGGATCGCTTGGAAGTCGTATACGTCTTCTGCAGGGGTATTCTGTTCGTCGCTCAATCGGTCCTCTATCGCTCTATTGGGCCGCACGAATCATAACCAGCCCAGATATCTAAGGATAGCGGTAACCAGGGCTACACCCCATATCGAACCGCGCTACGGGTGTCTCTATCGCACCGCCGAGGGCGGATAGCCGAAGCGGGCGTGAAAACGACCGGAGAAACGGGATCTGGATTGATACCCGCAGGCCTCTGCGACATGAGTCATGTCCCAATCGGTGGTCTGCAGGAGCATCATCGCGTGGTGCATTCTCACGTCGACGAGTAAGTCCTCAAACCGGGTATGTTCGTGCGCCAGGCGTCGGCGGAGGGTTGCCTCGCTCATGGCCAACGCACGTCCCGCATCGCGGGTAGTCCAGCGCTGCTCGGGCGCCTCGCCAATCAGGGTACGCAACTGATCTGCGGTACTGTTTTGACCCACTCGGTTGAACGTATGGCCGCTCTCGGCAAGAACTGCGAGAAGGTCCATCAACCGATACTTAAGACGCTCGTCGCTGACGGGCTGAATCTCGATACTGTCTAACGCTCTCCACAGTGTCGAAGAGAGATCCTCGTTCAGGGGAACCTCGCGAAACCGCGGATGCCTGGCCTCACCAGAAACCGCGCCGCCACGCGAAACCGTACTGACCGCACTGACCGCCGCCTGCTGAAACCCGGAGACAACCGACGACGACAGCTCGAGAAGGTCCGAGCGAAAGCGCCCGTCGGGCCGCGCAGGGGTCTTGACCAGATTGGCAGACGTGCGCGACTCGATGAGCAGCAGCGCGGGAACGTGACCGACGACGAGACGATCAACGCCGTCATCGAGCTCGAGCTGCCCTTCACGAAGGAGCAGAAGAGTTGGCTCCTGAAACAGAAACCGCGGGGTGAACTGCTGGTCCCGAAGAGAGGGCTGGGTTAATCGACAGATACCTGGTCTTGACGACGGCCCGTTGAGTCGAAGCTGAGGGGCGTCATGACCCTCCGCCGGGTTCCAGGCAGCCATGCTCAGGCTCTCGAAACGTCAGGGTTCAGGCTGTACCTTCCGGTGAGTTCCGCAGAAGCGAGGACGATATTCGGAGTGAGGGCGGCGAGTACATTCGCCCCGGAGAGGGGCTCAGCAACTTGTAGCATCGGCACTGAAAGGGCGTAAACGGTAAACACGTAGCGGTGAACCAGGGCGTCGTTCCATGGCGGGCAAGGGCCGTCGTAGCCGAAATAGGTTCCGCTCATGTTCTCGTCGGCGGCGAACCAGCCGGTGTAATCGTTCACGCCGTGGCGCAATCCATTGCCCGCCGCTGGCCCTGACTTACCGCGGGGCGTTACCTCACGAGAATACGTTCCGGCTTCGATCTGGGTGGTCTCGACGGGAATGTCGAGCAACATCCAGTGGAAGAAATTTGCTCGCGGTAGATCCGCGGGTACTGTGCGGCCCTCAATATTAACGTCTTCCCCGCTGGTAGGGGCATCGGGGTCGTGGCAGACGAGAGCAAACGAACGAGTTCCCTCTGGCGCGTCGCTCCATGCGAGCTGCGGGTTATGGTTCGAGGAGAGAGCGACGTGCGTGGCTTTGTCTTGGACGGCGAAGGCGAACTCGCCCGGGATAAATTCCCCTTCGGCGAAGCTGTTACTGGTAAGTTTCATGTGATTCCTATTGCTATGCGGATGGGGCCCCAGCAATTGCTAGGACGGTTCCCAGCCTAGGCCGATCACGCCACGCATAGGTGCCCGATCCGATCAAAATCGCCACATATCCAATCACTATGATTGAATATGCGCCTTCAACGACGGATTCTCGGCCTAACTACTCAGAAAGACTCTTGGACATCTTGATCGACATGGTCTCAAATCCCAAGGAACAATACAACGCCTGAGCCGACGTATTGAACCCAAACACGCTCAGACCAAGGGTGCGTCCGCCGCGCGTCCGCACAAAATCCTCAGCACTCAGCATCGCCGCACGCCCATACCCCTTGCCCCGATGCTCGGCATCGACCACAATATCCCAGACCCACCACTCGTCCGCCGCGCCGCTCAGGTTCTGGCCGATCCACAGGTATCCGACGATCGTCTCCGCTGCTACCACGTAAAACACCTCGTTACCCGCGGACGGTTTCCCGTCAGGAAAGGAGTGAACCATCGTGGCCTCAGCCTTCGCATGGGCTTCGTCTTCTGGCATACCCTGGACGATCAGGTCGTTGAAATATTCGGTGCTACTACGACGCATCCACTCGCGAAAATCAGCCTCGGGGATTGCCCTCAGAGAAACACCGACATCATTCTTATCGCTCACGAGAAGCCTCCTCGTCCTCAGCCAGAACAGCCCGGATGAGCGCCCTCGCCTTGAGCTTAGTCTCTTCCAGTTCCTCGCGAGGGACTGAATCGATCGTAATCCCGCCGCCGGCGCCGATGGTGGCCAGGCCATGACTCAGCACGATACTGCGGATCGTCATCGCGAGATCCATGGCCCCGTCCACGCCGAGATAGCCGAACGCGCCCGAATAGACCCCCCGCGGCCCGCGTTCTAAACCCCGAAGAATGGCTATCGCGCTGAGCTTAGGCGCGCCCGTCATCGAACCCGCGGGCAGGCAAGCGCGAATCGCGTCGATCGCGGTCAGCCCCGGCAGCATTGTCGCCTCTACCGTGCTGACAAGCTGATGCACCTGCCGGTAACTCTCCACCACGTGCAGCCCGGTTACGCGCACGCTTCCCGGATGCGCGACGTGTTGCAGATCGTTGCGCATCAGGTCTACAATCATCAGATTTTCGGCGCGCTCCTTTTCGCTGTTCGCCAGCTCGTTCGCCAGGCTTGCATCTCGCGCAGGATCGCCGCTGCGTGGCCGCGTGCCCTTGATCGGCTTCGTAACCAGCCGACGCTCGGAGTCGAGGGTCAAAAATTGTTCCGGCGACGAACTGATCAGCGCGGTGTCCCCCGAGACGATGAGGCCTCCGTGGTGTGAGGGAGACGCGCGGCGTAGCCTCGCAAAAATCTCATGCGGCCTTCGCCGATCGCTACCCTCAAGATCGATGCTCACCCGATTCGTCAGGCACAGCTGGTACGCGTCCCCCGCGCGGATTCTGCGCTGACACTCCGCGATCATGTCGAGATAGTCGCTATCGCTGTGGCGCCATCGCACCCGCCGCTCGTTATCGCGCGACGGTTGCTCAATTGCCGGATGCTCGTCCCCCAGGTCCATCCCCGCTGCCGCTCCGTAGAGGAGCGGCACGTTCTTCTCGCACCAGGCGTCTGCTAGATCGTCCGTTTCCGCAAGAAGGGTTATCACCCTGGCAGTGTGGTCGAATTCGAGGGCGAGCTCGGCGCGCATCCAGAGGGATTCGGGAACAGCAGAGTGAGCATCCGTCAATTGATCTGCGCCTACCGATTTCTGCGCTGTTTCGGTTTCTGCGCCCTCAAGCTGAGACAGCGCGGATTCGTATCCAAACCAGCCAACCCATCCGAGCGCGAAATGCGGCGCCTCGCCAATGGGAAACTCAGACGTGCCGCGAGAAGGTTGCCCTCTGATAATTCGAGCATCTAGGGCCTCATACATCGAGACGGAAAGCGGTTCGTCGGCATCGCGATGATCTCCACTTACCGACGAGGAGGTTACGGCACCCGCCTGATCCGCACGCAGAAGCTCAACGCCAGCACCCATATAGCTTGTGCCGGATTCCGCGTCCGGTCCCGCGTCGAGCCAAAAAGCGCTGTGCTGAGATTGATAACCAGCCTGCCACACACGGGACGGGTCAACCCATCCGTTCAGAATTCGTCGAATAGGCACGTAGGTCACTGTAATAGCCTAGAGCCTGAGGCTCGAACCTCGAATCAGAACTATGCCCCGCACAAGACCCCGTTAGGAAGAACAGTGTCAACAAGACAACCACCGGCCGAGAAGCTGTATGTTTGGGGCGATTCGTCGCTTCACGAGGCGGCTCCGGAAAGCCGGGGAGGGGCCCTTATGGTGGCTGATTCTCATCTTGTCACAGATAGCCAGGTCGTCGGGCTTAATCTGCACAGAAAAAGGTTCTCTACCTCGGCACAGGCAATGGGTTTTTCGCACGAAAACGAGTTACCCGGGTTCTTCGAGGACTGCGCCAGCCGCCTTCGCCACAAGGGAAAGTGGTTTCCGCGATACGAGCTTATTTCCACGACGAGCGGTCTGAGCCTAGCGCTGCGCATACGCCCCGCGCCTCACCTCAACGCAGAGGGGTTAGTGTCTCTCATGACAGCGGCGACCGACCCGCGCCATCGCCCCACCATTAAGGGCCCCAACATTGAGACTTTGGCAACGCTCAACGCATCAACCAGGGCGGGCAATCGATATGCCGACGACGGCCCCGCCAAGCGCACCCAGCATGAGACCCTACTAAGCACCGCGGAGGGTCAGATCGCGGAGGGCACCACAACATCGCTTCTGTGGTGGAAAGACGACGTTCTTCATCACGTACCCGACGATGTCGGCCGGGTATGGAGCGTCACAGAGAACCTCGTACGAGGTATTGCCCTGCGCTCGGATATCACGATTGTGCCCGACCCTATAACGGTGTCCGATCTGCTGGAGTGTGCAGGCAGCATGGAAATCTGGGCGGTGAACGCCCTACACGGAATCCGCAGGGTTTGCGCGATAGACAATATGGTCGTCAGCTCTAGTATCGCTTCACCTACCCCGACGTCACGCAAGAGGCTCCAGCATTTCTCTCGCGAACGGATGCTCAGCTCGCTTCCCCTCTAACCCCCAGCATCCGGAAACTTATGTACCGATCTCCAGGCGGCCCTCATTCAGCCGGAGGGTAGCGCTCAGGCTCTCTCTGGGGACGGGAGTATGCGAGATTATTACCACGGCCCTCGACCCGTCACCCGACAGAGCAAGTATGTCCTGGATAAGTTGGTCAGCTTGATCCGGGTCAACATTCGCGGTCGGCTCATCAAACACGATCACGGGGAAGCCAGCGAGCAGGGCTCTGGCCAGGGCGATCCGCTGAGCTTGTCCCCCGGAGACCAGGGAGCCGCTCTCTCCCACACGAGCATCCAGTCCCCCACGCGTAGCTACCCACTCTGCCAGGCCCACCCGCAAAAGCACGTCCATGAGGTCGTCCTCGCTCGCTTCTGGCCGCGCAAAGAGCAGATTCTGCCGAATACTATTATCAAAAAGGTGCGGCTGCTGCTCACAGAGCCCCACAACGCTCCGAACGGCGGATTGTCTCAGCCCCCGGGCCTCGACCCCTCTGACAGTATACGAACCCGAATAATCGACGAAGCGCACCAAAACCTGGGCCAGGGTGGTCTTCCCAGCCCCGCTGGCACCTTCTACGAGGATTCGGTCCCCTGGCTTTACCGAAAAGCTGATATCTCGAAGGGCCGGCGCTGAGCTCCCCGGATGATGTGCGGAAACGTCAAGAAGCCGCAGAAGTACCGATGAATCAGAGTTCTCGGGCAGCTCCCCCAATGCCGTATCCGCGGGAATCCCGACGGGCAACTGGGC
>JBBAQX010000023.1:0-67336 GCA_040400085.1 Lysinibacter sp. | reverse complement strand
TACGTGACGAGACCGGGCCAAGCATCACCACACTTCCGCGTTCCAGACAACGACGGCCTCTGCTCATGCGACTCCGATCCAGGTAGCCCAGGTAGCCCAGGTAGCCCAGGTAGCCCAGGTAGCCCAGGTAGCCCAGGTAGTCCAGGGGACATTGAGGACTCTGATCAACCTGACCTCAACGTTGATGCGACAGGCGGTTACTCCAATCGCTATCCACGGTTTACAGGGACCAATGCTGAGCGCAACGATGCTGGCACGCTGCCGAGCGCTGCCCACGACAGCTCGCATGCGCCCTTCTAAGCAGGTCCCTGTGCCTGCCTGAACCTGTACCACCACGCCAGACTGAGCCGCTCACACATAGTCCGCGATATTCGAAAAAAGAAGGAATCCCGGCAAAGCTTGTGTTCCACCGTCAACGCTGCCACGGTCAACGCTGCCACGGTCAACTCCGCCACCGTCAACGTCACTGCTGTCAACGCCGCCAAAGCTAACGCCGCCAAAACTAACGTCACTTTAGCCAACGCCACCGGCCTCAACACCACAACCGCGCGTAAAGCCGACACCTGATAGTTGCCGCGCATACAGCTGCTTAGTGACATCTGCTTGGAGATAGCTGTAAATCAAATCAAGTGGAATAAACAGTCTCCCAGAGACGGCACCCTCTGGGGTGAGGGCATCACTCCGAATGAACTCATATAGTCTCTCAGCTGACGCAAATCGCGCGTTTTGCCCTCACCTGATCCGAGTGCAACCCCGTGCGCTCAGGAACCGAGCAAGAACTAATTCCAAAAGTCGTTTACGATTGATACACGGCGCACCAATTTCTTGGTGTTGACGGCGATATTTATTCAATCGACCGAAAGAGGTGTGATGGATCAGCACGATCCGTTTGGATTCACAGGACTAACATACGACGACGTGCTGCTTTTACCAGCGCACACCGACGTTATCCCGAGTGAGGCCGACACCTCCTCATACATCAGCAAGCGGATCAAGGTGGCAACACCCCTTCTCTCCGCAGCAATGGACACCGTGACCGAATCACGGATGGCTGTGTCGATGGCCAGGCAGGGTGGGATCGGCATCCTCCATCGAAACCTCTCTATTCAGGATCAGGCCGAACAGGTCGATCGGGTCAAGCGCAGCGAGTCCGGGATGATCACCAACCCCGTCACCACGACCCCCGATGCCACTGTGGCCGAGGTCGACGCCCTGTGTGGCGAGTACCGGGTGAGCGGGCTGCCTGTTGTTGATAACAAGGGCATCCTCGTGGGAATCATCACTAACAGAGACATGCGTTTCGTGGATCAGGTCGAGAAGACCACCGCCCGCGTGCGCGACGTGATGACCTCCACCCCGCTGGTGACGGCGCGCGTCGGTACCACACCCGAAGAAGCCATCGAGCTTCTGGGTAAGCACAAGATCGAGAAACTTCCGCTGGTGGATGCCGATGGCAAGCTCATGGGCCTCATGACGGTCAAGGATTTCGACAAGACCGAGAAGTATCCGGATGCTACGAAGGACGATTCCGGTCGCCTGCGTGTCGGAGCAGCCATCGGATTCTTCGGTGACGCCTGGCAGCGGGCGACAACCCTGCTTGACGCTGGCGTTGATCTGCTCGTCGTAGACACGGCAAACGGTGACAGCCGCGGCGTGCTCGACATCATTGCGAAGCTGAAGGCCGATCCCGCATTTGCGCACGTGGACGTGATGGGTGGCAACGTCGCGACGCGCGCGGGCGCCCAGTCCATGGTCGATGCTGGTGCGGATGCAGTGAAGGTCGGGGTCGGTCCCGGCTCGATTTGCACGACCCGAATCATCGCGGGTGTCGGCGTACCTCAGGTCACCGCGGTCTACCAGGCCTCACTTGCTGCCCGTCCAGCAGGCGTCCCTGTGATTGCGGATGGTGGGCTGCAATACTCCGGCGATATCGCAAAGGCCCTCGTGGCCGGTGCGGACGCCGTCATGGTCGGCTCCCTCCTTGCCGGCACCGATGAGAGTCCCGGAGACCTGGTCTTTGTCGGGGGTAAGCAGTACAAGAGCTATCGCGGGATGGGATCGCTCGGCGCACTTCAAACACGCGGAGAACGAACCTCCTACTCCAAGGACCGTTACTTCCAGGCGGATGTCCCGAGCGATGAGAAACTCATCCCTGAAGGAATCGAGGGGCAGGTTCCGTATCGCGGACCCGTTTCAGCCGTCGCCTACCAGCTTATGGGGGGCCTGCGCCAGTCAATGTTCTACGTGGGTGCACGTACCGTGGAAGACCTGAAGACTCGCGGAAAGTTTGTGCGAATTACCGCCGCCGGTCTCAAGGAATCGCACCCTCACGATGTACAGATGGTCGTGGAGGCGCCGAACTATCGTCACTAGCTGATCGACCCGGGGCCAGTGGTGATCATGCTCAGCTCATGATCGCCGCTGGCTCCGCGCATCAAACATCAAACATCAGGCTAATCGAGCCCGTGGGTCTCATCTATCGCTAGAGTGGACGGATGATCCACTCAGCAGCTCCGAAGGGCGTAGTTCCGAACAACACAGTTCCTAAGGGCGCAGTTTCGAACAGCACAGCTCCGAAAGTCGCCGTCATTACCGGCGTTGGTCGGCGTCGTTCTATAGGCGCGTCGCTGGCCGTCGGACTTGCACAGGACGGATGGGACCTCGTCCTAAATTATTGGAATCCCTACGACACAAGACTCAGCCTACCGATGGGCGCTGATGACCCTGAGTCGGTTGCCGGGGAGTGCCGCGCCCTCGGCGCACGTGTAAGCCTCGTTCCCGGTGATCTCAGTGATCCGACAACCCCGGACGCCCTCTTGAAACGGGCATCCGTTCTTGGGCCTGTGACGGGGCTCGTGATCTCTCACTGCGAGTCGGTAGATTCGTCGATCCTCAGTACAACAGTCGAAAGCTGGGACAGGCACTTCGCGGTGAATGCGAGAGCGACCTGGTTGCTGATCAAGGCGTTTGCTGAGCAACTTCCCGCGAGAACCGAGGTTGAGTCGGTTGGGGGACGTATCGTTGCGCTTACAAGTGATCACACGACTCACAATCTGCCCTATGGGGCGAGCAAAGGTGCGTTAGATCGAATCGTCGTAAGCTCAGCGCGTGAACTTGCCGAACTCGGGATACGCTCCAATGTTATCAATCCCGGCCCGATTGACACGGGATGGATGGATGATGCCACGCGAGATTCCCTCAGAAACGCCACTCCTACCGGTATGCTCGGGACTCCCGAAGACACTTCCAACCTGGTACGGTTTCTCTTTTCCGAAGCTGGATCCTGGGTTAACGGTCAGGTTCTTTACAGCAATGGCGGGTTCAACGTCAGATAGGCGTCAGTTTGTCAAAAGACATCAGAGGTCGCGGAGTTCGGTTGTCGAGCTTCTCTGCTTGTGAGTGGTTACTTTGCTCGTTTTTGTATGGTCATGGATTTCATCCCCGGTGAGCGTGAGATTCGTGACCAAGGCGTCGCAACTTCGCCTCAGATCCCGTTGGAACCTCCTGAAAATTTTGTTACTCCCCTAGGTGACACTGCTCTCCGTTAGCGGCGGTCTATTCCTCGCGAATGCAGTCTTATTTAGCCCGGTTCTTCCTCCACGGAATCCTGTTGTGGTTCTGTTGTGGTTCTGTTGTGGTCCCGCTGTGGTTCGGGGGAATTGCTCTGAGTGTCGAGTTGCTGCTGACATTACGAGCAATACTGACCTTTTCGTTGACCTTGGGGCTTAGGGTCACGAATAAGGGGCTCACCCTCAGGCGTGGCACGAAACAGTATTTTTGCGCGTGGAGCCACGTCCAAGACATCTCGACGACAAAACGGTTGGGATTTTCTGGTGTAAAGATTACTTTCACGGATACCCGTCCAATCTGGACCTCCGGACTGGCATGGGGGTCAGACGTCTTCGTAGTTGCTCTGATGCTTCGTATTGCCCAAGAAAACCCCAAGTATCTGTCGTCTCTTACCAATCCAAGGACCGCGATAGATCGGTTCGAGCTACATCGGTAGCCAAACAATTGTGGCGGGCCATCCACGCGCTTGACTCTTTCAATCCCTAGCATCATCCGTTCACGACCCCGCGTTCTGCCCGCGGAACAAAAAGCCTGAGTATCTTGGCTGTCCGTATCGTTTCGCAGTAATTTTTGGCTAGACGTACCGCGGGTGAAACGCCCGTGAGTTTCGTTTCGCTTTTGATGAAAGGATACGGCGGAATGCAGATGTCAGCAGCGTTGCTGGAAAATACGGGAGACCCTTTTGCGGTCACCGAGCTCACCCTGAACGAACCGGCGGCAGGTGAGGTGTGTATCCAAATCCGAGCAACAGGGATCTGCGCCTCCGATGCGCATACACGGAGCGGCCGAATTCCGTCCCCCGTTCCGACCGTGCTGGGCCATGAGGGAGCTGGCATCGTGCTCTCGGTTGGTGCTGGCGTGACTAACGTCGCTCCCGGCGACCATGTGGCGCTCTCGTGGATGCCCAATTGTGGCCGTTGCCGTCACTGTTCGTCCGGCCGTCCCGTCCTGTGTACGGAGGCCACGCCGTATCTCCTGGAGGGTACCCTCCTGGACGGAACCAGCAGGCTCAGCCACAATGGCGTACCTGTCTTTCACTACTCGTTCCTGTCAACCTTCGCCGCCGCTACTGTCGTACCGGCGGCCAGCGCGATCAAGATCGACAAGGACATCCCATTCGATGTTGCATCGCTGGTGGGATGCGCCGTGCTCACCGGATACGGAGCCGCGGTTAACCGTGCCCGGGTCACACCTGGCAGCACGGTGTTGATATTCGGGGCCGGAGGAGTCGGGCTGAGTGCCGTTATGGGCGCGAAGGTCGCCGGAGCCGCCCGCATTATCGTGGCGGATCCTATCGCTGAGAAGCGAGCCGAGGCGTTCGGTTTTGGCGCGACCCACGTTATCGACTCTGCGACTGATGTTGTGGAGCAGGTGCTAGAACTCACCGATGGGTTCGGGGCAGACTTCGCTATCGATGCGGTTGGAGTTCCCGGTATCCTGGATACCGCGTTTGCGTCGACGGTTCGAGGAGGCACCATTGTGTGCGTCGGAGTTCCCGGACCTGACGCACGGCCATCCGTACCCGGCGCTGACCTGGTGAGGCACGAGAAAATTATTACTGGTAGTCTCTACGGCTCGTCACAGCCGGTGCGCGATATCTCGATCATCCTTGATCTGTATCGCGAGGGACGGATGCCTCTTGACAAGCTCATCACCAAACGGTATGAACTCCAGCAGATCAATGAGGCGTTCGATGATTTGCTCGCGGGCAAGCTCAACCGCGGTGTCATCATCATGGCGTAATTTTCGCTGCATGCCCATCATTCTCAGGAGAAAAATCATGGTTAATATCAACGAGGTCAATATAAACGACGGAACCATTCGGGTCGGCGAATCTTTCGTCGAGCCGGGTGCAAACGCGGCGCATATCAACGTTATGCTCGGCTCGAACGAGGCCCTCGGAAATGCCTGGTCTATCGCATTAGGCACGCCGAGGCTCGGTCATGGGCCCTTTATGGGCGTGCTCGAGCCCAATAGGCCGATCAAGCCGGCAACGGTCATCGTAACCAAGGCCGCGATCCAGGACGATGAGCATGGACTACTCCTGTGGGGACCAGCCCAGGCCGGTATCGCCCGGGGTGTAACCCGTGCAATTGATGAGGGGCTTTTCTCCGCGGATGCCGCTGATGACGCGCTCCTGATCTGCGCC
Source organism: Lysinibacter sp. (assembly GCA_040400085.1). Classification (GTDB taxonomy): domain Bacteria; phylum Actinomycetota; class Actinomycetes; order Actinomycetales; family Microbacteriaceae; genus HNR. The sequence goes on along the minus strand of JBBAQX010000023.1, from coordinate 61,617 downwards.
GTATGGGTGAACCCAGCTGCCGATGACGCGGATGCCGTGTTTCGCAACAACGAGAAGTCCACGTTCGAGGCCCTGCGCAACGCGGTATTGGGGTTGCACCTGGCCTCGGAAAACGTGTCAGCCATCGACAACATCCACAATCCGTTTTACGACCCGCGGGCTACCAGCATTTCCTCCTCGGAAATCAAGGATCAACCTGTGTCCGAGATTAAGGATCGATCTTCTTCTGAAATCAAGGACCAATAGGAGTGGACGTCTCGCGTTCCCCCGCTGTCATTCAGGCATTCACGATCATGAATTGCCTGAATGACTCCCGCGAGGCGCTCCGGCTGAGCACAATCGCTCAGCGCTCGGGGCTCCCCAAGTCGAGCACGTATAGGCTGCTCAACTCGTTGGTCGAGGCGGGAGCCGTACGAGCGACGAATAACGGGTATCGGCTCGGCGAATGGAGACGGCCCCAGCCGCCAGTATGGAGCAAGGCCGATCTGATCACGCAGTTTTACAGGATCGTGCGCCAGATCGGGATAGAAGATACTGTTCAGCTTGCGGTGCTTGACCACACGGTAGTGACCTTCATCGCCTGTGTCGACAGCACCAACCCCGTGCGGCTCATCACTAGCGTCGGCCGTAAGCTACCCGCGCATGCCACTGCCGCAGGCAAGATCTTGCTGGCGCATAGCAGCGACGAAATAGTGGATGATGTCGTCGCGGCTGGCCTTCCCCGAACCGGTCCGCGGACAATCACCGACCCGTCTGCGTTCCGCCAGCAACTTTCGCACTTTGCGGCGGTGGGGTGGGCGTGGGAGCGGGAAGAATCCTCCGAGAATCTCTCGTGCGTTGCCGCCCCCATTCTCACAAGAAGGGGGGATGCCGTTGCCTCCGTGACGCTCTGCACACCTCAGGGAAAACCGGAAGAAGCTCAGGAGAAATACCGGGGGGCTCGCATCCTGCATCTCGCAGAAAAAATCGGGCAGTCGCTAGCTGCGCAGGTACCGGTTGCCAACCACCGCACAAACCTTGACCGTGTCGAAAAAATAGAAAATCTTCAGAAGGGAATTGTATGACTTCGCTAACAGAGGTACTCACAGAAAAACCACACACCGAAAAGCTTCACGCGATAGTAGCCGGGGTGCGGGTACCCACCGGTCTGCTGATCGGCGGACAGTGGCAGGCAGCCTCAGACGGGCGTACATTTCCCGTTCTCAACCCAGCAACGGGGGAGACACTCGCCGAGATTGCTGACGGTTCCCCCGATGACGGAATCCGTGCCCTCGCAGCTGCCTCGGAGACGCAGGGATCATGGGCCGCAACATCCCCTCGTGAACGATCAAACATTCTGCGAAGAGCCTTCGACTTACTCATTAACCGTGCCGACGATTTCGCCGCAATTCTGACAGCTGAGATGGGTCGGCCACTCCCCGAAAGCAAGGGAGAGGTCGCCTACGGTGCCGAGTTCCTGCGCTGGTTCTCGGAACAGGCCGCCCATCTGCATGGAGACTTCGGGTCGAATCCTAACGGCGACTTCCGTGTCATGACGACTAGGCAACCGGTTGGGCCCAGCCTGCTGATCACCCCGTGGAACTTTCCGCTCGCGATGGGTACCCGCAAGGCCGGCGCTGCGCTCGCCGCTGGTTGCACCGTTATCATCAAACCGGCTGCTCAGACCCCGCTCACCATGAATCTCTTCGCAGAGGTCATGATCGAGGCAGGCGTACCTGCCGGTGTGATCAGCGTCATCACCACTCGCAGCGCAAGCAAGCTCTCCGAGAGGGTGATGAGCGATGCTCGACTACGCAAGGTATCCTTCACTGGTTCTACGGGGGTAGGCTCTGTGCTCCTGCGGCAGGCAGCGGATAACGTTTTGCGGTCCTCCATGGAGCTGGGCGGAAACGGACCGTTCGTCGTCTTGCAGGATGCCGATGTCGAGGCAGCGGTCGAGGGCGCCATGATCGCTAAGTTCCGGAACGGTGGGCAATCGTGTGTCGCAGCGAACCGATTTATTGTGCACGAAGAGCACATCGAAAAGTTTACGAAGATGCTCGCTATCCGTGTGTCCGAGCTGGTCGTGGGTGAGGGAACACAGGAAGGTGTCACCATAGGCCCGCTCATCGACGAAAAACAGCGTGATCGGGTGCGCGACCTCGTGGACAGCGCGGTCGCCCAGGGCGCGCAGGTCATAACGGGTGGGCGGGTGCCCGACCGCGCTGGAAGTTTTTATGAGCCGACCGTGATCACGGGCATCCCCTCATCGAGCGAGCTTGCTACAGAAGAAATATTTGGACCCGTCGCCACTATTTTTGCGGCAACGGACGATGAAGATGCGATCCGTCAGGCCAATAACACCGAGTTTGGGCTCGCAGCCTTCCTCTATACACGGGACGTATCCACCGCCATTCGCTATGCGGAGAAGCTGGAGGCAGGAATGGTCGGGATTAATCGTGGGCTGGTCTCCGAACCAGGTGCTCCCTTTGGCGGGGTAAAGGCCTCCGGTCTGGGGCGCGAGGGGGGTCATGTCGGGATTGAGGAGTATCAGGAAATAAAATATATTGCGCTCTCGGTGTAAACACCACGTCAAAGAAGACAACACAGGCCATTTAAGGCCAGCAGAAAGGATACCGTCATGACTTCGACAGTCACCGAAACAAAGGAAACACAGCATAATAAAGCTGTGACTCCGCACGATAGTAGAGCGTTCCTCAACCGGCTCACCGCGGCAACCGGCGGGGGAATGTTCCTAGACGGTTTCGTCTTTGCCGCACTGGCCGTGAGCCTCGCTGGCGGGGCGATCCGCGCCGATCTTGGGATCACAGATAACCCGCTGTGGCTCGGGCTGATCAGTATTGCGACCCTCCTGGGGACAGTGGTTGGTGGGCCGACTCTCGGGTACCTGACGGATGTCGTTGGCCGCAAGATCATGTTCATGATCGACCTGTGCATCTTCATCGCATCTTCTGTTGCCATGTTCTTCGTGACGGAGGCCTGGCACGTTTTTGCCCTCGGGATACTGCTGGGGATGGCGGTTGGCGCTGATTATGCCATCGGTTCGCCCCTACTGGCTGAGTTTGTCGGGGCGAAGAAACGCGGGCACTACCTGGGGTTGCTCGAGGTGATGTGGAACGTTGGCTACGTTCTCTCGTTCCTCATCGGCTACCTGCTCCTGGCGAATTTTCCGCAGGCGTGGAATATCGTCCTCGCGGGGCCAGCCGTTCCCGCGGTGATTATCTTGATGCTGCGGCACGGTCTACCCGAGTCTCCCCGCTGGCTGCTGTCGAAGGGGCGAAACGAGGAGGCACAGCAGATCGTTGAGAAAATGGGTAACCACTTCGACGGCATTGATCTCCAGGGTGAGGCCGAGCAGAAAACCAAGTGGAGCATCCTATTTAGTCGGGCATACCTCTCTCGAACCCTGTTTTCGGCGATTTTCTGGATGTGTATCGTTCTTCCCTACTTCGCGCTGCAATTCTTTCAAGCCGATGTTTTGACGACCATCGGGCTTAAAGACCCGCTTTCGACGGCTCTCCTCGGAACCTGTGTTGCCCTCGCCGGTGCGTCAATCGGTTGGCTGTTGCTCGATCGGGTCGGACGCAGGCCGATCCTCATCATCCCAATGTTCATGACGGGTGTCTTTCTTGCACTGGTGGCGTTCAACCAGGTGCTGAACCTCGGAAACGTCATCACGGTGCTGTGTTTCTTCGGCTATCTCCTGTTTTATGGCGTGATGAGTATCCTGCCGGGTGTCTATCCGCTCGAGGTTTTGCCAACCTCTGTTCGCGCCTCAGGTATGGGGTTCGCGGCCGCGGCATCGCGGGTCGGTGCTGTGATCGGAACGTTCCTGTTGCCGCTCTCTTTGGTCCACCTGGGACTGTTGCCGACCATGCTGATGCTGGCCGCGGTGTGCTTCATCGGTGGTGTCGTGTCGATTTTCCTTGCGCCCGAAACCGCTGGTAAGGATCTTACTGAGACCGGCGCGATCAGTGTGGTGTCGCCCCGTTCGAGACGTTTCTAACGGGGTTGTCTCGTGTGAGGGGATGCTATGGTCCCCGACCGGGTGGGCTAGAGCGGTGAGTATGGAGATAGAGATCGGCCGCGGCGCAGACGCTGTCTGGTCTAGTCTTCTGCACGGTGTTTGTTGCCGCTGTGTTCGTCTGCAGAGCCCTCGCCCTCTTCGAGCGCAGCTTCCTTGCCAGATCGCGCCTTGGTGCTGATGAGCCACCACGCGCCGAGGGCGAGCAACGCAAAGATGCCGATGAAGACGGCATCTGGGATTCTCGAGGCGAAGGTCATAGCCGCAGTTTGGAGTTGGCTCATCGCCTCGGGCGAAATAAGCTCTGGGGTTGCCACGAAGCCATTGCTCGCTATGAGCACTACCCCGAGCGCGATGAGCAGCCCGCCGCTGATCATTGATGTGCTGTGGAGGCGGAGCCGCCCGAGCGTAACGGGCTTGCCACTCAGCCAAGACCGTCCGCTGAAATTGCCCCTCGACCAGATGAGCGCGATGCACACGAGGGGGAGGGCCATCCCGAGCGCGTATACTGCGAGCAGCGATGCGCCAAAAACGGGCTTGCCGCTCGTCACGGCGAGGGTGATAACCGATCCAAGAATCGGCCCGGTGCAAAAGCCGATGATGCCCGATAGGAGACCGAGGACGTACGAGTTAAGGGCTGGACCGAAACGCCCTGTCGATGCGCGGGTGGAGGCCCGCAGCCGGCGAGGCAGGAGCCGCTCGAGATCGAAGCCGCCCCCGAAGAATTGGAAAGCTCCCAGGAGAATGATGAGTGTGCCGCTCGCCAGGATGAGGGTCGAGCGCTCCGCTAATAGGATGCTGCCGAGTAGTGAGGCACCAGCCCCGAGCGGGACGAGGGTGGTGACGAGGCCGAGGTAGAACAGCCCGGTGTTTGCTAAAATGCGCCGACCAGAGCTGAAGGTAATCGCAAAAAACGCGGGCAAGAGCAAGGCTGAGCACGGGCTCAAGAGGGCCAGTATTCCCGCGAGAAACGCGGTCAGGTAGCCGACGTCGTTCATTGGGTCGGGCTGGCGAGCTGCGCGTCGATCGAGGCGATGAAGCTCTCGGTGGGCTGCGCACCAACAATCACATCCGCTCCAACGATGAACGAGGGTGTCGATTGCACTCCAATTTCCCGACCCTCTTGAGCGTTCGCTCCTATAGCTGCCAACGTCTCGGGTGTGTTCATATCAGCGCGAAAACGTTCGGTATCGAGCCCAAGACCTGCTGCGAGCTCAAACAACGCCTCGTCGCTCAGCTCCGCCTCGCTCCGTTTCGCTCCCGCCGGAAAGAGTGAGTGGTGATAGCTCTCGAATTGCCCCTGCAGGCCAGCCGCGTAGGAGGCGCGCGCCGCTCGTTCCGAGGCCGGGCCAAAGATGTTCACGTCGCGCCACTCGATCCGAAGCAAGCCGGCATCCACATATTTGGACACGAGCGTTGGCAGCGTTTTCTCCGACCACAGGGCACAGTAGCCGCATTGGTAGTCGGAGTAAACGACCATCGCAAGTGAGGCATCCGGTCTTCCGATCGCGAGCGGGTCATTTGCCTGCCTCCGGGCGAGGTCCGTCGCCGTCGGCTGGTTTGACCCTTTGGAGCTCGTACCAGGCGAGGGTGGGGTGGTTGGCGGTGAGGCCTCCGTGGAGCTTGGTGCGGGGCTGGTCGCGGCGTTGGGTACTGTGTCATTCCCGCTGCTGAACGAGAGTGCTATCAGCACGAGTGCGAGCCCAACTATCGCCGCAGGAATGAACCAGCGTCTGCCACGGCGTCCAACACGAGCGGTTTTGCTCATTCGCTACCTTATTTCACTTATAACCATCGCTTCGCAGGGACCTCCGCAGGGACCGCCGCGGAGACATGTTCTCGTCGCCGGAGCGTTCGCCGGGGCATCCGCCGCAAAGATATTGACCTGTTTCTCTTCCCTCAAACTAGCAGACTAGACGCAGTCGCGTTCTCGCCCCGAATTTTATGTGGAAGTGCAGCCCTTCAATCAGTGGTTTGGTGATTACCGATTAAGTGTTGCACTTCCGTTTAGAGCTCGGGGGAGGGGATGCGGCGCTCCCCGACCGGGTAGGCTATAGGGGTGAGTATGGAGATAGAGATCGGCCGCGCAAAGCGTGCCCGTCAGGTCTATGGCTTTGACGATATTGCAATTGTTCCGAACCGTCGTACCCGTGACCCGGAGGTGGTTTCGACAGCGTGGGGCATCGACGCTTTCCGCTTTGACACGCCTTTCCTCGCAGCGCCCATGGACTCCGTCGTTTCTCCCCAGACGGCAATCGCTATCGGTAAGCTCGGCGGCCTCGGCGTCCTCAACTTAGAGGGGCTGTGGACCCGATACGAGGACCCGGAGATCCTTCTTGAGGAAATCCGCGGATTGTCGGCTCACAGCTCCACGAAGCGGATGCGCGAGATCTATTCCGAACCCATCAAACCCGAGCTCGTGACCGCCAGGCTTGCCGAGATCAGGGACGCAGGAGTTCCCGTCGCGGGTGCGTTGTCGCCCCATCGCACTCAGGAATTGTATGAGACAGTCGTTGCCGCAGGCGTTGACCTCTTCGTAATCCGGGGAAACACAGTTTCGGCTGAGCACGTCTCTAATGATGAGAAGCCCTCGCTGAACCTCAAGAAGTTTATCTACGAGCTCGATGTTCCCGTGATCGTCGGCGGGGCAGCGACCTATACCTCTGCGCTTCACCTGATGCGCACCGGTGCGGCTGGTGTCCTGGTTGGGTTCGGCGGCGGCGCAAGCTCCACGACCCGCGCGACCCTCGGCATTCACGCTCCCATGGCAACTGCTATTGCAGATGTTGCGGGTGCTCGACGTGACTATATGGATGAGTCAGGCGGGCGATACGTTCACGTCATCGCCGATGGCGGGTTGGGCAGCTCGGGCGATATCGTGAAGGCCATTGCCTGTGGAGCAGACGCCGTGATGCTCGGAACGGTGCTTGCGCGCGCGACTGACGCCCCCGGCGGCGGCTGGCACTGGGGACAAGAGGCTTACCACGACGACCTACCCCGGGGAAACCGTGTTCACGTCGGTACCGTCGCACCCCTGTCGGAGCTTCTTTACGGTCCCGCAAATGTCGCGGATGGTTCTGCGAATCTGCACGGTGCGCTGCGCCGTTCAATGGCGACCACGGGATACAGCGACCTCAAGGAATTCCAGCGAGTTGACCTGGTTGTTCGGCCGCATTCCGCCAAATAACGATTGATCGAGGAGTTCACCATGGTAGATGTACGGCGGGTTAAGCTTCCCGGTGTGGGTGTTCTCCACACGTTTGTGACTGATGACGGCGGCAAAGTCGGCGTTATCGCCCACAGATCTGGTCACAGCGACCTCATTACGTTCTCCGATGTTGAGGACGACGAGGATACCAGCAAGGTGTCGCTTCGATTGAGCGAGGATGAGGCTCACACCCTTGCCGAGTTGCTTGGGGGTACCCGAATAACGGAGTCGCTTTCAGCGCTCGATCAGATTCCCGGGCTCAGCATTGACTGGTTTACGGTTGACTACGAAAACTACATCGCGGGTCAGCGACTCGGCAGCCCTGCAGAGCACGGGATAATTGGGTTGACCGTCGTTGCCGTCGTCCGCGGCGACTCGGCGAACCCGGCACCAAGCTCCGAGTTTAAGGTTTTCCCTGGGGACACACTTGTGGTCGCAGGTAGTCCCGAAAAAGTGGCAAAGGCCTTTAACTTCTTCCGCACTGGCGATCTCACCGCTAAGACGAAAGCAGGGTCAACCGTTGTTCCGCCAGGCTGAGTTACACGTGGGCCCCGACCTCATCAGCATAGGCGTGATCTTCATTATGGCCTATGCCCTGGGGCAGCTGGGCAAACGTATTGGCCTACCGAGCATCCCGATCTATATGATCGTCGGTCTATTGTCGAGCCCATTTTTCCCGTGGTTCCCGTTCAGCTTTGCCTCGGAAAACATCAGTCTTCTCGCCGTGATGGGGCTCGTTCTGCTTCTGTTTAGCTTGGGCCTGGAGTTTGATCAGGACGAGTTCTTCGGCAACGCCGGAAAACTGCTGATCTCTGGCGGATCCTATATTGCGATCAATATGGGAATCGGACTCGTGTTCGGCTTCATGGTTGGTTGGGGCACACGAGAAGCGCTCATTATCGCTGGAATGACTGCGACCTCGTCGAGCGCGATCGTGACGAAGATGCTCATCGAAACCAAGCGCCTGGCAAATCCTGAGACTCCCATGATCCTCGGCGTCACCGTGGTCGAGGACATCTTTCTCGCTATTTACCTTGCCATCGTCGGGGTCGTTCTGAGCGGTGAAACGAATGCTTGGGCCGTTATCGGCAAGCTCGCAGTGTCGTTCGCGTTCCTGGTCGTCATGTTCCTTGTAGCCCGCTTTGCCGGTAAATACGTGTCGAAACTCTTCCGCACTAAGGACGACGAACTCTTCATCGTCTTCTTCATGGGCCTTGCATTTGCTTTCGGCGGCATCGGCGAGGTGCTTGGCGTGACAGACGCAATCGGGGCATTTCTCATTGGTCTCGTCATAGGCGCAACAAAGTATCATGCCAAGGTGGAGCAGATTGCTATACCGTTGCGTGATCTATTCGGTGCGTTCTTTTTCGTCAACTTTGGGTTGACCCTGAATCCCGCGGCCTTTGGTGGTGTTCTCGTTCCCGTTTTGATCGCCGTAGCGATGACTTTCGTGCTCAACTTCTTGGCGGGCCAATTCGTTGCGTGGCTCAATAAATTTGGCGTGCGTGAGGGATTCAACACCACGGTTATCTTGCAGAACAGGGGAGAGTTTGCGCTGATCCTGGCGACGCTTTCGCTCAGTGCTGGGCTTGACCCACGTATCCAACCATTCGCGGGAATGTACGTCCTTATCATGGCAATCTTGGGTCCGGTTATTGTTGTGTACTCTGAACCGATTTTTCGGGTGTTGTTTCCGTGGGAGCGGAGTCGGCGCGCTAAGAAGCGTGCCCGTGCGCGCATGGCGGCAGCGCAGATCGATTTGGTGGATGCTGGGATCGGGAATGAGACCGGGACCGAGAATGAGACCCCCGATTCCTCGGCTGTTCTTGACGCTATAGAGCTGATGTCCAACTCCGAGGAACGACCGAACAAAGAAGTACACATCAGGACGGATGATTCCCGCCCACGTCGAGAGCGAGAGCCCGATTACTAAGCAGAACAGTGACACACCAGATCACGAACAGACCTCAACCGTGGAGGGCAAATCTCTCGAGGCCGGACGCCATAGGCCCACGCTTGTCCAGATCATGCTTCGTCCGCGCTGGATTGGTGCCCTCATCTTGGCTATCGCTGTGGCCGCGGGTTTTGCCTGGCTCGGCAACTGGCAATTAGAGTCAGCGCTTGTGAATCAGACGGTGGAGCAGGACATCACCGAGAACGTCGTTGAGCTGGCGCAGATTACCGAGCCGAGCATCCCCGTTAGCGAGAAGGCTGGCGGGCGCAGGGTCATCGTGAAGGGTAGCTTTGTTCCCGAGGACTTCGACACCGTCGGCAACAGGGAAAACTTTGGCAAGAACGGTTATTGGGTCGTTGGTCACTTTGTCACGGATTCTGCGGTTCCGGCGAATCTGGCCGTAGCCATCGGCTGGGCTGAGAGCGAGAAACAGGCGGATCTTGCTGCGGAGGCTCTGCAGGCGCTGCCTGCATCCACTGTCACGCTCGAGGGACGTTACCAGCCGACGGAAGGCCCTGTCGCGCCAGACGTGGAGGCAGACCCGTTTCTCGTTCGATCAATGGATCCAGCCCAGCAGGCTAATCTCTGGATCACGCTCAACGGCCCTACCTTCAACGGGTTCTTGGTGTCGCATGAGGCGACTGGTGGTCTTGACCAGATCGATTCGCAGCCTCCGCTCCCGCCGCAGTCTGTTAACTGGCTTAATATCTTTTATGCTGCGGAGTGGGTCGTTTTTGCAGGGTTTGCAATTTACTTCTGGTATCGCTTGACGCGGGATGCTTTGGAGAAGGAGATCGACCTGCTTGCTCAGGACGACCAAACGAACGGGTAGAATAGTCGTTATGGCTCTTGAACCGCGTCCGGCTGATTACCCACGCATTCGCAAGGCACTCTCGTTCTATAGGATAACTTCCATTATTACGGGTGTCATGCTTCTGCTGCTGTTGGCTGAGATGATCCTTAAATATGTGCTTCACTACGAGATATTCGTCGGCGGACCGAACGGCTTCCTTACCCTGGAACAGGTTATTGTAGAACCCGGCGGCGGTCTTAAGACGAGCATGACGAGCGGTTTCAACCTCTCTACCGGCATCCTGATCGCCCACGGCTGGTTCTATGTCGTTTATCTCTTTGGCGATTTCCGTCTGTGGAGCCTCATGCGTTGGCCGTTTATGCGGTTCCTCGTAATCGCTCTTGGCGGTGTAGTCCCTTTCCTCTCCTTCTTCATGGAGGTGCGCGTGGTGCGTGAGGTAGAGGCCTATCTCGCCGAGAAAGAACAGGGTGCCAAGTCGCAATCCTCGGAGTCTCAAGACGCCGAATTAGAAGACGCCGAATCCAATACTTCTGTAAGTTCTGACAGTACAAGTTCAGACAGTACAAGTTCAGACAGTACAAGTTCAGACAGTGCACGTTCAGACAGTGCAACCCCGAATACCGCAACCCCAACGGAGGTTTCTCATTAATACTCAACCGTCTGCCGCCGGTCCGCGCCCGGTGCTCGTTGTTGACTTTGGTGCGCAATATGCGCAGCTCATCGCTCGCCGTGTTCGTGAGGCAGGGGTATATTCGGAGATCGTTCCCCACACCATTACCGCTGCTGAGATTGCCGCCAAGAATCCGGTCGGCGTTGTCCTGAGCGGTGGGCCCGCTAGCGTTTACGCGGAGGGAGCGCCCAGCCTCGATGCTGGCGTCTTCGACCTGGGAGTGCCAATGCTTGGGATCTGTTACGGTTTCCAAGTCATGGCTAAAGCGCTCGGTGGAGTTGTTTCGCACACGGGTGACAGTGAATACGGCGCGACTGATGCCGTCGTGAGCGAGAACGGTATTTTGCTCAAGGATCAACCGGCTACGCAAAACGTATGGATGAGCCACGGTGATTCTGTGACTCAGGCACCGGAAGGGTTTGCCGTTTTGGCGAGCACATCCTCCACCCCCGTTGCCGCTTTTGCGAACGACGAGAAGCGTTTTTACGGCGTGCAGTGGCACCCCGAGGTGAAGCATTCTGACTTTGGTCAGCGCGTGCTCGAGAACTTCCTACACGATGCTGCGAGCATCCCTTCCGATTGGAACTCCGGCAACGTCATCGCGGATCAGGTCGCTTCGATCCGGGCGCAGGTGGGTTCTGGCAAGGTTATCTGTGGCCTGTCCGGTGGAGTCGACTCCGCGGTCGCCGCTGCTCTTGTTCACAAAGCCGTCGGCGATCAGCTGGTCTGCGTGTTTGTCGATCACGGTTTGCTGCGGAAGGATGAGCGCCGTCAGGTTGAGGAGGACTACGTCACCGCCACTGGTGTCCGTCTGGTCACGATCGACGCCGAGGAACAGTTCCTGTCGGCCCTTGCCGGGGTTACCGATCCTGAGCAGAAGCGAAAGATCATCGGCCGCGAGTTTATCCGTACCTTTGAGAAGGCTCAGGCCGACCTGATCGCTGAGGCTGCCGCCGACGGAGACCCCATCAAATACCTTGTGCAGGGCACGCTGTACCCCGACGTCGTCGAGTCAGGCGGGGGAAGCGGAACCGCGAACATCAAGAGCCACCACAATGTTGGCGGCCTTCCCGATGACCTGAACTTTGAGCTTGTCGAGCCGCTACGCACGCTGTTCAAGGACGAGGTGCGCGCCATAGGCCGCGAGCTCGGCCTGCCAGAGGTCATCGTGGGGCGCCAGCCGTTCCCCGGCCCCGGCCTCGGAATTCGTATCGTGGGCGAGGTTACAGCAGAGCGTCTCGAGCTGCTTCGTGCCGCCGATGCCATTGCACGCGAGGAACTGACCGCAGCCGGGCTTGATAACGAGATTTGGCAGTGCCCCGTCGTGCTCCTGGCAGACGTGCGTTCCGTTGGCGTGCAGGGAGATGGCCGAACCTATGGGCATCCCATCGTGTTGCGTCCGGTCTCCTCGGAAGATGCGATGACCGCAGACTGGACCCGCCTGCCGTATGACGTGCTTGCGCGCATCTCCAATCGAATCACTAACCAGGTTCCGGGAGTCAACCGAGTTGTCCTCGATGTGACCTCCAAGCCGCCGGGAACTATCGAGTGGGAGTAATCGAAATCTTGGTGGGTGCACCCCTGTTCTAGGCGGGTGCACCTCTGTGTTACATCGGTGAACCTCTGTGCTACACGGAGGTAATCACTGGCTAGGAAAGCATTCTCCCCACGAGCATTATGTATAAGACGGTACCGACCACGCCGAGCACTGTAAATACGGTTCCGAGGATAATTCCCCAGTGGGCTAGCGCCCAACCGCGTTCCTGGTTGGTACGGATCTGCCGTTTCGCAATGACGCCAAACAGGATTCCGAGCCACCCCAGGCAGAAGATGATCGATAGCACGGCCATGATGTTCAACGGAGCATCCGGATCAACCGGGGGCTCTCCTCTGTGGCGTTCATTCGACACGATTATCGGGGAGAATGGCGCAGTCTGAGGAGCATTTGCGAGGGCTGCAAAGCTCGGCGCGTTATCTTCCCTGTCCATGAGCTGCTGGACAGGTGATGCACTGGGAGGCGCATCATATTGTTGTGCCTGTTGTGCTGGAAAACCCTGTGCCTCTTGCGATTGTTCTGCTGGAAAGGCCTGTGTCTGTGGTGCGGCTGAAGCGGGGAATGCTCCCTGCTGGGCCGGTGTCGACCCGAGCAGCGTCTCGAATGATTGCGTTGCTGGGGGAGCATACATCGGCTGGACCGGTGCTGATTGCAACGGCGCATCATAAGATGGGGACTGGGATGCCGGGGCCTGATATATCGGAGCCGAGACCTCCGGAGCCTCGTAGGCTAATTGCGACGGGGTGTACTCCCCGCCCCGCGGCATAAGAGGGATGGAAGACTCTGTAGGAGCCGGCTGCTGGGATTGCTGCTGATTCATTATCGAATCGAACGATGCGTAGTGCTGAGGAGCGGAGTCAACCCGAGGCGCAATGCTGTCTGCGACGGGCATCCCTACGCTGCTCGAAGGAGTGAAACCGTGAGTCTGGGCAGGCATCACGGGACTGGCAATCTCGACAGGAGCCGCTACCTCAACTGGAGCTGCCTCAGGAACGCCGTATTCTGCAAGCCAGTCCACGAGCCCCTGATACACGTTGGGATGACGCGTGATCTCTGCCGCGAGATGAGGATAGTCGTAAGCGATGTCAGCCAACTGCTGAGCCGTCGTGGACGGATCAGCAAGTTGGCGACGTGCGTTGTCATCGTTGGCGGTCAACTTCGACTCCTCGTAAGTATGTAGAAACGTGTTCGTAACTACATATTAGTAGTGTCGACCCTTATTCGCGGAAAATAGCGATGAGACGCAGCACCTCAAGGTACAGCCAGATGATGGTCACCATGAGGCCAAAACCGGCTGTCCAGCCGTACGCGCGGGGTGCGCGGGCCTCCACGCCGTTCTTGATGTACTCAAAGTCCATTACTAGGCAGTAGGCGGCCATGAGAACTACGGCGATGCCGATGACGATACCGATCACTCCGCTTCGCATACCGAAGCCGGGAAGTACTCCGAATGCTACCAGCCCGAAGTTCAGCAGTGAGAAGAGCAGGTACCCACCCATCGCAACCATAACGATCTTGGTCATACGAGGCGAGGTGCGCACTTTGCCGCTGCGAAAGAGAATGAGCGTAACCGCAACGACCGAGAAAGTTCCGATGATGGCCTGGGTGACGATCCCGTCGAAGCGAACCTCATAAAATTTCGAGATTGCCCCAAGAAATACCCCTTCGAGCGCTGCATATAGGAAGTACAGTGGCACCGACGGCTTCTGCCTGAACGTTGCGATCAGACCGACGACTAGCGCCGCGAGTGCCGACCCGATCATCACTGGTAGCGAAGCGAACTGCCATCCGACAACGGCCGTAGCTACGACAACGGCGAAGAGGCCTGCCGTCTTGGCAATGGTATCCTCATACGTCATGGGGTCGGACGACCCGGCGAACTCGTTCCCCATAGTCGTGGTCTGCTGAACGGGCTGCTCGACGCCCGGACGATTCAGGTCGGCCGACGGCTGCGCGTAGATTTTGTTGAGCTCATCTGCCGAAAGGGTACGGTTATTGCTACCGTTGAGGGCGGGGTTGCGCGATAGCGCGGGGTTGTTTCTCGCCATGGTGTTCGTCCACTTTCGTGTTGTCGCTTAAGTATTGCTTGTTCAATAGTATCGGGCAGCGGCCGAGAATGTGCTGAGCAGTTCGGTTGGGTGTTTCGTCTCTCGGGTGTTTCGCGAATGGATGCTCGTGATAGTTCTCGAGATGAAGCGAAACGCTTGAGCGTCTGTAGTCCGTCGTAGACTTGTCTCACGATGACTCTTCCTCCTCTTTTCCCCGATTCCGCCCACGGCCCAAGCGACGGGACCGACGAGCTGCTTGCCGGGCTCAACCCCGGACAGGCCCGCGCGGTCGAGTACCGTGGCCCCGCCCTGCTCATCGTGGCAGGTGCCGGGTCGGGCAAGACCCGAGTTCTGACGCATCGAATTGCCGGGCTCATCCGTTCGCGCGAGGCGTGGCCCAGCCAGATCCTGGCCATCACCTTCACGAATAAGGCCGCTGCGGAGATGCGGGAGCGGGTGGAAGGTCTGCTGGGCGAGGCCGCGGGGGGCATGTGGATCTCGACGTTTCACTCGGCGTGCGTCAGGATTTTGCGCCGGGAGGCCGAGCGCTTCGGCTATCTGAAAAGTTTCACGATCTATGATTCAGCGGATTCGCGCGCGCTGCTCAAGCGCATCATCAAGGGACTTGACCTCGATCACCTGGGGCTGACCCCCGCAGGCACCGCAGGTCGGATTTCCAAGCTCAAGAACGAGCTCACCGACGTCGACACGTTCGCGCGCACGGCAAACCTGTCGGATCCGCGAGACCGGGCCTTCCTGGAGGTGTTTCGCAAATACACGAGCGAGCTGAGTCGGGCAAACGCGTTCGACTTCGACGATCTCATCGGTCAGGTCGTGTACCTATTTCGCTCCTTCCCCGATATTGCCGCTCTCTACCAGCGGCGCTTCCGGCATATCCTGGTCGACGAGTACCAGGACACCAACCACGCGCAATATGCGCTGATCCGCGAGCTGACCAGGCCCATCAAGCCCGAAGTTGTTGCGGCGGCCGCTTTTGAATATGCCCCGCGCGATATCGCGCAAGACGGCTCGATCCCGGGTGCCAGCCTCACGGTCGTTGGAGACTCGGACCAGTCGATCTATGCCTTCCGCGGCGCGGACATCCGCAACATCACCGAGTTTGAGCGCGATTACCCGGGCGCCGAGGTCGTCCTGCTGGAGCAAAACTACCGCTCGACGCAGAACATCCTCACCGCGGCCAACGCAGTCATTTCGAATAACTTCGATCGCAAGGAGAAAAACCTCTTTACCGACGAGGGTGACGGCGACAAGATTACCGGGTTTACCGGGTATTCCGGTCACGACGAGGCTCGCTTCATCGCGGACGAAATCGAGGATCTGCACCGCGATGGCGTTGGCTACAAAGACATCGCCGTGTTCTATCGCACCAACGCCCAGACGCGCGCGCTTGAAGAGATCTTTATCCGTGAGGCCATCCCGTATCGGGTTCTCGGCGGAACCAAGTTTTACGAACGGGCCGAGATCAAGGATGCGATTGCCTACCTGATCACGGTCGCAAATCCGTTTGACGAGTACGCTCTTAGGCGCATCCTAAACGCTCCTAAGCGCGGCATCGGCCCAATGACGGAGGCGCAACTCGCGGCATTCGCCGAAGAGCAAGAAATATCGCTGAGGGATGCCATGCGCCGGGCCGGTGAGCTGAGCTTCGGCCCGAAGGTGCGCGGCGCGATCCTCACCCTCTCGGGGATCCTGGATCACGCTACTCAGATGGCGCTTGAGGGCGTGGACCAGCTGATCGATACTCTCGATGACGAGGGCCGGGCCACCCCGGAATCGCTCGGTGTCAAGATTACGCCACTCAGTGACATCCTTGGTTACATCATGGCCGAGACCGGTTATCTCGATATCCTGCGCAATAGTAAGGACCCGCAGGACGAGGCTCGTGCGGAGAACATCGACGAGCTCATCGCGGTCACCAAGGAGTTCAGCAGGAATAACCCCACCGGCACGCTGGTCGACTTCCTCACGGAGGTCTCGCTCGTGGCCGCAGCCGATGACCTGGACGACACCAGCGGAACCGTGTCCCTCATGACCCTGCACACGGCGAAGGGGCTGGAGTATCAAGCCGTCTTCATCACGGGAGTCGAGGAGGGGCTGCTGCCGCACCAGATGTCGGCGGACGAGGCTGGCGGTCCGTCCGAGGAACGTCGGCTCTTTTACGTTGGCATCACCCGCGCCCGGGAGAAACTCTACCTCTCGCTCGCGATGACCCGCGCCCAATACGGCGAGATCACGGTGGCGATGCCCAGCCGGTTCCTACAAGAGATCCCCGCGAACCTGATCGAGTGGCGGCAGTCGCCCGGGATGGTGACGAGCCGTGATGGCACTCAGCCCCGTGCCCTCAACGCGCAGCGTGGTTCGCGTGGATATGGGGGATCATCCGGTTCATCGAAGTCGCAGTATTCGGGGTCCCAGTATTCCAAGCGGTCCTCGAGTGATTCAAGCGGCGCGAACAGCTCCGTCGGGTTTACCGGCGGCGGGTTTGGGGGAGGCTCATCTGCGGCAGTGTCTGAACCGGCATCCGGCAACATGATGAGCAGCCTGGAACGATACCGCGAAGCAAAGAAAGCCAAGGCCGCTGCGGCCCGCAACGGCGAACCAGCACAATTCCCCAATACCATCTCGGGTAGTGTGCAAGATAATGGCGACCTTGAGCTTGCTCGCGGCGACCGCATCCGTCACGCGGATTATGGTGATGGTTCGGTTGATGAGGTCACAGGAGTCGGCACCAAGCGGATTGCACACGTCACATTTGACGATGTCGGGCCGAAGAAAATCCTGATCAAGATTGCGCCTATCTCGAGGTTAGAGGGTTAGAGGGCTAGCGGGCTAGAGGGCTAGCCGCTAGTACCAACCCGTTGCCTCTGAGTGCGCCCACGCGCCGCAGGGGGTGGAGTAGCGGCTGGTGATGTAACCCAACCCCCAGTTGATCTGGGTCTGCGAGTTGCTGAGCCAATCTGCGCCGGCTGAGGCCATTTTGCCGCCAGGAAGCGATTGGGGGATGCCGTATGCCCCACTCGAGCTGTTCATCGCGTTGTACCGCCATCCCGATTCTCTGTTCCACAGGTTCACGAGGCAGCTATTTTGGTCGGCACCCCAGCCGCGGGCTGCTACCTGGCCGGCAGCGTAGGCTCTGGCCCCGCTTGGAGAGTTGTCTATTCCCGGCGGTGGGGTGGGGTTGACCGGAGGGACGACAGTTCCCCCGCCCCCTCCGCTCGTGGAACCGCCGGATTCGCCTGAGGAGCCTCCTGTCGAGCCCCCGCCAGACGAGTTGTTAGCGGCGGCTGCTGCCGCAGCCGCCTGCCTCTGCTGTTCCTCGTAGGCCGCTTTCTCTGCGGCGGCTGTCATATAGCTCTGTTCAATCGCGGCAGAGGTTCCCTTGAGGGTTGCCAGCTTATTCACGAGATCCGCCTGCTGCTGCTGGACGGCCGCGACGGCGCTCGTTGCGGAGGCAAGTGTCTGGGCCGCGGCCGTAGACGCAGCCTCAGCCTTCTGCGTGAGGTCTTGCTGCTGCTGCTGAGCCGCAGTTGCCTGTTCGGTGAGCGAAGCAATGGAGTTGGATGTCTGCACAACTCGTTCGGCAATCTGAGAATTTCGGGAAGACACCCGGTCGAGGCTTGCGAGCTTGCTCAAGAAGCTGTCGGGATCGGTCTGGGCGAAAAGCTCTGCGGTGCCCGAGACGCTGCTGCTACTCATGTAGAGGCCTGACGCTACCACGCTGGTGTCGTGCGCGGTTGCGTTCGTCTTCTCCTTCGCCGATTGGAGCTCGGTCGCCAAGGTGTCCACCCGTGAAGTGATGTCTGACAGGGCAGACTTGGCCTGCTGATCCGCTAGCGATGCATTCACCGCCTCGTTTCCGCGAGTTGCCGCGGTCGTTTGGAGGGATGCCAGCTCGCTTTGGAGGGATGCTACGAGTTTTTCCGTGGCCGCGACGTTTCCGCGCGCCGCGAGCACATCGTCCCAGGTGGGGGTGGTGTCGGCAAACGCGGGGGTGAGCATCCCCGAAGCGAAAAAGAGCGGAACGGCGGCCACTATCGCCAGCACTCTCATCGAGATGCCAGTGCGTAGCGAGCTTTCAGACGATGCCATAGTCACAGAGTTTAACACCCGAACCTTCCCGAAGGTTGTGAGATGGGGAAAACCTATGCGGGACAAGGCGGTAGTGTTAAGCCTATGGCGCGCGGTTGCGGCTCTACGTCGACGTGTGGTCATTCCCAACTATTAGTGCGTTTGCAGGCACACAACGCAGTGTTTGCAGCGCGAGATCACGGATTGGATGAGCGTGGATCTTTACGAGTACCAGGCACGAGACCTATTTGAAAGTTATGGGGTGCCTGTTCTTGCTGGCATCATCGCTGATACGCCTGAAGAGGTACGCGCCGCCGCTGAAAAGCTTGGCGGCGTTGTCGTTGTTAAGGCGCAGGTAAAAGTTGGCGGCCGAGGCAAGGCCGGCGGCGTCAAGGTAGCGAAAAACGCAGACGAAGCATACGAGGCCGCGCAGAGCATCCTTGGGCTCGATATCAAGGGCCACATCGTGAAGCGCGTGATGGTCGCCGCGGGGGCGCGTATCGCTCAGGAGTTTTACTTTTCGGTATTGCTCGACCGTGCAAACCGCTCCTACCTGTCGCTGACCAGCTATGAAGGTGGTATGGAGATTGAGCAGCTCGCGGTAGAACGCCCCGAGGCCCTCGCCCGCATCGAGATCAATGCAAATAGCGGAATCGATGAGGCTAAAGCCCGCGAGATCGCCGTGGCGGCTAAGTTTCCCGCTGACCTTATCGATAAGGTAGCCCCGGTTATTGCGAAACTCTACGAGGTGTACACCGGTGAGGACGCAACGCTGGTTGAGGTGAATCCCCTCGTGCTGACCGAGGAGGGAGATGTTATCGCCCTCGATGGAAAGGTGTCGCTCGACGAGAACGCGGACTTCCGTCACCCCAACCACGCAGCTCTTGAGGACAAGACTGCTGCTGACCCGCTCGAGGCCAAGGCCAAGGCGCTCGACCTGAACTACGTCAAGCTCGACGGACAGGTGGGAATCATTGGGAACGGTGCTGGCCTGGTTATGTCGACGCTCGACGTTGTCGCCTACGCCGGCGAGAACCACGGCGGCGTGAAGCCTGCTAACTTCCTCGACATCGGGGGCGGAGCCTCTGCCGAGGTTATGGCAAACGGGCTCGACGTGATTCTGGGCGATTCGCAGGTCCAGAGCGTCTTCGTGAACGTGTTCGGTGGGATCACTGCGTGTGATGCCGTGGCGAACGGAATCGTTCAGGCCCTGGAAATCCTGGGCTCGTCGGCGACAAAGCCTCTCGTTGTGCGCCTTGATGGCAACAAGGTGGATGAGGGACGCGCGATTCTCGCGGCGGCCAACCATCCGCTCATTACATTGGCCACCTCGATGGACGACGGTGCCGACAAGGCTGCCGCCCTCGCCGCTGCCGTTAATGTCGCTTCCGTCAACGTCGCGTCCGTCAACGTAGCCTAGTTTCAACGCCTCGTAATTCTCAGGCAAGTAAAGGATTTTTCGAAAAATGTCTATTTTTCTCAACAAAGACTCTAAGGTCATCGTTCAGGGCATCACCGGTGGCGAAGGCACAAAGCACACCGCGCTGATGCTCAAGGCCGGAACCCAAATTGTGGGTGGAGTGAATGCCCGTAAGGCTGGAACCACGGTAACGCACGAGGGCGGCGTGGAGCTGCCCGTGTTCGGCACGGTGGCCGAGGCGATGGAGAAGACGGGCGCGGACGTTTCAATCGCGTTTGTTCCTCCCGCTTTCACGAAGGATGCCGTGGTCGAGGCCATCGACGCCGGGATTCCCCTGTTGGTTATCATCACCGAGGGTGTTCCCGTGCAGGATTCGGCCGAGTTCTGGGCCTACGCCCAGGAGAAGGGCAACAAGACCCGGATCATTGGGCCCAACTGCCCCGGGATCATCACGCCGGGCGAATCGCTGGTTGGCATCACGCCCAACAATATCACGAGCAAGGGCCCGATCGGCCTCGTGTCGAAGTCGGGAACCCTGACCTATCAGATGATGTTCGAGCTGCGCGACCTGGGCTTCTCGACCGCGATCGGAATCGGTGGCGACCCCATCATCGGCACCACGCACATCGACGCTCTTGCGGCGTTCGAGGCTGACCCCGAGACCAAGGCGATCGTGATGATCGGCGAGATCGGTGGAGACGCCGAGGAGCGTGCGGCCGAGTTCATCAAGGCAAACGTGACCAAGCCCGTCGTCGGTTATGTCGCCGGGTTTACCGCTCCCGAAGGCAAGACTATGGGACACGCGGGTGCTATCGTGTCCGGCTCTGCCGGAACTGCTCAGGCCAAGAAGGAGGCCCTCGAGGCCGCAGGTGTGAAGGTCGGCAAGACCCCGAGCGAGGCTGCGCGCCTGCTGCGCGAGGTTTACGCCGCGCTGTAAGTTGCGCTGTAGCCCGCCCAGTTTCGGCCGTGCTGGCTGAGGACAGATGCCCGTTACCTTACGAAGCGTAAGGTGACGGGCATCCGTTTGTGGCGGGGTGAGCGCTGGGCTTACGGGATCAAGAATGGATGCCGTGAATCAATTTGGTTAATTGAGTTTACTTTTTAGTTAACCTGATTTACTATTGGGTTATGCAACAGACATACTTCTTCACCCGGCCCCAGGGTCGAATCGCTTATAGCCTCGACCTTCCCACGGATTCAACCCGGTCCCATCTCCTTGTTGCCAGCCCCGGTCTTGGTGACCTGCGCTCCACCTACCGTGACCTCACGCCCATCCTCACTCAGGCGGGCTTCACCGTCGCCACGGCTGACCTCAGGGGACACGGCGAATCCGACGCGTCCTTCGCTGACTACGGTGACCTCGCAACCGCAGGCGACCTCCTCTCTCTTGCCGTGCATCTCGGAGAGCAAGCCGCTGCGGCCGGGGCTCCATATTCAAAAATTACTCTCATCGGCAATTCCATCGCTGCCGGAGCTTCGGTTATTGCTGCGGCACAGGCCCCCGAGACGATTAGCAGCGCTGTGTTGCTCGGGCCGTTCGTGAGGCCGGTGCCTATGTCACGAGCATCCGCCATCGCGATGTCCTTAGCCATGCGCAAGCCGTGGGGTCCCGCCGCGTGGAAGGGCGCATACGGCTCGTTTTTTGGCAAGGGGGGAGCGAAGCCGGAGTGGTTCGCCAGCCAGGCAAACGATATCCGGGACTGGCTGAAGAAGCCCGGCGCCTGGAGAGCTTTGCTCGCGACCATCAAGGGAGCCGACCACAGCACGGTGGTGCCGTTCCACGAGGCGGCCGCGCGCGTGCCGCAGCTGGCCATCATGGGCGAGCTCGACCCGGACTTCCCGGATCCGGAGGCGGAGCTCGACGCGATTGCGGGCATCCTTCACGCGAAAAAGCTGTTGCTTTCGGGTGTTGGGCATTACCCACAAGCGCAGGCACCGCGGGAGACCGCCGACGCCATCATCCAATTTCTTGACGAGACTGATATGGGCAGCACGACCGACACGAACGGACACTAGCAACATGACAAAGATCAAACTCAGCACCGAAGTCGTCCTCGACCTGGCCGAGGAATGCGCCGAGGCCCTCGGGAGCAACGGGGTGGCGGAACTCACCCTCGCGCCCATCGCGGCGAAGGCACACGTGACCGTTCCCAGCATCTACAAGCACGTTACCAACCTCGCCGACCTGCGAGAGCGTCTCGCGGCCCGGGCGTTCGCTCAATTGAATGATGCTGTGGTCCGGGCGACCGTCGGACGCTCCGGTCTGGACGCGCTCGGCGCTCTCGCCCACGCCTATCGGGACTATGCGAGGGCGCACCCCGCGATGTATGGCGCGGCGCAGGGACCGGTGCTTGACAGTACGCCGACGGCGCGGGAATCGAGGGACGAATTTATGCGCACCGTGACCGCCATTGTCGCGGGGATGGGGATCGCCGAGGAGTATCGAGTCGACGCCATGCGCGCGATCCGGGCTACCCTACACGGGTTCTCGCAGCTGGAGAATAGCGGGGGTTTTAGCCTGGCCAACGAGGTCGACACGAGCTTCGACCGGGTGATCTTCTGGCTGGGCTCCGCGATTACGCAGGCTCCGGAGCTCTTCGAGGGCGCGCGGAACCCATCGCATCAGAAAGGTCACAGCGTCTGATGGGCCCGATAACGATTCAGCGCATAGAAAACGCTGCCATAGCTCTGTTCGTAATGATCGCCCTTACCTCGGCCGGGATCCTCTGGTGGTGGCCGCTAGCCCTGTTCCTGGTGTTCGACCTATCGGGGGTCGGTTATCTAGCGAATAATCGGGTCGGCGCACGACTGTATAACGTCGTCCATAATTACACTGGCCCGGCATTACTCGCTGGTGTCTATCTGATCGCGGCGAGCTTCTCGGCACGTGTCGACGCATTAGCTGTCGTCGCTGCGAGTTGGGCATTCCACGTTGCGGTTGACAGGGTGCTCGCATACGGGCTCAAAGATGACGACGAACCGAGTCATACTCATCTCAGCCCCGTCTCTGCAGGCCCCCGCACTGCATAGCTACAGCACGAAACAGCGCCGGGCCGAAAATTCCAATACAAAAACGCCCGCACAGTCCCAGGCTGCACGGGCGTTTTTGGTATCTAAACTAGTGGGAGCATCGGATCCTTCTGACGCGGTACACGGCTAGCCCTGCGAGGACCGCGGCTGCCGCGAGGAACGCGGCGAAGGACTCTCCCCGCGCCCCCGTCGCGGCAAGTGTACCTGAGGGAGTAGCAGCGATTACCGTGGCGCCACCCTCGGGCGACGTCGGATCGGGAACGACCGGTGTTACCGGATCGACCGGATCGACAGGATCAACCACGGCCGTGTCAAAGCTCGACGAGAAGGTCTGAGCCTGGATGAGTGGCTTCAACCGCTGCTCGAGCGTATCATCCACGAAGTATCCCTTGAGCGCGTTGTTATCGAGCACGTTCCCGAGCGCCGCCATGCTGATGGCCTGGTCCAGCGAGAGGTACCGCTCGGCGATCGTGCCGCTCTTCACCGCAACCGCATCGTAGAAGCCGCCGGGGCCATATGCGTTCAGATCCGTTTTGATCTTACGCAGGTTATCGCGTGCGCCCTCAAGGTCGTAGGGGAGCGCGAGAAAGGATGCGTGGGGCGTCACAACGCCGTCACCAAACGTCGGCTCCGGGTTGGTTCCGCCTATTCCCGGGCATCCCGGCTTCTCGATGTCAACGTTGGTCTCTTCTTTGTCGGAGGTGTAGCCGTCGGAACGCATGCCCGCGACGTCGACTCCGTATTCGCGGTAGCCGCCGAATGGGTCGCTAGCAGGCGAGAATCCCCAGTAGCCATAGCCAGCCTCGGTGAGTCCGTGCCGCTTCTGAACCTCGACAGCTACGGGGTGGTTGACGGCCCAGGAGGTAGCGCCCCACTCGCTTTCGGGAACGAGAAGGTCGGGCATCAATTCCTCGAATATGCTTCCGCCCCAGCTGGGCACGAAGGCCATCTCGTCGTAGGCGTAGACGCCCTCGTAGACGGGGATGCCGTTATAGGTCCGGGTCGTGCCCGTTGGCAATTGTTCCTGCCAGCCCCAGTCGCATCCCGCCGGAAGCGTGCGGTAGGTGCCGTAGAGTCCCGATGCGGGGATTTGTCCGTTGGCGATGCCAAGGTACGTGGCAATGCGCGACTCGCTCACCGTGGTGTCGTAGTGGTGACAGGTGTAGAAAACGTCCGGGCCGACACCCGCGTAGTTCGCGTGCTGGGTGCTGCAGCCGGGAGGGGCCACCTCCCAGAAGCCGCCGCGATTCGTTCCCGCAGGAAGGTTCGCCGACGGTTCAGGATCGAAGAAAGAACCGAAGTTCATCGACGTATAGAGTGCAGTCGCCTCGGTGGCGAGCTGGGGTTCCGCGGAGGCGACGATACGGAGCGAGGCGGCCAGCCATCCGTTATCGACCGAACTGAGGAACTGGTTGATCGGGTCGCCGTTCTCTGGCCAGGTGTGGAGCAGGGAACCGTCGCGAGGGTCATACCAGTTGTAGTACATCCCGCTTGCCTGGTTGCGTTCCATGGTGCTCAGCGTATCGAGCGTGACACGCATCCGGTCGCGGGCGTCATTGGGCGAGATAATGCCGAGATCTCGGGCAACTACGGCAGACCACAGGTACCCGCCGATGTTGGTGGGGGAGGTGTATCCGCTCGCTGTGCCCGCCGCCAGGTTTCCGGGAATATTGTCGGCGGGGAGGCCGGTTGCCGGGGTAGTCATGGCGTCCATCGAACGCCAGGTGTCGACCGCATATTGCCTGAGCTCTGACCAAGCTTCCGGCGATAGTGCGGGCGTGGTGGTAGGCGTGACAACGGGCATGGCCTGAGCCGCCGTTGTTGTCGCGAGTGGGCCACAGACGAGGGCGGCGGCAAGGGTGACCGCCACCCCCGCGGAGAGGGAGGATGACTTCATTGGCAATGTCTTTCTCTGAGGTGTTAGTGAGGTGGTGTTAGCGATGAGGTGTTAGACGGATTCTGCGGGTAGGCCGTTGTTGCGCGCGACGTTGCCCAGCCAGGCGAGGCTGGGTTTCGGCGTGCGTACGAAGGTCTCTCGGTCAACCGCGATAAGGCCGAAGGTGGGGCGGAACCCGCTTGCCCACTCGTAGTTATCGAGGGCGCTCCAATGTTGGTAACCCAAAACAGTGATGCCATCTTCGATCGCCGAGTGGACGCCGCGTAGTGCCCCGTCTGTATAGGCGATGCGCCTGGTATCGTCGGCCGTGGCAATGCCGTTCTCGGTGACCATTAGCGGAACGTGTTCGCTCAGCTCCCACGCGCTGCGGAGACCCATCTCGGTCGCGGGCGGGAAGAATTCCCATCCGGTGAGAGTGGTCTCGACCTCGTCCGAGACGGGGATCGGGCCGTTGGGGCCGATGAAGGTACGGGTGTAGGCCTGAACGCCGAGGAAATCGTCGCCCTTTGCTGCCTCCAGGTACCAATCGTCGCGGCAGTAACCGTACTCGCGCATCATCTCGTCGGCTCCTGGCTCGCCCGTCGAGTGGAAAGCCTGGGTCGCAACCGTCCAACCGGAACGCACCCCGCTCAGCTGAGACAAGACCTCCCGCGACCGCTTATGTGATTCGAGGAGCATATCCGCCACCTGAAGGTCAGGATTGGGGAGGCCGAACGCGACCAGGTTCGCCGCATCCTCTCCGCCAGCGAGCATCGCGGCAATATTGGGCTCGTTGATGGTGCATACATAATCGACGCCCTCGGACACGATCGGTAACGCGTGTTCGGTGAAGCGGGCGAACCTGTCTGCCGCCTTGGGGCTGCGCCAAAAACCGTCGTCGTGCATCCAGCGGGGCACCGTAAAGTGCAAGAGCGTCACGATCGGTTTGAGCCCGAGCTCGTGCGCGGTATCGACCATACGACGGTAATGATCAATCTCGGCACGCGAGACGTATCCCTCTTCGGGCTCGATCCGGCTCCACTCGATGCTGAAGCGATAGGACTCTAACCCCGCATCTGCCAGCAGCTTCATGTCCTCACGGAAGCGATGGTAGCTATCCATCGCATCACCACTCGGCTCGACGATAGAGGTGCCGGGCGTATGTTCCTTGACCCACCAATCGTTGTTGATGTTGTTACCCTCGATCTGGTGGGCTGCGGTCGCAGCGCCCCAAATGAATCCCTGAGGAAACTGAAGCACGTCTCTCCTTGTAAATAATGGGGGATGCCGATGAGGGCATCCCCGTTAGCGATGTTGTTAGCGAACGGGTTTACGTTTAGGCGTTGTGGGACGGGTTGGGAATCGCATCCAGTAATTGCACGGTGTAGTCGTCTTGCGGATGCTGAAGCACGCTGGCGGTCTCACCTCGCTCGACAACGGAGCCCTGATTGAGCACCATGATTTGGTCGGTTACAAGACGCGCGCTCAGCAGGTCGTGTGTGATGTAAAGCATGCTTACGCCCCACGTTTCGCGGAGGCCGTCGAGCAGTGCGAGAACCCCAGCACGGAGCGAAACATCGAGCATAGAGACCGGCTCATCCGCGATGATCACCTGCGGGTCGCTGGCGAGCGCCCGCGCTATGACTACTCGTTGCCGCTGTCCTCCCGATAGCTGGTGGGGAAGCTTTGCGGCGAATTGTTCGACGGGGGTGAGACCCACGGTATCGAGCAATTCCAAGACCCGTTTTCTGGCCTCGTGTCCACGCCTGCTCGAAAAGTTGATGATCGGTCGCATCAGCGTATATTCCACCGTGTGCAGCGGGTTGAGGGCCGCATAGGGGTCCTGGAACACCATCTGCACATCGCGGTGGAGCCGTTTCAGCTGTCGCCGTTTCAGAGTGTCGATGCTCAGATCGCCAAACGTTATCGTGCCCGAGGTCGGTTTCTCTACGCCCGAAATCATCTTGGCGAGCGTGCTTTTTCCGCTTCCGCTCGCGCCTACTAGCGCAACAGAGGCACCCGGTTCCAACGTGAAGGAGACATCGTTGACAGCGCGAACGATGGGTTCTCCCCGCCTTGGCGCTGGATACGTTTTGGACACTCCGCTGACCACGATGCTGAGCCCAGATTGGCGGCCATCGCGCGCGGGCTTTACCCCCTGCGCCACGTTGTCAGACGACGAGGAACCTCGCCGCTCCAACCCGGGAACCGTTACTACCTCGGCGCGCGGGTCGCCGTAGTGGCTGAGTAGGTTCTTCGTGTATTCGTGTTGCGGAGCACGCAAAATGTCACGTGAGGACGAATCCTCGACGATCTCGCCGTCGCGCATGACGAGTACGCGCTCGGTAGCCTCCAACACGATTCCCAGATCGTGGCTGATCAGGATGGCGGTGAACCCTTCCGCCCGTTGAAGATCCTTGATCGTATCCATGACCGCGTGCTGCACGAGCACATCGAGCGCCGTCGTCGGCTCGTCGAAAACCATCAGCTGAGGCTCGAGCGAGAGCGCAAGGGCGATTGAAACTCGCTGGCGCATCCCACCCGATAGCTGCGTGGGAAAGCGGTCGAGGGTCGTGACGGGGAGTTTTACCTTTTCGATAAGCTCGCTCGCACGTGCCTCCCTATTCTTCTTGCTGACGTGACCGTGGGCCGCGAAGATGTCGAAGAAATGATGACGGATGCTCCGAACCGGGTTGAGCGCGTTCATTCCCGATTGCAGCACCATGGCGAACCCGCCCTGACGCTGGGTGCGTAGGTCTTCAGTTTTGATTCCCGCGATGTCTTTCCCGTCGAAGAGAATTTTTCCTTCGCTGATCCGGGCGGGCGCTTTTGAGAGTCTGGTGAGCGCAAATCCGAGGGTGGATTTGCCCGACCCTGATTCTCCGACGAGGCCGACGAATTCGCCGCGTTCCAGGCTGAATGTGGCGTCCTTGACAGCATAGACGGGTTCCGCCCCGTTTGGCTCGTAAATAACCGAGAGATTTTCAACGTTCAGGAGACTCATCGTTTCGTTCCTTCCCTCAGTCGAGGATTGCTGAGCCCGTCAACACCGAAGTTGATGAACGTCATCGAGGTCGCGAGTAGCGCGATGCAGAGGCCCGGAGCGAAGAGCAGGACCCATTGGCCTGTGAGCAGAGCGTTGCCATTCTGAGCCCAGAACAGCATTGTTCCCCAACTCACTGAGGTGGTGTCGCCGATGCCGAGGAATTCGAGCCCGGCCTCGGCGAGTATCGCTCCCGTTGCCGCGGCAAAGAAGCTGCCCGTGATGAGCGAGGTCATATTGGGCAGGATTTCGCGGAAGATAATTCGGAAAGAACTCTCCCCGCTGAATACCGCGGCCGTGACAAAATCGCGTGAGCGAAGCGACTGGGTTTGCGAGCGCAGAACGCGGGCTCCCGATGCCCACCCCGTCAGCACGACCACGAAGATGATCATCGAGATTCCGCCGTTTTGGAGATAGGCGGCGATCACGATCATCAGAGGAAGCGCGGGGATGACGAGGAAGAGATTGACGATGAAGCCGACCGATTCACCCGCAAATGAACGAATATAACCCCAGCTGAGGCCGACGAGGATCGCGATAAGTGTTGCGAGCCCGCCTGCGACGAGTCCGACGAAGACGGATATCCGTGCCCCGAAGATGAGCTGGGACAGGACGTCCTGCCCGGCGGCGGTGGTGCCGAGCCAGTGCTCAGAGCTAGCACTCTGGCTTCTCCCGAAACCGTTCTCGTTGGGCGAGTATGGCGCGAGTAGCGGTGCGAATATCGCGACAAAGATAAAGAATGCAAGGATCACTATCCCGATACGGGCCTTGGGGACTTCCCATAGCGTGCCAAACACTTTTCCGACGACTCTGAACGGAGCTCGTCGTCGCTGGCCGGCCCCGTTGGGGGTCGGGCTGTTCTGGGTGTTGCTTGTAGCTGTCATCGGCGGGTCCTCGGATCTAAGAAGCCGTACAAAATATCAACCAGGAAGTTTGCAACTAAGACGCTCACGGTGATCATGAGGAATAGTGCCTGCATGAGCGGGTAATCCTGATTCACCACAGCCGTGTAGAGCAGGTAGCCGAGGCCGGGGTAGTTGAAGACGGTCTCGACCAGAAGTGATCCACCCACCACCGACCCGAGCGAGAGCCCGAAGGAGGTCAGGTTGGGCAGGATGGCGTTGCGCGCCGCGTAACGAAGGGCAACTGTGCGCTGGCGGAGGCCGTTGGCCTCAGCGAACGTCACGTAGTCTTCGCCCAGCGTGTTGATCATGGTGTTGCGCATACCCAGTATCCAGCCGCCAAGGGACGTGAGGAGGATGGTCAGGCCCGGCAGTACGGCATGGTGAAGAACATCCGCGAAGAATTCTGGCGACGCGTTGGGCGTCGCGAACGCGCTATAGGCGCCGGAGGTGGGAAACCATCCCAGGACGTATCCAAAAACGAATACGAGGAGGAGGGCCGTCCAGAAATAGGGGAATGCGCTTCCGAAGGTTCCGGCGACGGTCGGCAGGGTATCGAGCCAGGTTCCTCGTTTCCATGCGGCTGTGACGCCGAGAAGGGTTCCGAAAACGAACGATAGTACCGTGACGGTCCCGACGAGGATCAGGGTCCAGGGGAGCGCGGCGGCAACCAGGCTGGATACTGATTGTGGGAAGAACGTGTAGGACATACCAAAATCGAACTGGCTGATGTTTGACAGGTATGTAATGTATTGGTCCCAGATGTTGCCGGTGGGAACTCCGAGCTGGGCCTCGACGGCTGCCCGCGTGGCGGGGCTGACGGGGCCGTTGCCGGCGAGTTTCGCCATGGCAGCATCCGCAGGGGAACCCGGCATGAGTCGGGGGAGTAAGAAGTTGAGGGTGATCGCTGCCCACATCGTGAGCAGGAGCAAGCCTACTTTGCTGAGCACGTAGCGCACGAATGGCTACCTTTCTGTGATCGCGCAGTGGTTCGCGTATGCGGGTAGCTGTTTATAGGTAAACAGCTACCCGCATACACTTGGGGGGTAATGACCCGGTACCGTGGTCCAGCGCCAAAAATGGCGGTGTATATCGAAACCGGAATCGGTCGAAGGCTAGGCCTTCTTGAGGTGTGTCAGCACAAGAAGCGGAGTGGAGTCCCAGGTGTTCGGTGGAGCGTAAGGATCCTCCGCGCTGGGCCATCCGGTGTACTTCTTGTCGCTGAACAGACCCCATGATCCGCCATAAAACATGCTGATCATGGGGAGCTTGGTGTAGACCTGGGTTTGGAGATCGTTCACGATTGTCTTCTGCTCAGTCTCATCGGCAGTGACCTTGAGCTGTGCGAGGAGAGTGTTGGTCTCGGCGTCGTCGAATCGTTGGAAGTTTGCTGTGGTGGTCGTTCCGATCGGCTGCAGGAATTCGCTGCTCAGAAGGCTGTTGTAGTCGGTGTAGACGCTTCCCGTGCCACCAAAGCCGGTCATGATCATGTCGAAGTCGCCGGTGTTTCTTGCCTGTTCGTAAGCGGCGGGTTGCGGCTGATTGATTGTGACTGTTATTCCGATTGTGCCGAGCTGGGACTGAACCGTTTGCAGCCCTTGGAGCCAGTCGGTGTATCCGTTCGCCGTGGTGATTGAGATTGACAGGGGGTTTCCACTCGCATCAACCAGTTTCCCGTCTTTCTGGGTGTAGCCGGCTTTCTTGAATGCCTCGAGGGCTGCCGCGGAGTCTTGCTTGATGACGCCCTTGTTTTTGAGGTCCGGATTGAGCCAGCTTTCCTGGTTGGGTAGGAGGAGCCCGGACTGTCCGGCAGCCTCGACGTAGCCCTGCTCGGCGTCTTCTGCGATCTTGTCTCGATCGAGGGCAAGGCTGATTCCCTCGCGGAAATTGATGTCGCTGTAGGGGGCCTTTGTTAGGTTGGGCAGAAGAGCGATGGTTCCGCCAGGGGGGAACCAGTACGTGTTGTGCTGCTTGTCGGCGGCGACCCAGGTGTTTTCGATGTCGGACATGAACGCGTAGGCCCAGTCGTATCCATTCTTGACGACGTCCAATTGAGTGTTGGATGCCGGGAACACGAGGCCCTCGACGGCGACCTTATCTGCCTGCCAGTAGGACGTGTTTTTCTTGAGTGAGTATTGGTTGGGGCTGAAAGCGTCTACAACATAGGGCCCTGTCGCGATAGGGTCTTCGTTTGCCCAAGTGAGGGGGTCCTTGACATCCTTCCAGATGTGCTTGGGAACTATGAGCTGTTGGCTGATCACGAAGGCAGCTGGAATATCTTCGGTGAGGAGATGGAACGTGACGATGTCGCCATTGACCTCGACGCTTTCGATGTGTTGCCAAACGCCTTCCATGTCTAGTGCGGCGTTGCTTTTGACGAGTTCAAAGGTGTATTCAACGTCTTCGGCGGTGAAAGCTTTTCCGTCTGACCAGGTGACTCCGCTGCGGATGGTGTAATCGAGTGTTTTCGCGTCGCGGACGGTGTAACCGGTGGCGAGGAAGGGGGTCTCTGCGCCGTCGAGTGTGTTTATGACCTCGAGCGGCTCATACATGTACGTGGTGCTTTTGCGCTTGTTCGGCGAGAAGGGGTTGAAGTTTTTTTCGAACGTTGGCGAACCGTTATCAGCCGCAACAAGTATCGAGTTTTCGGGAACGGCTCCGGAGCCGCCGCCGCTTCCGTTTGAGGTTGGCGCGGCGCATGCGCTGGTAAGCAGGATTGCTGCCGCTCCAATTACGGAGAGCGCTGTTCGCGATCGTTTTCCTCTTATGGTCTTCATCCGCAGGGATTCCTAACGTCTTCGTTGACTAGGCGCCGGTGTTGAGTGGCGCTGTAACTTATCGATGCAACTTGTACAAGCTGCGCTTTCATCCGATTGTATGCGCATACATTACGGATGACAAGCTGAGGTCATAACGGTTCGATTACGGGATGCTCGTTCGTTTTGTCCTGCATCCAAACCTCCCAGCAGCTAATTTTCGCGCACTGAACTCTCTCGCAGGAGCACTTCGACTGGTAAGCGAAGCGATACGAACGGCCTATCCGGGCTGTCCAAACGATCCAACAATGCTCCGACGGCAATCCTGCCGAGTGTAACCATCGGCTGATGCACTGTTGTGAGGCGAGGCAGCGACTCCCGCGTTTCCTCTATCCCATCGAAACCCGTCACGATAACACTCTCAGGAACTGCAATTCCCGCCCCCAAAAAAGCGTCGAGGACACCCAACGCCATTTGGTCATTACCGCAGATCACGGCATCGGGAAGGCTACCCGTCCGTGAAAGTTCCTCGCCAATCGTGCGCGCCCGCGCTCGCGAGAAATTACCATGCAGAACATCCGATTCGCTGAACGGGATGCCTCGGTCGCTTACCGCCGAGAGGAACCCCTGAAACCTTTCCGCATTATCCGGCGAAGCAGCAGGGCCCGCGACATATCGGATGTGTCGCGCTCCCTGATCGATGACGTGTTCGGTGAGTGTCCGCATCCCCTCAGCGTTGTTCGTGTTAACGGTGTCGTAGGACGAAGTGCTACCGGTTCCCGCGATGATGACAACGGGTATTCGCCGAGCGATATTTTCTATCAGGGGCTCAGGTACGCTCCCCGCGATGATCGCGATTCCATCCACCCTGCCCGCAATATCACGAACCAGATTCTCGACATCGTTGTCTCGTCCGACACCCACCATGAGGGCGAAACCTCGCCGCCAGGCCTCAAGCTCGCCCCCGCGCAAAACCTCATCGAAGTAGAGCGTGGAGTGCCGACCAGGCCCTGAGCCCGGAATATCACGGACAACCTTCACAGGCGAATGAGGGTCGTAAGACACATTAGATAGCTCCTCGACCGCGTCGAAGCCGGGCAAGAAGAGTCCCAAAACACCCGTCTTTCGCGCAGCAAGGCCCCTGGCGCTTGCGCTCGGGACATAGCCGAGGGCAGCGACGGATGCCATGACGCGCTCGCGGGTCTCCGCCCGCACCTCGTTCGGCTTCCCGAAGACTCGGGAGACTGTAGCGATAGAGACTCCAGCATCGGCTGCAACATCGTAAACCGTTGGGGTTTTTGTCATGATCCCTCCAGGTGAGATATGTCGACGAACCACATCCTATACAAACTCGGCGAGTTTCTAGGCGGGTCTTAAGCGCCGCATCCGTTATTTCGGGTAATCTCATAAGCACATGAAACGCGTTATCACGGCACTGGTTGTCGCCATCGAAGCTGTCGGTATTCTCGCAGCCGGGCTTGGCGTGTCGCTTATCCCACTCACCCTCGTCTGGATGTTTGATTACGAACTGTCGTTCCCGTATACCACCATCCTTGGCCTCGCCTCTTCTGCGTGGATGCTCGGACACCTGGTTCCGCTCACGGTCGAGTTGAGCGACGCTACCGTGCAATCTCTCGGGGTAGGAACCGAGCCCCTCAGCTTTATTATTTCGCTCGCTCCCCTGGGAATAACGCTTATTACCGTGTGGGCAGGCGTCGCGCTCGGCAGGAGGGCGTCTGCCTCCCGAACGCCAGCCGTCGGCGTCATGGGTGGCCTTGTCGGATTCGCGGCGGGGTCATGGCTGATCGGTAGCGTGCTTGTTGGTGGCATAGTGAAGCTTGAGGGCACGCACTTCGTTCTGATTCCAACTCTGCTGTACCTGGTCAGCATTTTTGTATCGTTCGTGTTTTGGGACATCCGGAGTCAGACTCCACGGCACAAGAGGTTCGTGAGCACAACTACGTCCGCTGTCTCATGGATTTATGGGCCGAGCATCCGTTCTCTTGTTACCGGGTTGCGAGTTGGTGTGGTCTCCGGCATCGGAGTGATCGGGGCAGCCGCGATCGTCTTCACCCTCGCCCTCGTGATGAACTACGCATCAATTATGACCCTGATGCAATCGCTTCACCTCGGATGGACGGGCTCACTCGTCGTGTCGGTCGCGGAAGTCGCGCTGTTGCCCAACGCAATCGTCTGGACAGCATCCTGGCTCATCGGCCCTGGGTTCGCGATGGGAATCGGAAGCTCGGTGAGTCCGGTCGCGACCAACGTCGGACCGTTACCCTCGTTTCCCCTGTTGGGGGCTATTCCCGAGGGCACGCACAGTTGGGGGGTAATTGGGATACTCGTTCCCATTGTCCTGGGGTTTGTCCTGGGCGGCAGGCTCTTCCCCTCCCTCGCGGGTCTCTGGGGTTCTCGTGTCCCGGTGGGCGCCTTCATCGCGGGTGCTCTCGGTGCCGCTGGCGGTGGCGCACTTGTGCTCGGAGGTTTGGCCTGGCTCTCGGCCGGTGCGATCGGCCCCGCACGGCTCCAGCAGGTTGGACCTGACGGCTGGGACGTGGCGTTGTGGGCCGCGGTCTATATTGGCGGGGCATCCCTTCTCGGCTTTATCGCGAGATTCGTAGCGCAGAGGGTGACACCGGGCTTACCGGGCTTACCGGGCTTCGCGAAGAATTCGGGTGCGGAAGGTGTGGATGCACATGACTCGGATATGAAAGACGATAGGATTTCACAGGTGCTCACTCTTGTCGTGCTGATCTCTGGAAGTGGATCAAACCTACGCGCCCTGCTCGACGCCTCTGCGGATCCCGAGTATCCCTTCACTATTGCTGCCGTAGGCGCTGATAACCCTGCTCCGGGCTTGGACCATGCCACAGAATTCGGTATTCCGTCTTTTGTGGTGGACCCGGCGGCGTTCGAGTCACGCGTTGCCTGGGGTGAAGAACTTCTCTCCCAGATTAACGATTGGGCCCCTGACCTCGTCGTGAGTGCAGGGTTCATGCGCATCCTGCCGCCCTCGGTCGTCGGAGCGCTGACGCCGAATCTGATCAATACGCATCCAGCGCTGCTGCCGCTGTTCCCCGGCGCTCACGCGGTGCGCGACGCACTCGCCGCCGGAGCTACCGAGACAGGTGCGACCGTGCACGTCATCGACGAGGGCGTCGACACGGGGCCCGTCATTCGGCAGAGCATCGTTCCAATCGTCGACGGCGACACCGAAGACTCCCTGCACGAAAGAATTAAAACCGTGGAACGAGAAATGCTCGTGACCACAGTCCGTGAAATCGCCGCCGGCACAATCCGACTAGAGGAGCTCAGTCACTAATGGTTCATATCAACCACGACCCCAGCCACTACGAACACTGCGACCAGGTCGCAGTGAAGCGCGCGCTCATCTCGGTGAGTGATAAGACCGGGCTGCTTGAGCTCGCTGCTGCGCTTGCCGCGGCTGGCGTCGAGATCGTGTCGACCGGATCTACCGCGTCTTCGATGAGGGATGCCGGATATTCCGTCACCGATGTGAGCGCGGTCACCGGGTTTCCGGAGTCCCTCGACGGCCGGGTCAAAACATTGCACCCAGGGGTTCACGCCGGGTTGCTCGCGGATCAGCGCCTGGCCGCACACCGCGATCAGCTGGTGGATCTCGGCATCGAGGCCTTCGACCTGGCCGTTGTGAACCTATACCCGTTCCGCGAGACCGTTGCGTCGGGTGCCGATGCCGCGCTCGTGGTCGAGAACATCGACATCGGCGGGCCCGCACTCGTGCGCGCATCCGCCAAGAATCACGCGAACGTCGCGATCGTGGTGTCACCCGCTCGGTATCCCGAGGTCATTGGGGCGCTCGCGGCTGGCGGGACGACCCTGGCTCAGCGCAGGGATCTTGCGGCCGAAGCCTTCGCCCACACCGCGGCGTACGATGCGGCGGTCGCCGACTGGTTTGCTGCTAACGCTGGTGGCATTGGTGATGCTGCTGACTCAGTGTTGCCCACTTCTTTGTCTGTGAACGCTGATCTCGTCTCGGAACTTCGCTACGGCGAGAATTCGCACCAGAAGGCCGCGCTGTACTCCGTCGGCGGCGGATCCGGGATTGCCCAGGCAACGCTGTTGCACGGCAAAGAGATGTCCTACAACAACTACGTCGACGCCGACGCCGCCCTTCGCGCGGCGTGGGACTTTACGGAGCCCGCGGTGGCGATCATCAAGCATGCTAATCCGTGCGGGATTGCCGTGGCAGGGGCATCCACTGTTGAGGTGAGTGTTGATCAGGCTGTTGATTCGATTGCGGATGCTCACGCACGCGCTCACGCCTGCGACCCCGTGTCTGCGTTCGGCGGCGTCATCGCGGCCAATCGCCCTGTGACTCTCGCGATGGCCAACTCGGTGAAAGACATTTTCACAGAGGTGCTCGTTGCGCCCTCGTTCGATGACGACGCCCTCGCGGTTCTGACTACGAAGAAGAACCTGCGTCTGCTGCAGCTGCCTGGCGGCTATGCGCGCGAGGTCCTCGAGGTGCGCCAGGTTTCCGGCGGATTCCTCGCGCAGAGCACGGATATCGTGTCGTCGCGTGTTGATGTTCCCTGGACGCTGGTGACGGGTCACGAAGCGGATGCCGCGACCCTCGCGGATCTGGAGTTCGCGTGGACCGCCTGCCGCGCGGTGAAGTCGAACGGCATCCTGTTAGCGAATGACGGAGCCTCCGTCGGTGTCGGGATGGGGCAGGTGAATCGGGTTGACTCGTGCCACCTTGCAGTTGAGCGCGCGGGGGAGCGTGCTCGCGGGGCCGTTGCCGCGTCTGATGCGTTCTTCCCGTTTGCCGATGGCCTGCAGGTGCTGCTGGATGCGGGCGTCCGGGCGGTTGTGCAGCCCGGCGGGTCTGTGCGTGATCAGGAAGTGATCGACGCGGCCAACGCCGCCGGGGTTACGATGTACTTTACGGGCGAGCGGCACTTCTTTCACTAGCGGTGGGGAGACCACCCACGCATGTGTTTTTCGTGAGGTACTGGCCGCCAAGGTATGGCTCTGCGCTTTGACCTGTACGAGCTCGTGTCAGGGTTCTGCCATACGGTGGTCGTCGGTTCTGATGGAAATACGTACGCTTTGGTTGTTAAGGATCTTAACTAGCTAAGCGGTGGCACGAATGTGAACAGTGCGATTCCTGCCATGGCCGGGTTGATGCTCTTTGGAACTGGCGCGGCGGCCATCCTGTGCAAGAGACGCTCCATCGCTCGCTGAATGCTTTCGTGAACAGAACCTAGCCAATTCTCCTCATCGTGCAGGATCCTTTCTCTGAGGAGTTCGGCTCGCACGTAGTGGGTGCCGAGACGATGCCTCCTAATGCTTTGAGCCAGATTGCGATCATCTCAAGAACAATACCGCCTCGATAACCATGGCCAAATTGTCATGTCGGTTGTAACCCTATGCAAACTTGCGGCCTGCGTTCGGCGGCAAAGATGAAAAGTTTCGGGCACGTTCTGTGGTTTTTCAGTTGAAAATCTCAGAACATGCCCAAAACTTTTTCGGAAGCCCTAAGCACCCCAGGCACCTCCGAAGCGCTATGCGCTCAGAGGCCCATGCACACCTGGAGTTAGGCCACGCCCCTAGTGCTCGGGTGCGCGCGGAGGAGTGCCGGGCAACTCTCCCGGGGCCAAGACGAGGAACTGGCCCATCATGCCTTTGTCTTCGTGCTGTAGCAAATGGCAGTGATACATGAGGGGATATTGTGGATCGCTGTAATCCTCAAATTTCAGCATGATCTTGTACACATCATTCGGGTTCAGGAAGATTGTGTCTTTTCTCCCGCTCAGCTCGGCCGGAGGTTTCTGGCCATTGATGCTGAGAATCTGAAATTGCACGTCGTGGACGTGGAAGTTGTGCGGCGACCAATCGGTGTTCTGCACGGTCCAGATCTCGGTATCGCCGAGGGTAACCATCTCGTCGATGCGGTTCATATCCATTTGCTTGTTGTTGATCTTTCGACCGTCCATGACGAAGTTGCGTTCTGTAGTTGCGTCGGTCTCTGAGAGCGGGTCGCTCAGCGCGGGGAGGTTGAACGAGGCAGCTGCCGCGGAGCTGTCTGCGGCAGTGAACGTTGCAGATGCTTTGAGGCGCAGCACGTTGAAGACATTGCTGGAATCATTCAGGGCTACACCACTGATGTTCGCGCCGCTGCCGCTGCTGTTGCGGTTATTGTTGTCCTCGCGGTTGTTGTCGCGGTTGTCGTTGTCGTCGTCGTTCTGGTTGTTGTTGTTGTTGTTGTTGTTGTTGTTGTTGTTGTTGTTGTTGTTGTTGTCGTTCTGGTCGTTGTCGCTGTTGTTGTTGTCGTCGTTATCGTTCCGATCAGGACCGTTATTCGCATTCTTTGACTGCAGCATGATGTCCTCGCCAGGGGCAAGAGCAACAACGATTTCTGCTCGTTCGCCCGGAGACAGCTGAATGCTCTTCAGATCAACGGCAGCAGGCAACAGGCCACCGTCCGATGCAACCAAGGAGAACGCACGATCATCCTCGAACGCGAAGTTATACACTCGTGCGGTGGAGCCATTGAGCAGTCGCAGCCGTGTAAGTGGCGTCTTCACCTCCTGTACCGGTCCGACCGTTCCATTCACCATAACGGTGTTTCCCATCATGCCAGTTTCGACATACGTTCCTGATTCGGTGAGCTTGCCGCTTTCGTCGAGCGCCTTGTCTTGGACCACCACGGGAATGTCGTCAACCCCATAATCCTTGGGAATCCCAGATGCCTCGCTGGACTCGTCGTCCAAAATAAACATGCCGGCAAGCCCTTGGTATACCTGTTTTTCGGTTGTTCCGTGAGGGTGAGGGTGGTACCAGAGAGTTGCGGCTGGCTGCTTGATCGTCCACTCGGGGGACCACTGGCCCTGGGGCTGGACCTCCTGGTGCGGGCCTCCGTCCATCGCAGCGGGAAGGTGCATGCCGTGCCAGTGAACGCTCGTGACGGCAGGGAGCGAGTTGGTCACATTGACCCGTACGGTATCGCCCTGCTGTGCGCGCAGGGTAGGGCCCAGCAGGTTGCCGTTGTAGCCAAGGGTGGGTGATTTAACGCCCTGCTGAAACTCGGTTGAGCCTGATTGAACTGTAAGGTCAAAAACTTTTACGCCATCGGCTGCGATGGTCGGTTCCGCGAGAGGGGGGATCGCCAACGGCTGATCAAAGCTTGACTGTGGTGCAATGGGAGTATTCGACGGACTGCTGCCTTGGCCCGAAAGGGTTCCTGCGGTGCGGAAATACGAGAAGGCAATTACCGCGACTAATGCGAGAACGGTTGTCACTGCTATCGCCAGTGCCCATAGCAGTGGAGCTTTGCGTCGTTTAGAGACTTGCGTGTGGGCCGAAGCGCTTTGCGCTTGCGGAGAGTTGGAAATCATAAAAGTCAGGTTAACATCCGGGCCTGATAGTCTCTGATTGAATTCTATGCTATAGCACCTACCCTTCGGAGGCGAGTTTCATGTTGACTCGGACTGGCCCATCGTGGGCTCTGCTCATCAACGGGGTCTCCTCGTCAAGGTAATGCGCAAGTGCCGCCTCCGCATGCGATTCCGGTGGACGCCCGTCAGCCCTGACAACCCGCCACCAGGGAACCGGCATCCCATCGACCGTAGTGCTGCCGTAGTGGGCCATGATCTTGCCTACCTGCCGCGGTGCTCGTGAACCCAAGGCGGCAGCAACCGCACCGTAGCTCATCACCATTCCCGGCGGGATCTGGGCGACCAGGTCGAGGACGTCGGAGACGAAATCTCGTTCGGAAGGGGCATTCCCTTCATCGAGGCTATCGCCGATGAGATCGCGAACGGATGCTCGTGGCACGCTATCCGATTTCGAGCGCGCCGATTATCTCACCATAGTTGGTCTCGCCGACGGGGCTGAAACCTACGCGTAAGAAGAATTCTTCGGGACTTTCATCGCCGCGTTCCCAGAAGACGTTGAGGGTTGAGAATCCGCGGCGCTTTGCCTCATCGCCGAGGGCTCCCACAAGCAGTTTTCCGACGCCCTTGCCCTGTGCACCCGCATCAACGTTGATGCGCCACAGGCAGCAGCGAAATTCTGCTTGGGTAGCTTCCGGGTCGAAGTTGCCGTGCACGAAACCGACGACGTGGTCGCCGTCCATCGCGACTCGCTGCCACGCGTGTGACGGGTCGCTTACCGCGGCAGCAGCCGAATAAGATACCGGGACGATGTACTGCTCCTGCCCCGGTTTGAGCGTGAGCGCATTCACGGCAACGATGGTCGCGGCGGATAATTCTTCAACTCTCAACTCACTCATAATCAATAGGCTAGCCCAAAAACGCTTGTGCTACCCGATAACTTGCTCAACGTTCGTCACACGAATGGTGACCGCGGCTTCTCGGCCAGGCTTGTTTTGCTCGGCCCGGCAGAGACAACTGGCCCAGCGAAACAAGCCTGGCTCAACTCGGGCACCCTTATATGTATTGGTCGGGTAGACTAAACACGGCTTTTGAGCCGAGACAATAATTCGTGTCTTCGGCGCCATCCCCGCGTGCCGCGAAGGTGCGTGATGCGGCGCCCACACAACGACGCGACCTAACTACGGGAGTTCCATGTCCAAGATCAAGGTTGAAGGCACCGTCGTCGAGCTCGACGGCGACGAGATGACTCGTATCATCTGGCAATTCATCAAAGACTCACTCATCCACCCCTATCTCGATATCAATCTCGACTACTATGATCTGAGCATCCAGAAGCGAGACGAGACGGATGACCAGATCACCATCGATGCCGCTCACGCCATCCAGAAGCACGGTGTTGGCGTCAAATGCGCCACGATTACGCCCGACGAGGCGCGCGTGGAAGAGTTCGGCCTTAAGAAGATGTGGAAATCCCCGAATGGTACGATCCGTAACATTCTGGGCGGCGTGATCTTCCGCGAGCCCATCATTATCTCGAACATTCCCCGCCTCGTTCCCGGCTGGAACAAGCCGATCATCGTTGGCCGTCACGCGTTCGGCGATCAGTACCGCGCTACCGACTTCCGCTTCGCGGGACCGGGCAAGCTGACCGTCGAGTTCACTCCGGAAGACGGTTCTGAGCCGATGAAGTTCGAGGTGTACCAGGCGCCGTCCGACGGGATCGCCCAGGTGCAGTACAACCTGGATTCCTCGATCCGCGACTTTGCCCGCGCATCGCTGAACTACGGCCTGACGCGC
Organism: Lysinibacter sp.; assembly: GCA_040400085.1. Classification (GTDB taxonomy): domain Bacteria; phylum Actinomycetota; class Actinomycetes; order Actinomycetales; family Microbacteriaceae; genus HNR. The sequence continues at coordinate 21,046 of JBBAQX010000023.1, read as the reverse complement.
AACTACCCCGTGTACCTGTCGACGAAGAACACCATCCTCAAGGCCTACGACGGCCGTTTCAAGGACATCTTCCAGGAGATCTTCGAAGCCGAGTTCGCGGAGAAGTTCGCCGCTGCCGGACTGACGTACGAGCATCGCCTCATTGATGACATGGTCGCGTCGGCCATGAAGTGGGAAGGTGGCTACGTCTGGGCCTGCAAGAACTACGATGGCGACGTGCAGTCTGATACCGTGGCTCAGGGCTTCGGCTCGCTCGGGTTGATGACATCCGTGCTGGCTACGCCGGACGGAAAGGTTGTTGAGGCTGAGGCCGCTCACGGTACCGTGACGCGCCACTATCGCCAGCACCAGCAGGGCAAGCCTACGTCGACCAACCCGATCGCGTCGATCTACGCGTGGACGCGTGGCTTGATCCACCGCGGCAAGCTTGACGGCAACCAGGAGCTCATCGACTTCGCTAACACGCTTGAGGATGTTGTGATCAAGACCGTCGAAAGCGGCAAGATGACAAAGGACCTCGCTCTTCTCGTCGGTCCCGACCAGGCCTACCAGACCACGGAGGACTTCCTCGAGACCCTGTCGGCTAACCTTAAGGCTCGCCTGGCGTAATTCCGCCTGACCTAACCTAAAGCCGGCCTTTTCCGGGTACGGCGGTCGTCTCGGCCTAAGTTGTGGGTGGTGGGCCTAATCTATAGATTGGGCCCACCACCGCGATTTAGGCCGAACGCGGTTAACGCCGTTAACTCGCTTAACGCGGCCATGGGGTTGCCACGGTTTCGGTCTGGTAACGGTTATCTGAATAGTGACGCATCGATTTGCGTTTAGTTAGTTCGTAAGGTTTACTAACAAACATGTCTCATGGGAGTGGATCCGCTCGTAACGACCGAAGCCGGGCGGTTGATAACCTCCGTCAGGCTCGCGCGCTTCGCCCAACGGGCAAGGTGCTCCCCGAGCATGCCCGCGCCAACAACCGATCCCTCGTGCTGCAGCAGCTGTTTCGCAGTGCGAGAGGGGGACTCAGCCGGGCAGATATCGCACGCCAAACAGGTCTTACCCGAGTTACGGTTTCTGACCTGATCGCGGAAATGGTCGCCGAGGACCTCGTACGCGAAAAGGGGCAACGAGAGGATGCCAGGCCGGGTAAGCCAGCAACCCTCCTCGAAATTAACTACAACGCGTTACACGTCTTGGCGGTAGACATCTCCGAACGGGTCACTTTTCGCGGAGCAATCGTCAACCTGCGCGGGGATATCGTTACACGCGTCGATATCGAACGAAACGGGAATGAACCAGACGGGATCGGCGGTGAGAGCACCATCAATGGCGTTGTGAACCTCGTCGAACGGCTCCTAGGTCAGACCGACCGACCAATCTTGGGTATTGGAGTGGGGACCCCCGGAATCGTAGGCGTCGATGGGACCGTGCGGAATGCCCCCAACCTGCGCTGGAAGAACTTGCCGCTGCAAAGCATCCTTTCTCGGCAATTCGACGTACCTGTGACCGTGGCAAATGACGCGAACACCGCGGTGCTCGCCGAGCATAGTTTTGCCGGTTCCGCGGAGAATACCATTCTGGTTCAACTCGGGGCAGGGGTCGGGGCCGGGATGATCATTGATGGTACTCCGGTGTTTGGCGCGCACGATGCCGCGGGCGAAATTGGCCACGTCGTCGTGGGCACCGATGGGGGGCGCCCGTGCGTCTGCGGAAAGAACGGTTGCCTCGAAACTTGGCTATCAGTGCCAAACCTGAAGGCTCAGCTTGCGTTGGCGTCGACAGGAGAGGAACGGGATGTCGTCCTGATGACCGCCGGTCAGCGACTGGGAATCGCCCTCGCTCCCGTCATCGCGATGCTCAACCTCTCGGAGGTCGTCTTGAGCGGCCCCACAGAACTTATCGAAGGAACTCTCATTGATGCGGCATTCGAGACCCTGCGCCAGCGAACGATGGCCGAGATTTACGGCAATCTCACGCTGAGGATGACCACGCTTGACGAGGACAGCGTTCTTCGGGGGGCTGCGGTTCTCGTTCTGTCGGGACAACTCGGGATTTCTTAGCGGTTACGAGAATCCAGAGCTGAGTGGGCGGCAACGCCCGACCCGGCACGTAAAATGTCACAGCACAAATGCTAAAACGGCGCCAAGAAAGGAACGTATCATGAAGATGAAACGTAAGATGAGTAGAAAGCTGGCGGCGACAACGACTGTCGCGGCATCCGCCATCGTTCTGATCAGCTCTGCAAATGGTGATGTGAAAGGACGGAGCAGATGACCTCCCCTGAGCTTTCTCTCATCCCGTGGCCTGCCGAGCTTCATCACGAATCGGATGCTGCCCCCTTCATCCTCACCCCGCAAGCTGTTCTCGTGGTCGCGGGGGAGCGTGCCCGTCCTCTTGCGCAGACCCTGGCTCGTCACCTCGAAACGCTAACCGGTAGCGTCCCAGCGATTCGTGAGGTCCCAGCCGATGGGGTCTCCCTCGGCCTGCGGCTTCAGGCGAGGGGCGCGGTTCCTACAAGCGCCGCGGCTCCCGCTACCCCAGAGCAGCGGGAGGTGACGGATGCCACGGGCCGAGCATCCGAAAGTTATCGGCTCACGGTCTCGCCGGACGGCGTCGCCATAAGTTCCACAGCAGAAGCCGGGCTGTTTTACGGTGTTCAGACGTTACTGCAGCTCCTACCCGGAGCGCAGACGGTCGAGCCCATCATGATTCCCGCGCTGAACATCAGTGATTCGCCACGTTTTGCCTATCGCGGGCTGATGCTCGATATTAGCAGGCACTTCTTTGGGCCCGAAGAGATCAAACGACATATCGATAACGCAGCCTCGTTCAAGTTCAACCACCTGCACCTGCACCTCACGGACGATCAGGGTTGGCGCATCGAGATCGAGTCGTGGCCGGAGCTTACGGGCATCGGCTCGCGCAGCGCGGTCGGCGGTCCCCCCGGGGGCTTCCTCAGCAAATCTGATTACCGAGAACTCGTTGAGTATGCAGCCGCGCGCCAGGTCATGATTGTGCCCGAGATTGACCTGCCGGGGCACAGTAACGCGGCGTTGGCCTCGTACCCTGAGCTGAACGAATCGGGGGTGGCCCCCGCCCTATACGAGGGTATTGAGGTCGGGTTTAGCTCCCTGAACATTCGTGACGAACTCACCTATTCGTTCATCACGGATGTGCTCGGCGAGATCGCGGAGATGACCCCCGGTCGGTACCTTCACATCGGTGGGGATGAGGCCCTGAAAACTCCCGACGAGGATTATCTCTATTTCATTAGTCGGGTAGGTCAGATCGTTGCCGGTACTGGCAAGACTATGGTCGGGTGGCACGAGATCGGGAAATCCCCGGATGCTCTGCCGGGTACCGTAGCCCAATACTGGGGTCTGCTGGGCAAGCCGGAGGAGAGGAAAGCAGCCGAAGAGTCCCTCTCCGTTGTGAGCCTGGGCGGGTCTGTCATTCTTTCGCCAGCGGATGCCGTGTATCTCGATATGTCTTATCCCGACGATTCCAGCATCGGTTTGGTGTGGGCCGGTGGTCCAACCTCGGTGCGCGAATCCTACGAGTGGGAGCCTGCCGATGCAATCGACGGTCTTGCCGAAGAAAATATTCTGGGGGTCGAGGCAGCGCTTTGGACGGAAACGATTGAGACGTATTCCCAGGCAGAGTATATGACCTACCCGCGTGCCCTCTCCGTCGCCGAGATCGGCTGGTCGCCGAGGCGGGCCGAGGCCTCCGGTAGTTTCGAGAGCTTTGAACCGCGTCTGAGAGCTGTGGTAGAGCGCCTGCGCGCTCGAGGGGTCGCGGTGTATCCTCAAGCTCAACACTCTCAAGCCCTCGACCCTCTGTCCGGACCGAAGAAAGCGCAAGGCAACGCACACGTATGAAAGAGATGAGCGATGCGCGACACCTGATTGCAGGAGCGCTTCTCCCCGGTTTTGAGGGACATGATCTGCCCGAGTGGTTGAGTCGTCGCCTGCGCGAGGGGCTGGGCGGGGTATGCCTCTTCTCAACGAATATTGGCACGCCCGATCAAGTCAGGAAACTGGCATCCGCTATTCGTGAGGCAAACCCCAACGCGGTGATCGCTATTGATGAGGAGGGCGGCGACGTCACCCGACTGCATCACGCAACGGGTTCCCCATTCCCCGGCAACGGGATTCTGGGCAGGATCGACGATCTGAGGTTGACCCGTGACATTGCCGCGCGGGTCGGCACCGAGCTCCGAGATACCGGATGCACCGTGACCTTTGCGCCAGATGTGGACACGAACTCGAATCCAGACAACCCAGTGATCGGCACCCGTAGTTTTGGCTCTGACGCCGTGTCGGTAGCCTCGCACTCGGATGCATGGGTTCGGGGGGTTCAGAGTCTGGGCATTGCCGGGTGCGCAAAGCATTTTCCGGGGCACGGCGACACCGCCCAGGACTCTCACCTCGCGCTGCCCGTGATCGAGCGTTCCCTGGAGCAATTGCGCGAGCGGGAGCTGCTACCGTTCCGTGCCGCGATTGAGGCCGGTGTGCAGACCGTGATGACGTCGCATATCCTTCTGCCTCTGATCGATCCCGACAATCCCGCCACTTTTTCGCCGACGATCCTTCAAAACGTCTTACGCGATGAGCTCGGGTTTACGGGCGTCATCGTCACCGATGCGTTGGACATGGCTGGTGCAAGCGCTGTCACGGGAATTCCAGAGGCCGCAGTTCGCGCGCTCGCCGCCGGATGCGACCTCCTCTGCATTGGTACCGCCAATAACGATCAGCAGATTGGCCAGATCCTTGATCACGTTGAGGATGCTCTCGCCCGGGGACGCCTGACCGCGGAACTACTCATGCTGGCCGCTCAGAGGCGGGCAGAACTGGAGGTGTGGGGTCGCGAGGCCCGGGCAAGATCTGCGGTGCAACCATTCTCGGATCTGGAGCCAGCCGATAGCCAGTGCCAACCCGGCGAGGACCTGATCGCACGCGCCGAGGCATCCTTCTCTGTTATCGATAGCTCCAGTTCATTCTGGAACTCCGATTCAGGCGACGGGGCAACCCATCTTGTCGTCCTTGAGCCCGAACCCAATGTCGCCGTCGGACGCCTGCCGTGGGGGCCTCTTGCCGCGATGAAGGAGGCCAACGCAGGCGGCCAGGACCCGTGGCCAGGAGCACAGACCCATGTCGTTTACCGAGGACAGGAAACCGTCCCCGCAATGAAAGCCGAGGATTTCGTCATTATCGTTGGTCAAAACAACCACAGATATCGTTCCAGTCGTGAATTCATTGACACGTTACGGAAGGCACATACGAACACGCTCGTAGTAGATATGGGCTGGCCGTCGCCGGATAGGGCCTACGCGGATATCGCCACGTTTGGCGCGTCCCGCTTGGCTGGCGACGCCGTCATCGCGATGCTCACCCGGCGAATGCCCGCACCATCTCTGCGAGTTGCCTCGTGAGGATCGGTATCGATATCGGAGGAACGAAGACCGAGGCCGTCGCAATCGACGATTCGGATACCGTGATTGACTCGGTGAGGGTTCCGACCGGCTATGGCAGCGAGACTGTTCTCGCGACGGTCATCGATGTTGTCCGCACGCTTGCTGCTCGGGCCGGAGCGAAGGAGATCACCTCGATTGGGGTCGGAATCCCCGGGCCGGTAAATCCGCACTCGGGCAGGGTGGAACATGCCGTGAATCTCGGCCTGGTCGACTGGGACCTGGCCGCTGCCCTGCGGGAGGAACTGAACATTTCCGTCCGGGTGGAGAACGACGTTAACGTCGCCGCGCTGGGCGCGTACCACCTGGAGACGAACCTCGGCAACGCTTTAGCGGAGCCGCGGGCCGAAAACTCCAGCATGGCATACCTCAACCTGGGTACCGGCCTTGCCGCGGGGATCATCATCAACAGACAGATTTGGCGCGGTTCGAGGGGGGTCGCCGGCGAGATCGGGCATATCCCGATGAACCCGTCCGGTGCCCTGTGCAGTTGCGGGCAGAGAGGATGCCTCGAAACGCTATGTTCAGGCTCCGGAATCGCGCGGCAGTGGGCTCTCATCAGTGAATCACCTGTTGCGTCAATGATGGATGCCGCCCAGGAAGGCCACCCCGAGGCGGTGCGTATTCGCGACTCCCTTTTCGCCGGGGTTGCTACCGCGGTGAGGATGCTTGCACTCACCTGTGATGTAGAGCGTGTTGTTTTAGGCGGTGGGGTCACAATCCTCGGAGATCCCCTGCTCGACGGGGTGCGCGACGTACTTCGCGGGTGGGCGGCCGACTCACCATTCCTGAAATCACTCGAACTTGATTCGCGCGTAGACCTTCTTCCCGATTCGTTCCCCGTCGCTCCGTTTGGTGCGGCACTGATAGGAGATACCCAACATGGCTGAAGTCATAATTGTAAAGAGTCTCGACGAGGCAGGGCAGGAAGCGGCCCAGCGCATCCTGTCGTTGATAGGGCGTAAGCCGGACGCTGTCCTCGGTCTGGCAACGGGATCCACGCCGCTGCCCGTCTATAAGGCGTTGCATCGCCAGGTTGAGGCTCAGGGCCTCGACCTGAGCCAGGTGCGGGGATTCGCCCTCGACGAATACGTCGGGATCGACCCCGATCATCCTCAAAGTTACCGCTCCATCATCACCGAGGAGGTCGTGAAGCCGCTCGGCCTCAACTCGGAGCTGATCCACACCCCCAACGGTAGCCTCGACGGGATCCGCACCGCTGGCGAGCGCTACGAGGCTTCAATGAGGGATGCCGGGGGCATCGATCTCCAGATCCTCGGGGTTGGCACCAGCGGGCACATCGGATTCAACGAGCCGGGGTCGTCGCTTGCCTCACGCACCAGGGTAACGACCCTCACCGAGCAGACCAGAATCGATAACGCCCGTTTCTTCGACTCGATCGACGATGTGCCGACGCACAGCATCACCCAGGGGGTCGGAACAATCCTGGAGGCGCGGCACCTTGTGCTCCTGGCTTTCGGGGAACGTAAGGCGAAGATCCTGGCTAAATCGGTCGAGGGCCCGGTGTCCTCCGCGGTCCCAGGGTCGGCGATTCAGCTGCATCCTCACGTGACCGTTATCGTGGACGAGGCGGCCGCATCCCATCTCGCGCATAGCGATTACTACCGGCGCGCGTTTAGTAACGTGCCAGAGTGGCTGGCGTAGCTGAGTCTCAGTCTGAGCCTAGTTTTTGCCCTGCAGGTAAGAGTTGAGCGCGCTGGTCAGCTTGGCATCGACGGGCACTGGGCGGCCGTCAACGTGGTTCAAAGGAACCGCGAGGCGGCCGCTCGAAACCATCCATAGGGCATCCGCCTTCTCGAGATCGGCAACGACCAGGGTGGTGTACTCGGTCGACAACCCGGCGGACTCCGCGAAATTGAATACGGCCTGCTGGGTTGTGCCCGGCAGGATTCCAATTTTTGCGACCGGCGTGATCAGAGCGTCGCCGACGCGCATGATGAGCGTCGCCGCGGGCCCCTCGAGCACGTAGCCGTCAGAGCTGACGAAGATGACTTCCTGGGCTCCGCGCTTTGCGGCCTCTCTCAGCACCGCCTTATTGACGGCGTAGGAAAGCGTCTTCGCGCCCTGGAGCAGCCACGGCGAGGTCTCTGCGACATCGCTGCGGTAACCGCGGTCAAGTGTTACTGCGCTGAGGCCTTCCGCGCGTTCGCGCGAAAAGTCTCCGTTCTCGGTCGCAATCACCCAGGTGGTCAGACCTTCTTCGCCCTCGATACCCCTGGTCACCACGATCTTTACCAGAAGCTCTGGAACGTGAGCGTGACTTTCGACAGCCAAGGTGATGGCCTGCTCAATGACCGTTTCATCAACTTCGGGCATATCAAGCATCCGAGCTGATCGATTGAGACGATCAATGTGAGGACCGAGCTGGAGCGGCCAACGCGAGAACACCCCAATCGATTCGAAGATGCCGTCGCCGCGGGTGATGCCGAGATCGAAGACGCTGATCTGCGGCTCACTCGCGTCGGCGAGCCGAAGGGTTGCGGGTTCTCCGCCACGCTCCGCGTTCTCGACCATGACCAGTGTGGGTGTTGATGTGCTCACGTTAACGTCCTCGTTGTGAAGTGTTCGTTGGATACGGCTATATGTTAGCTCAGCGCCCGGCGCCCTGCGATGAGGCCGACCGCGGCGGCTACGACACCAACGCAGATCGGTAGGATAAGGGGCGCGCCTATCACGACAAGGCCGACAACGGCCGCGGCGATCAGCAGGAGTTCCACGAGTCCCTGACCAAAAACATCGACCGCGAGAATCGGGCGGGGGGACAGAAAGCACGCCCACATGAGGAGGGCCACCGCGATGCTTCCAATGCCCATCGCGATCCCAGGCCAGGGGAGTGGCCAGGCGAAGAATCCCCACGCGCCAATGCTGGCGAAGAGGGCGAGGTGCACAATAGAGCGGATGATCGTAATGACGTCGGTCGAAGAAGATGAGGTGGCGTTTTGGGTCACCAATACATTCTACCCCGCGCTAAGTCCTCGGGATGATTCTCCTGTCAGCAGACCGGACAGCGCACAGTTTTCACAGGCACAGTTGTCACAGGCACAGTTGTCACAGGCACAGTTGTCACAGGGCAAGCCCTGTTGCGTTCCATAGATCGTTTGCCGCCCTGATCACCCCGGGCTTCAGGAAATCCTGAGGTTCGGCAGCAGCATCGGCATCCCACTCGACACGGAATACCCGGGTTTCCCCCGGCAACATGAGCAGCATCGATGAGTCAACGCGCGCCGAAGTATCCACCCTATCGGCACAGATCACAACATCGAGCAGTGCGGTTTCAGCCGTGAGAGTGATTTCAGCACTGAGCCGGCTGTCCGCCCTGGGCTCTGCCTCGGTAACGGAAACCCGCCACAGTGCCGCCGGCCATCGCATGTGTTCGTCCTGCACGAAGGCCCAATAGGCGCGCAGATCCCCGGTGTCTGCAACAAGTAGTTCCTCTCGGCGACGATGTGGTGATCTCATGGATGCGGGAATGGTCCAGGTCGTTGTAGAGCGGGCCGCAACCTGTATATCGACGACCTCGACGGCAACCTCAGGTGTTTCCGGTCGGCATATGTTGTGAAGCGCAAGGTCAACCGTAGCGTCCCACTGTTCGTCGGAGTCGTTTACCAGGACCAGAGCGAGGCCTGCTTCCCTCGGCTGGATCGTTACGAGCCGATCCGCGTATGACCGCTGCACCGAGAACCAGGCAGGTTTTGGGCATCCATTCGAATCGATAATGGCCCAAGACATAACGGGCCAACAATCGTTGAGCTGCCAGATGATCGAGCCCATAGAGCGAGGGGACCAGGAACGAAGATGCTCGATCGCGAGCGAGAGCGCGTGCGCCTGATTGAGGCTGGTCGCGAGGTGCCAGTCTTCGATGTTCGTGGGGGCAGGGTAGTGCCCAACCAGGTTCCGCGTGAGCCTCTCGTTGCTGCCCGGTTGCTTTTGATGGGCGAGCATCCCCGGGCTCGTCGGGGTCAGCGGGTCATCGTGAATTGCCCGCGTGAGAGTTGACCAGCTTGGCGGTGACTGGTAACCGTATTCCGCGGCAAACCGGGGGATGCTGTCTCGGTAGTGAACATAATCAAGGCTGCCCCAGACATCCCAGAGGTGGCTTGGTCCGTCGTCCGGATGATTAGGGTGGGTATCCGGTTCGCTTGCCCACGGGCTCGAGGGAATATAGGGGAGGTGGGCCGAATGCGCCTCCACGAGGCGTGGGAACATCTCCTCCAGGTAGCCAAGACCCCAGGGGACATCCCCGACCTCTCGCTCCCACCCCCAGTCGTACCACCCGAGGAGCAGCTCATTAGAGCCGCACCAGAGTGAAAGAGAGGCGTGCGAGCGAAGACGCTTCAGGTTATCTACGGCCTCAGCTTCGATCTCGCTCCAATGAGGTTCCGTCTCCGGGTATCCGGCGCAGGCCAGAGCAAAATCTTGCCAGACAAGGATGCCAAGCTCATCGCAGATGTCATAGAAGCGATCATCCTCGTAGATCCCGCCGCCCCAGACTCGCACTAAATTCATGTTCGCGGCGACGGCCTGGTCAAGGCGCTCCCGGTAATCGTCTGCGGTGAGACCCGCGACAAAGCAGTCGTTGGGAATCCAGTTTGCCCCGCGAATAAAGAGAGGAGTTCCGTTGATCGCGAGTGTAAACTCTCGGCCGAATTCGTCTCGGTCCGAGCGAAGCTCGACGGTTTTGAAACCCACCCGCTGCGTCACTGAATCGAGGATGGTATCCCCGCTGAGCAGGGTTATTTCGATGGTGTACAGTCGCTGAGACCCGTGGCTCCGTGGCCACCACAGCTCTACGTTCGGAACGTTTAAACGGATAGAGCGCTCAGAATCTTGGCGATTCGGTATCGCGATTGTATCAATCGTCGTGCCATCGATAGCCGTCATGAGGGTGAGCCCGGCATCAGCACTTGCCGGGTCCGGGAGCGACGAATACGACAGTTCAGCGAGAACGTCCAGCAGGCCATCCCCTGTTTCCGGGTTAACGCTGGCGACAGCGGATGCCGAGAGTAATCGCGCATTGCGCCATTTCACCAACCGAATGGGCCGCCAGATGCCGGCGGTGACGAAGGTCGGCCCCCAGTCCCAGCCAAAGTTTGAGGCCATCTTCCGAATGAAATTATAGGGATGCTCGTATCCTTCCGGGAGCGGTCCGTGCTCCCGCATGTTCTGGTTTGCCACCTGTATCGCGGAATCAAAGCGGATAGAGATAGTATTTCGGCCCGGGGTGATCACCGCATCGATGTTCCATCGAAAACGCCTATGCATGTTTTGGGTCGAGGCAATCTTGATACCGTTGATGCTGATGGTTGCAGCGGTATCCAGCCCGTCACATTCGAGATCAAGGTGGTAGGGGTCTGCGTTATCTCCCGCATTCCAGGAAAACTCAGATGTGTATTCCCAGTCCGCATAACCAATCCACCTCACATCGGTTTCTCTCTCGCCGATGTATGGGTCGTCTATCGCTCCGGCTGCGAGCAGGTCAGTATGCACGCATCCGGGTATCGTGGCGGGATAACTTTTCGATTCTCCTACCCGTCTCACGGTCCACTCGCCGAATTGACTCTGTGTGTTCATTGGTGGGCGACCGTCCTAATCGAGTGGTTCTTCTGTTGGAGCTCTGTAGTCTTCGGGCACCGTCGGAGCAGTGTCGATACCCGTGTTGTATCCGATTACGCCTTCTAAGCTTGCTCCGTCGCCATCGATCTCGATGCGAACCTCCGTGACGTCACGTGAGGGGAAAACGTGTAGCCTCTTGACGCCGACGGTTCCCCCGTCCGCGATTAGAACACCGTCCGCATAAACGCGATGATTATGGATGCGCTGCCCGGTGTTTAACCCTTCGCTCAGCTCGAGGTGATCCAGGAGGGATGCTTGGGTGAAGCGCGCCACCCAGACACCTTCAGTCTCCCGGGAGAGTACTGCCGGGAGAGGAGAGCCAAATTGCTGATCTAGCGCGGTTCTGAGCTCTACCATTCGGGCCGCATCCTCCGGATCGAAAGTGCCTCGATCGTTTGGGGGGACGTTGAGAAGGAGGCCGGCTCCGAGGCCCACGGATCTGTAATAGATCCCGAGAAGATGCTCGAGCGATTTCGGCGCGTCATTCTCACGCCAGAACCAACCGCGTCTGATTGAGACGTCGCACTCGGGCGGGAGGTAGAGGGCCTCGGAAAATTCTGCAGTGACCACCGTGTAGTTGCTCATTTTTGTGTGATTGACAACGTATTCGACGGGATCGGATGCGAGCCCGTCCTCGTTCCCCACCCACCTGATTGTGGGGCGTCCCATATTAAATACCATCGCATCGGGTTGATGCTCATCGATCAGGGATGCGATTGCGGCCCAGTCATAGCTTCTTCCCTCAGAACCGGCACCGTCGAACCACAGCTCCATGAGCGGACCGTATTGGGTGCAGAGCTCGAGGAGCTGGGCCAGATAAAACGTGTTATAGGCATCCTCGTCCGAGTAGTGTTCCGAGTTTCGATCCCAGGGGGAGAGGTACAGTCCGAGACCTATTCCGTGGCGCTGGCAGGCTGCGGCTATCTCCCCAACCACGTCGCCTGTGCCTTCGCGCCAGGGGGAGGACTGTACCGAATAGGAAGTTGTTTGTGTGGGCCACAGACAAAAACCGTCATGGTGTTTTGCCGTAAGAACAAAATATTTTGCCCCCCATGATTTGACCTGTCGGATCAAGCTATCCGCGTCGAAGTCGACGGGATTGAACGAGGATGCCGGAAGCGAGCCGTCGCTCCACTCTTTGGCAAAATAGGTGTTTACGCCGAAATGCGCGAATACTCCTAGTCCGAGTCGTTGCCAGGCAAGTTGGTTTTCTGTAGGGCTTATTGGTTCGGCCATTGCCGTCATCTGATGCTCCAATGGGGTGGTTGTTGGCTGCTCTGAATTATGTGTTGACCTGTTTGGTGCGAACAAGACGCGATTTGACTACGAGAGATCCCGGCAGCGCTGAGAAGACGAGCCGTCGAATGTTCGCAAGTGCAGTAAAGAGCGCCCCGTGCGAGGCTCCTTCTTGGCCGAGTGTACTGAGCTCCAGCTGTGGGGGAAAAAGTAGAACTTCCTTGAGACGAGAGCTCACTTCCCGGAGTAATGGTTCCCCCGCGGAAAGCGCCACTGGGCCGGTGAGGATGACAATGGCGGGGTTTGCAATGGTACACACGGGGATCACGCCCTCTGATATTCGCCGTGAGAGTTCGGTCATGAATGCTGGATATGCGGGAGAACTCTGACCTGTTTTGAGGAACGAGACCGGGTCAGTTCCATGCTCGCCAAGCCTCTGCAATTCGACGGCAAGTGCAACCTCTCCTGCGTAGTCGCGGAATTTTCGGGTTGATTCTGAGTCTGGCGGGTATCGAATCGGGAGTGCTCCGATCTCGCCGGCTGCCCCGTTTCTCCCGCGCAGAAGTCTGCCGTCGGTGACGATTGCAGAACCGATTCCGCGCGAATAGTTGATCAGGGCAAAGTCGTCCACGCCACTAGCAACGCCGAGTTTACGCTCGGCAACAGCCGCCAGCTTTACGTCGTTGTCGAGGACTATTGGTACATCAAACCGGCGGCGTAGCCGTTCGAGATAGCCCTGTGTCCAGTCGGGATAGCCAAAAAGAATCTTGAGATCCCCGTCTTCGCCGAGAATTCCGGGGGTCGCAATAACCATTGCAGAAAGATCTGATGGCTGCCATTCGCTTGCTTCTAATGCTTTCGTGAGTACCTGCTCGAGAAGATCCTCGGGTGAGATAGGCGTTTCTTGCTGTATTGCAGCGAATCCCACGATGGTCCCATCAATGAGAGCCACGCGAGCGCTCGCTCGTGTTGGGTGTAACTCAACTCCAGCGACAATAGCCAATTCACCGTTTATCGTGTAGAGAACGGAGCGTGGTCCCCTTTTGCCTGCCGCTGATTCGCCGGCAGATACTACGAGTTTTTCGTCTTCTAGTCGCCTTATGATCTCTAGGATTGCCGGACGGGAGAGGCCCATTTTTTCAGCGAGCGTAGGCCTGTCTGTCGGGCCGTTTTCTACGAGATACTCGAGGATCCTTTGCTCGTTTTGTGCGCGTTCTGGCAAAGGTTTAGAGGGCTGTGACCCGAGCGGCTTGATGGGCATTCAGGTTTCCTCTTCGTCGGGGGTGAGCTCTGCCTCGATGGATATCGATTGTCATTGATGTATTTAGTAGTTCACTTTACATATTATTCGAACATACTGCGATGGCATCTTTGGTGCAACGTTTTTATAAAAACTTTTGCCCGTTTGAGAAAAATCCTTGCGAAACTCACGCGATGCTGATATTTATTTACAAAGTTACTTATTTATTTACTTCGATGAAGAAGCGGGCGCAATGGCTGCCCATTTTCGGAGCTCAGAGAGGAACACCGATGGTAAAACAACCGCGCAAAGTAAGACGTTTCATGCAGATTATTGCTGTTGCTGCCGCAGTTGGACTGGGGGCAAGCGGATGCGCAGCAGGGGGCGGGGGATCTGACTCGGCAGGCGGGGACCGCACGCTCAATATTTGGTCTGGCACTCAAACTCCGGTCGTTGCAAACTTCAATCCGTTTTCGCCTTCAGTCCTATCGGCTGCGTTTGGGTCAATCTACCAACCGCTGTTTTACTGGAATCCCGATTCAACCGACCCCGCTACCTCGCTCCTTGGAGATAGCTATGAGCTGAGCGAAGACGGGAAGATCATTACCGTCAAGCTGCGAGAAGGCGTCAAATGGAGCGACGGCGAAGCTTTTACCGCGGATGACGTGAAGTTCAGCCTCGAGCTGGATGTAGCCAAGCCTGCTGGAATGACCTCGCTTGATGTCGTTGACGACACTACGGTGAAGCTCACATTCGATGAACCCCAGTTTGTGAGGGTTCCGACCATCCTGAGCAACTACATTGTGCCTCAGCATCTGTGGGCTGACATCAAAGACCCTGTCGGTTTTGCGAATGAGAACCCGGTTGGAACGGGACCATACCTTATCGACTCCGTCTCTGAGTCGGCGTACACGATCAAGGCCAATGAGAACTATTGGGATAAGGGAAAACCCGAAGTAAAGCGAGTGCGCTTTCTCGCAATTGATAACAACCAATCGGTTGAAGACCTCTTCAAGACGGGCAAGGTTGATTGGTCCACGATGTTCGTACCAGATCCTACCGTGCTGACGAAGGATGACCGGATCAGCAGAATCGTAACCCTCTCGACTGCAACCACTCTGTATACCTGTGCGAACGCTGCCCTTGGATGCACCGGACCGCAGACGGATGTTGCGGTTCGCCAAGCACTTGACCTCGCCCTTGACCGTGGGCTGATCATCGAGAAAGCCGTGGTCAACCAGGCAAAGCTGGGCAACCCGAGCTTCCTGCTTCCGGGACGTGATGACAAATGGCTGGGCGACGGGATACCAGCGGAAAGCCCGAAAAATGCGGACCCGACGGCTGCAGCAGCCATCTTGACCGCGGCGGGGTATAGCAAGGGCAACGATGGGATCTTCACCAAGGATGGAAAGCGTCTCGAAGTCTCACTCACCTCTGTTGACGGATGGACCGACTACAACTCGGTTGCCAAATTGGTAGTGGAACAGGCCGCCGCGGCTGGAATCGCCATCAACAATTCCACTATCTCTGGAAGCGAGTTTTCCCAGGCGCGTAACGACGGCAAGTTCGAGCTTATGGTCGGCGGAGTCGTCAACTCTCCCGTTGCAGATCCGTGGATGACCTATAACTGGTCGTTCGCGTCCGGTTCGACAGCCCAGGTCGGGACGAACGTCCCAACATCGCTGTACAACTACTCCCGGTACGCAAACCCCGCGGTTGATGAGGCGCTCAAGAGTTCTGCCGCAACAGACGACGAGGCTACCAAAAAAGCCGCGTACGCGACCATACAGGAAAACATCAAGCGTGATGTTCCCTACATCCCGATTTGGTTCGGTCAGTCCTCTACCTTTGTCGACTCGAAGAACTTTACCGGATGGCCCACCGAGGACAACCTGTACGCTTCCCCGCTTGGCTACGGCGGTGCAGCGATGGGAATAATCCTGGCTGAGCTCAAGCCGGTTAAGTAACGGCGTTGAGTACTGTCAACTCCTACAGGATGTGTCTGGTATGAACTACTATCTGCGTAGAGTTATCCTCTACACGGTGACCCTTTGGGCGGCGGTATCCCTTAACTTCCTGCTCCCCCGGCTGTTGCCGGGGGACCCGGCGGCTATCATGCTCTCCAAGCTTGAGCGCAAGGGCCCTGTTTCCGAGACTATGGCGAATAGTATCAATCTTCTCTTGGGGGGCAAAGATTCGGGTTCGCTCTGGGACCAATACATAGCGTATTGGGGTCGGCTTCTTCGAGGTGATCTTGGAATTTCGCTCACTATCTATCCCAAGCCCGTTATCGAGTTGATCGCCCAAGCTCTTCCATGGACGCTCATTCTCGTGGGGCTCGCAACGGTGATCTCATTTATCTTGGGAATCGCTCTGGGGGCGTGGGTCGGGTGGAAACGGGGTACCTGGGCGGATAGCCTGGTCCCCTTTACCACTCTCCTGCAGTCCGTGCCCTACTTCTGGCTCGCTTTGTTGCTGACCTTCGTCTTCTCAGTATCACTTGGCTGGCTGCCCGTCATTGGCGGGTATGACGTGTACACCTTTGACGGGCCCGAGCTAAGCGCAGGCTTTATCGGTAGCGCCATGCAGCACGGACTCTTACCTGCCATCACTATTGTTCTGAGCTCGTTTGGAGGCTGGCTCTTGGGCATGAGGAATATGACAGTGTCAACGCTAGCCGAAGACTATGTTGTTACTGCCGAGGCAAAAGGCCTTCGGCCGCGCAGGATCTTTATGACGTATGCGGTTCGTAACGCGGTTATGCCTTCGCTGACAGGATTCGCGATCTCACTGGGGTTTGTGGTCTCAGGATCAATCGTCATGGAACAGGTCTTCAGTTATCCGGGCATCGGAAAATTGATGATTCAAGCCGTTCAGAACAACGATTACGCCCTGATGCAGGGGGTATTTCTCGTGATCACCGTCACGGTTCTCGCGGCTAACTTCCTGGTGGATATTTTCTATGGTTTTATCGACCCGAGGGCGAGGCAGCATGGTTAATCTCAATCTTGAAACGAAATCCCCTCAGCCGCCAAAAACCGGCACGATGCTCACGTCGACGGGCGACGAAACCGGTGCCACACGAGAATCACGGATGACACGGCTGCTGCGTTATCTTAAGCGTTCGCCTAAGTTAGTGGCGGGGCTGATCCTGACGCTGGGTATCGTAGCCTTTGGCCTGATTATGCCGTTCTTCACCCAAGATCCGCGGTATTCGGGTAACCCAGCTCTTCAACCGCCATCGGCTGAACACTGGCTGGGTACGACAGCGCTCGGCTACGACGTCTTTGCGCAGCTCGCGCACGCCACACGCGGCTCGTTGGTGGTTGGTCTCCTGGTTGCTTTTATAGCGGTTGGCCTTTCGGTTTTCTTTGGCGTCGTTGCTGGCTACGTCGGGGGATTTGTTGACGAGTCGCTTTCCCTGATCACGAGCATCATGTTAGTGATTCCCGGATTGCCGCTGGTTATTGTGCTTTCGTCGTATATCCCGGGGAGAAGCCTTTTTCTCGTGGCTCTTGTCCTTGGAGTTACCGCTTGGGCGGGGTCGGCAGTGGTGCTCCGGGCCCAGGCTCAATCATTGCGAACTCGCGACTACGTATCGGCCGCCCGGGTAGCAGGAGAACGCCCGGCGCGGGTAATTCTTGTCGAGATCCTGCCCAACCTGCTTCCGCTTGCTGCTGCTCAGTTTCTTTTCGCCGTTATCTTTGCGATTCTCGGTGAAGCGGGGCTGTCCTACCTCGGGCTTGGCCCGACAGGATCGATTACCTGGGGAACGATGCTAAATGAAGCCCAGGTGGGAGCGGCCCTCTCGCAGGGGGCACTGTGGTGGATCATCCCACCCGGCCTGATGATCGCGCTTCTTGGTTGTGGTCTTTCTCTGATCAACTTCAGCATCGACGAAATAATCAATCCAAAACTTCGGAATATTCCCGCGGCACAGCGTAGCGTTCGCGCTCGTTCGGCCCGCGCTAAGAGGGGAGTGTGAGCAGAGTATGACTGAAACACAAGCTTCGTCTACCGTCCTGGAAGAAAAGGAAGGGGAATCCGAATCGGTTATCACCATTAGAAATATGACTATCGACTATGCCACGGAGACCCCCGTACACGCGGTAAAAAACGTGTCGTTTGATCTTCGGCGGGGCGAGATTTTTGGCCTTGCGGGTGAAAGCGGATGCGGTAAAACCACGCTTGCCTACGGAGTCAACCGCTTGCTAAGGCCTCCCGCAAGCATCGAGGGTGGATCCGTGATTTTTCACGATAGCTCGGGTTTAGATATTGATGTGCTGAACCTGTCCGGTGAAGAATTGCGTGCGTTTCGCTGGGACAAGATCTCGATGGTCTTCCAGGGGGCAATGAACTCGTTGAATCCGGTCATCTCCGTTCGTTCTCAGCTCGCAGATGTGTTTAAAACCCATCGCCCGGGCATGGGTCGCGAGGAGCGGCAATCACGGAGCGAAGAGCTTCTGCGCCAGGTGGGGGTTGACCCTTCGCGGTTGGATGCTTTTCCTCACCAGCTCTCCGGCGGAATGAGACAGCGCATCATGATCGCGATGGCGCTTGCGTTGAACCCTCAGGTGATGATTATGGATGAGCCGACAACGGCACTTGATGTCGTAGTTCAGCGGGGCATCTTGCGCGAAATAATGAAATTGCGTGAGGAATTTAGATTTGCGGTGATCTTTATTACACACGATCTGCCATTGCTACTGGAGATCAGCGATCGTATTGCTGTGATGCTTCGGGGCGAGATTGTTGAGCTCAATACTGCTGATCAGATTGCCGAAAACCCCCAGCACGAATACACTCAGCGCCTTTTACACGCATTTCCAAGTCTTATTGGCGACCGTGGCTCGTTCATCCGCACCGGTCTGGAAGAGGAAGGTGCTTCATGACCAGCCTTGAAGTGAAAAACTTGGTAAAGGAATTTCGGCTTCGCGGACGCGGCCCTAAGCGAATGTTTCGCGCCGTTACCGATGTGTCGTTCACTCTAATGCCCGGAAAAACCATCGCCCTAGTTGGCGAAAGCGGATCGGGAAAATCCACTATCGCCAGGATGCTTGCGAAGCTTGAGAACCCGAGTACAGGTGAAATCCTCCTTGACGGTCGCCCCAGCGCAACTCGCGGCTCTGGCCTCAGGGATTACCGGCATCAGGTTCAAATGGTCTTTCAGGATCCATTCGCCTCGCTGAATCCCTTTCACACGATTTCTCATCACCTCGAGCGCCCGTTGCGCATTCATGGGAAGGCGACGACCTCCGACGAGGTACGCGAGCAGGTGCATCGCCTGTTGGACCGGGTGAATCTTACCCCGGCATCCGTTATCGCGAAGAAGAAACCGCACGAGCTATCTGGCGGGCAACGGCAGCGAGTCGCTATCGCTAGGGCCCTGGCGCCGGGAGCTAGGTTCCTGATCGCAGATGAACCGGTATCTATGCTCGATGTCTCGATTCGACTGAGCGTGCTTAATCTCCTTGCGAGGTTGCAACGCGAGGATGGCCTAGGCGTGCTGTACATCACCCATGATTTGGCGACCGCGCGTCACTTTTCCGATGAAATCATGGTGATGTTTCGGGGCAAGGTGGTAGAGCACGGCCCTTCCGACGAGGTCATCCTCAATCCCCAGCACGAATACACCAAGCTGCTGCTGTCAGCTGCACCAGACCCGAGCAACCGCGGCGCCCTGAAAGCGGAGGCCCTTCAGGAGCTAGCCTTGGGCTCGCTCGATAAGGATCGTGACCGTTTCGGCACCGCTGGCATGTAACAGCGTGCCTGCGCTACGCGAGTGACACCGCAGCAACGGCAACGGGTTCCCCGCGGAGATCATCCGGGATAGTCACCATCGAATTGCGAATGGTAGTTAGGTCAAGGGGGGCCGTTTCCGTGCCCAGCCATTCGAGAGTGGATGCCGTGGCCAGCTCGGGAGGTAACGTAAGCACCCCTTGTGCAGGGTCTGTGACGTGCAGATAGACGATATCGCCCGAACACGTGTATGAGACGGGGATGCCGAGGGCAGTATCGTTCGCGCGGATCCACGGCCTAGTTCCGTAGATCGCCTCGCCGTTTGTGCGCAGCCAGCTGCCCATCTGCTCCATGCTTCTGAGCTGGAGCTCTGGGATGCGGCCCTCAGCGCTTGGGCCAACGTTGATCAGAAGGTTGCCGTTTTTACTCACAACATCGACTAATAAACGCACGAGTTCGGCGCCACTGAGTGAATCAGTTTCACTTTCCGCCTGATTGTAGCCGAACGAATATCCTAAGCCTCGGGTGCACTCCCACGGGTGGTCAATAATGTTTTCCACATAGGAGTATTCCCGAGTTAGATAGCCGTGATAGGGGACTCCCCAGCGGTCGTTTACCACTCCATCTGAGACCTTCGAGAAATAACGTGAGAGTAGGGCGGCTACCCCGAAGTCGTCCCCTCCCTTACCCGCGTCCGGCCACTCGATATCGTTCCAGAGAACGTCTGGGCTGAAGCGGTCGACTAGCTCCTCCAATTGGGCTGCGCTGTAGCGAGCGAAATTGGTGTCATTTCGGCGGAAACGGAACAGATCGGTGTCTGACTCGATGGGCGGATAGTCGCTCACATGCCAGTCGAGCGCTCCCGAGAAGTACACCCCGAATCGGGTTCCCCGTGCTCGGGTAGCTTCTGCTATTTCCCGTATTAAGTCTCGACGAGGGCCGCGTTGTACCGAGTTAAAGTTGGTCGTCTCGGTGTCCCAGAGGCAGAAGCCTTCGTGATGCTTTGTGGTGGGGATGATGTAGTGGGCTCCGGCATCCACTAATCGATTTACGAAGGAATCCGCGTCGAAGGTATCCGCGACCCACAGGTCTGCGAGGTCTTCGTAGCTCGTCCCGACGCCGTAGAGTTTTTCGTGACGCTTCCGGGTGGGGCTGTTTTCAATTCTTACGGTATTGCCGTACCACTCCGCATACTTGTGATGGGCATAGCTATCCTCGACAGGGACTTCCGTATCTCGGTTTGGTGTCGCCCACGCGGGTACGGAGTAGAGGCCCCAGTGAATAAAAAAGCCGAGTTTCGCGTCGCGGAACCACTCTGGGATCTGCTGTGAAGGGTAAACGGGAGAGGCGCTTCCCAGGTCAGGCCCAATACGTTTTTCGAAGTTCAGCATGGTATTCCTTACGACTGCGTCGTTTCTGTGTTTTCGATAGCGGTTTCGATAATGGTTTCAATAGTGTTTCCGCGGCGTCGGGTGACTACCGCCTTGAGCGGCGGATCAGTGTTACTTTTCTCGAAGGGATACACGCCGGGCTGTAGCCGGCGGTGCCCTAGTCTGAGTAGATCCTGGTCGACTCCTCCGGGGGTGAGCGCCAATACCGAACCCCGGGCAAGCTCAAAAAGCTCCGGTTCTAGGTAGCCAATCTTCACGCATACGATGTCGAACGAGTGCGGGTCGAGTCCGAGGGACGTGAAATCTTTGAGGAAGTGGAACGGTTTTCGGCGTTCGGTC
>JBBAQX010000022.1:0-70577 GCA_040400085.1 Lysinibacter sp. | reverse complement strand
GGAAGTTGGCTACGCTTGAGCCGGGTTCGACTACTGTCGTGCAGGTGACGACGCGGGTGGCTGATTCGGTGAAGGCTGGGGATAAGGTTCTTAATACGGCTGCGATCGATATTCCTGAGGGTTGCATCGATAAAGAGTCATGTGGATCGACGGATGAGGATGGTGTTCCGAATGTGACGATCAGTAAGGATGATCATCGTCAGGAAGTTTCAGAAGGAGACTCGTTGACGTATGATCTGACGGTTCGCAACGAATATGCTGCTGCTGCTGCTGCTGCTGAGGAGGTTGTTGTTTCTGATGTGCTGCCTGGTACCGTAACGTTTGTTTCGGCTACCAACGGCGGAACGTATGATGCTTCGACTCGTACGGTGACGTGGGAGCTTGGAACGGTTGCTCCTGGTGAAATGCGTGTCGTGCAGGTTACCGTTACGGTGAACGCGGGAACAACCGGAGACGTTGTGAATGTTGCGTCGGTGACGACTGCTGATGGATGCCTCGGCGCCGGATGTTCTGCCACGGACACCGACACCATGGCTGGCAAGCTCGCCCTCACCGGCGCGGCTCCGATCTTCGGTATTGTCGGAATCCTCGCGGCGTTGCAGGTACTGATCGGAGCGGCGTTTGTGATTCGCCGCCGCCGGTCAACCCAGGCGTAGCGTTTAGTCGCCGGGCCGCGGTCTCCCTGTTTGGCGGGGTTGGTCGCGGCCCGGCGTTAGTTGGCTTGGTGCCCCAGATGCGGTCCACGTTGGTCCCAGTCAAGTGACAGGAATCTGGGTGTTTTCTCTCAGTGGAATTATGGATTTTATCGATATAATTGAATCACCACTTGGTTTAGGGACAAGTAGTGACTTCGCATTCTTCTGTTGGTAAGCGCCGATTCGCGCTAACCGGAGCTGGCTAATTTAGTGTGATTGTTGCCGAGTCTGATTCGTGCAAGTGAAAATGAATAAGGGGGATTCTTTTTTGGCTGAACAGGAAGCTCGACGGTTGACTGAAGACGAGTATTGGGAGCTCTATGTTACCTCTCAAGCCCCGTTGGTGAGGTTCGCAAGAAGAATGACCTCGGATTGGACGCTTGCAGAAGACGCCGTGGCCGAGGCTTTTGTCTCAGTCCTTAAACTTATTAGGCGCGGGGGTGGCCCAACACGACAAACATTTATCTCCTATATGCGAGTTTGCGTCCGTAACGAAGTCATTCGAGTATCGAATGCTGGCGCAAAAGAAGACCTCGCCGATAACCTCGAAGAGATAATCGAGAATCGGCAACCTGTTGATCTTGAGTCGGATGCTGAAAATACCTGGGACGCTGATGCCGCTAGACGAGCATTTGAGGCGTTGTCTCACCGGGATCGGACGCTGCTGCAGCTGAGCGATATCGAAGGGGTGAAGCAATCCAAGATTGCAGAGGACGAAGGGATATCGGTTTCATCTGTTGCCGTAGGCGCCTATCGTGCGCGAGACGCACTCCGAACTAACTATCTGATTGAAGTAGTTGCGAACGATGAGTCTTGCGCAACGATGAGGGTCGATTATCTTGCTGCATTTGCTCGGGGAAAATCGCCAGCCCTCCGCCGAGTGCGGGTCGAGAAACATCTCGATGATTGCGCCCTGTGCACTCATCGGGTGAAGCGAATGATCTCGTTTCGGCTACCAACACTGGCCATCCTTGGACTCGCCACATCGGGTGCAATCGTTGGGCAGACCTTTGGAGAGCGCCCTGCGGCTGCCGCCGCAGATGACGATGTTGCTGGCGAAGTCGCTGGCGAAGTCGCTAGGGGTGCTGCCAAACGCCGCACTGGGAGGATCGCCCTGGCTTGCTCGGCGCTTGTGATAATTGTGATTTTCGCGTTGATCGTATTGAGGCCTGGAGGTAACGTGGATAACGCTACCCGCAACGTGGATAACGCTGCCTCGGCTGGAGCTGAGACCAGTGATGCGGAATCCCCCTCTCCTGATGATGACGATAAGGCAGACTCCTCCGAGGCCCCGTCTGTGCCGCCGTCTGCCCCGCCGTCAGCGACAGCGGTTGATCCGTCACAAAATAGTGTTGACGTTGACTCGCCGGACATTGTGAATAAGCCAAAGCCGGAGGCCCCAGAACTCCCAGGTCTGCCCGCCGGGGTTCGCCAGGTGCAATGGGAGCAGGCACCAGCAACATACGTTGCGGGCGGCGAGCAAGTGCGACTTCTGCTTAACGTGGATTTCGATGACGAAACACGCCCAGATGATTATGTCGTGGTGATCGTACCCCCAGCGGGAGTTACTATTACCACAGCTTCTGCTGGCTGCTCAATTCAGGCAGACCAGGTGGTCTGCCGTCCCATGTCACGGATGCTGAGCTTGCGTTCGTTCAGTTTTCAGTTTCTGACGGACCTGGTCGAGGATGCCAGCCTCCCCACTGCAACAGTTAAGATTCGCTAGGTTTCAGCTAGTCCGAGTGGATTTTTGCCACGTGAAGAGCCTTTTCTTTTCGTTTTTCTTGGTTCGGATTAAATAGTTGTGAATTAGATTCTGGAATCGGTAATAATGCCGAAGAACCTCATCTTTATTAATGGGGGATCAAGTCGATTCGGTAACTACCGTTCTTTCTCTTGGGAGAAAAATGTTGATTTCCTAACATGGGCGAGCAAAAAGTTTCGTGCAAAAAGGCGCCAGCGGCGTTACCATTGAACGTAGCCTGATAGCTGTGTTTGATCAGTATTAAATTGATTTATTGAGGGGATTTAGATAATGAGGAACGTGCTTTCAGCGCTGTCGAAGGGCCGACATTCGTCGGCTGGGTCGGGCCAACGAGCCAATCGAACACAGCCAGCGACTCGCGCTAGCGTGAGCCGTCGCCCGGTTCAGATCAAAGCGATAGCCGCGGCAGCCGCTATCGGCGCTCTGCTTCTTGGCTCTGTGGCGCTGCCTGCTCAGGCGGCAACGCCCAAGATGACGACGCAGATCAGCGCTGTCACGACGACGGTATCGTCGGGCGCTCAGCTTGCCTATCGTGTCACTTATGAATGTTCGAACCTGACGGTCGACAACTGTGTAGCGCCGACCTTCACCATGCCGCGCCCGCAGGGTGTCGACATTAATGCGCAACCGGTGTTGGCTTCCGGCAACCCGATCTTTCAAGGAAACGCCGATGTCGCGTCTTCCGGGGGAACGGATCCCCTCACTTTCGTCTTGAACGATCTGAAACCAGGAACTACGGGCGAGGTCAACATCAGTTGGACTGTTCCGAGTTACACCACATTACCGGGAACCATTTTCCCCGGTACCATCGATCTGACCTACGTTGACGGTTCGAACCCGACCGGAACCCCGTTGTCGACGTCGGCTTCGATTCCCGTTCCGATCACGACTACGGCTGCTGCCGCGCTGACGGTCAGTAAACAGACGATTGTTCCAGCGAACTCATCGCTGGTTCTCGCGGATGAGCCCGTTACGTACAAGATCTATGCGTGCAACCCAACTTCGCCGCAGCTTGGCGCCCTCGATTACCGAGACCTCACCATTGTGGATACCCTGCCAACCGGCACACAGTTTGTTTCTGCTACCGGTGGCGGCGTGTATGACGCGGGTTCCGAAACGATTACGTGGCCGACTAACCCGGCACCGTCCCGTAACACGTGCGCGACCCCGACGGAGTTTTATGAGGCTACCGTTATCTACCCGGGTGCTACTTTTGTTCCTGCACCGCAGGACCCTCAGCTGACTAACCAGATCTTTAACCGCGTACACGCAACTGCTGTCGGAATCGATGGAACCCCGCTCGAGGCAGACGGCTCGCAGGAGCACAACTTTATTGGACCGCCAGTTTCGCCAACAGGCGACAGTTTTCTTAGGTACAAAGGTGCGGTTACTAATGGCCCAAGCATCTCTAACACAAATACAACGAGTAAGAATAAGACGTGGCAGATTCTGTCAGCTTGGTATACGGGTGCAGGCTCACCGGATGATCCAAGCCGAATTCGCCCGAGTGTGATGATCGATCGTATACCCTGCGTCGTCGGAGGGACAGCTGTTTCCCCCGCTATGCCTTCTTCGGATCCGCTTGAAACCTCCTATCCCGGCGTTTGGTCTATTCCGGCAGACCAGTGCACGAACCCTGCGTATAACGTTCAGACGATATCTAGCTCTGATTATCGCGTTTCGCCTCAGCAGATTGAACTTGTGACATGGGATGGAACAACGTCGCGCATGCACACATGGACGCGCCCGGCAGGTGCTGCACTTACTTCACAGAGGATTTTCAATGTACATCAAACATCAACCAGCGTAGTCGGCAACATTGCGTTAGGGATTCCTGATTCAGAGATCGTGACAGATATTCGAATCGTAACCCACACTTACATTGGTTACACCCCGCCATTGGCCGCGTCAGCAAGCATGATGTCGATCTCGGGTACAAGCACTCAGGATTTTGCTGATTCGGGGGCCCTTGCCCAGACCAACACTTACCGCCCGTTCTATGGGAACGAATTTGCGGCAGGTGCGACACCTCCCGTCGGTGTTGCCAATATGGCACTGCCGATCAGCGCTCAGCATACCTACTTTGCTGCGACGGTTGATCCGCAGGTCACCAAGACCGCGGTGGGGGCAGTAAACGCGCTGAAGCCCGGCGGCACAGCATCATGGCGAGTAACGCTTTCAAACGGGCCAAATGCTACGGTTCCGATGCGTCCTAAGCTTGTGGATGTTTTGCCTCTCGGGTTGGAATACATCGATGGGTCTGCCGTATGGAGTAACGTTGGCGGCATTGGTGAACCTACCCTCACACAATCAACGATGGTCATAAACGGTCAAGACCGCACCATCCTGACCTGGAACTGGCCGGCCGGAACAGCGCTCAGCACGGGTGACCCGTCGCCGACGGTGAGATTTGATACGCGGGTGACACTTGCTGCGGCATCCGGCCCTCACAGCGCGGACGACGCTCAGATCGCCGTTCTCTTTGACGAAGACAGCACAATTACCACCCCGACAGGGCCTGGCGTTCCCACCGACAAGTGGGACCTGAACGGTAACGGCAACACGACCGAAGTTGTTGGTCAGGCGAGTGTCGGTTGGACGGTAGTCGCATCATCTGGTGCCACCATCGAAAAGCAGGTGAGGGGTGCTCTTGATGCTGATTGGACAACAAACGGCCTCACCAACGCGACCTATGACGGTTCCGATTCTCAGGTTGATTACCGCCTGTTGATCACCAACAGCAACACATTGCCGCTCGCAGATCTCGTTGTGTATGACGTGCTTCCGTATGTCGGTGACACCGCTATCGGTCAGTCGCTTGCTGGCGAAGACCGTGGGACCGAATGGCGCCCGCTGTTTGACAGCATGACGTCTCTTCCCGTCGGCGCAACTGTTGAGTACTCAACAAGTGCTAACCCGTGCCGCCCTGAATTGTTTGGCGGCACCGCTGGACAGGTGAACCCTAGTGGCTGTGACGATAACTGGACCGCGACCATCCCCGCGGATGCCACCACGGTGCGTGCGCTCAAGATTAACCTGGCCTCGGTCGCACCAAGTGACACACCCACGTTGGTCGAGTTCCGCATGCAAGCTCCAAAGCTCACCGGGCTGACGGATCTTGCCTTCACAGACCCAGCCGCAGTCGCGAACAACAACGTTGCCTGGCACACGTTCCGTGTTGAGGCTGCAGGTGCACCCGTATCATTGCCAGCAGCTGAAGCACCGCTCGTTTCCGTGAGGCGCGCAGCTGGTCAGATCGGTGACCGAGTCTGGCAAGATACCGACCGTAACGGACTCCAGGATAGCGGTGAACCCGGAATCGCTGGGATCACGGTTAACCTGCTTGACGCATCCGGCAGCCCCGTGCTTGACACTGATGGCAACGCCATTACGACAACAACTGATGCGAACGGCTTCTACAGCTTCGCCGTGCCGCTCGGAGAATGGAGCGTCTCGTTCACCGATATTCCCGGACAGTACGACCTGACTACGCCTGGCGTTGGAACGGACGAGAGCATTAACTCATCCGCCACCGGTATCGGCGTCCCTACACGGACCGTTACGATTACTGACCCGGTGACTAACGGTGCAGGCTCCAACGTGAACCTGAACCTTGACGCTGGCCTCGTGTTTGCGGGTATCAATATTGTGAAGGATGACAACAGGAACGTCGCCCAGCCGGGCGAAGAACTCACCTACGACCTGACGGTGACGAACTCGTCAACCCGTGCAGAGTCTACCGGTGTGGTTGTGACCGATGTGCTTCCTGCGGAGCTGGATTTTGTGAGTGCAACCGATGGTGGCACCTACGATGCTGCGACGAACACGGTCACCTGGAACCTAGGCACCTTTGCGGCCTTGGAAACACGCACCATCCAGGTAATCGCGGCGATCAAAACATCGACTCCTCCAGGAACCCAGATTGAGAACGCCGCCCGGGTGACAACCGATCAGGGCTGTGATGACCCCGTGGGTTGCGAGACGACTGATATCACCAGGACGCCTGATATCTCTATTGTGAAGGATGACCACAAGACGGTTGTGCTTCCAGGAGAAGAATCGACCTACGACCTGACCGTGACGAACAAGGCAGATGTTGCCGCGGCTGACGTTGTTGTGACGGATGTTCTACCTGCGAACCTGACGTTTGTGTCAGCAACCGATGGCGGAACCTACGATGCCGCAACGCGGACTGTGACATGGAACCTTGGCTCGTTGGATGCCGGTGCCCAGCGCATCGTCCAGATTGTTGCGACAGTTTCTGCAACAGCGGTTATCAACGACTCCATCGTGAACCCTGCGCGGGTAACGACCGAGGATGTCTGTGTTGACGATCCGGCAACGCCACAGAACGAGTGCGAGTCGATTGATATCAACCATATTCCGTCTGTGTCAATCACAAAGGATGACGGGCGAGAGATCGTTCGTCCGGGTGAAACACTCAACTATGTTCTGACCGCAACCAACAACTCAGATGTTGACGCCCCTAACGTGATCGTTCGCGATACGTTGCCGTCCAACGTTGATTTCGTGAGCTCGTCCATTCGTGGAGTTCAAGCGGTAGACGATGAGTCCACGTTTGAATGGGAGCTGGGAACTCTGGCTGCCGGAGAGTCAAAACAGATTATCGTCACGGTGAAGGTGCACCTTGGTCTTCCCGCCGAGACGCTCATTGTGAACACTGCGTCAATTACGACCGATGGACGCTGTGTGAACAACCCAGCAACCGAGGTAAACGAGTGCGAAGCAACAGATATCGACCGGACCCCGTCTGACGTATGGATTCTGAAGGATAACAACCAGAATGTTGTCACGCCTGGGCAGGAGACCACCTACGACATTACGGTTGGCAACAACTCGTCAACCCAGACGGTCACTGACGCCATCGTGACGGACAAGCTTCCTGAAAACGCAACATTTGTGGCTGCTTCAGATGGAGGCAAGCTAAGTGCTGACGGTTCAACCGTCACATGGACAGTTGCTGAGCTCCTCCCCGGGGCGACCGTTACTGTTACGGTGACGGTGAAAGCATCTGTCTCGCTGAAGCCCGGCGATCGTGTCATCAACACGGCAATCCTTGACATCCCTGGGGGCTGCAACACGGACGAGGTATGCACTACGACCGATATTGATGCTGTTCCACACCTTGTGATCGTCAAGGACGACAACAAGGAAACGGTAAAGCCCGGCGACTCATCGACCTACGACGTCACAGTGACGAACAAGTCCGATGCAGCTGCTGAGGATGTTGTGGTGACGGACACGCTCCCCGACAACGTGACCTATGTGTCATCGTCGGATAACGGTTCGTATGATGCTCAGGCGCGTACAGTGACCTGGTCTCTTGGCGATATCGCTGTTGGCGGTGTCAAGACCGTCAAGGTCTCTGTCACCGTGAATGCGGGGGCAAGCGGTTCAGTTGTGAACAATGCCACCGTCACGACCAAACAGGGCTGCTTGTCTGACACCGACTGTGTCGCGCAGGATATAACCAAGATCAGCGGCACGCCGTTGGCCTTGACCGGAGCGGACACGCAAGCTTGGATCGCAGCTGGCGGACTGCTGGCCCTGCTGGGAGCAAGCCTGGTCATCGCTCGCCGCAAGCGCAAGACGATCGCCTAACGAGTTCTCCAGTCTCCTCACCAGATTTTGTGAGGAGACTGGAGAAATAGGTCCAGTGCAATTAGAGGTAGGCATGACCCGCAGATAAACGTCGGAGATTCTCCGTCTGCAGGTCATGCCTACCTCTTTCGTGCGTTCAGCTTCTGTCAGCGGGAAAGCGGAGACAGGCAGCCCTTCGATGCCAGTTTCTGATGTTCTCTCCCGTTGCGAGGCCAGCCCGATACCATAGGGAACGTGAACCCTCACCCCAACAACCCTCGCGGCGTCGTTACCGAGGATCGGCAGATCCCCGGTCCGCACGGTCCCGTGCCGACGCGGTGGTACTCGCCCCCGGCAAGCATCCACCGGGTAACCGGCTCGACAATCGTGTGGGTTCACGGCGGCGGTTTCTACTCCGGCGGGCTCGACCAAGCTGAGTCGCACGAGGTCGCGCTTGCGCTGGCAGCCGACGGGTTCACCGTCATCACCGTGGGATATCGCCTGGCCACGTTCATCGGCTTTCGTGCGCTGCCGAAACGGCTCATTCCGAAACGACTCGCTCCGAAACGACTCGCTCCGAACAGACCCAACCTGAAGCCCTCGGTCCACTATCCCGTCCCGGTAGACGACGTCGCAGCTGTCGTTACAGCGGCACAACGCCACACAAATGAACGAGTGCTGCTCGGAGGCGCAAGCGCCGGGGCGTGCCTCTCCGCAGGAGCGGTGTTGCGCCTCGCAGAGCAGAGCGAAAAGCTCCCCGCGGGCGTCTTCTTCGCATACGGCCTCTTTCACGCACGGATGCCCGCGAGGCCACCCGAGTTGCGTCGCCGAATCCGTGGGTTGCGTCGCTTCGCCCATATGCCCTTACTTCTGAACCTGAACAATCTGAATTACGCGGGGTCGCGGGCCGCGTTATCCGAGCCGGCGGCCTTCCCAGGGGGCAGACCGCTCTATGCTTTTCCACCAGCTCTGATGCTCGATGCCGACCACGACTCGATTCGGGCATCCGGGGAACAATTTGCCCGAGAATTAGCCGCTGCCGGAAATGTCGTGGACTATCGGGTGCTGCCGGGCACCGATCATGCGTTCATGCACAGGCCGAAGGATCCAGCCTTTGCGGAGGGTATTCGCCTGATCTCCGAGTGGGCACGGGAAAGTCAGAGTGGGCACGGGAAAGATTGGACCAGAGCTAATGTCTGAACGAGAAAACTCCCCGCATATCCTGGTGTGGCTCCGCAATGACCTCAGGCTCGCGGATAACCCTGCACTCTCCGCCGCGATTGAGGCAGCCGGATCAGGCGGTTCCGTCACGGTGGCCTATATCCTCGAGGAGGGTGGCGATCTCGACGTCTCTGCGCGGCCCCTCGGAGCCGCCGCCCGCTGGTGGCTGCACCATTCCCTCGACAGGCTCGGGGCATCCCTTCGCGAGCGCGGCTTAGAGCTGGTGCTTCGGCGCGGCGACCCGTTCCGAACGATCACAGATCTTATGCAGGAGACCGGCGCGACCGCGGTGTATTGGAATCGTCGCTACACGAACGCGCGCCAGACCGACTCAACGATCATGGCATCGCTGCGCGAAACCGGGCGCGAAACCGGGGTGGAGGCGCTCAGCTTTCACGCGAACTACCTCAACGAGCCCTGGGCGGTGCAGACCGGGCAGGGGACGCCCTTTCGCGTCTTTACGCCGTATTGGCGCGCGTGCCTTGCGCTGCCAGAGCCGCGGCATCCGCTGCCCGAACCTAACTGGCCAGCAACTTCACAGCAGCAAGCCCAGCCACAAACACTGCACAGCGACGACCTCGCCAGCTGGAACCTGCTCCCCACCTCACCAGATTGGTCGGGAGGGCTCACCGCCTCCTGGCAGCCGGGCGAGGCGGGAGCGCACGAAGTTCTGCACCAGTTCATCACCGAGGGCCTGGCCAACTATCATCTCCGGGACAACCCCGCGGAGCCTGCGACTTCCAAGCTCAGCCCGCACCTGCGCTTCGGCGAGATCAGCCCGTTTCACGTGTGGGATGCCGTCCGCCAGGCCCGCGCGACCTCCGGTTCCCCGCAGCTCGCCACAAACGCCGCCCGCTTCCTGAGCGAGGTGGGATGGCGCGAATTCAACGCCAGCATCCTCTTCCATTTCCCCGGGCTCACCACGCGCAATGTGCGCCCGGAGTTCGACGCGTTCCCGTGGAGCGAACCCGACCCGGGGCTGCTGGAGGCGTGGCGGCGCGGCCGCACGGGCATCCCCATTATCGATGCCGGCATGCGCGAACTCTGGCACACCGGCACCATGCACAATCGCGTGCGGATGATCGTGGCCAGTTTCCTGGTCAAGAATCTGCTCGTGGATTGGCGGGTGGGGGAGTCCTGGTTCTGGGACACCCTTGTCGATGCGGACGAGGCGAGCAACCCGGGCAATTGGCAGTGGGTCGCGGGAAGCGGGCTGGACGCCGCCCCGTACTTTCGCGTGTTCAACCCGGAGCTTCAGGCGCAGAAGTTCGACCCAGACGGCGAATACGTTCGACGCTGGGTTCCCGAGGTGGGCACCGCAGGTTACCCCGGCCCCATCGTTGATCTTCGCGAGACGCGGGCGGCAGCCTTGGATGCCTATAGCGCGATGCGGTCAGCGTCGGGGCAAAGCTAAGGCTAAGGCTAAGGCTAAGGCTAAGGCTAAGGCTAAGGCTAAGGCCCCGACCACGGCACGCAGCTAAACCCCGGCCCTGTCACTCCCGGACCTGTCCCTCTCAGCCGAGAGCTCCGCGAGTAGCGTATGAGCAGCAGGGACCCAGGCATCGTAGGCATCCGGATACTTACTAACCTGTACGAGTTGGGCGGCTTCGCCGGGCGAGAGCGTCTCCCATCCCTCGATATCGAGAAGTCCCGGAGGGCGCCCTCGAATATTGTGTCCACCGAAAAACGCCTGGGCTGAGGAAGTCGGGTCCATAAGCTCTGCTGGCGTCCCCCAGCCCATGGACGGGCGCTGCTGGAAGATGCCGAGAGAATCGTGATCATTGCCGTCTCGTTCGTGCGGAATGTCCGCGCTCTCCGGCACGGCCGCGGTGTTCGCATACACGGTCAGGTGTGATTCCTGGAGAGCCGTAATCAGGGCTATGGCTGACGCGTCTGGCCCCGCCGCCAGGCTATCCGCGGTGGCGAGTATGTGTCGGGCATTATCGAGCTGGGGCCCGCACAGACTGAGAGATTCTCCGGTTGTTGTCTGCACCGTGAGCTCGTCCAGATACTCTATTCCTTCCGGGTCTCCAGGGAGGCCAACGCTGGGTACGCATCCGGTACCCGCGTTAATTGTTGAGGCTACGAGACCGAAAATCCACGTGAATAAGAGGGCTCCCGCGCACACGATCAGCACGACGAGGCAGCCAAGGCGGTGTCTCCGCAGAGCAGTGGGTTTTTTCATACGACCTCCTGCTCTAGTTTATTCTTGTGATCGTTTTTAATGCAGGAGAGAACCGCTCCAAGCGCGGCCATGATCGAGATGAGCGATGTCCCTTCCGTCCAGACGAACGGTAGGGAACCCCGAGCTAACCGATCGCACCATAACGACGCCGAGGGTTACCGGGGAGAGCGTTCGAACCTAATTGACGCACGGCAGCGAACCGGCGTTGAGCGGGATTTCCCAGTTCTCGTACTCTGTGGTGCCGTCAGCAGAGCTGCTCGGTTGGTTGGCCCCTGCCGGTGGCGTCTCGATTGACGGATGCTCGGCCGATTGCCCCGTCGATTGATCGGGCGTATCGGCTGGTTCCCCGGCCGCTTGCGTAGGGTCTGTCGGGTGCAGCAGGCCCCGCACCATCGAGTGTATTTCGTCGAGGTCCACCAGGTTCACCGAGCTCCCATTCACGGTCGAGAATCTGTCGATGGGTAGGGTGACGAAGCTGAGGTTCCCGCGCGCGAGGTCGGAGGCGGTGGACGCGAAGCTCAGCAGATCAAACTGCGTGTCGAGGGCGACGTGCTCCTTGACCACATCAAGGAGCGACTTCAGAGTACCCACGTTTGTCAGTGTTCCCTTATCTGTGAGCTTGACGCCAAGGGAGACGAGGAAGGCCTGCTGGCGTCGCGTGCGATCTAGATCTGTCAGCTCCACGCCGCTTGTACCCGTGTCGCGTCGCTGGCGTACAAAACTCATGGCCTGCTCCGCACTCAGTTCCTGGATGCCCTGCCGAAAGTCCGCGCCGGAGTAGGCATCCTCCGTTGCGTTGATGAGGCAGACCTGTACGGGTGCGATCGTCTGGGCGATGCTGTAGAAACCCGCCATGGTCATCTCAATAAAGTGATCGATGGGAACATCTCCGAGAAAGTGGGACACCGTGGAAATCTGTGCTTGTCTCCCAGCAGCCCTGGCCTGTTGATAGGCCTCGTCGTCGCTGAGCCCGGCCTGCTGTGCGAGCGTGGATAGCTTTTCGCTCAGCGCCAAACCGTAGGCTTCTTTGATCTTTGAGTGGGTGACCCCCATCGGTGCCCCCGAGATTTCGACGTAGTTGTCGCGGGGAATAGAGATGCCGACGGCCTTGCCTCCGTGCGCGGGGACGTGGACGAGCATCAGCACATTGGCGTTATAGCCCCCGTCTGTCTCATCGCCGGCATGCAGCGCTTCGTAGACTGTGCTTGGCAGTGCTTCCCCGTTCTGGTCTAGGCGGCTGTCGAGGCCCATGATGAGGATGTTTGTTTCCTCGGTGTTTTGCGGATAGTCGCCGTTCCCGTCTGCCCCTGGCAGGGAGAAATCGGAGCGGTGAATCCCGTTAGCGACATCGTGATACACGGTGTAGGCGATAGCGGCCGTTCCGCCGAGCACGAGGGTGAGAACGCTCGCGATCACGATAAAGATTCGGCGGCGGACCCTGGGGCTGCGGCGAATTACGGTTTTTGGGGTTGGGTAAGACGGTTTTTTCATGATGGTCCAATCAGATGCATGCCAAGGCATAGGTGATGCCAAGCGAATAGGAAAGTACTCGTGCGCCGCAGAAGCTGTTGCGCGATCCTATGCGTCTGGTGGAGGCGTCGGGGCCTCCTGATACCAATCAAGAAGTGGGGTCTGGTAACGGGTCTCCGCGAAGCTCACAACCTGAGGTTCGTCTTCGGGACTTAACGTGTGCTGTTCGACCTGATAGTAATGATGCGATTGCGATCGGTCGGTCGGATCGAGATCGTCTAGCGGGTTGCCGTCATAATTTGTTCCCGGCGAAACCACGTTCGGGGAGTCAACGCCTGCCGAAATAACAGCGCCGCCCTCAACCCCACCCGTCCCTAAAACTGACAAAGCAGGCATAAAAATCGCAAGGGCCAGCAGAAAAGTGGGCAGGCAGAACGCGCGATTTCGGCGTCGCTTTTCTGCCGGCATCACACTCCCAATCGATTCTTACCGTTTGCCTAAGCTATCACTAACCGCTGGAACGCTTGCTGAGCAACAGGTGAGAAACATAACGAATGGTCGGCGTGATCCTGATACTCTCGACGTATGAGTATCGGTTTGAGGCACACACATGGCTGACGATGTAGCGGTTGTCGGAGCCGGCCCCAATGGCCTCGCCGCTGCGGTAGTCGCAGCCCGCGCAGGCTTGTCCGTCACCCTCTATGAGGCTGAGGAAACCATCGGGGGAGGCCTTCGCACGAGCGAGCTTACTCTTCCCGGTTTTCTGCACGACGAATGTTCTGCCGTGCACCCGCAGGCTCTTGCCTCGCCGTTTTTCCGTGCGTTTGGGTTAGCGCAGCGCATGAGTTTTGTCGTGCCGGATGCGTCATATGTGCATCCGTTCGAGAATGCACCCGCCGCAGTGGCCTATCGCGATATCGAACGTACGGCTGCCGAACTCGGAGCCGACGGGGCGGCGTGGAAGGCCCTGTTTGCCCCGCTGATCAGGCATAGCGAAGGTATCACCCGATTCACCCTCGACCAATTACTCCAGGTTCCTCGCGACCCGCTGGGCGCGCTGTTCCTCGGGCTGCGAACACTTGAACAGGGTAGCGCGTTAGATTCCCTGCGTTTCGCGGGGGAACACGCTCCAGCGCTGTTGGCGGGCGCGACCGCGCATATACCCGGAGCCCAGCCGAGCCTGGCCACGGCAGGTGCAGGCCTGAGTCTTGCCGTGCTGGGACATACCCGCGGCTGGCCGGTTCCCGTTGGCGGTTCGCAATCGATTGCCGATGCCATGGCGCGCGACTTCGTCGAACACGGCGGCAAGATCGTGACCGGCCAGACTATCTCTCACCTCGATCACGTGGGGGATGCCCGCGCCACTATCCTCGACGTCTCGCCCAATTCCTTTGCCCGGCTCGCCGCGGGGCGCCTTCCCTCACGATACGCTCGTGCCCTCGGGCGATATCGCCGCGGCGCGGGAGCGTTTAAGATCGACCTCGCGCTTTCGGAACCCGTTCCCTGGAAAGACAGTAGGATCGCGCTGAGTCCGACCGTGCACCTCGGCGGAACGCGGGCCTCAATCGCCGCGGCGGAGAGCGCGGTTGCCCACGGGAGATACGCTGAGAATCCGTATATTTTGGCGACCCAACCGTCGCTTTTCGATCCGTCGAGGGCTCCGGAAGGTAAACACACCCTGTGGGCCTACACCCACGTGCCGAACGGTTCGACCGCTGATTTATCCGAGAAGATGATCACCGAGATTGAGAAACATGCGCCCGGTTTCCGTGACGTTATTATCGGGGTGTCGGCTCGTACGGCATCCGATCTGTCGATCCATAACGCCAACTATGTCGGCGGTGATTTTCTGGGTGGGGCTGTCGACCTGCGACAGATGATAAAACGCCCTGTCGTCTCATCGACGCCCTGGGCTACGCCGCTCCCAGATGTTTTTCTTGGGTCTTCCTCAACACCTCCGGGGCCGTCCGTGCACGGTATGAACGGTTACTACGCTGCACGTACGGCCCTGAAGAGAGTCTTCGGTCTGGGCATCCCCGATCTCGGCATTTAACCTTTCGGGGTTTAGTCTACTTTGCGGTCGCTACTGCTTCAGCGGCGGCGGCCTCTGCCTTGCCCGCTTCACCCGCTGTACGCGAGAGCTTTCCCGGTAGCCAGAAGCGGTCCCCTGCGATAAACGTGAGAGCAGGCACGATGACCGTTCTCACGAGCAGCGTATCGAGCAGGACACCGATGCACACGATGATGCCGATCTGGGTCAGGGTGATGAGCGGCAGCACTCCGAGGACGGCGAATACGGCGGCGAGGAGGATTCCCGCGCTCGTAATCACGCCACCTGTGGAAGCGAGGGCGCGTATCATTCCGTTCTTTGTTCCGTGTTGAGCCGACTCTTCCTTTGCCCGGGTCACGAGGAAGATGTTGTAGTCAACGCCTAGCGCCACCAGGAAGAGGAAGCTGAACAGCACGACGTTCGTGTCGATTGCGGGGAAGCCGAATACCGACTCGAACAAGAGCCATCCCGCTCCCAAGCTGGCGAAGAACGATGCCACGACTGTAAGCAGCAGGAGGATCGGTGCAACCAGGGCGCGGAGGAGTAGAACGAGGATGAGGAATACGATCGCTAAGACGAGCGGAATAACCAGGTTTTGATCATGCTGCTGTGCCCGTTTTTCATCCAGGCTTTGAGCGTCTCCGCCGCCAACGAGTGCGTCCGCACCATCGATTTTGTGTAGCGATGTTCGAAGTGAATCGATGGTATCGAAAGCTTCTTGCGTCTCTGCCGAGGCCTTAAGGGTCACATCTATCTGAACTATATCGTCGTTATTTACGCCTACCTTTGCGGACGCAACACCGTCAACCTTGTTGGCTGCGGCTTCAACCTCTTTCGCGTAATCCAGGTTCGCGATGACGATTGTTGGCGAACCGCTTCCCGCGGGGAAGGCATCGGCGATGATATTTTGGCCAACGACTGCTTCCGGAACCGACGTGAATCGTTCTGTCTTCGAGAGCCCGATTTGTACCTGGGTTGCGCCGAGCGACAGAGCTCCGAGTATTGCAGCCCCGATGATGGCAACCACGACAGGCTTTTTGGAGACGGCAGTACCCAGCTTGAACCAGACGCCCTTTTCGGTTGTCGCAACCGAGCCAAACTGAGGGATGTATGGCCAGAACAATCCGCGACCAAATGTGACGAGGGCGGCGGGAAGCAACAGGAGGGCAAAGAGCATGGCGACAACGACGCCGGTGGCACAGGCAATACCCAGCGCGCGGTTGCCCTGAAGCTCGGCGAAGAGAAGGGTCAACAGGCTGAGGACAACGGTGCTACCGCTGGCGATGACCGCCGGCCCTGCACCCTGAAGCGCACGAGCCATTGCGGCTCGTCTGTCCTGGAACTCGCGCAGTTCATCCCGGTATCTGGCTATTAGCAGGAGGGCGTAGTTTGTGCCAGCTCCGAAGACAAGAATTGACAGGATGCCTGTCGTTGAGGCATCCAGCACAATATCAAAGAGTGATGCGACCCGTGCTGCCACGATTCCGGAGACAGCATCTGCGAGGCCAACTACCACGAGCGGAACAAGCCAGAGCCAGGGGCTGCGGTAGGTGATGATGAGCAGAATTGCCACAACGATGACAGTTGTGAGTAAGAGGGTGAAGTTTGCGCCCTTAAAGACGTTCGCAATATCTACGGCAAAGCCCTCCGGTCCAGAAAGCAATGCCTTCAATCCGTCGGGAAGGTTCTCGTTTGCCGTTTTTCTGATGTCGTCTGCTCGAGACTCCTGTGCCGATACATCTGACTCGACCGTTAGGGGTACTGCGACGATTGCCACTGTCTTATCTTCGGAGACGGTCGGGGGCGGAACGAAGTTGCCCTCCGCGAATTCCGAGAGCGCTTTTGCTGACTCTCCAACGGCCTGTATGTCTTCAGCCGTGAGGGTCTTACCGTCCCTGCTGAAAACGACGATTGCCGAGGTTGAGTCAGCTCCTGGTAAATTTTTCTGCAGTTCTGAGACCTTCGAGGATTCTGCAGAGTCCGGGAGGCCGCTTCCCGGTGAGGTTTCACCTGAAAGGCCCGATCCGAGGGCAAAAATAAGCGATGCGGCTAGCCCGGCAAGAACCAGGACTATCCACGAGGTGCGTTTACCTGAAACGAACTCGGTGATTTTTTTCAATGTAA
The DNA here is from genome assembly GCA_040400085.1 of Lysinibacter sp. Classification (GTDB taxonomy): domain Bacteria; phylum Actinomycetota; class Actinomycetes; order Actinomycetales; family Microbacteriaceae; genus HNR. Next base: position 53,466 of record JBBAQX010000022.1, on the reverse strand, counting down.
GGCCTTTAGTTAGAAAGTCTAATTACTAGTCAATTTAACCAAGATACAGATAAACTAGGTTCTATGCAAACGAATTCGGTGGGCCGCGAGATGCCGCGAGGGCCGGTCAGCCCTGAGAGCATTATGCTGCGCAATATCATGGAGCTGGGGGACCAGTTTGAGAAACACCTCGCCAAAGAGCTAGGTGTAAATCGAACGGACCTGGAGGCCATGGAGCATCTCATCATGGCAGGGCCACTGAGTCCCACTGAGATCGCGAATCGGCTCGAAATAAGCACGGCATCCGTGACCACCTCTGTCGATAGGCTAACCGCAATGGGGCATACCGTGCGCGGCCCGAATCCAAAAGACAGGCGGAGCGTGCTGGTCTCAGCCACCCCCGAATCTACCAAACGCGCAAGATCTATTCTCTACCCTATGATCTTTAGAGTTGACGGGGTGCTCGATGAATTCTCCGCTGCGGAGCGAGAGGTTATCGAGCGTTATCTGAGTCGCGTTGAGGCAACCTATCACCAGATTTTGCCCGCCGACGAATCCTGACTACAACCATTTCTTCCATTTAAAGGCTCCGTAAAGAACTCCGGCGAAGACGGCCATCGACACCAGCGCGAGGGGATATCCCCATGTCCAATGAAGCTCGGGCATCTCATCGAAGTTCATTCCGTAGATGGCACCGATGAGTGTCGGCGCAAAGATGATAGCGGCCCAGGCCGAGATGCGTTTCGTGTCATCGTTTTGCTGCTGGGCGACAAGCGTCGCGTTTACCGTCAGCGCATTTTGCAGGAGAGCCCTAAACGACTCGGAGCGCTCAACAATGCGGATGACGTGGTCCCGAACGTCCCTAAACCGGCGCTGAATTTCTACCGGCAGGCCGTACTTATCCGCGCCACGCAACAGACCGTTGAGCATCTCCATGAGCGGTCGGGTTGCCCGCTGAAACTCGATGACTTCGCCGAAAAGCTCGTAAATGCGACGAGAGACCTCGGAGTTACCGGCGAAGAGTTGTTCCTCGATCTGGTCGATGTCCTGTTCCAGGCCGTCGACGACGGGTCCATACCCGTCTACAACAGAATCAAACAGCGAATAAAGCAAGGATTGGGGGCCCACCGCGAGGAGCTCGGGTTTGCGCTCCAATCGCGCGAGGCTCCTGGGGAGGAGCTGCGTGCTTCCCGCCTCGACCTTGATCACTCCGATAAAAAAGTTAGGGCCTACAAAGACGTGGATCTCGCCGAACTCGACGCGTTCCTCGTCGTCTAGGTAAACGGCGGGCCGGAGCACAATAAAGAGCGTATGACCGTACCGTTCCAGTTTTGCCCGCTGATGCCCACCCATCGCATCCTCAACGGCGAGTTCGTGGAGGTTAAACTCCTGGGCAACGGACTTAAGCTCGCTCTCCGGAGGTTCGTGTAAAACGATGTACGCGACGCCGCCCGTCTGATGCAGCCGCTCGTAGGTCTCTTCAAGAGAGGAAGAACGGTGATGTAATTTGCCGTCCACATAGGTGCTGTTGATCATGATTGTCATGTGTGCTCCGTTCCGAAACAACGCTACCAGCTAGGCTTGGGAAGGCGACGAGGTTGAAGTCGACGGTTAGGAGAGCTGATGGTGTCACGGTCAATACGGTGGGGGATTCTCGCGACAGGGGGAATCGCAAGAACGGTCACGGCAGCTGTCATCGCTGAGGGGCTAAACGTCAGCGCCGTCGGTTCTAGGACACGCAAACAGGCCCAGAAATTTGCCGATCACTTTTCGCTTGACAAGGCTCACGGCAGCTACGAGGAACTGGTCAACGATCCACAAATCGATGCTGTGTATATTGCAACACCGCATCCTATGCATCGCGATAATGCCCTTCTCGCCCTGAACGCAGGAAAGCACGTTCTCGTGGAGAAAGCGTTTACGGTAAACCTGGCTGAGGCGCAGGAAATTATGGATGCCGGTCGTCAGAATGGCCTCTTTGTTATGGAGGCAATGTGGACGCGTTTTCTTCCTCACATGCAGAGAATTCGCGAGGTTGTCCGTAGCGGTGTTCTCGGGCCCATCCGTTCGATCACTGCCAACCACTGCCAGCGGTTAACCGAAGCTCCCGAACACCGAATCAATGATCTTCGGCTCGGAGGTGGGGCGCTCTTGGACTTAGCGGTGTACCCTCTCTCGTTCACCCACGACCTTTTCGGTGTTCCGCAGTCGATCTCTGCCGTGGCCAGGTTCAAAGAAACGGGGGCAGATGCCCAGGTAGTAACCACGATGACCTATCCCGACGGACTGATTGCCACGAGTACCTCTGCGAGCGATGCGTCTGGCCCAAACGGCGCAACGATCATCGGTACCGAAGGATTTATTGTTGTGGACGAGGTCTGGTACGCGCCCAGCGGGTTTACCGTGTACAACTCCGCACGGGAAGTCATTGAGCGCTATTCTCCCTCTGAAATGGGGCCGGAGCATGTCATCGCTTCCGGTCATGGGCGACAGTTTATCGAGGCATCCCACCTTATCGAGCAGGGCAAAACCGAAAGTGCCGTTATGACGCACCAGGGAACTCTCGACGTGATGAGAACGATGGATACGATTCGTGCGCAAATCGGCTTGGCCTATCCAGGCGAGTAAAGTTTTAGACTTGAAGGAGCTAGCCATACCGACGACTTTGGAGGCCTCATGTCTCGTGCCCTGCTTATTGTGGATGTTCAAAATGATTTCACGGAAGGGGGCGCCCTCGCAGTCGCGGGCGGGAACGCCGTGGCCTCGGGGATCTCGCGCTTGCTCAGGCGAAGCGTAGACGAATACGCACTCGTGGTTGCCTCGCGCGATTGGCACGACGCTGATAATGACAATGGAGGTCATTTCGCCGCGCCGGGCGGCAAACCAGACTTTGCTGGTACCTGGCCCGTGCACTGTGTTGGTGGTACATACGGTGCCGCCTATCATCCTTCTGTGCCTGCCGTGCAGGTCGATGTCCATATTTATAAGGGACAGGGGAAACCAGCCTATTCGGCGTTCGACGGGCACACTAATGACGGAAGATCCCTGGAATCGATTCTGGCTGAGACAGGGGTGACCGATCTTGATGTTGTCGGAATCGCAACGGATTATTGCGTTTTGGCCTCGGTGAGGGATGCTCGTCTGCACGGTCTCGGAGTGCGCGTCCTGAGCGATCTGGTAGCCGGTGTCGCGCCGGAAACCACCGTTGAGGCTCTCAAGACAATGGTCGGGCTTGGGGCAGGCGTGCAGCAGTCCGGGCTATAGCCGGCAGATTGGCGTGCGAGAAGATATTCCTCCCGAACTAGAGTGGGGCTAGCGTGGCGCAAGAATCAACGCGATAATGATTAGCGGGCCAGATCGCATAGTGCGGTGCCCGTGAAAGGTAGCAGAACATGGCAATCACAAGCTCGGCAACAACTCAGTGGACCGGAACGCTCTTTGAAGGATCGGGCAGTGTGCATCTTGACTCGTCTAACGCGGCGCAGCTTGATGTCAGCTGGAAGGCACGCTCAGAGGGCTCGGCGTCGGTGACGACTCCGGAAGAATTGATTGGCGCTGCGCACTCGTCATGCTTCTCAATGGCGTTTTCTAATGCGCTCGCCGAGAACGGCACCCCACCAGCCTCTATCAAGACCACCGCTAAGGTGTCCTTTGTCCCAGGTACGGGAATCACGGGAAGCGCTCTCAGCGTCACCGCATCCGTTCCGGGGATCAATGCGGAGGACTTTGCTCGTATCGCGGATGAGGCCAAGATTGGATGCCCCGTATCGAGCGCCCTCGCCGGGATCCCTATTACTCTCGAGGCAAATCTCGAAGCGTGAGTTGAGCAGTGAGCTAGAGCCCAGCATGCACGACGAAGGCGTCGAGTGTCGTATCCCAGTGCGCCCGTGATGCCTTCTCCACGATCTGGGGGCTTGCCTTTTGCTCGATGAGATCAACGATGTGCTCGTGTTCTTCAACGGATTTCGCCGCCCTTCCCGGCACGAAGGCAAGGGTGGACTCGCTCATTCGCGCCACACGTACCCACTCCTTGCGAGCAAGGTCAAGAAGGTGATTGTTGGGGCATCGCTCTATGAGTAACGAGTGGAATTCTTGGTTGAGCTGGATGAAGAGTGTGGGGGTGAAATCGACAAGGCACGCGCGCATCCGTGCATTGAGCTGTCGTGCCGCGGCAATGTCATCCGGGGTGATGTTGCCGAGGGCAAGGGCGGTTGCCGCTCCCTCAAGAACGCTTAGTGTCTGGATCGATGTGAAGAACTCGCTTGAGTCAATGATCGCGACTGTCGCTCCTACGTTGCGTTGATATTCGACGGTTCCCTCGGCTTCGAGCAGGCGAAGCGCCTCACGGATGGGCACCGTGCTCATGTTCAGGTCTTTTGCTAATTGGTCGAGCACGAGGCGGTGACCCGGGGCGAAGGAGCCCGCAGCGATCTTCTCGCTGATGAGTTTGTATGCAAGTTTAGCTTTACTGAGTGTTTCTTGTGATGGCACGTGACGAATTCTTTCCCGGTGTACTATCTGGCGTCAATGTCGGCAGGAGCTGAGGGAATTATCCCTTGAATGCCTGACAGGCCGAGATATATGTGGTGTTGAAGATTTCTTCGAACTATTTGTGGCTAGCAAACGCTTAGCCTCCCCCCGGTGGCGCTGCTCTGAGGTGCGGGGTAAGCCCCGCTTTCGGCCAAGCATACACTATTTGGCCCAATATTTAGACTGTGCCGATCGCTTGGGCTCGAATATCACTGGGGGATGCGTTAAAGGCCGCCTTAAATACCCGGCTGAAATGTGCCGCATCCACGAATCCCCAGCGGGTGGCGATTGTCGCTATCGAGTGATGCGAGCATATCGGGTCGCGGAGTTCCTTGAGGCATTTCTCGAGTCGCCTCGTCCTAATCCAGGTGGAAACCGTTGTGCCCTGCTCCCGAAACAGCCCGTGCAGGTGCCTTGTCGAGATGAAGTGGGATGTTGCGAGTTGAGATGGTCCGAGGTCTGGCGAGGTCAGATTGTCCTCAATATATTCGAGTATTTGTCGGAAGAGCGCCGTCCGTGGTCCTGTGATGCGAGCAAGATCCTCGAGTTCAATGCTGATCATCGTTGTGATGAGATCAACTGCACTGTGCGCCAAGCGGATTCCCGCGGTGCCACCGAGCTTGTCGAAATTGTTGGCAAGCTGAGAAAGGAATGGCGAGATGAGCGAACCAATTCCGCTTGTTCCGTGCATTGTTACGGCGGTGATCTGTCCGACCAGGTCGGAGGGTATCCCGAGTAAAAAGTGTGGAAACTTGACAACCATTACCCGGAAATCGTTCTCGAAGGTCAGCAAATATGGGCGGTTAGTGTCGTATATCGCCAGGTCTCCGGGGCGAAGGATTGCTCTCCGATTGTCTTGTAGGAGAACCCCCGTTCCCGAAAGTTGCAGACTGAGTCTGTAATTGGGGGTGTCCACGTTCGAGATGAGGTCGGGTGTCCGTTCCGCGCTGTGACGCGTCGCCGTCAGCTCCGAGAAATGGATGTCGCCTATCTCGCATGTTCGTATTTTTGCCCGAAAAGAATGCGGCCTATTGGAGTTTATGCGAAGCGGGACGAAGGCTTCTTGGACCGCGTTTCGAAACTCGTTGAGATTTTGGGCGACATTTGTCTGGACGCGCCCGGGTGTGTGGTTCGATTGGGTTGACATGGAAGCTGCCTCCGATTTCGCGCTAAAACACCTGTGTTTTCAAATCGTGTACAAGATCGTATCAGATATTTTTACAAAATAACAGGGTCTTTCGGGGTATCGGGGATGCGGTTTAGCGAGGATTGTGATGATGTCGCCACGTTCCTCAATCGACTATGTTGACTAAATTTCACTTGACTGACTGTAAAGTGTGCGAGAATATTTCCAAAGCACTGGTACGTACCAATTTCGCCAACGAAGGCGCGCGTATCCGGATGAGAGGAAAGCTAATGAGTGGCAAGAGAAGCCTGCTAAAAATTGCAATTGTTTCCGCGACGGTATTTTCGTTATCAGCATGTGGTCTTAACGGAGTCGATACCGGAACCGATGAAAAGGTCGCCCTGAAAACCGATAATTTGTCAGGTGAAATCACCTTTCAGACTTTGGCTCTGAAGCCAACATTTGATGACTACATCAACGAACGAATAGCCACCTTTGAGAAGGCAAACCCCGGGACAAAGATCAAATGGGAAGACATCTCGTTCGACGGTGCCCAGGAAAAAGTGTCGACTGCTGCCCAATCAAATACTATGGCCGATATCGTCAACCTCAATCCAAATTTTGCCCAACCACTTGAGCGAGAAGGTTACTTCCTCGATCTAGACGCGGCAGCCCCCGACGCAAAAAAGAATTACGTCGAAGGTGCGTGGAACGCATTCACCGTTCCTGCGAAAGAGGGAAGCTTTGGGATTCCCTGGTACCTCACCTCTGAGATCACTATGTATAACAAGGACCTCTTCAGCAAGTCGGGCCTAGACCCCGAAAAGGCTCCGGCCACCCAGGAAGAACTCTATTCTGCAGCTGAAAAGGTTGCCGCAGCCGGGAACGGACAATTCTATGGGCTTCACCCCGCGCTGGAGAATCGATTTATTGTCGACCTGGCCAAGATGGGAGTTCCGCTTATCTCTGATGACTTCAAGAAGTGGGAATTCAACACGCCCGAAGCCGTTGCCCATGTCGAACGCCTGAAGACGATGTACGACAGCGGTGTATTCTCCAAGGATGCCCTCACAGAGGGGCATGCAAAAGAGCGCGAGGCCTACATGAGCGATTCGATCGCGCTCTTCCCCTCCGGGCCAAACTTCCTGAAGACAATCGAGAGCGACGCTCCCCAGGTTTTTTCGGAGACGGCAGTTGCTCCCCAGATCACCGGAAAAGATGGCGTCTCGAACATGTCTGTCATGGGGCTGCTGATTCCAAACAATAGTAAAAATAAGGAACTCGCAACCGCGTTTGCTCTCTTCATCTCGAACGATGAAAGCCAGCTTGAACTCGCAAAAATCGCGCCGGTCATCCCCTCATCGATTGGATCTTTGTCCGATCCGTATTTTGAAGATGATTCCGATGGAACGATTACCTCGCAGGCCCGCAAGATTTCTGCCGCGCAAATCAAAGATGCCGAGAACCTTGTTCCGGTGCAATTCGATGACACTGTCAAAAAGATTGTGATCGAGAACGTTCAGAAGGCCATCCTCGGCCAGATGACCGCACAGGACGCGCTTGATGACGCGGTGAAGCGTGCGACCGAGGTCACTACCCAGGCCGCAGAAGGAAACTAGAAGTTTGATCGTTGAGAGGGGGCTAGCGGCCTGCTGCTCCCTCTCAATGTCCCTCAGGTACACCTAAATCCTATTTGGAGGTTCTGTGAAGCCCCGTAATGCTCTGTCTCCCTGGCTCTTTTTGCTGCCAGCCCTTGTGATCGCCCTAGCTTTTCACATAGCCCCCTTTATCGACACCATTGTCAAGTCTTTCACTAACTACACGCCCAGCAGGGGTGGCCGGTTTATCGGTTTCGACAATTACATTCGGATGCTCGGCGACGATAATTTCTGGCTAGCGCTGGGCAACACCGCCCTGTATATGGTCGTCGTTGTGCCCTTTATGGTTCTGTTACCGCTTCTGCTTGCGATGCTTGCCAAACCCAAAGTTCCGGGCATCGGTTTTTTCCGTGCCAGCTATTACACCCCTGTTGTTGCGTCCATGGTCGCCGTTGGAATCATCTGGCAGATGCTTCTGCGTGAGGACGGCATCATCAATTGGCTATTCTCACTGCTGCGTCCGGGGACACAAGCGATCAACTTCCTATCTGATAGCAACCTCTTTCTCTTTTGTTGTATGGCAGTAACCATCTGGAAGGGGCTTGGCTACTATATGGTGATCTACCTTGCCGGACTCGCCAACGTCCCCTCCGAGCTGCACGAGGCCGCTTCGATGGACGGGGCAGGGATCTTTCGTCGTTTCTGGTCGGTCGTGCTCCCGTCGCTTCGTCCAACAATGTTGTTAATCGCGCTCTTGAGCGCAATCGCCGCGATGAAAGTTTTTGCCGAGGTCTACGTTCTCGGTGGCGGTGCCACGGCCGGCCCTGCAAACTCGGGGCTCACAATGGTCTTCCTCATCCGACAGAATATGAGCAGCTTTGACAGCCAGGTTGGTTACGCATCCGCGCTCAGCCTGTCGCTTTTTGTACTCACTATCGGTTTGTCGATCGCATACGTCCGGATGACTCGTCAGGAGACAGCATCATGAGCCAAACGCTGAACGAAGAAGTACGGGATCTACCCGAATCGAGCGTAAGCATATCCCCTTCGGAAATACGAAGCCCATCGAAGTCCTCGGGCAGAGTTAAGCCGAAGAAGATCGGAAAGTCCATTGCCCAGTACGCGGGGCTTGTGGTTATGGCGATTGCCCTTTTGGGTCCCTTCGTCTGGACCCTGATGACTGCGCTCAAGGGACAGAACGATCAGACATTCTCAAACCCGCCGCAGTTTTTTCCGACCGACCCAACCCTCGACAACTTTGTTAAGGTCTTCGAGAGTCTCCCCGTATTACAATTCGCGGGGAACTCGTTGGTGGTCGCCATCATTTCTACCGCGTGCAACGTTATTTTTGGGGCCATGGCAGGCTTCGCGCTTGCTCGGCTGAAATTTCGGGGAAACAACCTCGTCTTTATCCTGTTTATCGCAACGATTGTTATCCCGTTTGAGGTCATCTTTGCGTCGGCGTTTATGTTCATGCGCGAACTCAACCTGATTAATACCTTCGCGGGGATTATCTTGCCGTCTGCGGTGACAGGGCTATCAATTATGCTGATGCGGACTGCATTCCTCTCGCTCCCTGCGGCAGTCGACGAGGCCGCCGTGCTCGACGGGGCAAGCGACTGGCAACGATTCTGGCATGTCTCGCTTCCATCGGTGCGGGGTACCCTTTCCGTCGTAGCGATCTTTGCCTTTATGTTCTCGTGGGACGACTTCCTCTGGCCGCAGCTCATCGCTCAGGACGAGAGCGTGATGACGCTCACCGTTGGCCTCACCCGCCTTACCGGTGCCTTCGCCGGGGATCAAAAAGCCGTCGCCGCTGGAACGATGATCGCCGTGATCCCCCTGATCATTGCCTTCTTCGCGCTCCAAAAGTACTTCTTTAAGGGTGCCGGGGACGGGGCGGTGAAGGGCTAAATGTCGCAAAAATCGACAAAGTATCAGCAGCTCGCCACGTCGCTCGAAGACGACCTAATAGCTGGCGCCCGCCCGCACAGTGTCCTGCCGAGCGAACGCGATCTGATGGCACGGTATGAGGTGAGCCGGATGACGGTTCGTGCAGCCCTCACGATGCTGGCTGATAAGGGCAAGGTGTATCGCATTCAGGGCGCAGGCACCTTTGTGTCCGACATCGATTCCATTACAAAGTCGATCCACCTCACCTCTTTCAGCGAAGACATCGCAGAGCGGAACATGAAGCCAGGCAGCAGAGTAGTTGCAGCGCGCCTCGAGACGGCCAGCGCCGAAACGGCTCGGGATCTCGGGCTTTCCCCCGGCGACCCCGTGATGTTTCTCGAGCGGGTTCGCACGGCCGACGGGCTGCCGATCTGTATTGAGCGCAGCTGGCTTCCCTGCTGGCTACTCGGCTCTGACCCCTCCGTGCTCGAAGTAGGTTCGCTCTACGAGCTCCTGTCGGAATCGGGCGCAGCTCCCGAGCATGCGGAACAGACAATCTCGGCATCCATTCTCTCGAAGACGGACGCCGAGAACCTTGAGGTAGAGCCACACAGCGCGGCCCTTGTGGTTGATCGCTTGATTTATGACATCCGTGGTAGGCGGGTGGAGGTCTCAACCGGTACGTACCGTTGGGACCGGTATCAATACAACATCACAGTAAAGCGAAAAAACGGAGTATGACGAAACGGTATTCACTCGGAATCGATATAGGCGGAACCAAGATTTTGGGTGTTGGTCTTCTGGGCACGGAAGTAATTGCTCGGGTTGAGGTCCCAACCCCTTCTTCGGAGGGTCCTGACGCCATAATTGATGCTGTTGCTGCGGTAGCGCTATCACTTTCAGCGACAGCATCCTGGGACGCTCAGGAACCACCTGCCGAATATCTCGGAACGCTCAGCGGGCGAGGCATAGCTGTGGTTGGTATCGGTAGCGCGGGTATCATCGACCCTCGGACAGGTTCCGTCGTCTCGGCGACGGACGCGCTAGCTGGATGGGGAGGTACTCGGCTGGCAGAGCGCCTCGAGGGCATCCTCGGTGTCGCCGTTCACGCGCTGAACGACGTCCAGGCGCTTGCCGTCGCGGAGGCTGAGACAGGGGCGGGACGCCTGCAGCGTGACTGCGTCGTTATCGCCGCTGGTACCGGGATCGGCGGCGCGATCGTGTCGCGCGGCCGTGTTGTCCTCGGTGCGTTCGGAGCAGCCGGCCATGTGGGCCATATCGCGGTTCCCGGGGCAGAGGGTATGCCCTGCCCGTGCGGGCGGGAGGGACACGTGGAAGCTATCAGTTCCGGTCCCGCAATGACGGATGCCTATACTCAAGCAGGTTTTGCGGCCGAGAGTCTTCGGGACGTTGCCGCGGCTGCGGCTGGAGAAGGAGCGTCCTCAGAGCACGCGCGCACGGTCCTTCTGAACGGTGCCAATGCGCTTGGGGTGGCCATCGGCTCGCTGATAAACAGCTGCGCGCCCGGGATCGTTATCCTCAACGGCGGGGTGTTGAATGTCGGAACATTTTTCATTGACGATGTGATCCGTTCGGCGCGTCACACGGCAATCCCGCTTCTCGAGAATACGCCGATCGTTCGGGCAGAGCTAGGCGATATCGCCGTTGCTGTCGGTGCTTGTCTATTTGCGAGATCTTTTCTCCCCGGAGCGGTAGTGCCTTCTCCGCTCGTATCGGAGGGGATCACAGCGTGAGAGTAAGTGTCCTCCCCCTGGACGAGCGCCCGGTATGCACCACCCTTATCCGGGATATTGCGGCCGTCGCCGGTGTTACGGTTGAACTCCCTCATCGAGATCTTCTGAGTCATAAGCGGGACCCCGGCGATATCGAGGGGCTAACGAGCTGGCTGACCTCGAGATCGAGTGATGCCAGCGTTGTCTCGCTTGATTGTCTTGGATTCGGCGGTCTTATTCCGTCGCGTATTGGCCTCGAAACCACCCCGCAGATTCTTTCTCGCTGGGCAGGGCTGAGTCACCTGGCCGGGCCCGTTCACGCTTTTAATCTCATCCCCCGCACCCCTAACGCGGACGATGCTGACGAAGAACCCGAGTATTGGGCTCAACATGGCCGTTCCTTCCACCAACTATCCGCTCAGTTGCATCGAGAGCGTCGTCGCGGCCAGTGTGCCGAGTCCGGCAGTGAGAACCCCGAGACGGTTGCTACGGGCCAAGTCGCGGGCGCAGTGGTGGGCACAGTGGCGGGCGCGCCACTGGAAAAATCTATTCCGCAGGATGCCAGGCGTGATTGGATCGTGCGGCGGATGCGACAGCACGCGCTTAGCCTTGAAGCCATGCAGATGACTCTGCGGGGTGAGCTTGATTCGCTCGTGATCGGAATCGATGATGCCGCGGCTGTTTCCCTGTCAGCCTCGGATGCTGCACTTTTTTCCGAGTGGTCTCGATGGGCAGGAAACGCATCTCAAATAATGATTCAGCCTGGTGCCGACGAGATTGGGACGGTGCTCGCGACCCGCGCCATCGGTCAGCTTCTCGGAGGGGAGCCGGTGCGTATTGCCCTGCTGTGCGCGGACCCCTATGGCCTTGACCGCATCGCTCTCTACGAAACAGGTATAGTTCGTGATACGGCTGTTCACCAGATTGAGGCGGCCGGTGCGGTGCTGGTTGAGGATCCGGCGATGGCGGATGCGGTGATCGTTATTCACGCGCCTGCGGAAACGCAAAGCGGGGGAGACTGGGCCATGTGCCCACCCGACATTGGGGAAGAAGACATCGATCGCGCCCAGGCGACAGCCCGGCTCGTCGATTCCGTTGGGCTTCCCTTAGGACTCGCGGATGTGAGCGAACCCAACGGCGCCAACCCCGCCCTCATCAACGCGCTGGGGGATAACCTCGCCGGTCTGGCCGCTTTTGCGGCGTGGAATACGGCAGGAAATACTCTGGGTACCGTTACCGCTCATCTCGTAACGGGTGTTCTCGGGCGTCGGAGCGGAAGCTACGATCATGCCGCGCATCGCAGGCAGCTCGCGCATCGCGTGGTCGAAGACTACGGGTATATGAGCGTTGTGCGGTCGGAGTTGCGGGCCCAGCTCGGCAGCGATCCCAGCCGCCACGACCACATTGAGAGTCCCCGCGAGGCGCTCCGTTTCGTGGGGGAACGACTCGCTCAGCTGATGGGTCGACTGCCCGGCTGCGAAGGTTTTCGGATAGTCCCTGGAAGTCTGCGTTTTCCATGGGACCGCAGCTTCGAAATTGATTTTGTTATCGAAGAAATTAGCGAACACCCTGCGGAGGAAAACTTTTATGAGTGACACATTCGGTCCTCAGCTATCCACTGATGTGCTTATCGTTGGAGGTGGTCTTGGTGGGCTGGCCGCAGCGCTCAGCGTCTGTACCGCCGGTCGTCGGGCGATTCTCGTCGAGCAGCTGCCGATCGTTGGGGGGCAGGTAACTGCTCAGCTGACGAGCCCGCTGGACGAGCATCCGAAAATCGAATCAGAAGGTGCTGCCGTGCACTACCGCAGGTTTCGGGAGTTGGTTCGAGCGCGCTACGCCGAGGAAAATCCTGGAGACGGATGGGTGAGCAGGTTGTGCTTCGAACCCCTCGTTGGCCTTGAGGTGCTATGCGATATGCTCGCTCCCCATATCGAAAGCGGCCTGCTGAGGCTGGTAACAGGATTCGAGGCATGCGCTGTTATGAGCAGCAACACGGATGCCGTATCGGCCGAGTCCGCCGCCGGTATCAGGCTGCAATCGATAACGTTTCGCCGGGTTGCTGACCCCTGCTTGGAAAACCCCGACGTCGCTAGGTTCGTAGCCGTTCGGCCACACGCCCGTCTTGAGACAGAAATCCAAGGGGACGAGTTCTCCGTTGGCGCTTCCCAATTTATCGACGCGACCGAGCTGGGCGATCTGCTCCCGCTGAGCGGAGCCCCCTGGGTGATCGGGTCCGAGGGACAGGATGCCTATGGCGAAACGCAGGCGCTGACGGGTGTCGACCGCCTCGCCGAGCAATCATGTACGGTTGTGGCTGCTGTCGTACTCGACGCGGATGCTCGCGCCGATAGTGATTCGGCAGCTGATGCCCCAGCCAACTACGAGATGTGGCGAGATACCCAGCCGTTTAGTCTGAGTCTTCTGCAGCCGGACGGCACATCGCTTCGGTTTCCCATGTTTGATTCTGTTCCTAGCGGGTCAGACGAAACGGTCTCCGAGAGGGGATTTTGGTCGTATCGCCGGGTGCGGTGTGTGCCTACCGAGGCGGCGATTATTAACTGGGAGGGCAACGACTACGACCGCACCGGCCTGGTCGCCGGGGGGCAGTACACGGTTTCTCAGGCCAGGGAACTCACTCGGGCTTTTATTCATTGGCTTCGCACGGAGGCGCCGCGCGACGGCGGTGGGTATGGCTACCCGGAGCTGCGCTTAGCCCCCGAGATCTCCGGAACAGCGGACGGGCTCGCGCTCGCACCCTATGTGCGTGAATCGCGGCGGTTGCGTGTGGCGAGGCCGGTGAGCAGCCACGATCTAGCCCCCGCCCGGGGAAGCGACTATCCGAACCCGATGGATGATTCGCTCGGGGTTGCCTGGTATCACGCGGATCTGCACCACCGAGTTGGGCTGCGGCAATCCGTGTATGCACCGACGGGGCCGTTTCAGATTCCCGCGCGGGCGTTCGTCGGTTCCGAATGTGTCAACCTCATCATGGGGGCCAAGAACATTGGGGCCACCCAGATAGCGGCCGCTGCTTACCGCGTGCACGCAGGCGAGTGGGCTGTCGGCGAAGCCGCTGGTCATCTTGCGCTCACTGCGACTGATTCAGGTGTGACGCCGTTTGAGGTGACGAAAAGACCTGATTTGTTACTGGCTGTTCAGCGGTCGCTCGTCGAATCCGGCACACCAATTCGATGGAAGGATGCTCCTGCCTCCGTCGCCACGCGTGACGCGGGTGTGCTCCTGGATACTCTCCGTGGCGCATTAGTCGTGTCGTGCCAGGCTCAACGCCACGAAGAGCTTCACGGCGCCCACCACATGGTTGCTATGGCGAGAAGTGTTGTGCGAGGCGGAGCCGGTGCGGTTCGGGCCGAGGGGCCCAGCGATATTCGTGCTATCCGCGAGGCTGTCGACGTGCCGATTATCGGACTCTGGAAGCTCGGTAGCCAGGGGGTTTTTATTACCCCGACTCTTGAATCCGCGCGCGAGGTCGCAGAGAGTGGAGCCGATATTGTGGCTCTTGACTGCACCCTTCGCCCTCGGCCGGATGGGGGGAGCTATCGAGAAACAATCGAGTTCCTTCACGGCTTGGGAGTTCTCGTGATGGCCGATATCTCGACTCTGGAGGAAGGCATCCAAGCCGTCGCGTGGGGTGCTGACGTTGTGAGTACGACACTGTCTGGGTACACCCCTTACTCTCGTCAATCCAGGGAGCCAGACCTTGAGCTGGTTTCCGAGTTGGCGCACGAGGTTCGTGTTCCCATTTTTGCCGAGGGTCGAATCTCTAGCCCGGAGCAGGCGCAGGAGGCGTTAGAGAGGGGCGCGCACTGTGTCGTTGTTGGTGGCGCAATTACCCGCCCTGCCGACATTACAGCCAAATTTGCAGATGCCGTTGGCCGGTTTTCCTCGACCGTCGGATCGGGGATCGGTTTCGCCCGATGACGTATTTATCTGGTCTTATGCTCAAATTTCATGCAGTTAATTATAGAAACGAGAATAATCGTTGATGTCAGCGTCAGCTTCGCGCCCGAGCTTACACGTGGTTACCCATGTCCACTGGGACAGGGAATGGTACCGCCCGTTCGAATCGTATCGGGCTCGGCTCGTAGAATTGGTCACTCGCGTGTGCGATCAGATCGAACGCGGGGTCCTCGAGTCTTTTCACCTGGACGGCCAAACGGTGACCATCGCGGACGTCCTCGAGATCGAGCCGACGATTGAGGACCGGCTGAGGGGCCACATCCGTTCTGGAAAAATTACGGTTGGCCCCTGGCACGTGTTAAGCGACAACCAGCTGGTATCCGGCGAAAACCTGATTCGAAATTTGTTGACCGCCAGGAGGTGGGCCCCTCGCATTGGGGAATTATCTTCCTACGGCTATTCCCCTGATGCGTTCGGGCATCCTGCAGACCTGCCGCGGATTCTTAACGGGTTCGGTATCGATACGGCGCTCGTTTGGCGTGGGGCTCCCTCGGATCTCGCACGTTTTCGGTGGGTGTCACCGGACGGGTCAAGCATATTTACGGTTAATCAGGCCTATCACGAGGCAGAGGTCCTCTGGACCGAAGAGGGTCGAGGGTCTCGGCTCGGGGCTTTTCTGGAACGCGAGTCTGCCCGCCTTCCGGAGGGACCCTGGCTCCTCCTCAACGGTGGGGATCATCTCGCACCGCTTGAGACCTCCGAGTTGCTTGCGAGCGTTGAGGGGGTGCCAGATCTGCCCGTTTCTGCTCGGCTCTCGCAGTCCTCTCTTGCCGAATTTTTCGAGCATGCGATGCGTGACGCCCCCCATCCCCTTCCTGAGGTGCACGGTGAGTTGCGTCACGTCGGGGGCAAACTCACTTTTCTGCTCCCGGCGACGTTGTCTACCCGGAGCTACCTCAAGCAGCAGAACAACGCGGCCGAAGCCGTTCTCGAGCGTTACGCAGAGCCCCTCGCCGCGCTTTATCCGGCGGATAATTCCGGTGATCCCGCGCGACCTGGGCTTTCTGCCGCAGCCAGCACGCAGGAGCTGATTGAGCACGGATGGGACCTTGTGCTCAAGAACGCCCCCCACGATTCAATTTGTGGATGCTCGGTCGACGAGGTGCATCGGGAGAACGTCGTTCGGAGCGAGAGAGCGATCCAGGTGGGGCGTCACGTCGTGGAACGTGCGCTGCAGGGAGTTGGCTGCGACACCCGGTACTACGGCGATCGCGATCGCGATTCCACGGTAGTTACGGTGCTTGGCCATCAGGGAACTCCGGATGCGGCGACGCACGGTCCCGTAACTGTCGAGATTCTTACGGCACCCGATCGTTTTGTGACGGGATTGATCGACCCCGATGGCCAGCCGATTGCGGTCGAGGCCATTGATCGCGGGGTCGAGATGGCGTTCGAGGCCGATCTGAGCCTGCTTCCGGACTCCAGGGAATCCCGGCGCCACCGGATTACTTTTTATGCGACCAACGTTCCAGCTTTCGGCTGGCAGCGTTACACGGTGTCTCTCGGTGGTGCTCCCGCATGTGCGGTAGCTGCTGAGGCTGTTGATCTCGGCGAATGTGTTGTGGCTCAGGCTGATCGTCGGATCTTTGTCGAGGAGGATGCGTCTCTCACCGTTGTTGATGGTGACGGCACCCGATGGTCAGGTGTGGCCAGGCTTCTCGACGAGGGCGACAGGGGTGACACCTACAACTTTGATCCCGTCCTAGGCGACGCTGTCTCTCCCGTGGTGAACTCGGTGACCCGCACCGTTTCTTCTGTGCGGACACGCGTGAGTATTCAGGCGGAGTTGCGCGTCCCTGAGGGCCTATCCGCTGATAGAAACGCGCGGTCGGAGTCAAGAGTGACGATTCCTCTGTCGATTGAGGTGGATGCCTGGGTGGATTCCCCCCAGCTGGATGTGCGCATTTCCGGGGTAAATTCCGCGAGCGACCATCGCCTCAGGTTGACCCTGCCCGAAGCGGAGTCGACGGGTGAACCCCAGGGTGCTGTCGACTGGATCGCGCAGGAGCACTTTTCCTATCGTCGCCTCCCACTTGGCCCAGAGTTGGGACCGCTGCCATCGGAGCCTGGACTTGAAGCCAGGGTGGGGGTCGCGCCCACCCACGGCTACGCGGCGCTGGGCGCTGGTAGCGCGGCCGTGGCTATGCTTCCGCGTGGCCTCTTCGAGGTAGCCGGCCTCGATGCCGCCTCCTCTCGGAGCGGCCGCGGCGAGCTGCAGGTGACTCTGCTCAGGTCGACCGGCTGGCTTTCGCGTTTTGATCTGCGGAGCAGAACAACGGGAGCGGGGCCGATGTTTGCGACGCCTGAGGCGCAGTGCCTCGGGCCGTTTGAGGCCGAGGTCGGGATAGTACTCGGTGATGATGATGGTGACAGGAACGGCATGGCCGCTAAGGCCGACCTAAACACCGATGATCGTGCCTTCGCCCTGGCCGCCGCTGCAGTTCGGCACCGGATCCCTCTTCTCGCCTATCAGCTTTGTACGACGGACGAAAATTTCGCACCGGCTGCCGCGAGACAAGAAGCTCCGCTTCGGGTCTATGGCGCTCTGGTGAGTGCAATCAAGCGGGCAGAGAACGATGCTGAGAATGGGCATCCCGCGACCGTTATTCGCATCAGTAATCCCACGGCGGCCGCCCGCGAGGCGAGGATCTGGGTGGATGATGCGCGAGCCTACGAAGCCCGTCTCGATGAGAGCCTGCTCAGCGAGACATCCCTGACGACCCACGACGGGTGGGTTACCCGGACTCTTGCGCCATTTGCGCTTGAGACCTTGTTGATTGTAGATGAACGCACAAAGGAGTGATATGAATACCGAGACGCACTATCCGGCGTATTATGCACGAAAGGGTAGATTAAACCGGCTAAGACGGGCTATTCGCCCGGTGGCCTTGGCCACCTCTCTCTTATTAGCCGGGGGGTCACTTACCCTGGCAGACCAGCGACCCTCTGCCGCGGCAGACGTGGTCATACCCGCTCCCGTCTCCCGCTCCCTCGACGGCGTTGACGTTGCGAGAGGAACGGATAAGCTTGTCGCCTACACGAGCGCGGGACGCCCGGCTGGCACAACGGGAACGAATAGCTTTGGGTATGAGATAACCGTTACCGATGGCCGCATTACGGCTGTTGGAGGGAACAACAACCCCATTCCGACAGGTTCGAGCATCGCGGCCCGAACGTACGTTCTCTCAGGGCATGGAACGGCTGATAAGTTTTTGTCGGCCAACGCTACCGTTGGCGCGGTCGTCGAGATCGCGGGCAACATCGTGACGATCAGCGTGGATGGCCAGAGCTACCTCTTGGGAGCGAACACCCTTCTGACGCAAGCCTCTGACGCGGCGGCCAGCGCGAACGCGAGCTGCCTGGTCTATGCCGCTGATAGCGCTTCCGCGAAGATCGCCGAAAGCCAAAAGTTTCTTGAATCCGCCAACGCGGCTGGGCTGAGTGTTGCGGAGGTTGCAAACATTGCCAGTCAGGCCTCGGACGCCGCTCGCGAAGCTTTCTACTACACAACGGAGTCTCGGCCTGTCGAGGGGCGGGGCATATGGGTTCGCCCCACCGAGACAACCCCCGACGCTATTCGCGCGACACTCGATAAGATCTCTGCAACCGGGTTCAACATGATCTTCCTGGAAACGGTGTTTCAGGGATATACGATCTACCCAAGCGCGGTAGCCGCTAGCAGCGGTGTGACGGAGCAGCGTCCTCAATTCGCGGGTTTTGATCCCCTCGCTGTGTGGATTAGCGAGGCCCACGCCCGAGGCATCGAATTGCATCCGTGGGTTCACACGTTCTACGTCGGTGCCGATGCGACAGGCGATGGAATTGGCCCCGTCCTTCGAGCGCATCCCGAGTGGGCTGCGGTTGAGCGTGAGGATGTTGGTAAGCCGGGCATCCTTCCATCGAGCAAAGAACCAGGGTATTACTTTATCGACCCGGCTCATCCTGACGCTCGCAAATATGTCAAGGACTTGTACTCGGAGATCCTCTCGAAGTATGACGTCGATGGAGTCCATCTTGACTACATCCGCTATGCGGTCTCGGAGCCTTGGCAGACTGCGGGTTATTCGTATAGCGACTTCACCCGGGCATTATTTCAATCGGAAAAGGGAGTTGACCCCTACACATTGACACCCAGTGACGCTATGTGGCAGACCTGGACCGACTGGAAAATCGAAAAGATCACATCGTTCGTCGCCGATATTCGCGCGATGCAGCAACAGGTGAAACCCTCTGCGCTGATCTCTGCCGCGGTATTTGCGGATCCCCTTGACGGGCTGAATAAGAAGTTCCAGAACTGGGGCGACTGGGTAGATCGTGGCTACGTAGATGTACTCACGGGTATGTCATTCGGCGCAGACGGTACCTCCGTTGGAAACGACACTGCGATCATGCGCACCAGGGTTGGTTCAGAGCTTCTCTATACCGCAACGTATGGCGCGTTCCACGGACGTACTCCGAGCGTCGTGCTCGATCAAATCACGGCAGTCACCCAACGCGGGTCGGACGGTGCGGGGGTTTTCTCCTATAACCAGCTCAGGGACGATCAGGCGCACGCCCTGGCGCTTGGGCCCTTTCGCACGCCGGCGATCACGCCGCATGCCAATCCCAAGAAGGCCCTTCTCGCAGGAATCACCCACAGCCTGTCGACAATGAAGGATGCGACATGCGGGGATGCCGGGAACAACGCGGCAACCGTCGCATCGTTTGCCGCTGCTGAGCGTGCGCTTCGCGCGGGGGATGCTGCCGCCGCGAAGGCCGCCTTCCAATCGATTATCGATACGAATCAGGCAGCTGCAGATTCACCTACGGGGGCGTTTGAAGCTCGCCTCGTGCGCGACTCGAACATGTATGTGAGGTGGCTTGACCGGGCGGTGACCATCGCTGCCGACGATATCGGCGGAGGCGGAGGCGGAGGCGGAGGCGGAGGCGGCGGCGGCGGAGGCACCGGTGACGCCGGTGGGGGCGGCGCTCTCGTTACCCCCGGTGGCTCCGAGGCAGCTGTACCGCTGGCTCCTGCTACGGCAGTAACCTCCACAAAGAGTCTTGCCGATACGGGTGCGAACGACTGGTTTGGGGCGGCAGCGCTCGCCGCAGTGTTGTTGGGTTTGGGTGCGTTCGTACGCACCCGAAAAATTGTCGGGATGCGAGTGAACTAGCTTCCTCGACAGCATGAAAAACAGCGACAGCCCGTTCAGGCTCCAAGACTGAACGGGCTGTCGTGCTTCTTATATTGAGAGTGATAGCGAGGTGGAACCTATTCGTAGCGTAGGGCTTCGATAGGCGTCTTACGCGCCGCGCGATACGCGGGGAGGGTCCCTGCCAAGAATGCGATCCCCATCACTAGCGCGAATACGCTCAGGATTGAGGGCGCGTCGAACGCAATAATAGTGAGGCCTGGAAGGTCGGAAAAAAGCGTGTTCGACAGTTGTGTGCTGATACCCAGCCCGGCAAGGACGGCTAGACCTGCGCCAACAGCACTGCCGAGGAAGCCGATGAAGACGGCCTCAAGGCTGAACATTCCAAACACCTTTCCTGATCCCATTCCCATTGCCTTCATAAGCCCGATTTCCCGCGTTCTCTCCTGGACGCTCATGAGTAGGGTGTTCACGATCCCGAAGCTTGCCGCCAACAAAGCGATGATCGCAAAAGCGTTAAGCACGAGCACTATCGCATCGATTACGCTGCGAAAGCTCCCAATCTGGTCGTTAGTGGTGAGGCCTTCGAATCCGCTTTTCGTCAGATCGGATTTGAGCTGGCTGATCTGAGCATCGCTTGATTGCGGATCAAAGCGTACTATTGCACTCGCATACGAATCCTTTTGGGCAGCGGCGATACCCACCTGCTGCCTGTCAAAAAGGTTCTGTTCAAGAGCCTCGTTTAGCGTCGCGCTGGAACTTCCCGTCAGGGTAGCCTCTGATACTCCGACGACTGTTGCCTCGATCTCTGACTGAAGCCCCTGCCGATCGGTAATTCCGATGAGGACGGTCTTGCCAATGGCATCCTCATCGCTTGAAAAGCCCAGCGGTTTAACGAACTCTGTTGGGATAGCGATCTCATTGTCGGAGCTAGCCGAGGAGGGAGCCTCGCCTGCCGACGTCTGAATGCGAATGCCGGGGATGAGATTTCCCACACTGAGCTGATACTGTTTTCCATCTGCATATTGAATAAAGTCTGTTTTGATGGTGCGGGCTGGTTCTACCGATTTGACGCCAGTGATTTCTTCAATCGCCGAGAGATCTGTCGGAGTGAGGCTTTCTAGCGTCGCGCCGTTTGGGTTTCCGGGCTGAGCCCTCCCCTGAACGGTGGTCACATCTGGACGATACTCCTGTGGTCCTGAGGCGTTCTGATCGACAGGTTTGGTAACGGTCATGACATCGTTCGCCCCAATCGCCGCAACCGTGTCGTCGATGTAGCGATTGATGCCGATGCCAAGACCATTGGTGATGGTCAGGGTAAATGCGCCGATGAAGATCGCCAGCACGGTGAGGGTAGTGCGAAGCTTGCTGCGGAAAGTATTAGCGATAGCCGTGGCTACCAGGGTGAGGGGTTTCATGCTGACTGTCCGTTCTGCGAAATGATTTCTCCGTCGCGCACGAAGATGCTGCGATCACAGCGCGTGGCGAGTTCGGGGTCGTGCGTGACCAGGATGAGGGTGATTCCTCGTTCTCGATTGAGATCGAAAAGAATGTTTTCCACGACGTTCCCGGTCGCAGTGTCGAGGTTTCCGGTGGGCTCGTCCGCGAAAATCACGGTGGGATCGCTGACCAATGCCCGGGCGATAACGACCCTCTGTTTTTGTCCGCCGGACAGGTCCGTCGCCTTGTTCTTTGCTTTGTCCTGAAGCTCGAGGCGATCGAGGGCCTCCATGCCTCTTCTCTTGCGCTCGGTTGCGCCCACCCCGCGAATCTTGAGAGGCAGCGTGACGTTATCGAGCACGGAGGCGTTCGGCGTCAGAAAAAACTGTTGGAAAACAAAGCCGAATGTCTCGTTGCGCAGGCGATTGAGATCACGGGCAGACAGCTTCGAGGCATCCGTTCCATTGAGTGCCACCTGCCCTGAACTGGGCGTGTCGAGCAGCGCCAGCAGGTGCATGAGGGTTGATTTTCCTGAGCCGCTTTTGCCGACGATCGCTAAGCTTTCCCCGAGTTTCACGTCGAGGTCGATCCCCTTGAGGGCATCAAAACGGCTTTCTCCGCGGCCATAAGACTTTTTCAGGTCGATAGCCTCCAACACGGATGTTGTCATGAGATTGGTCCTTTATGTATGCGTTGATGTGTGGTCAGCTGCCACATAATTCAGCCTGGCCGAGAGGCCTATTCTTCGTCATCGTGCGATCGCATGATCTTTACTACCGCGTTGGTAGTAGAGAGAGCACTGCGCTCGGAGGATTCCTTGGCTGGGCCAATGTGAGAGTCTTGTTAGGTCAGTCTCTCGCGGGAGAATCAAGGTGAGGAAAAGCGATGAGTATGAGAACGGCGCGAGGAGATCACATCACGCGACCGCGCGTGCCCTTCTGGGTCGGTGATATAGCGCTCGGTCTGCTGCTGATACTTACCGCTTGTACCCCAGAGGACCATGAGAAACTGCAGTTTCTGTGGAGCCCAGGGCGCGCATTACCTCTCATAATTATGGCCGTAGTTCTTCCGTTTCGGAGGAAATATCCCAGGCCTACCCTCGGGGTCGTCGTCTTTTTGTCTCTTGTCGCAATCGTGGTTCCTTCTCTGACCTCTGGCTACTCGCGATTGCCGTCTCTCGGTTATCAGATTGCCGTTGCGGTCGTGATCTTCCAGGTGGCGCTGACCAGCAGCCGGCGGCAGACAATCATTATTTCTAGTTTCACCATTGGACTGCTGGGGATAGCTGTAGCTGCTGCACTTGGTTTGGTGCCATCCCTCATAGTCGGCGGTACCGCGGTGATCGGCTTCGCTGCTGCGGCTGGCAACGGTGTGCGCAACCGTCGTGCCTATATTGATGCGATCACGGAGCGGGCCGAACGTGCCGAACGGACGCGCGACCTCGAAGCGCAGCGCCGCGTTACCGATGAGCGGCTGCGCATAGCGCGTGAACTACACGACGCGGCTGCGCACCAGATCGCCGCGATCAATCTGCATGCGGGGGTTGCCTCGAAAGTGCTCACGGACAGGCCTGAGGAGGCGGAACGAGCCCTCGCGGTCATCCGCGAATCGGCATCGAGCGTACTCAAAGAAATCAGCACCCTGCTCGGGCTGCTGCGGAGCGGCGACGACCAGATCAGGACGGAGCCGCGACCGGTATTGGGGGTCGCAGGGATAGGCGATATGATCGAAATGTTTGAGCGGCTCGGGCTTCGCGTGGCGTTTGAGAGTCGGGGCACGGAGCGGCCGCTAAGCGGTTCTGTGGACGTTGTCGCCTACCGTGTGGTCCAGGAAGCCCTGACGAACGCGCACAAACACGGTAGCAGGCACGAGGTGTCGCTGAGTCTTATCTACGAGGCAGAAGAGTTCACTATTGTCAGCGTGAACCCTATCGATCCTTCCCGCGTTGCCCAGGTTGAGAATCCTTCCGGACGGCATGGCCTCTTAGGGATGCGGGAGCGTTTAGAGCTTGTCGGGGGAACTCTGGTCTCCTCTGACAGCAATGGTAGTTATGCTCTCAGGGCTTCGATACCCCTACCCGCCTCTGTGAAAGGTAAGCAAATATGACCATTCGGGTGGCAGTTGTTGATGATCAACCGCTGATTCGTTCTGCGGTGAGGTCTCTCATCAAAGACGAAGCAGACATCAGTATCGTGGGAGAGGCTACGAACGGGGCCGAAGCGATTGACCTCGCTCGAAGGGCGCAACCAGACGTAGTTTTGATGGACATACGGATGCCCGTAATGGATGGGCTCGAAGCGACGGGACTGATTTGCCGAAACCCTGATCTGGCCGGCACCCGCGTGATCATTCTCACCACTTTTGAAGAGGATGACTACGTAATCGAGGCACTGCGGCGCGGAGCAAGTGGCTTCGTGGGAAAAGGCGGAGAGCCGGCAGGTCTGATTGACGCGATTCGAACGGTTCACTCGGGGGAGGCGCTCCTTTCACCAAAGGCAACGAGGGCGCTCATCGACCGTTACATGAATGCTTCCGGGGCGGCGCAGCGAAGCACCCCGCTTTGGGCCCCAGTCGAGACGCTCACCGAGCGCGAGCACGAGGTGCTGATCCTCGTGGCGCAGGGGCTCTCCAATGCCGATATCGCGGCGGCCCTGAGTATTTCCCCGCTGACGGCAAAGACTCATGTGAATCGAACGATGGCAAAGCTCTTGGCCCACGACCGCGCCCAACTTGTCATCATCGCTTACGAGCTGGGGCTCGTTGTGCCGGGCACAGCGTAATAGAAAGCGTAATCGTTGATCAGTGCCGTCTCGATCATAAAGAGGCCTCTATCACTCAGAGCGTGCATCTGTTGTCTGAGCAAATACTCAGGAAACGGTAGGGTCTTTTTGCAATCCACGAGCAGCGCCGCTCCGAATAATGGTCGTAACTTATAAATTTCACTGTGATTTTCGCCCGGAATGGAGGCCTCATGAGCGCAACGCTTGTCGCAACGCGGCCCAAACAGAGCGAAAGCTTCGCGCCGGTCGCTAATCTTTGGCAGACTAAGATGATGGAGCAATGGGATCGGTTGGATTCTGCAGCAGAGCAGGAGAGCGTGGCTAAGCGGGAGCACTATCAGAATGCTGTCGAACAAGTCACCACAGACAGCGAGATGAGCGAATTGTTTATTCTTGTGCAACGGGGCGATCAAGCCGCATTCTCCAGATTCTATGATGCGTTGGCTCCCCGTGTTTTCGGGTTGATTCTGCGCGTAATCGCGGATCATGCCCAATCAGAAGAGGTGACCCAAGAGGTTTTCTTGCACGCGTGGCAGCAGGCGGGTACTTTCGAACCGTCACGAGGAAGTGTGAGGTCATGGCTTCTCACTATCGCCCATCGGCGGGCCGTTGATCGGGTGCGATCATCTCAGTCTTCCGGAGAGCGCGACCGAAAGATCGGGGCACGTGACATTGAGGTCGCGTTTGATGTGGTGGTAGAAGGTGTTCAACAGCTTGACGCGAGAGAACGGGTTGTCGCAGCCCTAAACACGCTCACTCCGGTTCAGCGAGAATGTGTTGTGATGGCATACTATGATGGGTGCTCGCAACGAGAAATAGCAAAGACTCTTGGGGTGCCGATCGGCACTGTGAAGACAAGAATACGTGACGGCGTAATTCGACTGCGCGAGATTTTGGGGGTGAACTATGAAGGCATCTGATCGGGGTCCTAAACGCTCCTCGGCAACAGATTCGGTACCTAGCGTTCGCAGGGTGAATGATCTCGAAACCGACACTAGTGAGGCCGAGTATGCAGAGTTCTCAGGGCTCGTCTCGGCTCTCGCTGATGCCGTTCCGCCGGTAGATCCTCCGGCGAGCCTCAAAAACGACATCATGCAAAAGATTAGCCAGACGCCACAGACCGTGTCCGCGATGGTGAACGAGCCGATAGCTCCTCGGGCGATCGTCACGGATATCCGGAATCGCCCGCGCCGTCGCATGTTCAATCTGCTGGTAGGCCTTAGCGCTGCAGCGGCGTGCGTTGCTGGTGGCGTGGTGTTAGATCGGGTTATTCTCTCGCCTGATTCACAAATCATTGAAGAAGCTTCGCCGGGCCAAGGGACGTCGACAGTATCGGCGAACGGGGGAGCGATCGTGAGTCTTGCGTCGGCGCCAGACGTACAGCGGATCACGGCTCCAGTGAGCGGCGGAGGTGAGGCCGTGCTGATTTGGTCTGCATCTCAGGGCAGCGCCGCCTTCGTCGGCTACGACCTGTCTCAGATCAGCGCAGACGAGGTGCTTGCGCTCTGGTTTGTGCGTGATGGGGTTATGGTGCCGGCTGGAACAGCTTCCGTGGATGCCCAGGGTAAGAGCTGGGCTATGCTGGTCGGGCCTATGCAAGCAGGCGATGGTTTTGGTATGACGATCGAACCAAAGGGAGTGACGCCTTCGGTCGAGACGCCGCCGGTGCTCGTCGTCGAGAGTTAGAGCCTTCCTTATGAGAAGCTTTTGGGACAGCACCCTTTAAGGTCATGAACCAGAACGATTCACTGCATAATCATCATAACTAGCCAGATTTTTCGGTAGTTTTGAGGATCCGGGGATTTACTAATGTTTCTGGTATGTTTCTTGTCACAATGACGTCATGGATGCCGTCCCCGTCCTGACAGATGTCTCGACCTCTTGTCGACCTGATGTCGGAAACGTTGGCATCGGTTGAGTTTTCGGTCGAGCATCAACGCGTCTAGAAACGCTGCCTACATGACATTGATGCTACGTAGGGTTCTACTGTATATATTTGGGATGGGCTGTGTCCAAAGGTCGTGTGCAACACTGGGCCTCGTTGAGATGGGCATCGTCGTGATAGGCACTGTCGTGATAGGCGCTGTCGAGAGCTGCGAAAAATCTGTGTGCATAATCCGCAATGGGGTGTGGTCGAAACGCCGCTGAGCGAAACACTACTGAGCGAAACGCCGCTAAGCGATTTCCTCGCGAGCGCTACCGCGAGCTTCAGGCTGCCAAAGTCCCGGGGGTACTGGGTCTCTATACGTCACCAATGCCGTAACCCGTGTATCTAGAGAACAGTCTGGTTGAATCAGATAAAAGACGCCGTGTCCAATGAATCTGGACACGGCGTCTGATGTTGCTACACCCAACGTAGACAGTGGCATACCTGCCCTATCTCTTAGGCAACAGGTACTGCTGTCACCACAATGTTCTCGATGTATGTTTTGGCCGCAGCATCAAATGGGCCGCCACAGGTTATCAGGACAAGACGGTACGGGCCGTTTGGATCGAAGTAGCTGTCCAACGACTGGGGGCCCTTGGTAACGTTTGTGGTCTCAGAAATCTGAAAATTGCGGACTATGCCGTCCTTTCCCGTCACCGTTACTACTTGACCTATGCGCGCGTCTCTGAGGTTCACCAGGGGGCCTAAGCCGCTCTCTGTTGTATCCACGTGGGCCGCGAGTATAACCGCTCCAGAGGCAGCATCAAGGCCCGCACCGTATTGATACCAGCCGACCTGAGCCCAAAACTTGGGAAGGGACATATTCCCTTCAGCATCAAGACCCTCCGGAGTCGCAGCGAGGTCTATCCCGAGATCAGGAATTAAGAGGTTTGCGGGTTCGATTGGTTCGATGATCTTTAGATCTTGAAGGTTAGCGCTCTGCAGCGGTATGTTTTGAGTCGGCACGACTGGAGGAGGAGGCGACGTGACAGCGGGAGATGGCGCTTCGGATTTCACCGGTGTCGACACCTCCGCATCAGCGGTACCCGTGCTGCACCCGGCAAGAAGAAAGGCCAGGACGGCAAGCCCCAAGGTGAGGCCCGCCGTCCTGGTGGAACGTATTGTTCGCATTATGTAGGTTATCGAGCCGAAGTGTCGTTTGCTCGCGAGGCGCGTACCCGTGAAGAACGAACGACACCGAGAGTCGTCAGCGTTCCTAATACAAGAATGCTAACTACTGCAAGTTCCCCAAGGGGAAGACCGGCATTCTCCTGAGTGTTTGTAGCCGCTAGACCGGCCTCACCTGCGGGTACGCCCTTCGGCGCTGCTGACAAGCCCTCGATGGTCTGCACGGCGAGAGCCAGGTTGCCATCTGCGGCACTGCCATAGGCGTAGACGATAGTATTTACGCCGCTCATAACAGGAACATCGGCAGGGCCGATCAGAACAGGAGTGGTTGTTCCTGCAGCAGCGACCCCAGCTGAGATGGTGCCCTCAGGAAGGTTGAGTACCTTCTCCTCGGCGTTCTTAAGGCCCGAGATTGCTGCTGTGCCGTTGGCAAGCACATCAACCGCAGGGGCATTGGCGACGTGGCGGACAGTCAGTCTGCCTTCGCCAGCTGCCGTGTTTGAGATGTCGTTGTTGAAGAGTTTGGCTGCAGGCTTACCATCGGTACCAAGGTATGCCACTGCGGTTGAGTTCGATCCTGCTGCCAGCGGGAGATCAACCGGCCCGAGTACGACCTTGTCAGTTGCAGCAGTCGCGTCGGAGGCGGTGATTGCAACTGAGTAGGTTGCCGCGGGAAGGGAGAGAGGACCCGCAATTGTGCTTGGCGCGAAGTCGTCCAGCGTTAGAGCGCCGTTGACCCAGACGTCGACGGTCACTCCCGGGATCCCGTGTACGACCGAAAGCTTTGCATCGTCTGCTGCGAAAGCTGGTGTTGAGAGGGTGATCCCGGCAAGGACTAGCGCCGCGACAGCTGCGCCGCCGCGAACAATACGTGAATTCATGAGATGGTCCTGTTCTATAAGAAATGCTGGAAGAATGAGTCCGGTTGGTTACCTAGATTCAACAAGCATTCGGAACAACCGACGCATCGGATTGGAATGTTGAAAAACTTTTTTCGGATCCTAGTAGCGACTTGAGGCGGGGGCCTCGGAATTTCCCGTCGACGGTTCGGTGCGATCCGAGTTTCTGATTCTGGCTGGCAATCCTTTGAGCCCGTCGATGGTGACTCGGATAAACGACTCTGCCACAATGCCGAGTGTGATTTTTGATTGCCCAAATTCGCGATCAACAAAGGTGATGGGTACTTCGGCGATGCGGAGCCCTTCTTGGGTCGCCCGCATCAGCATGTCCACCTGGAAGCCGTAGCCGTGGCTTTGAACGGTGTCGAGATTGATCGTATCGAGTGCATGGGTGCTAAAGACGCGGTAGCCTCCGGTGACATCCTTAACCTTGATCCCGAGCATGAAACGCGCGTAGGTGCTCCCGGCCTTTGATATGAAACGTCTAAACGCAGGCCAATTGATAACCTCGCCGCCGTTTACCCAGCGTGAGCCCTGAACAACATCCGCATGTTCTGCTGCGGTGAGGAGTCTTGTGAGCTGTTCGGGCGCGTGCGAGCCGTCGGCATCCATCTCAACAAATCGAGTGTATCCGTGATCCATGCCCCAACGGAAGCCATGCTTGTAGGCGGCGCCAAGGCCCTCTTTGCCCTGGCGATGGAGTACAGATATCGCCTCATCGGCGAGTGCTAGGTCATCTGCGATAGCTCCAGTGCCGTCGGGGGAATTGTCGTCAACGATGAGGATGTCGACCTCGGGTTCCGCCGCCCGCACGCGAGCGGTGATCGCAGCGATGTTCTCGCGTTCGTTATAGGTGGGGATGATTACCACGGTTGATGATCGCATCGCTATCCTCGAATCATTTTGTAGACGGTCGAACGGTGGCCGACAAACGAGTCGGTGATGGTGTATCCCGCAGCTTCGAGCGTTGGGATGTACTTTCCTTGGATTTCGGGGTTATCAGAAAAAGATTGCTTCACAAGGATTAGCCAAACGGTGTTGTGCTCACTCAATCTCGGAACGGTATCTTCTATAGAGTAAACCTTATCCCATAGGCCATCTGTCTCAGCGTATGGTGTTTCAAGTCCGACGTCTGCGAGTCCCGCGAATGCTTCCGGATACATATACTTGGCTAACCGCGGTTTCCGCGCATTACGGATTGAGCTGTCGAAGATTACCGCGTCTCCTGGGTTTGCCTGTTTCTCAACGACGGCAGAGAGTGAATTCCAATCCGTTCCCCCGTTGCGGGGGTGGGGCGTTCTCTGGCCGAGATAGGTGGGGACGGTCGCCGCGATAATAGCGATGGTCAGCAGTGGGACGAGCATCTTCACACGAACAAGGCGAGAAATAGCAACTACCCCAACTGCCATGAGCAGGGCTAACGCCGGACCGGTGAACGACAGATAGCGGGGCGAATATAAGGGAGTCGCGGTCGTACCAACCGCGAGAATGATCGAGGGCACGAAAAGCCATGCGCACGCAACAACGAGGACCCGTGGCATCCGCTCGCCCTGCCGCGCATAGAGCGCTGTAAGAGGTTCAGAGACACGTTTGCCGCTGCGCTGCAACAGGTACACCACGAGTCCGGTCGCTATTGCAGTGGCGGTGAGTGACCAGCCAATAATCGCAGGGATCGGTTGGGTGAACCACGGAGTCTCGAACAGGGCTTTCACTGTGAACCCGACCCTGGAGTGAAGGAAAGCGATTTGCTCCCGCTCGAGGAAAGCTAACGCAATGATCGGGAGTGAGACGAATGCTCCCACTCCGACCCAGAGAATGCTGCGCAGGATTGTCGGTCGATCTGGACGCATGGTCAGCCCGATAATTGCAAAGACGATAGCAAAGAGAACCGTGTAGATAAAGAGGATGTTGGAAAAGGCAAAGAGCGCAGCGAAACCTATCCATGGCCATATTCGGGTCTCTCTGCGTGATACCAGCGAGACGAGGTAAATGATGAGCCAGATAACGAGGGCCATAGTGAATGCGTAGGCCCGGGTCTCCATGCCGTTATAGGTGGTGCGGGGAAGCGTCATGAACAAAAATGCCGCAACGATACCGACGCTTGGGCGGGTCAGGCGAGACGCAAGGAGGGCGATTCCCGCAGTGGCTATGCCAATTCCAATCGCGCTTGGCAGCCGGACTGAGAACGCGGAGGCTCCAAAGAGGTCAATCCATACGTGCATGAACGAGTAATACAGGCCGTGAACGGCATCCACCGTTGTGAGCATGTCGAACATGGACGACCAGGAGCGTTCCGCTGACATGACGCTCGCCGCTTCATCCCCCCAAAACGAGGGTATCCAGGACCCAGCGGCGGATAAGGCGGTGGCCAGCAGGCCCAGAAGGATCAGCGTTCGGGTACGCAAAGCAGACACGCTAACGAGTCCTGTGGCGGAGTCTGGGCGTGGGGGAAGAATTATGTCTCGGCTTGTGGCTTTGACAGGGGTGGCTAGTGTCACAAAATAATCCAACCATTCATTGCTTGTGTAAAAGCTGCAAAAAGGGCATATGATCAGCGAATGTTACACAATGGTGTCCTGCCCCGTATTTCATCCGTCGCCGAGTGGGTTTAATGGGTGAAATATCCTGGACTCTCTCTCTAGTTTTCCTTCTCATGCTAGTGTGATAGTTAGCCAGACTAGCTAAATTTTATTGGAGGCATTAATGTTAGCGCAGACCTTAAACAAGGCTGAAGAGGTAGTCCTTGTTGACGAGGCTGGGAACCCTATAGGTGTCGCCCCCAAAAGTAGTATCCATGGTAAGGATACTCAATTGCACCTTGCCTTCTCATGCCACGTCTATAACCTAGACGGCGAGGTCTTAGTAACGCGTCGATCGCTTGAAAAAGCAGCCTGGCCGGGAGTGTGGACAAACTCTTTCTGTGGACACCCTTTACCTGCAGAACCCATGATTGCCGCCGTCGAGCGGCGCGCGTATCATGAACTCGGGATTACGCTCGAGCGCATTGAGCCGATTCTTCCGCTCTTCCGCTACCGAGCCACAGATCCTAGCGGAGTCGTCGAGAACGAGATCTGCCCGGTGTATCGTGCGGTCACCGCAGACACGCTTAAGGTAAACCCCAGCGAAGTCGTCGAATACGAATGGGTGCGACCCGAAGATCTAGAGCAAGCCATTACAGCGGCACCATGGGCGTTTAGCCCCTGGTTTGTTTTGCAGATGCGTCACCTCAGCGCATCTGAAGTAAATGGCACTGACGAAGAAAAATACAAGGAAAAATCGTGACGATAACCGCGGAAGCGATACTCAATCCGCAATTTCAGGCCAATCTCGACGCTGCCCTGACCGATTATTTCAGTCTTCATACGGAACGTGCCGCCGTCTTTGACTCTTCATATCAACGATTGTGGGATGCGCTCAGTTCAGTGAGTAAGGGAGGCAAACGCATCCGCCCCCACCTGGTGAATGAGGCCTATACCGCCCTTGGCGGCACGGATATCGTCAGTTCCGTTGGAGTCGGAGTGGCGTTCGAGCTTCTGCACACCGCATTCGTGGTTCACGACGATATTATCGACGGGGATGTTGTGCGCAGGGGAAACCTGAACGTAACAGGCCAATTTCTCACCCTCGCAGAAGAGGAAGGCCTCGACTACGAAACTGCATTGCATTGGGCAGAATCATCCGCGCTGATCGGTGGCGATCTACTCCTGACCCATGCGCAACGGATGATTGCGACGCTAACCTGCGAGGCATCCGTTCGCGATGCGATCCTTGACCTATATGAGGAAGCGGTGTTCATCACAGCTGCCGGGGAACAAGCGGATGTGAGCCTCAGCTCGCAACCGCAGAGCGCCCTGACCCTCGAGCGTGTGATTCAGATGGAGGAGCATAAGACAGCCGCATACTCGTTTGGTGCGCCGCTTCAGGCAGGCGTGGTCTTGGCGGGAGCAGACGCGGGGCTCTCAGAGGTAATGGGAGAATATGGGCGTCTACTCGGCACCGCGTTTCAGCTCCGCGATGATTACCTAGGCCTCTTTGGTGAAGAGTCGCTCACAGGAAAAAGCGTGCTGAGCGACCTGCGAG
Organism: Lysinibacter sp.; assembly: GCA_040400085.1. Lineage (GTDB taxonomy): Bacteria > Actinomycetota > Actinomycetes > Actinomycetales > Microbacteriaceae > HNR. Next base: position 21,240 of record JBBAQX010000022.1, on the reverse strand, counting down.
AGGGCAAAAGCACCCCCATCATGATTTTTGCACGGGGCACCGATGCCTGGCCTCTGATTGAAGAGCTACGTAGCCGAACGGATATCGAGGGTACCGTACACAAACAGATTCTCAATGCCCTCATCGACAGTGGGGCCCGCACTTTCCTGGAAGATCTCGAACAGGAATACTCGGATCGCGCCTCGGAGATGCTTGCAGACCCACTCGTTCCCGCGCTGCTTGCGGATCGTCTGACGGTCATGTCCGAGCTACTCGCCGGAAGGCGGAGCTAAGCCGTGGTTCGCACCGGACTCGACCTTTACACATCCGTCGCGGCGAAACACTCTACCCTTGTGTTACGCGACTACTCAACCTCGTTTGGTGTTGCGTCACGACTTCTGCCTAAAACGAAGCGGCAGCACATCGCTCAGATCTATGCGCTCGTAAGAATCGCAGACGAGATCGTTGACGGCCCCGCCGCGGACTCAGGACTGAGCCTCGACGAACAGGCTACTATGCTCGATACTCTCGAACAAGACACCTGCACGGCAGTGCTCACCGGATTCAGCAGCAACTTGGTTGTGCACTCGTTTGCGCAAACAGCGCGCGCCGTTGGTATCGGTGACGACCTGATCGTGCCCTTCTTCGCCTCGATGAGGGCCGACCTCACCCGAGCAGAACACGATGAGGAGAGCATCCGAGACTATATCTACGGATCAGCTGAAGTGATCGGCCTAATGTGCGTGGCCGTGTTTATTCGCGGCGGGGATGTGAAGACGCAGTTTCGCGGATCGGATGCCGATATGCTCCAGATTACCAAGGGTGCCCAACACCTCGGAGCAGCATTCCAAAAGATAAACTTTCTTCGCGACCTTGCGGCTGACAGCGATGACCTCGGGCGAAACTATTTTCCCGGTGTTGATGTGCAGAACCTCAGTGAGGAGAACAAGAATCTGATTCTTGACAATATCGACCACGACGTAGCGATTGCCCGCGCAAGCGTGCCTCTCTTGCCGTGGGACTCTCAGAACGCTGTGGCACTTGCGACAGAGCTCTTCGCCGGATTGGCCGCAAAATTGCGTCAGACGCCAGCCGAAACAATCATCAACGACCGTATCCGCTTGGGGCTGCCGACAAAGCTGTCAATCGCCGCCCGAACAGTCTTCGACTCTCCCCGGCGGCGATCCCGTCGCGGTGTGATCGTTGATCAAGCAACGAGTGAATAACGAAGGGATACGTGAAGATGAGCACTTCTGATTCGAGAAAAGATGCAACCACGAAGGCCGCAGGTGCGAAAGTAACCGCAACCCCTTCGCCCCGCTCGGTCGTCGTGATAGGAGGAGGCATCGCGGGTCTCGCGACCGCAGCCCTCCTGGCGCAAGACGGCCATAACGTGACCCTACTTGAGAAAAACTCTGTCACGGGCGGACGCGTCGGAACCTGGGAAAGCGACGGATTTCGTTTTGACCTCGGACCTTCGTGGTACCTCATGCCCGAGGTCTTCGAGCATTTCTTTAGGATGCTGGGGACCACGGCATCCCGCGAATTGAGCCTCGACAAATTGCAGCCGGGATATCGCGTGCTCTTTGAGGAGCACGAAGAGCCTGTTGACATCGTGAACAATAAAGAAGGCAATCGGGCCGCGTTCGAGGCTGTCGAACCCGGCGCAGGTGCCGCCTTCGACCGTTACGTTGCTTCGGCGTCAGACACTTACACGGTGGCGACGGAATCCTTTCTCTATACAAACTTCGAGGGACTATCCGCTTTCAGATCAAGACGAGTACTGCGTCGCGCAGGTAGGCTGCTCCGCCTTCTCCTCCAACCCCTTCACGGATTTGCGAGCCGATACTTTCGTGATAGTCGTTTGCTGAGAATCGTGGGATACCCGGCGGTGTTCCTGGGGACCTCACCGTACACCGCACCCTCGATGTACCACCTCATGACACACCTGGATATGACGGACGGGGTGTACTACCCGCAGGGCGGATTTACGAAGCTTATCGAGGTCATTGAACGTTTGGCACGCGAAAAGGGTGTGCGAATCGTGACTGATTCCGACGTAACCGGTATCGATGTTGATCCGGGTGGGCGCGCGCGCGGGGTCACCGCCTCCACCGGGTATTATCCCGCTGATGTTGTCGTCTCGGCCGCCGATCTTCACCACACGGAGACGGCGCTACTCGCCCCGGAGTTTCAATCACGTCCAGAAAAGGAATGGGACAAGCAGGTTGCAGGCCCCGGTACTGTCTTGGTGTTCTTAGGTGTCCGCGGGGAACTTCCGACCCTTGCGCACCACACCCTTCTCTTTAGCGAGGATTGGAGTGGTAACTTTGAGGCGATCTTTGACGAACAAAATGCGGGCAACGGTGACAATCGTAACCCAATGAACGAACGCACATCCTTATATGTCTGCAAACCGAGCCAAACGGATGATTCTGTCGCACCCCAGGGAGACAGCAACCTCTTCGTACTCGTACCGGTCCCATCTGATCCCGGAATTGGCGGAGAGGGAGACCCCGAGGTGGAGCGTATCGCAGATAACGCAATAGACCAGATCGCTGAGTGGGCCGATATCCCCGACCTCCGTGAGCGAATCGTCGTGCGCAGGGCAATAGGTCCGCGCGATTTCGAGCGCGACTACAACTCGTGGAAGGGAAACGCCCTCGGGCTTGCCCACACGCTCAAACAGAGCGCATTCTTCCGCGGCTCGAACCGTTCACAGCGTGTCGACGGGCTTTACTATGCCGGTGCAACCACCGTGCCGGGTATTGGACTTCCCATGTGTCTCATCAGCGCCGAGCTCGTACTTAAGCGCCTACGGGGCGACCGTAGCGATGGGCCCCTCCCCGAGCCAGCCCTGAGCGCGCCTGGCGAATCAAACCATGATTCACAGCACGATTCAAAGCATGCGGGGTTGTAATGCCGGGAGTCTACCTGGGGTTGCTTATCTTCTCGTGCGCGGGAATGGTCGTGCTCGATTGGAGGCATCGGCTCTTCTTCTGGAAGTCTCCGATGCGCGCGGCCTGCGTGTTAGCCGTTGGGCTGCTGGGCTTCATCGCCTGGGACGTCTGGGGTATCGGCGAGAGAATCTTCTTTCGGGGTGACAGCCCCCTGCTCGTCGGAGTGAATGTCGGACACGAGTTTCCTGTCGAGGAGCTCTTCTTTCTCACGTTGCTGTGCTACATGACGATGAACCTCTATAGCGCGTTGAGCCGGTGGGAGTCAGGCCGGGCGAACCGCACAGATGAGCCCCGTATCCCCGGATCCCACGCACCTGCGAAAGATGAGATAGCATGAGCTACGCATTTATCGTCTTAGTGGTTCTGGGTATCGCAGCAGCCATTGCTGTCGCTTCCCTTCTGCTGGGTGCCCGCATATCCTGGGTGGCCGCTTCGCTGAGCGCGGTTGTGCTCTTTATTAGCACGGGGATTTTCGACAACCTGATGATCGGGGTCGGCCTATTTGCCTACAACGAGGACACCCTGCTTCGGCTCTACGTAGGCTCCGCCCCTATTGAGGATTTCGCGTACCCGCTGGCCGCTGTGCTGGCGTTGCCTGCCCTGTGGGAGCTGTTCGGGCGGTGGGATCCGGCGGACGTGCGCACGATCATCCGTTCATCGAGGCCCATCAGCTGGGTAAATACGGCCTACCCCTTTGCTGCAGCGTATCTGCTGAGCGAGGGAAATATCGATAGTACCTTCGTCGTAGGAACACTCTTTTTTCTGGTTCCGTATAATCTGCTGATGTACGGAGTCAACGACGTCTTCGACTACGAATCGGATATGCGTAACCCCAGGAAGGGTGGGGTCGAGGGGGCCGTGCTTCCGAAGCGGCTACACCGGCCCATCCTCGTCGCGTCGGCAATTACGACGATCCCGGGGGTTATCTGGCTTCTCGCGGTAGGCAACTTAGTCAGTGGTATCCTGCTGATCGCATGTGTTGCAGGTGTTCTCGCCTACTCCGTTCCTCCGGTGCGTACCAAGGAACGCCCCGTTGCGGACTCGATTACCTCCAGCCTGCACTTTGTCGGCCCCGCGATTGTGGGACTCGCGTTTGGCGGAGCAACCTGGACGCCGCAGCTGGTCGCGATCATCGTGTCTTTCTTCTTCTGGGGATGGGCGAGCCACGCATTCGGTGCGGTGCAGGATGTGGTCGCGGACAGGGAAGCCGGAATCGCTTCGACCGCTACGGTGTGGGGCGCACGCTTTACCGTGAGGCTTGCCTTCCTCTGCTATGCGGCATCTGCCGTTGCTGTGCTCTTCAGCGGTTGGCCAGGTCCCCTCGCCGCCGTGCTCGTAATACCCTATCTTTTCGTCGTGGCCCCGCATTGGAACGTGACCGACGAGACATCCCCTGAGGCTAACCGAGGGTGGCGTTCCTTCCTCTGGCTCAACCAGATTGCCGGTTTTGGCGTAACCATGCTTCTGATTTGGTTCGCGCTAGGCGACTAATCCGGCTAGGCCAGTAATTGATGTTGGGCCAGCTCGCGGTAGAGGGGAGTGCTCTCGAGCAGTTCTGTGTGAGTTCCCTGGCCCACGATCTGGCCGTGATCGAACACCACAATCTTGTCGGAGTCGACCACGGTAGAGAGCCTGTGTGCGATGACGATCAGGGTGCGGTCGGTTGCGACCGCGTCGATGGCTCCCCGCATCATCTGCTCGTTTGCCCCGTCGAGGCTCGACGTCGACTCGTCGAGCAGCAGAATCGGTGGCGCGGCGATGAGCGCCCGGGCAATCGCGAGACGCTGTTTTTCGCCGCCCGAGAGCATGATGCCGTTTTCGCCGACTTCTGCGCTGAGGCCTGCCGGGTCACGGTCCAGCACTTCGCCCAGGTTCACGGCGTGCAGCACGCGGACACATTCCTCATCTGTGGCTTCGGGTGCGCTGAGAGTTAGGTTGTCGCGCAGGGTGCCGGCCAGGACGGGGGCGTCCTGCTCGACATACCCCATCTGAGCGCGCAGCTCGGTGCGCTCCAGCCTGCGGATATCGACGCCGTTCATGCTAATAACGCCCGTGTTTGGGTCATAGAAACGTTCGATCAGGTTCAGTGTGGTGCTCTTACCCGCGCCCGACGGTCCGACGAGGGCGATGCGGGTGCCGTGTTCTGCCGTGAACGAGATACCTTTCAACACTGGGGTTTCTAGGATGTCCTGCGTGGGTTCCGATCCATCGATGCCGGGAACATCCACTATCGATCGATACGTAAAGTGCACGCTCTCGAATTGGATGCTCGGGGCGCCGGGAATGGAAGACTCCCGTAGCGTCGTCAGCGGATGGACCTCGCGGTCGGCAAGGTCTTCTGTTGGGAGAGCGATGATTTCCTGGATCCGGCCGAGCGCGCCGAGCGCCTGATTGACCGCGCTGATCGCACCGAACGCTTGTCCGAGGGGCATGATCATCATGAAGAGGAACAGGATGAACGCGACCAGGTTGGCGATCGTAATCGCCCCGCTCGCCACACGGAAGCCGCCGACGCCAAGAACAACGAGAAATGACACCTGCATCGCGATGCCGGCGACGGGCACGACGAGGGCGGAAATCTTGGCGACCGAAATGCCCATCTTCCAGGCACCTACTGCATTTTCCGTCACCGTTTGTGTTTCGCGCTCCGTGGCATTGGATGCGCGGACCGTGCGAATAGAGCTGATCGCACGTTCGACGGATGCCGCCAGGTCACCGACCCGCTTCTGGGCATTGGCGCTTGCCGTGCGAATTCGGCTGGAGAGCACCACCACTACGATGACGGAGATCGCGATCACCCCGACGGTCATAGCGAGCAGCACCGGATCGATGATGAGCATCGCGATGAGTGCCCCCACGAAGGTGAGGCTCCCGCCAATAGCCTCTACCAAACCCTGGGTGAGTACGGCCCGCAGCAGCGTGGTGTCGCTACCAACTCGGGACACCAGGTCGCCGGTGCGGCGGCGGTCAAACTCGCTGATCGGAAGGTTGAGGATGCGCGCGATCAATTGTTTGCGAGAGGAAAGCACTACTCCCTCGCCCATCCGCTGCAGGAGATAGTGCTGGAGGCCGCTGATGAGTCCGGCGATTACCACGAGAGCGATAAGCACCCACAGAAGGTAACCAAGAGATTCGCCCTTCCCGACGATCCCGATGACCTGGCTCACAAGCAGTGGTTGTGCCAGTGATGCGGCCGCCCCCAGAACGCTCAGAACTATCACAAATGAGAGCACACCTTTCTGCTCGAAGATATAGGGAAGGAGCTGCCCGAAGGTTGCCCTTGGCCCTTCCTGTTTCGTGCCACGTCCCTGCCGCTTGTTCGTGCGGCGCTGTGCGGTTGACGGGCTCTTCGAGTCTGTGCTGCTCATGGTTTCTTTCTGGTGGGGGCCATGCGAGTCTGTTGAGGCGTATTGCATCTATTCTCGTGCATATTCCTATGCGGAACCTGGCGGCTCACTCCGAGCAGTATTCCCGCATAGCTATTGAATATTGCCCTCGTAATCGGAGTCTTTCGTTTCCTTGGAAACGATGAGCGCGATCAGCGTGAGCACGCCCATTGCGGACAGATAAACACCCACCAGCCAGGGATTTCCGCCGCCTACCTCCCAGAGCCACACGGCGATGAACGGGGCAACCGCCGCGCCGAGAATACTTGCCATGTTGTAGGCAAAAGCGGATCCGGTATAGCGAACATTGGCCGGGAACAGCTCAGGAAGGAGCGCTCCCATCGGGCCAAACGTCATACCCATCAGTGTGAAGCCGATCACGAGGAACGCCATCACCATCGCACCAACGAAACGTGGGTTCGCGTCCGGATCTCCGCCGAGGAAAACGACGAAGAGCAATCCGAAGATGATGATCGCAAGGGTAACCCAGATCAACAGTTTGCGTCGCCCAACCATATCGGCGAGCGGGCCAGAGATAAGAGTAAAGATTCCGAAGAAGACTACGCCGATAATCATCATGATGATGAAATCGTTACGACCAAATCCGAGACCACCGATCCAGGTATCCGCTCCAGTGAACGCGGGGTTTCCCGCGGCCTCCGCCTGGGCCGCGGTCGGCTTTGTACCGAACGACAGCGTGAATGTTGTCATGAGGTAGAACAGCGAATAGGTAGCAATCATCACGAATGTGCCGATGATCAGGTTGCGCCAACTCGATTTAAAGACGGATGCGAGTGGCATCTTCCGTACGGCACCCTCCTTTACCACGCGGGTAAATGAGTCGCTCTCTACGAGGCTGAGGCGAACCCAGAGCCCCACAACCACCATGACTGCAGACAACAGGAACGGTATGCGCCATCCCCACGCGAGGAACGCTTCGGAGGCGAGTGCAGGGTTTTCCGGGTGGGGCAACAGCCAGTTGATGGTGAGGAAAACGCCGTTCGCGATGATGAATCCGATCGGCGCGCCCAGCTGGGGGAAAGTGCCCCAAAAAGCTCGTTTGCCTTTCGGCGCGTTTTCGGTGGCGACAAGCACAGCTCCCGACCATTCTCCGCCGAGGCCGAGGCCCTGGCCGAAGCGCATCAGCACCAGGAACGCGGGCGCCCAATACCCGATTGCCTCAAACGTAGGGAGTAGCCCAATAACAAAGGTCGAGATTCCCATCGTGAGCAGAGAAGTGACCAGTGTGACCTTGCGTCCGTATTTATCTCCAAAGTGCCCGAAGATGAGTGCGCCGACGGGGCGTGCGATGAAGGCGACCCCAAAGACGGCGAAGGAGCTCAAGAGTGCCACCGTAGGGTCATCGGTGTTTGCGAAGAAGAGTGCTGGAAAGACCAGCACCGCAGCGGTCGCGTAGACGTAAAAATCGTAAAACTCGATCGCCGTTCCGATCAGGCTTGCGAGGACGACGCGACTCGTCGTGTTCTTCTGCTTCGATGGTATTGTTTCGGCTGAAACGGGGGATGACATTGGGCTCCGTTGGGTTTGTTTTGTTCAGGGGTGGGGTCGCTCGGGCTCTTAGCTGCGGAGCTGGCGGAGGGTGACTGCCGCGCTTACGGCGGCTACAGAGGCTTCCTCTCCCTTGTCTTCTTTAGATCCTTCGAGCCCGGCGCGATCGAGCCCCTGCTGTTCATCGTCCAGTGTGAGAACTCCGAAACCTACCGGTTTGCCCGTATCGAGCGCAACACGGTTAAGCCCGCTCGTTGCCGCATCAGACACGAACTCAAAGTGGGGAGTTCCTCCGCGGATGATGACGCCGAGCGCAACGGCGGCATCGTAGCTTCCCTCTAGCGCGGCCTTGCACACCAGTGGTAGCTCGAAGCTGCCCGATACCCGGATGATGTCGTATGTTGCCCCGGTGCGGGTGAGCGCCCGTTCGGCGCCTGCGATGAGACCGTTGGTGATCTCGTCGTGCCAGCTGCCCGCAACGATGGCGACGTGCACGCCCGTTGCATCTACATCAATAGTTGGTATTCCTTCGCCACTCATAGCTGGCGTCCTTTCGTCGTGTGCAAATAGTTTATACGGTTTGGAAATTACTCGGCGAGAAGCGAGCCGGTGGGAAGCTTATGGCCCATCCGGTCGCGTTTTGCCTGCAGATATCCGTCGTTTTCGGCGGCGATTCCAACGATAAGAGGAACCAGCTCTGTCACGGTGATTCCGTGATTGTCGAGTTGGGCTGCCTTGTCTGGATTATTGCTCAGGAGGCGCACCTCCGTGAGTCCCAGGTCGCGGAGCATATCAGCGGCACCTCCATAATCCCGAGCGTCACCAGGGAACCCGAGGGCGAGGTTTGCGTCCAGTGTGTCGAGACCCTGTTCCTGGAGGCTGTATGCGCGAAGCTTGTTCGCAAGGCCGATCCCGCGGCCCTCTTGGCCGCGCAAGTAAAGTACCACCCCGCCGTTTTGGGCGATGTAGTCGAGCGCTGCATCCAGCTGGGGACCGCATTCGCACTTGAGCGAGCCGAAAGCTTCGCCCGTGAGGCATTCCGAGTGAATGCGAACCACGGAGTTGTTTGGTACGGATTCCCCAGAGATGATTGCGATATGGTCGATACCCGTCTGACGGTCACGGTACGCGCGCATGCGTAACGAGCCGTGTTTCGTCGGGACGGTCGTTTCCGCCCGGACGCTCACGCGGCGTGACGCCTCTGTCGATGAAACCGGTTCGGTTTCACCGTCTCTTTCTCGCAGGTAGCGAACGAGCTGTTCGATGGTGATCACCGGTACACCATCGCGTCGTCCGAGTTCGAGTAGTCCGGGCATGCGCATCATCTCGCCGCCATCCTCGACTATCTCGCAGATTCCGGCCACCGGGGTAAGGCCTGCAAGCTGCATGAGTTCCACTGCTGCCTCGGTGTGTCCGTTGCGCTCGCGTACTCCGCCATCAACCGCACGCAGGGGCACAACGTGTCCGGGCCGGTTCAGGCTGCTCGGGGTTGAGCTTGGATCGGCGAGCACGTTAAGCGTGTATGCCCTATCGGTTGCGCTAATACCCGTGCTTACCCTGTCGGCCGCATCAACTGTCACGGTGTATGCGGTTCCCCTATCATCCTGATTTTTCTCGACCATCATGGGAAGTTCAAGCCGATCGGCGATTTCGTGCGTCATCGGGGCGCAGATGAAGCCGGAGGAATGCCTGACTGTCCAGGCGACCCATTCCTGGGTTGCGAGTTCGGCCGAAAGAATAACATCGCCTTCGTTTTCTCGGTTTTCGTCGTCGGCAACGATCACGGGGCGTCCGGCTCGGAGCGCTTCAAGTGCCTCTTCGATTGTTGAGAGTGACATGATTACGAATCTTTCTGTGAGTCTGAATCGGTTGAGACCGCTGAGGATAAGCGCGAAGCGCTCTGGGAGAAAGCGGAAGCCCGCACAATGTGGCGAGCAAGGATATCGGTCTCGATATTGACGCGATCGCCGACGACCTTGAGGCCAAGCGTGGTGGCTTTAAGCGTTTCAGGGATAAGCGAAACCTCGAACCATTGGCTGTGTGTCTCGGTCTCGGTCTGGGGAACGGGGGAGACGGCGCTCACGGTGAGCGAAATGCCGTCGACCGTGATCGAGCCCTTATCTACGACGAGGGGAGCGAGAGCATCCGCTAGCGAAAATCGAACTACTCGCCACGAATCGGCCTCTGTGATCGATAAAACCTGTGCCGTTCCGTCAACATGGCCCTGCACGATGTGGCCGCCTAATCGGTCGCCGAGCTCGGCCGCGCGTTCCAGGTTGACGGGGGTGCCGCTAGTGAGGGTGCCCATCGTACTCATTGCGAGGGTTTGGGCCATGACGTCAGCGGTAAACTGGGTGTCGGTGAATTCGATGGCGGTCAGGCAGACACCGCTCACCGCTATTGAGTCTCCGTGCTTGGCACCGAGTAGAGCCTGCGATCCCTGAACTGTGAGCCTGAGCGAATCCCCGACTCGTTCGGTTGCGAGGATGATTCCTTTTTCTTCGATGAGTCCTGTAAACACTTAATTGTTCTCCTTCTCATAGAGAGCAACGATACGAACATCGTTGCCAAGCGGTGTGATACTTACGGGGGTGAGGCGGTGTCCCTGCGTTATCGTGACTACCCCGGCATCGGTTATCGCAAGGCGGTCGCCGCCCAAGATCACCGGTGCAATATACGTGTTGACCTCGTTCACCAGCCCAGCTCTGATAAACGCGCTCGCGAGGGTAGGGCCTCCTTCGATGTAAACCGAGCGGATTCCTCTGCTGAGCATGTCCTTGAGCGCAGATTCGAGGTCGCTTCCGTCGTAGGAGAGCATCTGCTTGGGGTGGTGCCTAATTGCGGCTCCTGCTGGTACTTCTCTGGTGCCGATCACAACGGGTACTGGCTGGCTGTCGTATAAGCTTCCGTCCGTGCGCCTGGCGGTGAGCGATGGGTCGTCGGCGAGGACCGTTCCTGTGCCAGCAACAATTGCGGATGCCTGGCTTCGTTTCTCGTGCACGTCGGCACGTGCCTCGGCTCCCGTTATCCACTTGCTCGTACCGTCCGCGGCAGCTGCGCGTCCATCCAGGCTTGAGGCCCACTTCAGCGTCACATAGGGTAACCCCGTTTTTTCGACCGTGAGCCAGGGGCGCATGAACTCCCGAACCTTCTCTTCGAGGATTCCGCCGTTTAGGTCTACCCCAGCGGCTAGGAGTCTTTCTGCGCCACCGCTCGATTGTTCTCCCGGGTCGGAAACTGCGTAGCGGACGGCCCCGATACCGGCCTCGATCAGTGCGAGGGAACAGGGTCCTGTTTTGCCGGTGTGGTTGCACGGCTCGAGCGTCACTACTGCTGTCAAATCGGAGGCGTTCTCGGCTAGTTCGTGTGGAAGGTTGTTGAGAGCCATCACTTCGGCGTGTGGCGTTCCGGAGCCTTCGTGCCATCCCTCTGCAACTATTTTTCCGTTGTTGTCGAGGATGACGCATCCAACCTGAGGGTTCGCGTTCGAGGACGGACCGCGGGCTGCTAGCTCAAGCGCGCGAATCATGGCCGCAGTGATGGTCGGGGAGGGTGTCTTGTGCGTGGCGTTTTTCATGTGTCCGGTCTCTCACAATTGGGTGCCCGGGATTGACGCACACGCTCGCCAAAGCTTGCGTGCATGCTTCCTCTCATCCGGACTAACTCTCGCTGGTGCGAGAGCATCACCGTCGGTCTCGGAATTTCACCGAATCAACCGGGATCATTTCTGAAGGGACTTGAGTTCTTCGTCGCTGATCACGGGTCGCGGACTATCACCGCCGGTTCGGATTCGCACCGACCCCGGAGCATTGCTGCTTCACAATACTATTCCAACGGAGGTTTAGTTGTTGTTATTCCCAAGATTTTCAAATTATTGGTGTCATGGTTTGTCACCTGGGAGATCTGAGTGTTTTGGTGTGCGGGGAAAATATAGATTGCGCTTAACGAACTGCTTAGCTATGCTAACCAATTATGGATGAGAGCGCGAGTGATATTTCCCTATTGGGTCACAACTTTCGCGTCGCGAACGGCAGGCTAGCCAGGCGAGTTCGCCAACAGCGTGCGCGAGACGAACTCACCGTCGGTCAATTCTCAGCACTGGGGGCAATCGCTCATCACGGCCCGCTCTCCCTCGGCGAGCTTGCCGATCACGAACGGGTTACGGCGCCGTCAATGAATCGAACTGCCAACTCATTGGTTGCCGCCGGTCTCGTCGCGAGGTCTGCGGCTGATAATGACGGGCGCAAGGTGATCCTGACGGCTTCGGAAAAAGGCGCAGAGCTTATTCGAAGAACACGAGAACGCAGGGACGCCTGGATCACTCAGAGAGTCGCTGGTCTTACCTCTCAGCAGCGGTTGGTCCTCGCGGAGGCAACGCTCATTATGACGGAGATTGCAGACAGTTGAGCGCAATGTTTCGGTCCCTCAAAAACGTGAATTACCGCATCTGGTTTGCGGGTTCACTGGTATCCAATGTTGGCACGTGGATGCAACGCACTGCCCAGGACTGGATCGTTCTTACTCAACTGACTAATTACAGTGCAGCGTCGATGGGAGTAGTAATGGCGCTCCAATTCGGTCCGCAATTGCTGCTGATGCCCTGGTCGGGTCTGATTGCCGATCGCTTTAATCGCAGGCGCCTGCTTATTCTCACCCAGATGCTGATGGGTCTTCTCGCCTGTGGGCTGGGGATTATTACGGTCACCGGTGCCGTCGAGTTGTGGCATGTGTATCTTTTTGCCTTCGGGCTCGGGGTGGTGAGCGCCATCGATGCCCCTGCGCGGCAGACCTTCGTGAGTGAGCTTGTGGGGCACGGTGACCTTCCCAATGCGGTCGCTCTGAACTCAGCATCTTTCAACGTTGCGCGGCTCATCGGCCCCGCGGCTGCGGGGTTGCTGACCGTCGCGGTGGGTGCTGGATGGGTATTCATCATCAACGCGGTCACATTTGCCGTTACTGTGGGCGCGATGCTTTTGCTGCGAAAGTCCTATCTGAAAGATCAGCCCAAAGCATCGAGGGCGCCAGGACAGCTGGTTGCGGGATTTCGTTATGTCTGGGGGAGACCCGACATTGTTGTCGTTCTCATCACGGTTTTTCTCGTGGGAACCTTCGGATTTAACTTTTCGATTTTCACGGCGTTGATGGCCACGGTCGTCTTCCAGAAGGACGCGGGTGAGTTTGGTTTGCTCAGTTCCATCCTGGCCATCGGGTCAGTCGTTGGGGCGCTCCTGGCCGCGCGCCGGAGCACCGCAAGAATGCGAATGGTACTCAGCGGTGCAGCGGCGTTCGGTCTGACTTGCACCCTGGCCGCACTGATGCCAACCTATCTCACCTTTGCTGCGGCGCTTATCTTTGTTGGGCTATCTGCGATGACCCTGATGACAACGGCTAACGCCTACGTCCAGACCACAACTGAGCCTGTGATGCGTGGCAGAGTTATGGCGCTGTATATGGCGATTTTCGCCGGAGGAACACCGATTGGTGCCCCGTTCGTAGGCTGGGTCGCGGATACAATGGGTCCCAGGTGGTCGCTGGGGGTCGCCGGGCTTTCCGGCGTTCTAGCCGCGGGGGTTATTCTCTTCTGGCTGATGTATTACAAGGACCTGCGAGTTGCTTATCGTAGGGACTCTCGTCCGCGCCTGCTTGTTACTTATGAGGGGGACGGTCGGCCGGTTGCGAAAGCGATAGGCGTGCAGGGTGTTGCGGAAGAAGAGGACGACGCCCTGCGGCAGGATCGCGAGACGGCAACTCGGGAGATTGCGATTGTGGAGGCGACTACGCCCCGCTAAAGTGTGCGGCTACCCGTTGAAGAGTTCGCGCGCGCTCTCCTCGTCGATGATGAGATCTGAAACGACCCGTGCGGTAATAGCCCCGCGAAGACTAGGGATTTTTGTCGGGCCTGAGCATACGCAGACGCGACGGGGGATCGAGCGAAGCACATCAAGCCCGGGACCCGAAGCTCGTGCGTTGAGGGGGATGTCTTCCCACGTACCATCCGCGCGATAAAAAACCGTGAGCACGTCACCGACTACGTTCTGGGCGTTCAGAGCCTGAAAGTCGTCGCGGTCGAGGTAACCGCCGCTATAAACGTGGCTGGGCACTGCGGCTCGCGGCGAGCCTACGCTAAACAGTGCTACGTCGAGGTGCTTTTGTTCTTCCACGATGCGGTTCACGCTACGTTCAGTCCAGAGCGCTTCTTTTGTGCGGGGGTTATCGAAGAATGCCGGGACAGGAAATTGCAGAACGTCAGCCGTGAAGGCCTCACCAAATCGGCGCAAGATCTCGTTGACGTAAAGCAGTCCGGTTGTCCGTGAGTTGGCGGCACCATTCAGCTGAATGATCCTGGTGTTCCTGGTTGGGTTGGGCGAGAGATTGCGAGCAACCGCACTGACGGTAGCTCCCCAGGCCACGCCAACCGACATATTCGAATCTACAATTTCTGATAGTAAACGGGCGGCAGCAAGTGCCACCCTCTCCAAGCGGTCTGTCTCGTTGGTATTCTCCGGCACCGACACAACCGTGGCGCGGATTCCAAATCGTTCGTTGATTTCCTCCTCAAGGCGAGAAGGGGCGACAAAGGGTGAGTGAACGGAGATCTCGACCAAGCCGGTTTCCCTGGCAAAGGTGAGCAATCGAGAGACGGATGATCGTGAAACCTTGAGCTCGGATGCAATCGCCTCCATCGTTTGGTTCTCAAGATAGTAGAGAGTGGCCGCTGTGATCGCGGTGCGCATCTTTTCTGTGCGTTCCGTGCGGTAAATGGCCAAAATATCCTCCAATTCTGCACGTATGTGCATCAGCTATGAGCATAGCGTTCATGGGGGCATACTGAAACGTATTCGAGAGAATCGTCCGAGGGCGTTTCTTGTGTCACTCGTTAAAAGGAACACTGCCGTGACTTCACAACCAGAACCGAATTCGCAATCTGCCTCACGGGCATCGATTCGGTCACTAGCAGACAACCCCTCCGCCCAGGTAGTAATTATCGGCGGGGGAATCAACGGAATCGCAACTTTCCGTGATCTCGCGCTACAGGGAGTCGATGTCGTACTTGTCGAACGTGGAGACTGGTGCTCTGGAGCATCCTCCGCATCAAGCCACATGATCCACGGCGGAATCCGCTACCTCGAAAACGGAGAGTTTCGGCTCGTCCGGGAATCTGTGCAAGAACGCAACGGCCTGATCAAAATAGCCCCACACTATGTCAAGCCTCTGCCGACAACCGTGCCAATCTTCAGCACGTTCTCGGGCATTCTCAGCGCGCCGCTACGCTTTCTCACTCACAAACAGGGCAAGCCGAAGGAACGAGGAGCTTTTCTTATCAAGATCGGCCTGGTGCTCTACGATTCCTTCTCTCGTGACGGCGGTTCGGTTCCCCGCCATAAGTTTGTAGGACGCAAGAAGAGTCTCGCGGCCCTCCCTCTCATCAACGGCAACCTCAAATACACGGCCACCTATTTTGATGCGTCCATGCACGACCCAGAACGTCTTGCACTGGATGTGCTGATGGATGGCCTCGCGGCAGGGCCGCACGCACGGGCATCCAACTATCTCGAAGGGGTCGGCCTCACCGATGAAGGTGTGATCGTTCGAGATACCGAAACTGGTCGTGAGATGACCATCAAGGCCGATGTAGTCGTCAATACGAGCGGACCCTGGACAGATCTCACCAACACCGCGCTCGGCACAAAGACCGAGTATATGGGCGGCACTAAGGGATCACATATCGTATTGAAGAATGACGAGCTGCTTGCCGCGACAGGTGGGCGTGAGATCTTCTTTGAGCACAGCGACGGACGCATCGTTCTGATCTATCCACTTAAGGGCAGGGTCATGGTAGGTACAACCGATATAAATGCTGACCCCAGCGTTCCAACGGTCTGTACTGAAGAAGAAATCGACTACTTCTTTGATCTGGTCAAGCATGTCTTCCCCACCGTCACCGTTGACCGCGAGCAGATCGTCTACCGGTTTTCTGGTATCCGCCCTCTTCCCAAGCATGATGATACCCAGCCGGGTTTTGTGTCTCGAGACTACCGCATCGAAAAACGGGTCGATGCTGGACGCACGGTAATGAGCCTCGTCGGCGGGAAATGGACGACATTCCGTGCGCTCGCCGAGCACCTTAGCAACGAAATCCTCGAGGCTCTTGGGAGGACCCGCACGGTGAGCACTGTCGGTCTGCCAATCGGCGGAGGCCGTGACTTCCCCCGGACTGAGACGGAACGTGCCGGGTGGGTGGCCCGTCACCGTGAGGGACTCACCGCGGAGCGGACTGACGAATTGCTCGGACGCTACGGAACACGAGCGGCCGCCCTCATTCCCTATCTCGAAGAGCATGGCGATGATCTGCTTCTTCACTCGCCACGGTATAGCCGCCAAGAAATCCAACACATCATCGCGAATGAACATGTAGTGAACGTTCTCGACCTGATAAAGCGGCGCACCAGTCTTGCCTTTACCGGCTCAGTAACTGCCGAGACGATCGATGAGCTTGCCGATATTCTGGCTTCGTCTCACGAATGGAGCGCTGAAAAGACCGCGGCAGAGAGAGCGGATGCGCGTGCCACGCTCGCAAATGAGCACGGCGTCCATTTCACTGCATAGTATATAAATATCAAACTGCACATAGATTTGGTAGAAGAAGCTTTACTTTTACCACATCCGCAGTTAGCGACCGCTAGCTGCTGACTAACCCTGAAGGGTCGATGAGGACAATGACTGATTTAGCAACTATATTTCTATCGGAGACGGTAGGGACCGCGCTGCTCCTGTTGCTTGGTGGTGGCGTTGTTGCCAACGTTGTGTTGGCAAAGTCTAAAGGGTTTGGCGGCGGATGGTTGCTGATCAGCATCGGCTGGGGCCTTGCGGTCTTCGCCGGTGTGACGGTTTCATACTCGTCGGGTGCACATTTGAATCCGGCGGTCACGATAGCCCAGCTGACACTCGGAAACATTGACTTCGGCACGGCGCTCGTTTACTGGGGTGCTCAGATGCTCGGTGCCATTATCGGGTCTGCTCTTATGTACCTTACCTACAAACAACATTTCGATGCGGAGGAAGACCCAGCTTCAAAGCTCGCAGTCTTCTCGACAGGACCTGCAATACGTAGTTACGGCTGGAACCTTATCACCGAGATCGTTGGAACCTTTGTCTTGGTCTTCGTGATCCTTGGGTTCGGCAAGGGTGGAACCCCGGCGGAACTTGGAGCAATTCCAGTTGCGTTTCTCGTTATAGCCATCGGTGTCTCCCTTGGCGGGCCCACCGGTTACGCAATCAACCCTGCCCGTGACCTGGGCCCACGAATCGTTCACGCAATCCTGCCCATCAAGGGCAAGGGCGGCAGCGATTGGGGTTACGCCTGGGTTCCCGTGGTCGGGCCTCTCGTCGGTGGTGTGCTTGCCGCACTGGGGTCCAACGTTTTTCTTCCCTAAGGTTTCTTTTCTGTAGCATCCGACAATCGATTCAATCAATACACAACAAAGGAGTTATACATGAGTGAAGAATACGTTCTCGCTATCGACCAGGGCACAACGTCGAGCCGTGCGATCATCTTTGACCGCAGCGGAAATATTATTTCTACGGGCCAGCTCGAACACGAGCAGATTTTCCCACAGGCTGGTTGGGTCGAACACGATCCCAAGGAAATCTGGGATAACACTCGAGAAGTCATTGGTCAGGCGCTCTCAAAGGCCAACCTGACGAGGCACAATATTGTCTCGGTAGGTATCACAAACCAGCGCGAGACGGCAGTGGTGTGGAACAAGAACACCGGTGAACCCGTCTATAACGCTATTGTGTGGCAGGACACCAGAACGCAGCACATCGTGGATCGCCTCGCTGCCGATGGCGGAGTTGAGCGATTTAAGAAAAAGGTCGGGCTTCCGCTTGCCACCTACTTCTCTGGAACAAAGATCGTGTGGATCCTTGAGAATGTGGAGGGGGCCCGGGCTCAGGCGGAGGCGGGGGACCTTCTCTTCGGAACGACCGATAGCTGGGTTCTCTGGAACCTCACGGGAGGCACCGAGGGTGGCGTTCATGTTACCGATGTGACCAACGCATCCCGTACGCTTTTCATGGATCTTGAGACCCTCCAATGGGACGACGAAATTCTTGCGGCCTTCGATGTTCCGAAGTCCATGCTGCCCCAGATTAAGAGTTCATCTGAGGTTTATGGCATTGTGAGTGACAGCTCGTTGCTGCGTGAAGTGCCCGTTGCGGGAATTCTTGGAGATCAGCAAGCTGCGACATTCGGACAGGCAGCCTTCGACGCCGGCGAGGCGAAGAACACATATGGCACCGGCAACTTCCTCATCTTCAATACGGGTGAGGAAATTATTCACTCGGAGAACGGTCTGCTCACCACGCTTGGATACAAGCTGGGCGACGCGAAGCCGCATTATGCACTTGAGGGTTCGATCGCGGTCACCGGGTCGTTGATCCAGTGGCTGCGAGACAATATCGGAATGATTTCTTCTGCTCCCGAGGTTGAGACGCTTGCTGCGACCGTCGAGGACAATGGTGGGGCCTACTTTGTTCCGGCATTCTCGGGTCTCTTCGCCCCGTATTGGCGTCCGGATGCTCGGGGGGCGCTTGTCGGGCTTACCCGTTTTGTGAATAAGGGGCACATCGCGCGGGCTGCCCTCGAATCTACCGCGTACCAGACCACCGAGGTGCTTGACGCTGTAAACGCTGATTCCGGCGTTCCCCTCGCTGAGCTCAAGGTTGACGGCGGAATGACTGCTAACGACACGCTGATGCAGTTCCAGGCAGATATGCTCCGGGTGCCCGTAGTGCGCCCGGTGGTGGCCGAGACCACCGCCCTTGGTGCGGCTTATGCTGCAGGTCTTGCAGTGGGTTATTGGAAGAATCTTGATGATCTGCGTGGCAACTGGCAAGAAGATAAGCGCTGGGAGCCAAACCTTGACGAGGCGGAACGTAATCGCTTGTATCGGAACTGGAAAAAGGCTGTTACGAAGACCCTGGACTGGGTTGATGAGGACGTTGTGTAGAGAATCTCATCGTGGCTGAGTAGCCATCGATAAATGGATGCCCCGCAGGGCTTAAATCTTGCGGGGCATCTTCTTTTTGCCTCCTCGGAATCATCGGGCGGGCTCACCCGGTAGTGAGTTAGAAAACCCGTGTATGGGGATCGAACCAGTTCTGTCTTGTCGTTGCGTGCTCCTAAGTGGACTCATAGCGAACTCATTTTTGCATGACTGCACGATTGTATTGTTTCAATCTATATCGTGTCTTAAACGTGATATTTGCTGGTTCTTTGGAGTGGCAGACTCGCCTCATCAAGCATATTTTCGGCAATGTTCTGAGGAACACAGCCAGACCGGAACTAGTGAAGAGGGTGTTGAAAATGAAGCATACGAGGTTAGTAATTGGGTTTGGACTCGCTGTCGCTCTAATCGTTGTTCAGCAGGCCGGAGCAGGTGCTGCATCCGCCACGATTATCGCAGAGTCGGTGTCTCGTACATCGTCACCTGTCTACACGGAGTCCGAGCCAACGCCCTCGCAGGATCCCTCGGGCTCTTCGACGGAATCCCCAACTCCTGTGACGCCGACACCAGTTCCGACGCCAGCGCCGACAACTCCGGCTACGCCGACGCCTGCCCCTACCGAGGCTCCTAAGGCTCCCTCGACTCCCGCTCCCTCGACTCCCGCCCCGACTCCTCCGGAGCCAAGCCCTGCTGCCCCGGCGCCGTCCACGGAGCAGGTAACAGATACTTCCATCCCCAGTAGCGGCGTAGCGGTCGAGGTAACGGGCCAGCTAATCTACGCAGAGGGACATCGTCTCGCGCAGAACGCAACAGCTACTCCGTCGGAAGAAACCAACGCAAGCGCCATAGTTACGACAGACGGTAAGGTCATCGGAGTGTCAGAGAGCTCGATTCCGGCAAACGCAGTATCAGGTAGCCCAATCGCAGGAACGGTTGTTGTCCCGCCCCAAGCCCTGAGTGAGCTGCCTGCGGAAGAGCAGTCTACCGTCGCCGCCGAAGCGGCAAGCGCATCTCCGAGTTCAACCTCGGGAAATGCCCCAGTTGTGAGCGCAACTAGCGCGGCCGCGGACATCGTCGCCGATGCTGCGCAAACGGCCACTGCTCCCGTACAGTTTACGGCTGCTACAGTTCAGGGCGCTCCTCAGGCAGAAGCGGTGAACAGTACAGTCTCTAAGTCTGTTGATATTGTGGTTGAGTCGACAGTAACGGCTAATCAGTGGATTTCAAGTGCTTTGATCAATTCATATATGGCGCAACTTTCGGCGCATTGGGTCAGGGAGGCTCATGGCTTATTGACGGGCATTACTATCCGTTCCGTTACGGTTATGCAATCTGCACAAACTTGTGAGACCCAAGGATCTAACTGGTTCGGGATGATGTCTGAGGCTGGACAGAAGGTAAATGGTGCCGCAGGTACAAGCCCCTATTTCAATGGCACGGGACGTCATTTGATTGTGATCACTCCGAACAACGAATGTAGCGCTAACAAGGGCTATAGCGGAATGGGAACTATAGGTAGCTCGTTCCAGATGGGAGGCCTGATCGAGGCCCGTACACCGGCATCCCCACGCAGTACTTGGCTTGATGCGGTATTTGCCCACGAGATGGGTCACAACCTAGGTCTCTCTCATGCAAACGCCATCGACTGTGGCACCGCGAATATGGCTGAAGGTGTTGTTGCCGCTGGTTCCCCCTGCAGGGTAATTTCCTACAAGGATCTGTATGACATTATGGGAAATACCCAGGAATACACCGCGCTCAACGGTTTCTCTCAAATCAAGTTGGGTTTCTTGAAGGAGAACGTGGGGTACAAAACGTGGTCTGCTCCTGGTGTATATGATGTGTCGCTGTCCTCAATATCCTCGCCTTCCACAACAGCGCTTCAGGTTCTCAAAGTTCAGGATCCGCTGAATCCATCCTGGTTCTACTATGTCGAATATCGCTCAGGAACCGGCTCTGACCTGGGGCAATACCCTATAGCTGCTGGGTCTACGTTTCGCCTGCCGGGCTCTCCAGCGACACTGAACTACCGCGAGGTTGCTGGCGTCCGCGTGATTCGCATGGCTTCAGAGTTGTCGCCACAGTCGAACGGAACGGTCGCGCTTGCCCCACTAGTGAGCGGGAACGAAAGGCGTCAAGCGCTCGTCACTGGTCAGAGCTTAACAACAATGAGCGGACGAATCGGCGTGCAAGTTTTGTCAACAGATGGAAGTACCGCCAAAGTCAGAATTTCAATTTCTCTCGTTCCCGTTCAAGGCTCGGTATCGCCATTTGGTTCTTTTGAGGCTGCAGTGGCGTCGACGGGGAAGGTATCTGTAAAAGGATGGGCTGTTGACCCTACAACGAGTAATCCGATTAGTGTTCATGTGTATGTGGGCAGTAGGGTTACTCCGTTTA
>JBBAQX010000021.1:0-71381 GCA_040400085.1 Lysinibacter sp. | reverse complement strand
TCAATGTGCGTGCGCGTGACGGTTGCGTCCAGTGCGTCAGGCCAGCGTGCCAGTGCAGGACGATGCTTTGCGATCTCATCTGGCGTTGCCGCCGCGATCGTGAACCAACGCACCTGCCTGATGGCAAGCAGTCTCGCCATCTTGTCGGCCAGATCGACCATGCCTCCGTACGGGATCTTGGCGTACGCCGTGGCGCACTTGCCGTTGACTCCGCTTCGGTAGCGGATCCTCACGATGTGGATCTGGTCAGGCACCGAGCTTCATCCTCAGCTCTTCGAGAAGCTGGCTGTCCCGAGTGGCATCCTCGCCGCGCAGGACGGACCACTCTTCATCCTTGGTGTCGTACAGGGGTTCGTCTTCTGGGTAGTTGGCGTGGCCGATCTCCCATGTCTCTGCTTCGGTGTCGTACCAGACGGTGAAGTGATGCTGCTTACTCACGAGGCGTGGGTCCGTAGTCGACCAGCCCCGGCTTGGGGATTGAGATGCGGTCAACCAGCACACCGATCTGGTTGGCGTTGAGTGGGATCTGCCCCAGCGTTGCGATGAGCGCCGCCCCGAAGGAGTACCCAAGCTGGAGACTGGCCCGGTTGCCGCGCATCAGACCGGTGCACAGCATGTAGGCACCCTCGACCGGGTTGTCCTTGGCGAGATCCATGATGAAGTCGTAGTAGCTGCGCTTGTCGTCAAGACGCTCCTTGGCGTCCTGCGTGCGCAGTTCGGTGAGCGCGTCGTTGTAGGACTTGTCAGTCATGGTCGCATCTGCCTGTCTTCTCCTTCGGTCCAGACATCGACTTGCCATGTGTCGAAGTCATCCATGCGTGGGTCTGCTTCGATAAGTTGGTGGATGGGCACGACGATGTCGGCGTCGTAGTCGATGCGGATGCCCGCCTCGTCCACGAACTCGACCACGTCTTTGTCTGTCTCACCGATCCTGCCGCCGAACTCGCTGTACTCCCAGAGGTAGTGCGTCAGCGAGACGCGTGCCACCCTCATGTCCTCGATGATGACCACGCCCTGAACGTGGATCGGGACGTGGATCTGCGGCTTGCGTGGCTCATCTGGTTCAGGCGTTGTGTCGATTGCCTTGCGAACCAGTTCGGCGCACTCGGTTAGACAATCGGGATCAACCCCGTAGTCATGGAGGATTGACTCCAGCGTTCTCAACCCCATGTCACCTCTCCGTAGAACGCAAACTGGAAGATCAGGTCAGCACCATCGGAGTCGATCTCCCCGGTCCAGTCTTCACGGGGGACGTCGAGTAGCCCCTTGGCGAACCATCCGCCCTTGTTGAACGGGGCTTCCATCGCACGCTCGAACCCCATCCGGATCCACGCAGGAGTGACGTCCTGCGCCTTGTCCCACTCATAGTTCATCTCGTTGGGTGAAAGCGGGGCGATGCGATAGAAGACGAAGTCGTCGGGCACATCAATGCAGTCAAGAGCGGTGTTCTCGCTTGGGCACCACCGCTTGAAGTCGTACGACTCGATCTGTGCCCAGTACCCAGTGCCTCCCTCGGCTGCGGTGATGGCGATGTCGCCGCACTCCTGCGACGTGAGATCGGGAACTTCGATCTTCATCCGAACACCTCGACTCCCGCTTCCTTGAGCACCTTGATCCACCCGGGCTTGTCGCCATCATGCTTGGCGAGACCGGGCATCTTCTCTGTCAGGTACGTCCATGCGATGGACGGACCATCAGCGAAGTAGACGGGGATCTTCAGCCACTCACCGTTGTGTGACTCCCACCTGTCAGCGAGCAAGAGGTACCAGTCCTCGCCGTCGTCATCCACGACGGTGAGCTGGTAGACCGTGCTCCTGTTCACGACCTCGTACTTGCGGATCTCAGTCATCGGTCGCCATCGAGGAAGCGCATCTCAAGCTCAGAGAGCTGATGCTGCTGGTTCCGCATTGCGTAGTCAGGGATGCTGATCCGCTCGATGCGGAAGCCGAGCTTGTGCAGTCGCTCGATCACTTCGGATGCGTTTGGGCGACAGGCTGCGGTAGCCGTGCCGTCGATCCCGAACGGGTCAGTTGCGGCGCGTACCGCTTCGATCAACGTGATGGTCTCCATGTGGACCTCCGTGTGTACCAGTGTGGGATCAAACCCTGATTGCGTTGGGAACGTACTCCCACTCGATGCCTAGCTCGGAAGCCAGCGCGTATGCCTCGGCCACGGCCTTGTCGACCACTCGCTGCTTGCCCTTCTCGGTTCGCTTGCCCTTGGCCCAGCGCAACTCACGCTCGGCCCAAGCGAGTTCACCGCCGTACCCCGTGATGCCCTCGAACGTCTTGCGCTTGTACTCGATCTCGGCTGCCTTGCGTGCTTCAACCACGCGTGGCGGCCAGTTGCCCAACTCGGGGATGGTCTTGCCGCTCTCCTTGACGTTCTCGAAGTCCCACAGCTCGGTCTCGCCCATGTGGTCGGGCTTCTCCAGCAGGGCAGTGATGTAGAGGTAGCCATACGATCCCTGCGGGCTCATCACGACCAGAACCCGTCCGTCTCGCCAGCAGAGGTGGCCCCGGCTGTCCGATGGCAGGTTCCACTTGTTGTCGCGGAACTCATCGATCGCTCGGTCGATCACCGGGAACAGCAGTCGGACGTCCTCGGGATCGCCATCAGGAGTCTGCCGATCCCAGACCACGGGAGTGCCCTTGCCCTTTGGAGTCTCGACTACCTCGCTGTAGATGAGACGCGCTCCCCACTGTGCTTCGTGGATCTTCTCGTTGAACTTCACGTGGCCGCAGCCAAACCGGAACATAGTCATCGTGTAGACCTCCCTTATGCCCTAGCCCAGAACGTGTTGTCGAGCAGTTCCACTTCCGTGTAGTCCTGCTTGAGCGCCTCGGCCGCCGCCGTCCAGTCGATGTAGGTGAACGGCCATGTCTCATTGCGTGAGTCGTAGCTGGTGACGTCCTCGGCGAGTTGCTGTGCGTACTCCTCGAAGTAGCTCTCCGCGACGAAGGTCTCGCCGTAGGGCCAATCGGGGATCTCTGACGAGGCATACTTCTCGAACTCGCGGAGCTGCTCCAGCTCACGACGCTCGTCCTCGTCGCTGCTCGGACAGAAGATCAGTGCGCCGTCCCCGTCCGGGTCGGTCACGTGATCCTTGTACGGTTCGCAGCACACGAGGCACGGCAGAGTCAGGTCATCCTCATCGGCTTCCCATTGGGTCACGATCGACTCCAGATCACCGATCCGGGAGATCACGTCCCGACTGTCGAACACATCGGAGCGAGCCAGTTCCTCGATTGTCATGGTCATGTTTGTGCCTGTCATGTGAGGCTCCTCTTGCGCAGTGCCGCTCCCCATCCGATGCGGATCATGGTCTGGAGAACATCCCATCCGTACTTGCGCCACGCTGCTGCGTACGCGAAGTGGGTGAGGGTGTAGACGCGTTCTGCTTCCTCGGTTTCCGCATTGAGGCCAAGGAACGCGCAGTAGCGCAAGTAGTGATCCTCCCAGTCAACGTGGTGGTAGACGGCTAGGCTGCGCCAGAGCAAGCGGCGCTCGTCCTCGTCTTGCTCAGCCCTGCGAAGGGTGTCGTAGGCGTCCTCGTCATACTCGCTTCGCATGGAGCACCTGAACGTGCTGGCCCTTGTTGGTTGAGCAGCTCACGATCTCGTAGGGCTCGCCGCGAAGCGAGACCACCCATGCCAGCGGGTTCGACTTGAGCCCACCCTGCACGGCCACGTGCCAGTTCTTGCCATCCGGATCCTTCGAGACCAGCGCAGGAACGCCGCTCGCTGCGAGAGCGAACAGGTATTCCTTGGCGTTGCGCTTGTCACCCATGGACACGCACGCCCACGTGTCGGGGAAGATCCCCAGCGCCTCGTAGTCGTCCTGCTTGACCTCAGTCGTCATCCTCACCCTCCTCGCGGAACTGCGGGAACTTGTCGTAGACGATCGACTTGGCGTCATCCCATGCTGCTCCGATGAACTCGCCCAGCGATGTTCCTTGGTCGGATCCGTCGATGGCGTTGTCGATCTCCTCGATCGAGGGGATGGGAGCATCGCTCCCGCTCTCGTACTTGCGTTGCTCGATGACTGTGAGCACCATCCACTCGCCTGTCGTGAGGTTCTCGTGGCTGGTCATGCGTGACCCTTCTCGATCACGTGGATCTGGTTGATGAACTCCTCGCACGTGAGTGCGAAGCGTCGCAGCAGCAGTCCCGTGTCCGGGGTATCTGCCCAGACGTGCATGGGGATCTGAGCGATCACTGGCTCGCCATAGCCGCCCCACGAGACATCACAGTGGTCTGAGACGCCGTCCCACACGAACGACAGGGCATGAACCCGGTCGTAGTAGGACATGAAGGGCGTACCGTCTTGGCCCTGTTGATCCGTGCTCATGTGCACCTCCTGTGCGTGTGTGCGTTTGCCAGTCTGAGCCGACCCTACGCTCGCTTCCCATTGCGATCGAACGTGTACTCGTTGGCCTCGGCTGTCTCCATCAGGTACTCACGATCGCCAGTCCTGTACTCGTACTCGGCGTTGAGTAGGTAGGCGGCCTCGTGACACAGGTCTGAGAGGAAGGCATTGCAGTCCTTCTTGAACGCGTCGCTCATGCCCTCGTAGTGGTAGTCGAGATCGAACTCATCAGATGAGTGCGACCACATGCTGCTCACCGTCTGGACAACGAGCCCTTGCTCGCGTGCGATGCGGGCATCCTTGGATCGAAGGTCGATCTTGTGCTGGCTGTACGGGTGCAGGATGACCTTGCGATCAGCCAAGGCATAGTCCTTGCCTCGGTAGTCGCGGCCCTCGGCCCATGCCTTGAGCGCACGCAGGAACACCGGGGTATCGATGCTGGTGCCATGAGGCAGCACGAAGTAGATGCTGCCGTAGCCCACGTTGTACTCGGCCTTCTTGGCATCGAACGTGATGCCAGCCAGTCCGAAGTGTTCGGGATGGATGTAGTTGTCCAGCTCATCCTCGCCCGACCAGAACTCGGACTCGACTTTGCTCAGCCAGTCGAGTGCATTCTCGTAGGCCCGGGATGAGATCTCGTCGTCCTGCTCAGGGGCGGGGCGATCGTCAAGCGCCTTGAGTTCAGCCAACGTGTAAAGCTTGCGCTCGTGCTTTTCGATCTCGGGTCCGTTCTCATAGGAGAGAACGGTCGTCTCGATGAGCGGCATCAGAACCTCCAGTTGGGGTTCGCCAGCAGTGCGCCGATGAGATGGGCGATCACGAACGTGCAGAACCAGATCCATGCACAGCCCGCGATGAAGATCCCGATGGCCTTGAGTGCGTCATCACTCATAGTGCGGTCTCCTCTCAGGGTAGGGTCGAGCGAAGCTCCGCTCGATGTACACGTGATAGTCGCCACCTGCGTAGATCACGCTGCTCGATGAGTGGTCGTTCGGGAAGCGTTCCTCCATCGCATCGTGGTACGCCTCTGCTTCACGCAAGGTCTCGAAGGGCACCGACGCTACGGGTATGCCGGTGTCATACCACCAGCCACCCTCTTCAGCCCCGCCCCACGCCCGATCTACCTCGTAGACGTTGACGTAGTACACGCCCCAGTGGCAGCGGCAGTCGCACTTCTCATCGCGGATGCGTTCGCCAGCCTCGTCTGTCTGCCAGTCGTGGTTGATGTAGCCCCGGCAGTTGTTGTGTCGACGCGTGTTCTCATCCGTGAGAACCTCGGCTGCTTCGAGTTCGTGCTTGAGGTGCATGACATCGAGGTTGACGATGTCGTTGTGCTCGAAGACCTCGAACGTCTCGTTGCACACGCGAGGAACCTCACGCCAGTCGCCATTACTCTCGGTGATGACCTTCTGGCACCGAGGCGTGCGATACCAGTGGTCGTCTGCGTGGCCGGTCTTGCACTCATCGAACGTGAAGTACGAGTAGTGCTCCTCCTCCCACAACTCCTCTTCGTAGAGGCTCACTCGTCCTCCTCATCAGCTATGAGTTGCTCGTAGTCCTCCTCGTCGGCGATCGGGTAGATCGCCAGCACTTCGGCCCAGTCGGACATGATCTTGACTGCGGGAGAGCTGGGCTTCACGAGCAGGTACTCGATCCATCCGACTGCCCAGTGGTTCATCGACTCGATCGCCACGTCATCTGGGTAGGCAAGCAGCATCCCGCTTGCGATGTAGCGCCAGTTGGAACGCTCGATCTGGTCAGAGTCACGGGTGCGGGCGAGTGTGACCAGCCATGTCGGGTGCTCGCCGTAGTAGGCGAAGTCAGGCTTGGGTGTGCCGATGGCCTCGAACTTCATCACACGTGTTCCCTGTGATCGTGATCCTCGTCAGGCTGTCCATCATCGATGGACTCGTCATCGATCTCCAGCACAACCACGGTGACGACGAGATCCCCGAACTCCTCGCCCACGAGGATGTCCTGCACTTCCAGCGGCTTATCGGCCCATTCGCCCGGGTACAAGAGGTTCTGCACCCAGTTCACGCCGCACACGAATGCGTTGGCGTCCGTTACGTCGGCGAAACGGTGCTTGTGGACTGCGCTCACGACGCTACCGTGGGGATGAGGCGCTTGCGCAGGTACTTGCCGAGCGTGATGCGGAAGTTCTTGAGCGTGCTCTTGTCGGGTTCCTCCGACTGCCATGCACGCCGAACACGCATCGTGCCCTGTTCCCACGCGGTGTTGTCGAGGAACAGGCCCATCGTGAGCGGGAGGTTGCGGTAGCCGCGATCTCCCATCGCGTTCCACAGCAGGGTGGGAACGTAGTACCGATCCGTCAGGTGGGATAGCAGGTGGTTGTTGTCGTGAGATCCAGCGCGCTCGAACATCGAGCAGCCCCAGCAATCGCCGCCCGACGGGACCGGCATCCCCTCAGTCAGCGCCTTCATGTACCCATCCACGAAGCGATCGACTCGCTTGCGCATCTTGATCTCGGCCTCGCGCTTGCGCTCAGCCAACTTGGGATCGGGAGGGTTGAGGATCGTGCCGTCCGAGGCGATGCGGATACCGTCGAAGTAACGCACGCCACCGTCCCAGTCGAACGTGCCGCCATCACGCGTGAACACGAACCAGACGCCGCGCTTGCTGTACACGCGGGCACGATTGCCGAGGTATCCGTTCATGCGGTCCTTGGTCGTGACCGTGAGCCAGCCGCCGCTATTGAGCGTGGCCGATCCATCCTTGTGATACGTGACCACGTCCGTGCCATGCAGCACGACGGCGTAGTCGTCACCGCGCTTCTCGATGCGGGTGTTGTTCTCGACCGCTCTCGACGTCTTGTTGCGACCGCCGCTCAGGAAGTCGATCGCGCCCTGATACGTGGGCGTGATGCTATTCGGCGTCATGTCGTCTCCTCTCATGCTCCTGTGGTGTGAATGGGCGCGCGTGAGGCATACGAGGCCGCGTTCGGCTGCCAGTCCAGTCCGATGCCCGCGCCTGTTTCCTCGCAATGCGACGCGTCACGTCCGCGATTACGTAGGCGAGAGAGCCGAGAAGCAGAAGCCTCTCGCGCATCAGTTCGTGTCCGCGAGATCGATGAGCCGCTCGACCTCGGCCTCGTCGTATCCGAGTTCCTTGTTCGGCCAGTAGCGCATGAAGTAGATGTCGGTCGGGTCACCCTCCCCGCTCTCGATCCAGCCGCCATGCTTGGACGCGGCCTTGTCGAGAGCCGCACCGAAGCGTGAGTCACGATCCACGTCGTCGGCTGTCTGGTTCGTGGTCCATGGCATGTAGAACTTGCCGCTCGGATAGAGCGACATGACGCTGCCGAGATACGAGCTGCCGTCATGGCCCTCGCCATCGCAGCCGTCGGTGTGCACGACCTCATCTCGAATGCGGTCGGTCACGTGCTCAAGAGCATCCATGCGTGACTGCATCACGATCCCGGGCCAGTCGAAGTAGTGCAGGATCGCGGCGTAGTACGTACGAGCCATCACCACAACTCCGTGATGACGAGCACGGGTCGCTGAACGACCATGCTGTGACCAGCGAGTCCCGGCTCGTAGTCGCCAAGCCGACCGACTCCCTCGACGCCATCCTGATCGAGCGAACAGATGCGCTCGAATGGCTCACCATCGCGAAACGCGACGCGATCGGCTGCCTGTTCGGCTGTCTCGGCAATCACGAGCGACAGGCGTGTGCGTGGACCCGGGTTGTTCGTGTACGAACGTACGAGATAGATCCCGAGTTTCGTCACGGCCGAACCACCATCTTGATGAGGTTGCGTGTGGCGATGTCGGGCGAGGATCCGAGAGCCTCGACCCTACGAGTTCCGGTCACGATCACGGCACGGTACTCGCGTGCGTACCCGTACGAGTCGCTGAGCGGCTCGATCTTGGGAGCCGCCATGCCAAGCGAGCGCAAGAGCGCCGCTTCCATGTTGGTGAGGATCGCATCCATGTCAGACCTCCCCTTCAGGCTCGATCTCGAACTCGACCGGGTCGTCTTGGCGAACGAGCGTGATGGTCACATCGAACACGCTCTCACCCGGCTTCTGCCCGAGCGCCGCCATCGAGAGGCGAGTCATTCCCTTGTCGAAGTCCACGTCGACATCACGCACGAGAAGGCCGGTGGTCGCCCACCCGAGTCCCGCCTCGCGCAAGATCCCCATGGCCGAGCCGAGCCATGGCGTGTATACGGTGCGAGTCGTGGTCAACTCGCCAAGCGTGACCGTCTGCTTCCACGACATGTCAGATCCTCCTGTGGTCGAGTGCGATCATGGTGGCGGCGAACACGAGGATCGCCGCCACCATCCAGATCGTCATGGCTGTGGGCTAGAAGCCCTTCGTGTTGGACGTGCCGCCCGAGAGCGCCTCACGAATGGTGCTGCTGACGTTGACGTTCAGGTCGTTGTCGTCGTACACGTTCGAGATCGCCGCCATGATCTCGGGCTCCAGCCAGAACGAGATCGAGAACTCGCGCTCCTTGCGATCGCCCCACGTCTCGGTCGCGGCCTCGTCGCGCTTGTCCATCTCGGCGAGGATGGCGTTGAGATCCGTGATGCTCTCGCCGCTCTCGACGGCTGCCTGAGCGATCCCCTCCACGAACTGACGAAGCGAGTTCCGCTCCTCGCGCTTGGGATCCTTCACGGTCACGCTGAGCGTCCCGTTGCCGTTGCGAGACGAGAAGATCGCCTTGTTCCCGTACTCCTCAACCGTGAGGCTGCGAAGCACCTCGGACTTGTCGGCGTTCGTGATCCTGCCCATGTGCGTGTCCTCCTCGACCCTCATGTGGGTCATACGTGGGATGTGTGTGCACGAGAACGGCACAACGAGTGCACGTTCATGCCCGTGTTTGGCGTCGCGTCATACTGGCTGCGCGTGGGCCGCTCACCACATGGGTAGGCGACTCACGCGCAGCTCACGCGACCTAGTGCAGCCTGATGTGCGAGGCTGCCGTCGCATACGCGCGAGGTGACGAGTACGAGCCACGAGGCCAGCCCGCATCCACGCGGATGTCCGCGCGATGCAGTTCCGAGATCGCCGCACTCACGTCGCACTCACGCAATGCGAACGTGGTCATGCCACGGTCACGCTCCACGAGCATGGCCTCGGGTGCGATGCGCTCGACCTCATCAGGGAGCGCGTTCGTGCAGAAGTGTCTCATCGCCCCGCACCCGGGTACTCGACGCGTGTGGTGCGGAACGTGCGAGGCATGGCAGTGAGCCACGTGCCCATGCCATACGAGCGCATGAAGCGCGACCGTGCCGCCTCCTCGATCGCCTCCTCAGTCTCGGCCATGGCCTCGTCCCATGCGACGAAGGCCGCATTCGCCTCCTCAGGCACGACCTCGCCCATGCTCACGAGAGCGGCGATCTCGTCCTCGAAGGGCTCGTCGTCATACGAGTGATCCTTGTCCTCGTGGCGGTCGACCATGTCCACGTACACGATCTCGCCGCAACGACACGTGTACACGTCACGAAGCGCCGCCTCCCCGACGCTCTTCCATGTGAGTTCCTCATGGCGTCCCTCGGCCGTGGTGGGCACGTAGGGCGTGATGACGTCCGAGGCTGTGTGCTGCTCGTGCGACCCGGTCGCGACGAGTTCACGCTCAGGAGTGATGGGATGCGACGCCGCGCCCACGCGTGCGGTCGCACGCTCGAACGCGATCGCGTCCTGAATGTCACGCCAGAGTGCGTTGCGAGCCATCGTGTTGGCCTCCATGTCTCGCGTGTGAGCCACGCGACAGGCTGGCAACGCGCCAGCGCGATGGCTGGCGCGTTGCCTCTCGTGCGGGAGAGCCGAGGTCAGCTCTTGTGCGCCCACGCGTTGTGGGCCGCGAGCGACTCGGCCTTGCCGAACTCGCGCACGCACGCGGGCGTGCTCGGGGCCGCGTGCGCGACGCACGTGAACACGGCCTTCGGGGTCGCCTCGCGCGCGAGCGCGGGCACGATCGGGGCGCTGGCGACGGGGGTCGCGGGCGCGGAAGTCGCGGGCGCACCCGCGAGGGCGGCGACGGCCGTCGTGAGAGCGACAAGAGCCGTCTCGACGCGCGCGAGCCGCGCGTCCGTGTCGCGCGCCTGCGCGATGACTTGTGCGTTCGTGAACACGGCGTGGTTCTCCTCGCGCATGTGTGTGTGCGCCTGCGCCTGCGCCCCGGGCGGGCAGGGGCCGTCCCGGTGGAGACAGTATGCCCCCCGGGGGATGGGTCCCAACTGTGGGAGCACGATGGAGCTTCGAGTGTCGCAACAGGATCTCGGCAGCACACCACAAGCATCCGTCTAGCATGGCAAGACGTATGTACGTTTACCCGTGCAGCTGGGGTATACTTCTAACCGTGTACATGTTTACCCTAGTGTCCTGATGCACCCGTGCACCACGGCTAAACGTATAGACGGAGGGATGGGTATGAGAGACCCGGTAGGGGTCAAGCTCCTGCTGGACAAGGAGGTCTGGCGTCGAACCCGGACCTACTGCTTCCTTGAAGGCATCACGGCTTCGGCGCTCATCGAAGGCTTCCTGCGGGAGCTGGTAATGGAGGGATCAAGTGGCACAGACGATCTCGATCGACCCGATGATCTGGGCGACGATCAGGAAGCTGGCCTTCGACCAGCAGACGACAGCGTCGAAGTTGGTCGAGGCGGCGGTCTCTGAGTATCTGGAGCGGAGGGAGAAGGATCGGGACCAACTGGCAACTGCTGAGCCCGACACCCACGAGGTCTACGTCGAGTTCCGCAAGGACGGCGTGATGAAGCCGATCGCCTCTGGCCCCGGGACGGTCAGGTTCGACGGCCCGACGGGTCAGCTCGCCGCGCCGCCGTGGGCAGATCCGCCGCCTGTAGCGATTGCGCCTTCGGCGAATGACAAGGGGGATAGTTTCGGAGCCGCCGCAGTCATCGTCCCGGACGGTCCGAAGATCATCAACGATCCGCAGGTGGCGGCAGCCATGGCAACGCAGAAGGCGCAGCTCGCCGGTCGGGTGATCCACCCCGTTCCGAAGCCCGAGAGCGCGAAGAAGCCGACCCGACCACGGCGATGAAAGGCATACCGGGAGGAGACGCCATGACCATCCCGCAATGGGAAGCGTGCAAGGTGTGCGGCGGCGACCACTGGACGAAGGACCACCCCGGACCAACCACTGATCCCCGCATCGCCGCGCTGGCCGAGGCGCTGCACGGGGCGCAAGCCGGGTGCCCGGATAACCCGACATACGACTGCGTCCACGAGCGACAAGCCGCCGCCATCCTTGCCGCCCTGCCGCCCGACTGGTGCGGGCACGGCCTCGCCCGAGAGTTGGACCTCGTACGACGCCTCGCCGCCGCCGAGTACCAGCGTGACACCCTCGACGCCCGCCTACGCAAGATCGAGGAGGCGGCACGGGCGCTAGATCGGCATGGGTTCCTTGATCTGGTGTCGCACACGAGCGAGGAGGGCTGGGAGGCCGCCGCCTCCCTCCGCGCCGCGCTGGAGGCTGACCATGACTGAACGCATCGCCGCGCTGGCCGAGGCGCTGAACGGAACAATCGTGTGGGCGGGACCGCCTGTAATAATCGACCGTGAGTCGTCAGCCGCCGCCATCCTCGCCGCCCTTGACTCTACCGGGTGGCGGCTGCATGCCCGCGACAAGACGTGTCCCCACGAGGCCGAGATCGCCCGCCTCCGCAAGATCGAGGAGGCGGCACGGGCGCTGGCAGACCCAACCGTCATCCACAACGGGCGGCAGTACGACGCGAAGATGGCCGCCCTCCGAGCCGCGCTGGAGGCCGAGTGATGCGGCGGGCCATCGTGATCGTCATGGTCGAGCCGCCCGATAACCGGGGGCTCCTTCAGCCGTGGCAGTGGCCGCAGACGAAATCCGAGGTCATCGCCCGGAAGGAGGAGGAGTCGATCATCCCCGACGCCATCGCCAACGAGGCGAGGATCGCCGCGAAGAAGTGCATCGCCCTTGCGTTGGAGGCCGACCATGCCTGATGCCTCCATCGTCTACATCTCGCGGCGGACGCTGACGATGACCGCCCCGGGATATGGCGTCTACCACCTTCCTCGCTGGCGAGCCTCCAAGACGCCATGCGGCCTTGTCATCTGGGACGAAAGGGTGGTCTCGCCCCTCGTTCCGATCCGTCGCGACAGTGCCGAGAACATCGCCCAGCTTTGCCGCAACTGCGAGAACTGGTCATACACGGAGGATGGAGGCTGATGAAAGACCCAGCCCTCGCCGCGTTCATGGCGACCATGCTCTTCATGGCCCTGATTGCCGTCCTAGTCGGGTGCAACCGCGCACCGGCCGACGAGGTTGCACCAGACACCTCCGTCCGCTACATCCATGACGCCGTACACGGTGTCTCGTGCTGGACTTTCGGTCTCGGCGGGGGCTCCAACACGGCGGCAATCTCCTGCCTCCCTGATCGCGATGTGAGGAACCCATGAGCGGCGACTACTTCAACACACCGGTCATCAGTGTCGAGCTTCACTCCATGAAGCTCAGTCTCAAGCACGCGATCCTCGAACGGTCCATGGCGATGGACGGATGGATCACGGCCGAGATCGACAAGGCGCTCTCGGAGGAGAACATCAAGTTCGTCATCGAACGACAGGTTCAGAGCGTGATCGAGTCGGTGGTCCGCGAGGAGGTTGACTCCTTCTACCGTCGCGGCGACGGGCGGGCGATTGTCCAGAAGCTCATCACTGAACGTCTTGCCCCGGAGCCGCGAGTTCAGCCACATTGCAGTTGCGGTCATCCTTGGCACCCCGGCCTGATCTGCGGCTGGCCCGAACAGCTAGACAACAAACGCTGCGAATGCGAGGGATGAGATGAACATCGACACCAAGGGCTTGGAGCTGGGCGACATCGTCCGCGATCCGCTGTACGACGTTCAGGGTCCGATCATCGGGTTCACCCAGTGGATGACCGGGTGCGCGCGCGCGACGATCGTTCGCGGCTACGACAAGGACGGCAAGTTGCTGGAGTCCCACGGGGCTGACGTCCTCATTCTGGAGCTGGTCCAGAAGGGTCGACGCGGAACCTACGACCGCTCGACCGGAGGACCCGCGCCTGAGCCGCCCTCCCAGCGATGAGTCGGCACCGTTCATACACCGCCAACATCGTGGGCAAGCAACCCCAGCTCTTCTGCCAGAAGGAGGGTCTCCCGTGGCCTTGCGACTGCGAGGAGGCGTACATCAAGCTCGATGCTGCCCGCGACAAGATCGCTCAGCTCATCAAGGTGAAGGTGGCGGCGCGGATCCTCATCGACAACGCCATGCCTGAGATCGGGGTTGAGTGGGCTCATGTCCGCATGGTCGACGCGATAGCACTCCGAGACATCCTAGATGACGGCTGAGCCCCAACTTCGGCTTCGCCTCTCGTTGATCGACGGCCCTGAACTTCGCTGTCCGCACTGCGGAGACTGGTGGCCGATCTCGACCGAGTTCTGGAGGCTCAACAAGTGGCATATGTGCCGATCGTGCGAGCGAGAGCGGGCTCGCCTGTACGCCCGCATGAAGGGGCAGGACCCCGACTTCAGGTCGTACAAGGCGGCTGCCTCTAGGCACTACCGCATATACCTGAGAAAGAACGCGCCGCAATACCTGCCCGCCTACGAACGGGAGCGCAGGGCGCAACGACGCGAGTACCAACGGATGAGGCGGAAGTTGCTGCGTGGCGACGCGGCATGAGCAACTGGAAGACCTGCGACATCTGCGGCATCCCGTCTTCACCGAAGAACGAGGTTCTCCGGTTCGGGCTACGGCGCATGACCATCAAGAAGATCAACGAGAAGTGGACCAGCCGAGCCCACGCGGCAGGTAGCCTCGATGTCTGCAACGAGTGCTGGGAGAAGTTCGCGAAGCCGCGAATGCAGCCCCAGAAGGGTGTCAAGAAAGGGCCATGGTGAAGATCCGACGCGCGAGGATCACTCCCAAGCAGATGGAGGTTCTGCGGCTGATCGCCAAGACGGGCTACACCAACGCAGAGGCAGCAATCACGCTCGGCGTGTCCGAGCAAACGATCAAGAACCACAAGGCCCGCATCTATCGAAACCTTGGGGTTCGGAACTTGACCGAGGTCTACATCGACATGGACTGGCTACATGTGCCAGACGAGAGCAAGTTGGACGCGCGTACTCGCGCTTACTACCGCGAGGCAGACAGGGGACGGAAGGAATGAAGATCGAGGTCGTTTGGCTTACCGCCCGAGAGGTTGCCCTCTACATGGGGGTCCATCTCAACACCGTGAAGCGGCTCCCCGCATCAGAGCTTCCGTTCACGAGGATCGTTCAGCGCGGCGATCGCCGCTACCACGTTGAAGACGTGGACGCATACCTTGAGCGGAGAACTGTTCATGCCTGACGTGGTTGTGCCGATGGAGGTGATCCTTCACTTCCCGGAGAAGACGCATCGTGTTCGTGGCCTCCTTCGGGAGATGAACACGACCAGCAAGATCGAGCTGAATGCCCCGGTAGTTCTCTTCAACATCGAGGGCCTCATCTTCGACTGGAAGGAAGGATCGGATGGAAAGCCAATCACGCCCGTTACTCGTGACGTCCGAAGGACTGCGATTGCCGGACGGTCCCCATTCGCGAACCGGAGCGGTCCCGACCGAAGCGCGCGTGCCCGTAGGCGAGCCCGCTCTCGTAGTCGCAAACGGACAAACGCTGCATCGTAGGTACACCGTCACTGTGTACCCCGATGGGACAGAGATTGTGAACGACATCGAAGAGTGGGTGACCGATGACTGAGTTGCCAATCCTGCGGATCAAGAAGGACAAGGCTGGTCGAGTGAAGTTGGTCACGGTCGAGAGGGACGGAACCGTCGTCAACCTCAGCGAACTCCTGCTCATTCAGGACATCGACATCTACGTCGGGATCACGGACTTCGATCGCTACAACATCCGGGCCTTCGGTCGTGTGTTGATCGAGGCTTCCGATGACTGACTGGGAGGGTATGAGCCCCAACGAGATCAGGGCGGCTGGTGTGCTCTGGGCCGTCAACTCGTTCGTGCTCTGGCCTCTTGGACTCGCTCTGGGGGTCAAGATCCCGAGCGACAAGCCATGGGACGACCTCTACTTCATGGAGCTGAAGAACCCGGAGACGATCACCGAGGGCCGCATCGATCTGTCTCAGGAGCTTGGTGAGTGCCATCCGCGCGACAGGTTTCTCAAGTACGCCGAGGCCCGCATCGCGGAGATGCCGACCGAGATGGAGCAGGAGATGGCCCGCAAGAAGATGCGGATCCTGTTCGCTGGGTTCGGCATCAGCCCCATCAGAAACGATGACCAATAAGCGACCCGGCAGGTGTACCATCGCGGTACCAAGCTGGGCCGCATACAGGAGGGATCTTGGCGACTAGCATCGCGACCTTCAGCCCGCCCCTGCCAGCCACGGCAACGGCTGATGAACTGCCTCGGATCTTGGTTGGACTCATCACGGTCGATGACGTTCTCGCCGTGATCGCTGTTGATGGGGGCGGCCGAATGGAACTCCTGACTCTTTCTGAGTTCCTGATCGACTGGCGCTATGACACGGGCTCTCAGACATGGGATGGGCCACCCATCCAAACCCCAGACGACTTCGGTGACGAGGAGGGATCCTAGATGGCCGATCGTAGCCATCAGCGACGCGAGTACCCGATGATCGGGGTTCGCGAGTTCCGGGACACGTTCCCGACCATCACCGAGACCGTGCGGGTCATCCGTAGTCGGAAGCCATTCATCGAGGTCATCGGGACGTGGACCCCCAATCCAAGGCGCAGCGACCTCTCGGGTGCGTCACCTTCATCGTCTGGTGCGTCGTCGCAGGAGCCGCAATCGGATTTCTGATGGCGATAATCGCGCTGTAGGTCTACACGCAGCACGACTGTGCTGATAGACTCGCTCAAACAGCACATCTGCTCAGGGGGCTGGGGCTACCTGAGCAACCTCGAACGGACGGGGTGGCCTTCAGTGGTCACCCCGTCTCTTCGTTCAGGTGGATAGACACGGGAGGGATCACCGTGGAGCAGTTCGTTCGCGTGCGCAGCGAGTTCGATGCGCACCATCAGCTCATCGGAAACGAACCAGATCGTGCCCGTTGCGTGCGACACCATGGACATCATTGGGTCGTGGAAGTCGAGAAGCTCGGCAAGGAGAACAAGCTGGAGGAAGACCTCATCGATGTTCTCGATGGCGTCGCCGATCGCAGCTTCAACGAGATGTTTCCGATGCTCAACCCATCCCCCGAGCAGATTGCCGTGCTGTTCATGGAGCGTCTTCTTCTGGGGCATCCCACCATCGTCATGGTTTCCGTGAGCGACGGGCGGCTGACCGGCATCGCGAGGAACGTCCAGCGATGAAGGGCACCGAGATCGAGATGGTGTATCTGCGGGTGGCGGACATGTTCCCCAACCCGTGGAACCCCAACAAGATGGACGACGAGACCTACCGCAAGGAGGTTGAGTCCATCCGGGAGTTCGGGTTCGTTGACCCGGTAACTGTTCGTCAGGTTGGCGACAAGTACGAGATCATCGACGGCGAGCACCGCTGGAAGGGAGCCGCCGAGCTGGGCTTGATCTTCATCCCGGCGATCGTGCTGGTCGTGAATGATGAGATCGCCGAGCAGCTGACGATCGTCCTCAACGATCTCCGGGGCAAGCCGAACGAAGAGAAGCTCGCGGCGCTGGTTCGTGATCTTTCGACTCGTCGCTCGATGCTTGATCTTGAGCGCGTGCTCCCCTACAAGCGGGAGCGGCTCGCCGAGATGATCGCCGAGCGTAAGGCAGACTTCGACTGGGACGCGCTCAAGCGGCCCAAGGTGGAAGAGAAGCAGGAAGAGGCTCGGGCGTGGGTCGAGCGCATCTACCGTCTACCTCACTCGGCCGCACTGGTCATCGATCAGGCGATCGGCAAGGTGAAGGAAGGCGAGGGCGTAGAGGACTGGGCGGCTCTTGAGCTGATCTGCGCCGATTACATTGCAGGAGTGTGACATGACTGACTGGCGCGGAGGAGAAGGCTGGGTCTTCGATGAGGGAGGCAACCCTGTCGAGATCACGTCTGGTCGCTGGAAGGTGATCGGAACCTACGAGTGGAACTCTGGAACGGTCGGACCGAGCGCCACTCAGGAGGTTGCTCTCGTAGCCAAGTCGGGCAGTGTCGCTCCTCTCTGGCCGGTAGATCAGGACGGGAAGCTTCGTCCGACTGGTCTTCCGCCCGACAATGATGGATCCACCTCCGGGCATGGTCGTCTGCTTGCTTACACCGGCTATGTCATCTCCACGCTGGCCGGTGGAACTGGTACTCCCAAGAAGAGCGTTACCGTCGGCATCGGCAAGGAACTCCTGTTCCTGAAGCCACCGGGCGTTGGATCTGATGGGGCGATCACCGAGCAGCGTTCTTCGTTCAACATCTACTCGGACGGTCAGGTGATCGGGGTGACTGTCACCACCGAGGCGGGCGAGGACAACGGCGGGATCATTGCGTGGGGCGAGTTCACCATCTTCGATCTGGGGCTTGACTGCTAGGTGGGCACGAAGTACGACTACATCAGCCTGAAGAACCAGTACGTTCAGGGGTCCATGTCGATCCGCGAGCTGTGCCGCGCCAACGACATCCCCACGTGGTCGACGGTCAACGCGCGGGCAAAGCGTGAGGACTGGGACCAGAAGCGGACTGAGTTCAACCGGCAGGTGGAGAACAAATCTCTGGAGCATCTTGCTCAGAAGCGGGCCACGAAGATCGCCGAGATCCAACTCGACGCCCTCGAAGTGATCCACGCGGGCATCCTCAAGATGGCCGAAGACATGGACGCCGAAGAGGAGTACGAGGTCGGAGGGTCCACCAAGCGCCGCAAGGTGATGCGGATCCACCCCCGGGATCTCGCGATCCTGATCGACAAGTTCCAGAGCCTCATCGGTCAGCCGACTCAGATCAACGAGAACCGGAACCTCGGGATCGATGTGCTGACGCAGGCTGACCCTGAAACCATGAGGGATCTACTTGCAGCACTTCGACCCCGACAGGTTGTCGGACCAACAGAGGGAACATCTTCGCGGCCTGATCCTTCGTCAGCTCGCTCCCACTGACGTCTACGCCTACGGCGAGTACGTCTTCGGCTATGAGGCCGAGCCGCACCACCGGATCATGGTCGACGCCATCGACCGGGCGATCGAGAAGCGCGAGAACATCGTCATCCTCATGCCTCGTGGATCCGCCAAGACCACGTGGGGCAACACGATCAAGCTCGCGCACAAGATCAGCACCGACAAGGACATCAGGATCGGCCTGATCTCCAACACGGCGAAGCAGGCGAACGACTTCAGCCGAGCGATCAGGTACACGCTCGAAGCGAACACTCAGCAGCATGAGCTGTTCGGGAACCTCAAGTCGGCCCAGAAGTGGACAGACGTCGAGTGGCTGAGAGCAGACTCGCGGTGGGCTGGCAGCAAGGACGTCACGCTTTACTCAGCTGGCGCGGGTGGCGCGATCATCAGCAAGCGGTTCGACGTCATCATCTGCGACGACATCCTCGATGAAGAGAACACCCTGACGACGGAGGCGCGCGAGAAGGTCGAGACGTGGTTCTGGAAGACCCTCCGACCTTGCCTCGTCCCGGGCGGCATCATCATCATCCTTGGGACCAGATGGGCCGAGGACGACCTGTACCAGCACCTCATCGATCCGGTCGAGAAGGGCGGACGAGGGTGGAAACATCTGGTCATTCCCGCCATCCAGACCGACGAGGACGGCAACGAGTTCTCGTACTGGCCTAGCTACTGGCCCATCGAGAAGCTCCACGAGGAGCGGGTCGCGATGGGGACGGCGCTCTTTTCCTGCTCGTACCAGAACGACATCAGCGGGCTGATGACGGGCAACGTCTTCCTGAAGAGGAACTTCCAATACTTCAACGTCCTCCCTGAAGGGCGTTCCTACACGATCCGCATGGGGATCGACCTCGCGTCATCCGAGAAGGAGCGCGCTGACTTCACGGCCCGGGTCATCTCCGCAGAGGACAACGACAACGGGGACTTCTACGTGCTCTCGGTCTACCGAGACAAGCGTGAAACCCACCACGCCGAGTTCATCAACGACGGCCACATGGCCTACCCGACGATGGGTCTCGTCATCTGCGAGTCGAACCAGTTCCAGTCCACGCTGATCCAAGAGGTCATGCGAGACTACCCACGCATTCCGATCGAGGGCCGCAAGTCGGACGTAGACAAGGTCACGCGTGCGCGCGCGGTGGCCGCGAAGTACGAGGCCCACAAGGTCTTCCATCACAGCTCTCTCGAAGGTAGCGACTTCGAGCGCGAACAGCTCAGCTTCCCCAAGGGCCATGACGACATGATCGACGCGCTTGGGTTCTCAATGGACCTCGGCGGGGGCGGCTTCTTCTTCGGATCGGTTAGGAGATAGCCAGTGCCATCTCAGATGTATGACTTCGACGGGAACTGGGTCACGATCCCGCGCATGACCGACATGCCGGACTTGCAAATGGTTCGCTTGCTCCAGTTCTCGCCGATCACTCCAGATGTTCTAGACGGTGGCGCATACAAGCTGTTCTCCCCATTGGCTGGCTCAGTAGTCATCGACGCTTGGGTCGAAACGCCAGAGGTGTGGGATACAGGCATCACGCTTGATGTCTACGCACAGGGCGGAACGATCAGGATTATCGACAAGGCCGAGGTCGACGTGCTGTCCGTTGAGGACGGCCGCGTCAGGCTTCGCAATGACTCGACTGATACAGGCCAGCGTTCGTTCTATCTCTCCACGAACGCGAGTCTTGTTGTAGAAGCATCAGGGACATCGACCAAGGGATGGTCGAACATCTACATCCTGATCGCCGAGTCCTCCTACAACGAAGTGCCTCAGCCGTAGTGCGGCGGGCTTCGCGGAACATCCAACGGAGGTGACCATGCCGCTCGTGTTTCCGGGATCAAGCCGGAAGAAGAGCGACGGCCCGCTAGACCCATACGAGCTTCCCTTCCGGGATGGACGGCGGACTGTTCCGCCGCACCTCGTGGACATGATGTCCGGCATGGACACCGTCAGATACACGTACTCGGAAGCGGTTGACAAGGTCAACCAGCGGATGACCGTCGACTTCGTCAACGGCGCATACGCGGGCGTCGTTCAGAAGCACTTCACAGAGGCCGAGCAATGAGCGCCGTAGGCGACTTCGTCGCCAAGGCATTCCGTACCAGCCCCAAGGAGATCCCGCAGAACAGCACGGCTTCGATCATCTCCAATCAGGGCGGTACGTACACGCTTGGTGACAGGGGACGCGTTGGAAAGCCGCGCGCCCGGATGTATCGCCGCTGGGCAGAGGGGTCTGAATGGGTCAGGGCCGCCATCGACGTTCGCAAGTCGCAGGTGAGCCAGAGCGAGTGGGACATCGTCAAGAACGACCCACAGCTTCCAGACCCGAGCGAGCAGCTTCGTCAGAAGATCAAGCGGCAGCTCACCCTCCCGAGCCCGTCAGCGAACTCGTTCCGTACGTTCATTGAACCGATCATCGAGGACATCCTCGTCCTCGACGCCGGGGTCATCGAGAAGGAACGCACCCTTCGTGGCGACCTCGTCTACCTCCATCCCGTTGACGGGGCAACGATCCGCGTCAACAGGTATTGGGACGGGACAGATCCAGACGAGACCCGGTACTACTGGTACCCGGATCTCTACGAGCGTGCCCGCTTCAAGAATGCGGACATGGTCTACATGATGGAGAACCCGTCGACCTACCGCGTGGTTGGTCTTTCCAAGCTTGAAGTTCTCAAGAACACCATCGAAGCCGAGCTGAACGGTCACACCTACAACAGCCGACAGGTGACGAATGCCGCGCCTGACGGGATGCTCGATCTTGGCGAGGGAGCCCGGGCCGAGCAGGTGGACGCCTTCAAGGCGTAC
The DNA here is from genome assembly GCA_040400085.1 of Lysinibacter sp. Classification (GTDB taxonomy): domain Bacteria; phylum Actinomycetota; class Actinomycetes; order Actinomycetales; family Microbacteriaceae; genus HNR. The sequence goes on along the minus strand of JBBAQX010000021.1, from coordinate 50,148 downwards.
TGGCAGGGCGAGGTGGCGGGCCGTGGGGCGATGGCGTTCGTTGGTGGAACGAAGAACGCCAAGTTCATCCCGTTCAACCCGCACTCCAACCGGGACATGCAGTTCCTCGAATGGCAGATGTACCTCGTTAGGAAGATCTGCGCCGTGTTCGGGCTAACTGCCATGGACCTCGGGATGGGGAGTGACGTCAACAGGGCCACTGCTGACGTCCAGTCCGAGCACACCGAAGATCGCGGTCTTCGGCCCCTACTTGGGCTCATTCAGGAGTACATCACGCGCGAGATCGTGTGGGATGACACCTACGGTGGCCCCGACAACAACTTGGCCTTCCGGTTCACCCGCCTGAACTTGAAGGAAAGCACATCCCGTGCCCAGATCAACTCCAAGGCTCTCGCGGGCGTAAGTTGGAAGACGATCAACGAGGCACGGCAGGAAGACGGCCGGGAGCCAATCACCGGCAAGCAGTACGACTCGCTGATGGTCATCACGCCGACCGGAGCTGTCCTTCTCGATGACGTTCCTACCGCCAAGGAAGTCATGGAGAGCAAGCAGAAGTCCGAACCGGCTGGACCTACGGCAGCCGGTCCATCCAAGCCGCCGAGTGGCTCCAAGCCTCCGGCTGGAAGCAAGTAAGAAGGAGTCCTGATGGCTGCATCGCTCAGCCTGCGGGTCTACACGTCCTCGGGTCCGACCCAGTCGGCCGCGAAGACGGGTATCGATCTCATCAGCGCCGACAATGACACGAACACGCTTGCCAACCGGCAGGCGAACCCGATCACCGTCGGCACCAACAGCTACGAGAAGTGGCTGAAGCTGTACATCGATACGGCCCCGGCGAACGGCGTCACCAACTTCAAGATCTGGGGTGACGGCGCGGTCGACACGTCCACCACGCTGAAGTTCACGTCGAACTACGCGACGTATCAGCAGGGCACGACTGCCGCCACCACGATCGGCAACGCGAACTTCACGTCGTACACCACGAACGCCAAGGCGACATGGGACACCGCGTCGTACTCGGCCACTGGTTCGACCACCAAGTTCGTGTTGTTCCAGCTTCAGGTCGACTCGACTGCGAACCCGGGCAACTGGACGCAGGAGACGATCTCGTACTCCTACGACGAAACGTAGGACTCAGGAGGGATCGGTGGTCATCGCTGTCCTCTGCGTCTCGCGGGGCAACCCACAGGCGCTCTTCGAGGCTCTGGTGTCTTTCCATGACACCGCCATGAACATGGACACATCCAAGTTCGTGGCGGTGCTCGATGAGAACGACCCGACGTTGCCCAAGTACATCGAGATGCTCGAAGACTCGGTCTATGACCTGCTCGTCGTGCCAACCGCTGAAACGGGCTACATGAACCTCGCTCTCAACTACGCCGCCCTGATCTACGCAGAGAAGGCCGACGTGGTTGGGTTCATCGGTGATGACCACCGGTTCCGAACCAAGGGGTGGGATCGGATCGTTGGCAAGGTGCTGTCAGACGTTGGCGGCGGCTTTGTCTACGCAGATGACCTCGCCCAGCGCGATCAACTCCCGACGCAGGTGTTCATCAACTCGCCTGTCATCAAGGCGCTTGGTTGGATGGGCCTCCCGGGGTGTCGCCACCTGTATCTCGACAACACGTGGAAGTTCCTCGGCGAGACCACAGACAGCCTCTACTATCTGCCGGACATCGTGATCGAGCACATGCACCCTGCCTATGGCAAGGGCACGTGGGATGACAACCACACGCGTGTCAACTCAGCTGACTTCTACTCCCATGACCGAGAGGTCTATGACGCGTGGATTGCCAGAGATGCGCGCGCGGACGTCGAGAAGGTCAGGGCAACCCTCAGACCAGTCTGATGGACAATCCAACCCCGGCAGCGCCTCTCGATGAAGTAGTTCTGGCGTCAGGCATTCCGTTCCCAAACGGACGACCCTACTCGCACATCTCGTTCTGCCTCGTGGCATGGAACGAGGAGGAGCGTCTGGGTAAGCTGCTGGAGCTGATGAGCCTGACGTTCGAGTCGGTTCTGGTTAGCGTTCAGAAGTCAGATGACAGAACGCTTGAGATCGCCCGCGAGTGGGCCACTTTCGTGTCCGACGACGGTGTCTACGGCTATGGAGATGCGACCTTCGGGCCGAAGCTCCTGCCACATGTAGAGACCAAGTGGACCTTCAAGCTGGATGCCGACGAATGGCCCAGCCTAGATCTCCTCTCCTCCCTGTCGAACGCGACGTGGTACGCCGAGCGTCATGGGTTCGATGGGATCTGGATCCCGTTCAGATCATCGGTCGAGGGGGTCGAATACGAGGAGCAGCACGCTCACCTGCGCCTGTTCGAGACCCGTCTCGGATGGCCGGGACAGATGCACTCTCGCCCCAAGGCAAACCGTATGATGCTCTGGGATGTGGGGCACATCCGTCACGACCGCTCGCTAGACGAGATGATGCAGGACTACCTGCGGTACTGGGAGGCGGGTCGCGGAAACGCCGGTTGGGAAGACCATAATCGGCTGATGATGTACCACGCTTGCCTCGGGACCGCCGGGGCCAAGGGCTGGAGCTTCGTCCAGTCGCATCCGTGGTGGCCCAAAGTAGAGGCCATCGCATTCAGCGAGGAGAAACCATGGCAAGCATCGCCATCGTCCCGGCGGCCCCGGTCGCGATCGTCTCGGTCTGCCGCGTCAACGTGACGGGTGCTGACCCGAGCGACGAGACGGCGTACGACGTCGACTTGTACCCCACTTCTCCGGAGATCCGCTACTACCTCGCCTTCGAGAAGGCAGGGGCGGACACCGGGAAGTCTCAGGTCTTCAGTCCGGCATCCGACGGGACGTTCGAGTTCAACTCGTACATCTTCCCTTCGGCTGGAAGCTGGACGGTTCATCTCCGCAAGGCGTCGGACGACAGTTCGGTCGCGAACCTCTCCGTCACCGTCTCGTAGCCTCTAGGGGCCGTTGCGTTTCCCGGACGCGGCGGCCCCTCTTTCCATGTCCGGGTGGAGGGATCAGTGAGACTGCGGCTTCCAGAGCGCGCACCTTTCGACTATCAGGTGAAGCGCGACAACTACGTGTGGCCGGATCATGTCCTGCGAGTCCAGCTGACCGCTGCCCTCATCAGCTGGTTTCTGCCAGAGACGGTTCTCGATCCGGCTTGCGGGGATGGCACGATCGTCGCTGCCGCCAATCGCGTGAGGCCGATCGTCGGGGCGCACATGGCTGACATCTCGATGCCGAACTTCTACCACGTAGGCACGACGATGAGGCCCTTCTTGCCCGAGAACCTGACCTGCTCGCACTCCTCGATCGAGGAGACGCTGAACGAAGGAAAGTTCTTCGATCTCGTCGTGCTTACCGAGATCCTTGAGCACGTCGAGGATCCTGTCGCGATCCTGCGGATGGCTCGCAAGTGTGCCAAGTACGTGGTTGCATCGTCCCCGATATTCGTGGACAGCAGCCGCCTTGATGGGAACCCGGAGCACCTCTGGCAGTTCGACGCTCCCGGCTACAGCGAGATGCTGGTGGAGGGTGGATGGGATCCGATCACCTTTATCCCGGTGACGCTCATGCCGCCCCAGTTCATCTACGACTTCCAGATCTGGGGTGCTCAGTGAGACGGCTGAACCAGAAGTCCTTCGAGGACATCATCGCGTACAACCTGCGCGATAACGGGACAGCCGTCACGATCTTCGCCGACTGGCAGTGGGACAGGGTCAACAGGGCGCGCGAGTACATCGCGAAGATCATTGCCCTGAGCGGCATCCAGAGGGTCAAGATCTGGGAGCCCGGGTGCAGCGCGGGTGACATCGCAGGGCACTTCAGCCGTCTTCACGACACCTACGGGTGCGACGTGGTCCCGGCAGCCGTATCCGCCACCCGTGAGCGGTACCCGAAGATGCACGTCGAGGAGGCCATTGCCGAGAACATCGAGCCGCAGGAGTGCGACATTCTCGTCCTCTGCGAGTTCCTTGAGCACATCGCCGACCCGATCGACTTCGCCCGAAAGTGGATGCCTCTGGCTAAGTACGTTGTCATCGGTCATCCCCTTGTCGGGGACGGATATGACCCAGAAGAGGGCCACATGTGGGCCTACAATGACAACGACTTCATCAACTGGTTCCCACTTGGTGGTCACGAGCTAGTGGAGGCTTGCGAGTTCCCCATGGGTTATCGAATGGTTCTCGGCTGGGGAAGGCGAATGACATGAAGACGGTTCTCATCACGGGGGCATCTGGGTTCCTTGGGACTCACTTCCTAGACTGGTTCATGCGGTCAGACGAGGACTACGACCTCTGGCCGATGGACATCAAGCCGCACCCCATGGGCATCCCCTACGACCTTCAGGACATGGGGCTGTGGCTAGAAGACTTTGATGTCGACTGCGATCTCGTGATCCACATGGCGGCTCCGGTTGGTGGCCGCGAGAAGATCGAAGGCGATCCTCTCTACAACGCCGACAGCCTGCGTCTTGACTCCCTCCTGTTCAGGTGGGCGATCAAGCACGCCAAGACCGTGGTCTTCCCGTCGTCTTCGGCCGTCTACGGAGTCCAGATGCAGGGCAACAACGCCCATGCACTTCACGAAGGGTTCTTTAACGCGCAGGACCCCAACTGGATGGCCCCTGACGAGATGTACGGCTTCACCAAGCTGGCAGGGGAGCGTCTCGCATGGGCAGCCGCCAAGTACGGGCTCAACACGCTCTGTATCCGTCCCTTCTCGGGCTACGGAGAAGGCCAGTCTTTCGAGTACCCGGTCCCTTCGATCGCCCGTCGAGCGATCCACATGGAGGATCCGATCGAAGTCTGGGGTCCGGGGACCCAGACGAGGGACTTCGTCTACGTGAGGGACCTGATCGGTGCGACGATGGCTCGTCTGGAGCACCCGGTGGCGGGCTATGAAACGATGAACATTGGGTCAGGCTTTGCAAACAGCTTCAATGACGTTGCAAAGATCTGTGCCGAGATCGTCGGCTATGAGCCCGAGATCAAGAACCTCGTGAATAAGCCGATGGGCGTCCAGCACCGCTTTGCCGACACGGGCCGCATGAGCCGCTACTACGAGCCGAAAGTCCGCCTCCGGGAAGGGCTGGAGCACGTCATCAACTTCATCCGTTCATCCGAAGAGGAGACGGCAAATGCCGAAGACGCTACGGGTATCTGATCCGACCGCACCGGAGATCACGATCTTCCGTGCTCCCCGGGGAGGAAAGACGGTCGGCACGATCGCCATGTGCACGCGAGACAGGATCTCGGCGGGCACGGTCATAAGCTGGCTGCTGGCAGACCGGTACTCGTTCGTTGAGCCGGACGAGAATGTCGCCCAGTTCATCATTCAGGGCCATGTCCTGACGCTCCAGCGCAACGAGTGCATCCGAGCCATGGACGGCGACTGGATCATCTTCATCGATGACGACATGACGTTCCAGTCTGATGCCATCAAGAAGCTGGTCGAGACGCAGCGCAAGTTTGATCTCGACATGGTCGGCGGACTCTGCTTCCAGCGCGGGACGCCGCACCAGCCCACGCTGTACATGCGCGAGAGCCCGACCGAAGGGAACTACGTCTTCCTCGAAGACTGGAAGAAGGACGACGTGGTCGAGGTGGACGCGACGGGCATGGCCTTCGTGCTCATCACGAAACGTCTCCTTGAGGCGATCGCCGGTGAGTTCCCGGAGCGGGAGCATCGAGCCAAGAGCCGTCCGCCGTCCTACTTCCGGTGGGACGAGAAGGGCTTCGGCGAGGACATGACGTTCTGTCAGGACGTCAAGAAGGCGGGCGGTCGCATCTTCGTTGACACCTCGATCAAGATCGGTCACATCAGCGAAACGATCGTCACCGAGGAGCACTTCCTGCGCGAGCTGATCGAGCGCCCGAAGGAAGGTCTGGAGCATCGCCTCAAGGTGAACGAGATGATGGGTCTTCCCACGGTGACCCCGGATCAGGCACGGGAGCGGCTGGAGGCCCTGCGTGGAGTGGGTTGACGACAACCCCTACTTCCTGCTCCTCGTGGCGATGGAGAAGAAGGAAGACGGGACTCAGGAAAGCCTGATCCTCGATGTCGGGCTGACTGGGTGGATGGTCACCTATGCAGACTGGCTGCGGCGACCAGCCGAGTGGTACCTGTGCGAGAAGGTCGATCCGCAGCGGGCGATCGCCGCTCAGCTTGTCTACGACGGCGACAAGCCGTACTACCTGAAGCGGCACATCGGTCAGATGCAGCTCGGGACTGGCCGCCATCGCTCGATCGAGGTCCACGGTATCGGTAAGCGTGTCCCGGCCGTCTACCGTACCGGCAAGCGCAAGAACTCCAGCCCGGTTCTCGTGACTCCCGAGCGAACCGATCGGATCTGGATCATGCCGCACGGGGTCGTATGTGGAGGCGAGGACGTCGAGAAGCTCGCCCTGACCATCGTCTCCACGATGGAATGGATGGAAGCGCCGCCACCGGAACCAACTCCTGAAGCAGAAGCTCTACCTTCCGAGGAGACACTGGTGCTACCATCTGCGGAGACAACCGAATAGACATCAACTGGGCCTAGCCCGGTGTGTCGGCCCCAATCCAATGGGGCCTCGTCCTGAAGGCAATCCAATGCCTATCCCCCGGGACGACGAACTGAAGACAGCTTTCGCTAGCCCGGTCCATCAAGGACCGGGCTTTGCTGCGTCCGGGATGCCCTGATGGCTATTGCCTTCGTAGGAGCTGCATCTGCCGCCAGCAGCAGCGTAAACCTGCCTTCGTTCACTCCCGGCGATGTAGCGGTCGTCTTCGCCTACGGGACAAGCCCTACCTGCCCAGCTGGATGGACACAGTTCACTCCATCAGCTAACGGAAGGCTTGCATGGAGAGTTCTTCAGGTCGGGGATACGTCAACCGGAACATGGACGAACGCAACCAACATCGGGGTGGTTGTCTACTCGGGCGTTGACACGCATCTGCCCATCGACTGGAACGCGGCGATCTACACCGCGAGCGGCAGCGGAAGTCCTCGAACATGGTCTACCCCAACCCCGGGCGAGTCCACCAGCATACCTCTCTACATGCTGATGGTTCCAAGTGGGACCACAGCGAAGTCGATCAGCTTGAGCGGTTGGACGAACCGAACCTCGGGCTTGGCGAGTGGCATCTTCGGAGTTCTTGACAGCGGAACTGCCGGTGGATCCACAAGCTGGTCAGGCGGAACAACCTACAACGCAATCGAAATCGCTCTGAGGCCAGCGACCAGCTTCCCAATCATCGCCCATCAAGATAGCCAGACGTGGCTGAACACCTCAAACATCGCATTTATGACGCCCTTGTACCCGACCAACATGGCGGTCGGGGACCTCCTCATCCTTCTCGTTGCGGCGGATGGATCGTCCGGAGTTATCACTTCATTCGAGCTTTCGGGGTGGATCTTCGGTACGGCGTCAAGTGGCGCTAACGGGTTGTCATGGGCGGCCAAGGTAGTCGATGGAACGGAAGTAGCTTCTTTCCTGTTCAACTTGGGAGCCTCTGAACAGGGCAGTGCGCGAGTTGTGCGCGTACTCGCTAGTACATGGGAAGGTACTTTCGGGAGCGCGTTCGACAACTCTGCTAACTCCGGTGCCTTGGCAGCCGCAAGTGCTACCGGGGCATCGGCCAACCCCAATCCTCCATCGCTCAATCCGAACAACTGGGATGTCGAGAACACGCTCTGGCTGGTAGGTTCCAGCTCGGACACGAGTCGAACCTATAGCGCCTACCCGTCTGGATACATTGCCACTGGGTACTCGGCTTCTGGTGGGTCGACTGGGGCAACGCTGGCACGGGGTCAGAAAGAGAGCGCCGCCGCTTCAGAGGACCCCGGAACATTCACCCATAGCGCCAGTGACGACTGGGTGACCGTAACGATCGCGATCCGACCAGCTGGATCTAGTTACACGACGGTAGAGGGCTCTCTCACCGCGAACGCGGTCGTCAAGAAGACCCAGACGCCGACGGTTACCGCGAACGCGGTCGTCAAGAAGAAGCTGGAGTTCACTGGCGGAACCGGCAAGACGATCGATGCGCAGATTGCTCTCAACATCCCGGGCTCTCTCACCGCGAACGCGGTCGTCAAGAAGACCCAGACGCCGACGGTTACCGCGAACGCGGTTCTGTTCAAGACGATCGCTCCGACTCCGCTTACAGCTGATGCGATCAAGCGTTATCAGCATGGCGGACCGACAGATCCGCACTTCTGGCTTGCCGATGCGGTTGTCAGGAAGACGATCACTCCTACCGCGCTCACAGCCAATGCGGTCGTCAAGCGTCTCAACCAGCTGGGGTCTGGAACTGCTGACGCGGTCATCAAGCGTCTCAACCAGCCGGGGTCTGCAACTGCTAACTCGGTTCTCCGCAAGGAACGAACCGGATCGCTGACCGCGAATGCGGTCGTCAAGAAGACGATGTCCGGGTCGGCATCTGTCGACGCGGTTATCAAGCGCGGTCAAAGCGGATCGTTCTCGGCCAATGCTGTCATTCGGCGTAGTCAGCCGGGAACGGCGACTGCCAATGCTGTTCTGCTCAAGGGTCAAAGCGGATCCCTGACCGCCGACGCAATCCTGCTCAAGTCAATCGCTGGTTCACTGACGGCCGACGCGATTGTCAAGCGGACATGGGGTGGCGCAAGCAAGTTCGCGGACCTGACCCTTGCTACCTCGCCGCTCGCCTACTGGCGCTTGGATGCACAGGTTAGCTGGGACTTCGTAGACGAAGTCTCTGGTGCGACCGCATGGATCGATCCCCAGTACATCAGCCAGATCACCGGGCCTCTGGTTGGAGACACCACTCCTGCCTCCCAGATCGCGGCTGGCTTCGGGATTACCGCCAACAGCGGAGCTGGCATTCCGCTTGGTGCTGATCCCCGGTCGTTCATGTGCTCCGTTCGCATGGGAGCTGGAGCAGATGGGACTCTGTTCGACTATGGAACGGACGCGGCCGGGGAGTGGAACCTTCTTGTTCTGAATGCAGCTGGTGAAGTTGGCTGCTGGAACGGATCCACATGGGTCGACATCACGACCTCTTCAGGTCTCCGCTCGGGGACGTGGAGACACATCATCGTGGTCTACACGGGGAGCGTGTGGATCGCCTATGTCGATGGCGAGTACGCAGGTCAGGCCAGCCAAGCACTGAACACCGTTGCAGGTAGAAGTCCTGCGTTCGGATACAACCCGGACATTGCGCATGGAGCTGCCGACGTTGCTGTCTGGGCAAGAGTCCTCACGGCTGCCGAAGCCAAGTCGCTCTACAGGTCTTGGTCAGAGTCGGTTATCACGGCCAGTGCGTACCTAGCTGCTGGTACCGCGACTGTTCCGGGATCCTTTACAGCCGACGCGGTTCTCCAGAAGACGCAGGCTGGATCAACTACTGCCGACGCGGTCGTCAAGCGAACTCAGTCTGGGTCGTTCAGCGCGAATGCGGTCGTCAAGCGTCTAAACCAGCCGGGTACTGCTTCTGCCGACGCTGTTCTGCGCAAGGAGCGTACTGGCTCGCTCACTGCGAACGCGATCGTTCTTAGAACGATACCGGGAACGATCACCGCTAACTCTGTCCTGAAGAGGACGCAGGCAGGGTCGATTACAGGCAACGCAGTTGTTCTGCGATCGATCGCGGGTTCGATCACAGGAAGCGCGGTCGTCAAGAAGACGATGTCCGGGTCGGGGACGGCTAATGCCGTTCTGAGCAAGGGACGTTCGGGGTCCCTGACTTCCGATGCCATCGTCAAGCGGACTCAGTCTTCGAGCCTCGCTGCCAATGCCGTCGTCAAACGAACTCAGGCGTCTAGCTTTTCCGCTGAAGCCGTTCTGAAGAAGCTCGGCCAGCTCGGCTCTGGAACGGCTGACGCAGTCATCCGCAAGCCTGATCGTCCGGGATCCGGAACAGCCGACGCGATCATCCGTCGCGAACGAACTGGATCGATCACAGCCAACGCCATCGTTCTTAGGGCAATCGCTGGATCCATTACTGCCAGCGCGGTTGTCAAGCGTGGGCAGACCGGGTCGGCGACAGGGGATGCGGTCGTCAAGCGGACTCAGTCGGGACCGCTTAGTAGCGACGCAGTCATTCGCCGCACCGGGACGGCTAGCCTGACGACCGATGCAATCGTACGTCGAGAGCGCACAGGATCGCTTATCACCGACGCGGTGCTGTTGCGTCCACGCACCGGATCGCTTACTGCCGACGCGATTGTTAGCAGGGGTCAGGCATCGTCCTTCGCTGCTGACGCGGTCGTCAAGCGAACTCAGTCTGGATCATTCAGCGCATCAGCTGTCATCAAGCGCCTCGGCCAAGCCGGGTCGGTCACCGCGAACGCCGTTGTTCTGCGTCCTCAGTCTGGATCTCTGAGCGCAAACGCAGTTCTGCTACGGTCGAGGGCTGGATCGCTTACTGCTGACGCCGTGATCTTCCGCTCATGGAGCGGGACTCTTACGGGCAATGCGGTCGTCAGGTCCACCGCATCCCGGGACGCGAGACTGGATGCGGTCATCCTCACGCCACGGGTTTCGTCCCTGACGACCGACGCCATCGTACGTCGGACTCAGGCTGGAACGCTGGCAGCGAACGCTGTTCTCTTCGCGACTAGGACAGGGTCCTTCTCGGCTGCTGCGGTCATCATGCCGCTCTTCACGGCATCGGCTGTCATCAAGCGAGGGCAGTCTGGATCGTTCGCGGCGGACGCGATCATCATGCCGGTCTTCACGGCAGCCGCGATCATTCGCGTTCCTCGCGAGTACGGCTTCGGTGCGGCGGCATGGATTGGCGCTGAAGGCATCGCAGCCTTCTCAGGCGACGCAGTCATCAAGCGTACGCAGGTCGGTTCGGCCTACGCCGATGCGGTCATTCAGCGTGGTCGGGCAGGCAGCCTGACCTCTGATGCGGTCATTAGGAGGGCGGCATCAGCGGACCTGACCGCCAACGCGGTCATTCGGGCCACGATCGCCAGTAGCCTCACCGCCTCTGCCGTGGTCAAGCGGACTGCGACCGCGACGTTCGTGTCGGATGCCGTCCTCAAGAAGACGCAGACCGGATCAGCGACGCTCAACGCGATCATCGTCAGGGCGCAACCCGGAGCGTTCTCAGCGAATGCGGTCGTCAGGCGAACGGCATTGGGCGTGTCCCCGCTCGACGCTGTCCTTCGCCGTGGCTCCACGGCGTCCCTGACGACCGACGCGATCATCTCACGAACACAGGCCGGTTCGTTCAGTGCGAATGCGGTTGTCAAGCGAGGCTTTGCTTCGTCGGCCACGTCTGACGCTGTATTCAAGAAGACCAGCTCCTCCGCTTTCACAAGCAACGCGGTTCTTCGCATCGCTCGGTCTGGATCGGCAACTGCTGACGCGATTGTCAAGAAATCGTCAACGTCTTCGTTCTCTGCTTCGGCAGTTATCACGAAGGGGCAGGCCGGGTCGCTTACAGCGGCAGCCATCCTGAGGGTGCCTCGGTCTGCTACCTTCGCGATGGACGCGATCTTTGCAGGGACAAGGGTCGCGTCCGCCAGTTCCGACGCCGTCATCTTCCGAACACAGACAGGAAGCTTCGGCGCAGCGGCCGTCATCATGCCGCGCTTCACGGCATCGGCTGTTCTCCTCAGAGCACAAGCTGGATCATTCGGCGCAGCGGCCGTCATCATGCCGCGCTTCAGCGCGGACGCGATCATCCGGGTTGAGCGAACAGGCAGCTTCGGGGCTGCGGCTTGGATTGGCGGCGTGGGCGTCGCCGCCTTCGCTGCCGACGCGGTTATCAAGAAGGTTCAGAGCAACAGCACGACCGCTGATGCCGTGCTTCTGGCCGGTAGGACAGGGTCCCTGACGGCCAATGCAATCCTGCGTCGAGAGCGTTCAACAGCACTGGCAGCCGATGCGGTTCTGCGCCGCCAGCAGTCAGGCGTGCTCGTTTCTGATGCCATCATCAGAAGGGCTCAATCCGGAAGCCTGACCGTCGATGCGATCACCCTGCGGACCCAGTCTGGGTCGTTCTCTGCGGAGGCGATCATCTCTGGCGGGGCTGGATCGCGGGTCTTCGGGATCGACGCGGTCATTCTGCGCACGCAGGCGAACAACTTCAGCACGGATGCTGTACTCCGTGCTCTTAGGTCTGCTACATTCACTTCAGACGCGATCGTTCGCGCAGCCGCTTCGTCCTCCGTTGGGGCCGACGCGGTCATTCTGAAGACGGCACAGGCTCAGCTCACCGCCTCAGCGGTGTTGCGAGCGCCTCGAATGGTCGGGGTCACCGCTGACGCGGTGATCCTGTCTCCGCAAACTGGCAGCTTCTCTGCCGCAGCCGTCATTACAGGCATCCCCGGAGCTACGTTCAGCGCCCGGGCGATCCTCCTCAAGACACAGAGCGCCAGCCTTACGGCCGACGCTGTTCTGCGTGTTGGCCGCTCAGGTTCTCTGACGGCCGACGCCTTCCTTCTGGCGAGCAGTACGGGGTCGTTCTCGGCGGCTGCGGTGATCGCGGCCACACCCGAGCACAGCTTCGTCGCCGGGGCCGTTCTCCTGCGCGAAAGCGCAAACCTGTTGACGGCAGCTGCCGTTCTTCGCCGAACGAGCAGCATCTCCCTCACGATCGACGCGATCAAGCGGGGAACGGTCTCGGCCTCGTTCACGGCAGACGCGATCCTTCTCTTCCTCCGCAGATCGTTCACTGCCGACGCAGTCATCAAGGGCCTCAACGAGTTCTCGTTCAGCGCGGCGGCCATCATCACGGTCCGCCGACCGAAGCGGATCCTGTCCGAGATCCTCAGCGCAGGGATCAGCTCTGAGCTGATGGTTCACCAGATTGGGGCAACGCTTCATCCCATTCATGCGATCGGGGCGACCTTGACAGCCGAAACGATCATTCGGGCTTCTGCGATCGATGTGGTGCACAAGAGCTTCACGATCGACGCTGTCATCGTCTAGGAGGGGTCCATGACGACAATCGAGGCGACGTTCGTTCAGGGAAACACTGCCCCGGACATCGTTGCCCAGCTCCACGACGAGCTGACACCGACGGTTCCGTTGGACCTGACCAATGCCGCGTCAGTGAAGTTCCAGATGCGGAAGCCGGACGACAAGATCTTCTCGGTCAACGCCGCCGCGACCATCGTTACCCCATCTCAGGGACTCGTTTCCTATAGCTGGGGAGTCAAGGATCTGAACGTGGACGGCGAGTACGACGCCCAGTGGGAAGTTCACTGGAACGACGGGAAAATCCAGACGGTAGCGACCCCCAACAGGATCCTCGTTCGCCGCATGTAGCACCATCAGTGAGGGATCACGTGGCAACAGTTCTATGGCTCAGCGACGCCGGGTGCGCTACAGGCTTCGGCCATGTCACGCATCACATCGGCGAGCGGCTGGTTCGTGACTACGGTCACGACATCCACGTTCTGGCGGTCAACCACCGGGGCGACTACTACCCGTCCATCCTCGAACCAGAGCGGCAGACCTACCTCAAGCTCTACAACCCGACCCAGCTCCTTTCGTCAGACATCTACGGAACGAGCAGGATCCAAGAGCTGCTGGGAAAGCTGATCGAGGCTCCGGATAGTGATCTGGATGCCGTGGTCATCCTCAACGACCCGAACGTGTTGCTGGATCTCTTGTTCGAGAACACGTACGACAAGGAACGCTGGCTTCTCCAGTCCAGACCGATCCTCTACTACGCCCCAGTTGATGGCACCAATCTACCCGCCATGTGGTCGGAAGTGGTACCGAAGGTCACGAACGTCGTGGCGATGAGCAAGTGGGGCCAGCAGTTCTTCACCCCCAGCAAGATGGTCTACCACGGGGTCGACCCGAACCACTACTGGTCGGTCAAGGACAAGCCGATCACTCTCTCGAACGGGCAACTGCTTCGGACGAAGCGTGAGGCGAAGAGGGCGTTCGGGTTCAACGAGGACAGCTTCGTCATCGGGCGGATCGACTCGAACTCTGGCCGCAAGGACTACCCGGCCTTCCTCAAGGCAGTCATGCCGCTGATGCAGAAGCACAAGGACATCGAGCTGTTCATGCACACCCAGACGGTGCAGATGCAGCACGGCGTTCACATCCCTGTCATGCTCGGCCGCTGGCCGGACGTGGACAAGGAGCGGATCCACACACCGGGCAACTACACCCGCTACAGCGGGTGGCCGACTCAGGACATGAACGGCCTCATCAACGCGTTCGACATCTTCGTCACGACGTCGCGCGGAGAGGGCTTTGGGCTCAGCAACGCTCAGTCGCTTGCGTGCGGCGTGCCGGTTGTGGCCCAGAACGTCTCAGCCAACCCCGAGGTCATCGGACCCGGCGGGGTTCTCATTGAGCCCCTTGAGCGGCTCATCACCGTCCCGGCCGGTCAGGACATGTGGCTTGCCGACATCAATGCCTTCAGCCAAGAGATCGAGCATCTCTATGAGGCTCGCGGGGTGGTCCGCAAGCTAGGCGAGGCGGGCAAGGAACACGTGCGGAAATCCTTCAGTTGGGATGTCGCCGCCGCCAAGTTCCATGACTACATCACTGGACTGAGCACAGCTGCAAGTCCAGTACAGGAGGTAGAGACTCATGGGTGAGAACGGCGAGATCATCACGACGGCCGTCCGCTTCGACATCTTCACGAGAGCGTGGAACGACGATACGCGCGAGTGGGAGCCGTCGGCTCTCAAGGCTGTCCGGGATCCGGACGGCAAGATGCGTCTTCAGGGCATCGCTTCGTCCACGATCAAGGATCTTCATGGCGACACGATGCTCCTCTCCGCTCTGGAGGACATGGAGCGCGCCGCCAACAATGGCCTGACGATCTTCGGCAACCACAGCTACGAAGTTCCCGAGGACGTGTACGGCCAGACCGAGTCGGCCGTCATCAAGCAGGCCGGGACGGTTGATCGCAACGGAGATCCGATCTACGACCTCCGCTTCTCGATCGTGATGAACGACGAGAACGAGCGGGCGGTCAAGACGTTCAAGGCCATCGAGAAGGGCAGCAAGCTCGGCATCTCGATCGGCGCGAACATCCCCGAGGGCGGCGCTGTCCGCGACAAGAAGACCGGGGCCTACACGATCTCCCACGTCGATCTGCTGGAGACCAGCATCGTCGGCATCCCCGCCAACCCGCGCAGCTGGGTCGAGAACGCGATGAAGTCGCTCTCGATGCCCGTGCAGCAGAAGGCGATCACATCCAACACGATCGGCAATCCCCAGCTCACGCTCGACACGGACACCGGAACGTACCGGATCGAGGGCAACCTCGCCGATGTCGGCATGGGGGAGTCGGTCAACTTCGGTTTCGGCATCGCGCCGGATCCGATCATTGAAGAGTCCGAAGTCAGCCCGGATGTCGCGGACGCCGCGACCTGCCCGGACTGCGGACATGGGAAGTCAGATGGCGGCGGATGCCAGAACGACTTCCACTCGAAGGACGTGGAGCCTGACGTCACTGACGCCAAGATCCGCGTCATCGAGATCGATACCGGGGACGAGACCGGTGAAGCCTCGTCGCAGGGAGCTTCTCCGAGCGAGCCTGCGCCCACTGCCGAGGAGGCCGTGGACGAGGACGCGACGGGTACGACAGAGGAAGTGATTGCGTCCGCTGACGGGATCATCACTTCGGTCGAGACCGTCATGGCTTCTTCGCCGGACGTGGAGGTCACATCCATGCTCCAGCAGCTTCTCGATCTGACGAACAGCCTGAACCGCGAGTTGGGTGCTTCGTTGGTCCGGGAGCAGGAGGCCATCGCCGCCAAGGCTTCGGCCGAGCGGCAGCGTGACGAGATCGTGGTTCTGTCCGGGAAACTCATCTCGGGCACGAACGCGATCCTGAACAAGCTGGCTGACCAGCCAGTCGGACGTCGGACGGTGTTCCGCGAGGTCAAGAACCAGTTCGAGGGCCTCGAAGGTATCTACTCGGACGACTTCCTTTCCCTGCTGAGGAGTAAGAACACATGAGCGGACTCTCTCCCGAGCTGCTCCAGATTGCTCGGCAGACCGCCGAGACACTGGAGCAGTTCCAGAAGACCCTGCTCGCGCTGAATGAAGAGCCCACCGTCGGTGCTGATGCTGTCGCCCCCGTGGTGACGCAGGGCATCGGTGATGGCCTCACGCGGCCTGCGCCCACGCGCAAGCTGCTCAGCCCCGAGCAGATGTTCGAGATGCGGACCGCCCTGCGCCAGAAGAGCACATCCGAGTTGGAGATGCTCTTCTCGCAGCAGGCGCGTCGGAGCGACACCGGCATCCCGCTGGATGCGTGGCTCAACCGGAGCGGCTATGCCGCTCAGGAGCGGTTCGGTGGCCTTCGTGGCGAGGTCGATCCCGATGTCCAGCGCGCACTCGACACGGGTGGCGCGGCAGCCCTGATCCGTCAGGATCTTGAGCCGGTCTTGTACGAGCTGTACATCCGGCAGTTCCCGGCCTTCGACCGGTTCCGCAAGGAGCCCGCGAACGGCCTCACCCACACCTACCAGCAGATCACCAGCTACGGCGCAGCCGCCTTCATGGGCGAGCTGGGGACCGTGGTCGATGATCGGTCGACCTACGTTCGCCAGACGACGAACGTGGCGATCCTCGCCACCCGGCGTGGCGTCTCGCTCAAGAGCCAGTACGCCGTTCAGGCCGGTGGCATGAGCTGGAACGCCGAGCAGCTGGAGCTTCAGGGTGGCCTTCGCGCCATGGCCCTGAAGATGCAGCAGACCATCTTCGGTGGCAACGGCACCGACTCTGGTGGCACCGCCGCCAACGAGCTGGGCCTCTACGACGCGAACGGGTTCACTGGCCTTCGGACCATCCTGAACACCGGCCGCGCCAAGAACATCGACCCGGCAACCAACCCCGACACGGATGGCTACATCCGCCGGGGCGTGGACGACGCGGTGGTCGAGATCGTGCAGGCTGGTGGTCCGGTTCCGTCCATCGCATGGCTGAACCCGGTCGACCAGAACACCTTCAACGAGCAGCAGGACTCCAAGACGCGGATCGTTGTCCCCAATCAGGTCAACATCGGCGTCGGCGTCACCGCTCGCGAGGTGAACACGATCGCCGGTCCCGTGCCGTTCGCGATCGTCCCGGGCGACTCGATCTCGGGCTACATCTCCGGGAACTACTCGGGGTACAACGTCCGAGACATCTACCTGCTGGACGAGCAGACCATCAGCCTTCCGTTCCTCGGGACGGATGGGCCGACTGTTCTCGACATCCCGATCGGCATCTCGGGTCAGCTGACCCACATGTTCATCATCTTCGGGATGTGGGGCCTCGCCGTGAAGGCCCCGCAGTTCAGCAACAAGGTCCGGGTGAAGTACACCCCGTAGCGTCTAATGGGGGAGCCCTTCGGGGCTCCCCCATTACCAAGGAGCCTTGTCGATGACGCTGTACGTGTCGCCAGAGAAGTACCGAACGATGGGCTTCGGCATCGACCTCGAAGGCATCGAGGATGTCGAACTCGTCTCTATCCTCTCGCGCGCATCGGCGATCGCCGACGGCTACTGCGCCGTCCCTCGTCTTCCGCACCCGCACTCGTTCCTTGGGGGGATCATCACTCCCGAGAAGCCAGAGCAGCACTTCTGGCGTCTTCCCGAGAGCGACTTCGACATGGGAAGCCGCCGCGTCTATCCGTACCACTGGCCGATCAAGTCGGTCACCCAGCTGAACGTCCGCGTCACGAACACTCAGTACGTCCACATTGAGCCGACAGAGCTGTTCGTCAACAACACAGAGCGGTACGTCGAGGTCATCAGCCTGATCTTCACCGGAGTCGGACTCTTCGGTGCGATCATGCCCAGCCTTGGCCTGATGAAGCCGGTCGCGGAGATCTCCTACGCCTACGGGGAAGATCACGACGAGGTCGGGGAAACCGTCTACCCGACTGACGCCCGCACCTACCGCGCTCTTCACCAGCACTGGGTCGCTGACACGGTCAAGGTCTACGCCAATGGTGCCGAGGTTCCAGCGACGGACTATACCGTCGATCTCTTCGAGGGAACCGTCATCTTCGATGATCCCCTCGCTGCTCAAACGCTGGTGACCGTTGACTACACGCACCGGCTGGCTTGGGAAATCCGTGACGCCGTCGGGATGATCGCGACCCATCTTCTGGGGGAGCGCGAGCAGCAGGCCCGTGGCATGACCGGGGTCAAGAGCCTCAAGGTTGCCGAGGTCACGATCACGAACTCAGACGACAAGATCAACTCTGAGAACCTCGCGTACATCGAACCCGAGGCAGCTTGGCTGCTGGACG
Organism: Lysinibacter sp.; assembly: GCA_040400085.1. GTDB lineage: Bacteria > Actinomycetota > Actinomycetes > Actinomycetales > Microbacteriaceae > HNR. The sequence goes on along the minus strand of JBBAQX010000021.1, from coordinate 31,965 downwards.
GGTTCAAGTACATGACGGTGCGCTGATGGCAAAGCTCAAGCTCCTGTCCGAGCAGCAGATGGAGGGTGTTCGTCGCGTCGCGGAGATGGCGTTCACGACCCCGGTCACCATCATGCGCAAGACCGGAGCCGTGGGCCTTGAGTTGAGCGAAGACCCCTACGGGTCGTCAGTCGCCTTCAGCGATGTGACTCCTCAGAAGGGCTGCCTCGGGTGGCTTCACTCGACGCCGACTCCGGTGGCGATCATGGACGCCGGGGCTCTCATCACGGTGAATACGTACCGCCTATACGTACCCCATGACGTTGATCTACGGCCCGGTGACCACGTAGTCATCAGTACCAATACGTACGTAGTCGCCGACACGACGGCTGACGAGACGTGGCCCGCTCTCCTCTCCTGCACGCTGCGGCTGAGGGAGTGACGTGGTACTCGACGTCGACTTCCTCATGCAGTCGCTCAAGGAGTACAGCAAGGAGGGAGTGAACGCGGGGCTGAAGGTCATTCAGGCTGATGCCAAGGAAAGGGCACCAGTTCGGAAGATCTTCAAGGCCGGTCGGGGCAAGAGCCGTCACGTAAACGCTATGTCTACGCGAGACATGGTCAACGCTGTCTCCCAGTCGCCAAGCGCACAGATGTGGGCTGCCACGTTGAGCAAGGCGATGGGTGCTGGCCCGAAGCCGATGTCTGGTAGACAGGCCCAGAACGCTGGCTACATGGAAACGGGCGGGTGGCCCGCTCACTACGGCAGACAGGTCATCACCGGGACGGTTCACTCCCAGTACGCATGGGTCAACAACCCGGGTGGCACTGAACCGTTCAGGAACACGGCGACCTACAGACGGACGCAGGTCACGCGTGGTGGTGGTGCCGGTGGCATCGAGACCGGCAAGCAGAGGATGGTCACGCAGAAGGAGAAGATCGGCGGGTCCATCCGGGGCCGGGTGAACAGTTACTCGCCGGTAGTGCAGTCTCCTCTCGGGTACATCGGTGGACCGGAGCTGCGGCACTGGTCGCGCAATGCAGAGGGTGGCGGGATCCTTTCCCTGCGCGTGATCCGTCAGCCGGGAGGGGGAGGTTTCAACCCGTCGGAGCTGCTGAGCGGTCGTGGTCGATACGAGGTCCAGACTGGACGAGCCGTGACGACCAACGAGTCCGGTCAGCAGGTTATCGGCGGACGCTTGCGTCAGGGGATCCTGATCGAGAGTGCCATCGTGGATGGCGACACGATCTACGGATACGTCACGGCTTCTGCCGCTGACCCCGGAAGCAAGCACAACTACGCACGGGATCAGGAGTTCGGGTCTAGGCACAACCGCCCACATCCGTTCCTCCGTCCTGCCCTTCGCAAGCAAAGGGAGAACATCCTGAGCATGGAGAGGGGCGCATTCAAGAGAGGGTTCGAGGGAGCCAAGCGAAGTCGTTCTGCATCCAGCACAGCTGGTCGACCTGTTCGCATCGTGGCGCGCATCTCGACTGTCAACTGGGGTAGGGCAGCAACGCTGGACGGCTTCCTTGGCCGGATCGCGAGGGATTGATGTCCACGACGTCTTCCGCCATCAAGCGCGGGATCGTGAGACACGCCCGATCAGACGGGCCTCTCAAGGCCGCCATCGTAGGCGGGATCCACGAGGGGTTCGCGCCCGAGAAGGTCCGCTATCCGTTCATGGTCTACAACCTCGTGGCAGCGCCCTATGGGAGCCTGTGGGGCAGCCGCGTGATCGTGGCCTTGGTGGACATGCAGATCTTTGCGGAGAACGGGGTCGACGCCAACAACGTCGATCAGCTCATCCTCAATGCGTTCGATGGATCGCAGTTCACTGTGGATGGGCAAACAACCCTCATCTGTCGTCGCGTCTCGGACATTCCCGGTGGACCCGACGTCGACTCAGAGGGGAAGAAGATCTACCAGATCGGCGGCTCGTACGAGATCTGGACAGACCAAACTCTCTGAGAGGAGCAACTGGTGGCTACCAACAGTGGCCTGAAGCTTCATGGCAAGAACGGGGCGATCTACTTCGGCGGCGGCAAGATCGGACAGGGCTTTCCGCAGACGAACAAGGTCGCCAACAAGGTCGAGTGGACCCTCAACCTGAACCGCGACTACGTCGATGCCACCGTCTTCGGTGACACCAACAAGACGTACCTCGTCGGCCTGAAGGACATTCAGGGGACCTTCAACGGTCTCCTCGACGTGTCCGGCGACCTCGTCGTCAACGCGACGGATCAGGACACGATCCAGATCTACCTCTACGGCGACGACCGCGACACCCATGAGATCCTCGTGGCCTACGGCCCCGGTCTCGTGGACGCCTCCCTGACGGCTTCCAACACGGACGCCATCCGGGTGACCGGCAACTTCCGCGCCTCCGGTGCGTGGACGGTCTTCAGCACGGGTTCGCTGACCCCGTAGTCCGTACTTAGGGTGGCCCGGGCGAGATGATCCCTCCCGCCCGGGCTGCCACCCCTTACTCTTCACTCCGGACAGGGACGGAGGAGATCTGAGTGCCCCACGGCATCTTTCAGAAGATCAGCGGTACCAAGGGTGAAGTTCGCATCCCCAGCCTTGGTGCACTGATTGGAACCATGAACCAGTGGATGCTCACGAGGCGTGGAGGCGAGGACGGAGCCGATGAAGGCAACGGCCTGTATGACCTCCGCGCCGTGTTCTCATATCTGAACCCACATCTGTGGGAGGACGAGGAGTACGAGAAGCAGATCGTTCTCACCCTCGGCCGCACCAAACAGTTCCGGGTCCAGAGGGCCAGTGATGAGGAAACGGTACTCATCGGCCGGACCCTACTGATGAAGGGAGTCTCGATCCATGTCTACGAAGACCGCTAGCGCGCCCTCGAACGTCGCCTCCACCAAGGTCGTGGAGATCCGTGGTACGCGGTTCACATTCCGCGAGCTGGAGATCGGCGAGTACGACGACCTCGTCAAGAAGGCAGCCCACGAGGAGGCCGACGAGGATGGCGTGATGCAGGAGGTTGTCGACAACGCCCTGCTCATGCGCCTGATGATCCTGAAGTGCTGCGTCGAGCCCAAGCTGAACGCCGACTCGCTCAACGGGTACGGAACCCGGATCTACCGTGCGTTCGGGCGCATCGTCAACGAGCTTCACTTCGACTCTGAGCCGATTGTTGTCATCAACGCGGACGAGACTCCCGCCGAGGAGACCCCCAAGGGAAACGAGTGACGACGCGGCAGATGGTCTTCGCCGTCGCGAAGTTCTGGGGTGATCTGCCGCACGTCGTATGGCACTACCCATTCCGGTACTACAAGGAGCTGCGGGATTTCTACCTCGCATCGCTCCAGCCCGCGTCTCCCGGTGGCGATCCGGAGTCAGTCGACTTCGACATCAACGCCGAGATCTTCAAGGGCGACTCGATCTGACCGGAGCTAGACATGCCTGACCAGACAATCGACGCCATCAAGGTAAAGCTCGAACTCGCCACAGGCGACATTCGTCGCGGCGTGACCGAGGCCAACAAGGAACTTGACGCCCTTGGCGGCAAGGTTCGATACGTCGACATCAAGGTCAGGCCGTCCTTCAACGAGAGCAACGCATCCGCCGGGATGCAGAAGCTCCAGAAGTACGCCAAGGATGGCCTCAACATCCCGATCACAGTCGGGATGAAGGAAGAGGGCCGCTTCGGCATGGCCGCCGTCCGGACCAAGATCCAGCAGGGTCTTGAGAAGGGCGGCGGCGTTCTGCTTCCCGTCCGGGTGGACATGAAGGCGGCAGAGGCCAAGAGGATCCGCGCCGAGATCCGCACTCAGGTTGGAGTCGTTCCGATCGACTTCGACTGGAAGGCCAAGTCTGCCCCCAAGCACACCGGGTCGGTGGTCGTCAACTGGAAGTGGGGGAAGCAGCCAGAGGCACCACCGAAGTACACCGGCAAGGTCAAGGTCGACTGGGAGTGGGGCGATGGACCCGGTGGTGGTCCAGCTGGTCGACGTGGCGGCGGTGGCGGTGGTCCAGCCAGCCCCACCGCTGGCGGTGCAAGTGGACGGACACGGACGACGGCTGACAGGGCTGCGCATGATGCGGCCACGGCTTCGACGCGCGCCTCGCGCGCAGAACAGCGCGCTGAAACGCAGCGAGAGCAGCAGGCCCGCCAGCAACAGCAGGACCAGCAGCAAGCAGCCACGATGGGCACAGCCACGGGAACGGCTGGGTCAGGAACAGTCGGACGTCAGACGCGCGCAGCCCGATCTGCTGCTAACAAGGCAACATGGGCTGCTGAGCAGGCCAAGCTTCGAGCGGCCAAGGCCGAAGAGAAGGCCGCTAAGACAGTCGAGCGGTCTGCTACTACCGCCACGACCGGTCTTGGTGGTCGCGGGTCGCGCGGCGCTCCTCCAGCGCCAGCTCCGGTGGTCGGTGCTCCAGCTGCCCCAACGGCTGGGACTACGGCCACGGCAGCTCCTACAGCTAGTCGCGGTGGACGCGCACCGGCCAATCTGGATCCAGTCACGGGTGCCCGTCGAGTCTCCCTGAGCACTCTTCGTTCAGGCGGCGGAAGGGCTTCGCGTGAGCATGGGTTCCGCCAGTCAGGTACGCCAGCATCCCCCGGCAGAGACCCCGGCTACATCGCCGAAACGCCGCACATGGCTCGCACTCGAATGGGTCGCAAGACTCGCGAGAACGAGGATCGCGAAAGGATCCTGCGGAGCGAGCAGCTTCAGGGTTGGGTTCAGGGCTCCATCCGTGAGATGGAGGACATGGGCCTGTCTCCATACACCCCGGAGGACAGGAAGACCTACCTCAACTCGCTGGGTGACAGCGATCGCAAGAAGCTCCTTGCTGCTTGGCGCACGACGATGCCCAACAGCAAGCACGACATGCCCGTGGACCAGATTTCTGGTCAGGTCATGGCGATGTTCCTTGGCTCAGCTCAGGCTCAGGGCGAGTATTTCGATGCGGCTGTTGCCCAGACCGGTGGTGCGATCGTCAACGTGACGGCCGGTGCTAGGCGTCGTGGGGAGAACGTCCGCAAGGGCGGCGAGGCCCGCATTTCCAACACGCCGACCAAGTCTCGGTCTGGGCGTGCTAGAGGTGCTGCTGGTTCTTCTGCCCCCGCCAGAACGCGTAAGCCGCGCGGGACCGTCATTCATGTTGTTGGTCACGACGATGTTGTCCTTGATCCGACCGAAGTCAACGCCAACGCGGCGAGCGCGCGTATCGCCGCGCTCGACATTCGTGGGCCTGTTCCAGAGGTCTCCGGTCTTGCTCCCAACAAGGACGGCTCGTACACCTTCGACGGGAAGAGGTTCCCGAACGTCGCGGCTGTTCAGGCATACAAGCAGCAGCGTATTGCTGCGGACATGGCCGCATCTGTTGCTCCCCAGAGAGCCGCCGCGCTGGAGCCCAACGCGAAGGGCAACTTCGAGTGGGCGGGCAAGGAGTTCATTTCCCGGGACGCTGTTCAGGCATACATCGAGCGTTTCCCGGAGTCGGCTTTCCCGACGTCATCGGCCGCTCCTGCCAAGCCAAGAACTGCCATCGAGCGGCTGGGTCGGAAGCTCCGACAGAACACGGCTCCCAGAACACTCCATGGATCAACATTCCATGGGACGAAGAGACCAATCGCTGCTCCGTCGGGACCGGATCGAGTTCTCGGAAGCTCTGGGCCAGACATCGCTGGGAAGCCCGAGTGGTGGGACGAAGCCGGTCCCCGTAAGCCAGTCGAGACCGCCAAGACGAAGCTCAGGGAGAACACGGCAGCCGAAGCGCAGCGTGTTCGTCTTGAGCGCGAGGAAGTCGCTGCCACTCGACAGGCAGAGGCGTACTTTGCTGCGCCGCGTAACTTCGTCAGCGGTCTTGCGTCGGCTAAGGGCGCTCCTCTTGCGAAGGGAAGAACCGAGGCTGAGCGCAAGAGGCTCTCCAAGAAGAAGGCACCAGCTCCGCTACCGGCGTTCGAGCGCGTATCTGATCGCCTTGCCCGGGAGAAAGCAGAGGAGGATCGGAAGGCCAAGGGGTTCGCTGAGGGCGGCCTTCTGGATCGCGTCCGCAAGGCTCAGGGCCTTGACCCGCTTCCCCGCACCCCGGAAGTCTCGCCGACCAAGCAGGAAGAGAAGCTTTGGGAGCCAGAGTGGAGACGCCGTGCTCGCGAAGGGACGGGAGTAGCCAAGGATCTGACCGGGCGAGCTGAGGGTGGTCTCTTCGGCATCGGCAGTCGCGGTGCTCTCAGCCAAACCATTGTCTCGGCCCTTATGAGTTCCATTCAGAAGGGCAAGAGCAAAGGCAAGGCTGAAGTCACTGGTGACACTACCAGCCCGTTCTGGAAGATTGATCCCCGCAACCAAGCCGAGTTGGATTTCCACACTCGGCTGTCAGATCGATGGGATCCTACTCTCACAGATAGCCTTCGGACTGGTGCTCAGTTCCCGTTCTCTGACGATGCTGACGCATCGACAGAGCCATTCGATGCCAGATTGTTCCCGTACCCGTTCTCCAAGAACGCAGAGGGCGGGGCTTGGGTCAAGCATGGTGGGCTTCTGGGTCGCATGGCTCAGGCTGGTCACCGTCCCGATGTCACGATGGTCGGAGAACGTGGTCCAGAGCTGGCCGTAACTGACCCGAATACGGGTCAGAGTGAGATCGTTCCGACCCATAAGGTGTCCACTTGGTTGGCGCGGGCGCGTGATCCACAGGGCATGGGCGCAACCATGCTTCGCGGTAAGGATCTGACGGGACAGATCTCAGGTAGGGCAGCTGGCGGAACGATCAACTTCAACCGCGTTGGCGGTGGTCACTTCGCTCGTCCGCTCACTGGGCCATCCAGCTCACTGGTCAGCTCTGCCGGTGTCACACCCGTCTATGTGACCAACTGGCCTACTGCCATGCGGGCGGCTGGCATGGTCGGTGGTCCTGCGGGAACTACCACTGCTTCAGCCAGCATTCGTGGGGCTGCTGCTGCCGCCAGCGCGGCTCCGGGGGCTGGACCGGGAACTCCTCCAGTTACCCCTCCGGGGGCCACGCCGGGGGCTCCAACGCCAGCTGTTGCCCAAACCTATGGAACCGGTGGCTCAGCTCGGATACCAGCGGGGCCATCTATGGCCCGTGGCCGTCTGTTCGAGCGGCAGCTTGGCGTAGCGGCGATCCAGTCTCAGGTCGCTGAAGCCAAGTCGATGACTCCTGCTCGTGCGTTCACGACATCGGTTGCTCAGATCACCGAGCAGCTGTCTGGTCGCAAGGGCATTCAGGATCGTGCTCGCTTGGCCGAGCGGCTTGCAACGCAGGCCAACAGCGCACTCACGACAGAAGCCAAGGTTCGCAGTGACCTTGCCAAGTCTCTGGTTCGGCAACGTGAGCTGTCGCGCAGCTCTGAGCCCCTGACCAAGAAGTATTCGGAAGAGCTGGACAAGCTCAACAAGGAAATCCCTCGCATGAGGGAGCGTGTAACTGGGGCAGCCGCTACATCAAAGGCGCGTGGGGCGCGAGCTGAGACTGCCGCTGGCGATGTTCTCCGACCGGGCGACACGATCAAGACTCTGGCCGCCGGTTTCGTTGGTTTGACCAGCGCAACGATTGCCATGAAGGCCGCATTTGCAGGCATCAGCATGGTGATGGGCGCGGCAGAGGAAGGGGTCGGCAAGTGGGCCGACCAGATGACGGGCTACGTCTCCTATGCCGGGGAACTTGGCAAGACGCTTGGTGACGCTGTTCGGCAGCAGGACGGATATACCGAAGCCGTAGTTGGATCCACGCTTGCTCTGAGCGGAATGAACGAGGTAACTGCTCGCAAGATCGCACCTGCGATCGAGTCGCGGGCTGCCGCCGTAGCTGGTAACGAGGCTCTTCAGAACCGTATCGAGCTGATGGCCGCGTCCGAGCGATACGGAACGAACCGACCGGGAGGTCTTCCGGCTGGCTTCGACGCGAACCTCGTCAAGAGCGTCGGCGGGTTCTTGGATCTTGGGCTTGGACCGGGGTCTACCGGATCTACGTCAGAGAAGCTCTCCAACTACATCAAGATGCAGGTTGCCACTCCGGGCGAGAGAGCCAAGTACCAGCTTGGTACCGGCAAGTCACCAGCTGGTGATGCTCTGGGTGAGGATTACGTAATCCCGTTCGACTGGGGAGCTGGCGACAAGGGCGCTCGGGTTGGTGTCGGAGAGCTTTCTCCTTCCGACAAGGAGTTGGCTGCGCGCATGGAGTCAACAACCAAGGCCCTTGAGTACATGAACCAGCAGGCCATGTCTGCTGGTGTTGAACTCAAGGTGGTTGGAGACAGCTCCTCTGCGGCAGCTAAGACGGCTGCTGTCTTCGAGTCCATCGGGGCTACGGACATCGCGGCTACCTTCAAGGAGATGCAGCTGTCGCTTGGCGGCGGCAACATCAGCCAGTATCAGGCTGCGAAGTGGCTTCAGGGTCAGAACACGTACATGCCCACTGCTGGCGAGCTAATGCAGGGCATGGGTCGTGGCCTCAAGGCATCCAGCTCCCAGATCCAGCGCGAGGCGCTTCAGCAGCGGGAAATGCAGATCCCCGCTGCTGTCGCCATGCAGTACATCGCCAAGCCAATGATCCCGTACGGGGCACGGACGCTTCCGCAAGGAGGCCCTAGCGCCAAGTACCCGACCGAGCAGCTTCTTGGCGGACCGCAGGCAGGCCAGAGCTTCGCTGACCAGACCAAGCAGTACGAAGCTGCCTACGGCAAGTACAGCGACAAGGCCAAGTCGGCGCAGGCCGCGATCACGGCGGAAGTCGACAAGGGACGCAAGGTTCTGCTGGACTGGGGCGTCCCTCCCGAGATGATCTCCCAGATCGAGAGTCTTGGTCAGGACATCCAGAAGATCCAGAAGGGTCTGGAACAGCGCAGCCTCAACCTGACCGTGGCCGAGTACGGCAACCAGATCAGGATCGCGAACAGGTCCCTTGGCGATGCCAAGGACATGTACGCCGCCATCAAGGGCAACGTGAAGGACACCCTTGGCGGTCTTCAGGGACAGAACTTCCAGCTGGCTCGCCAGTCGCAGCTGCTTGGCTTCGGGATGGAGCAGCGGCAGATCAACTTCAAGCTGGCTATGGCAGGCTTCACTGCCCCGGGAGACACACCGGAGCAGCGGCAGGCCCGCATCGAGCAAGCCAAGCTGGAAGCTGAGTATTCCCAGAAGCAACTCGACATCCAGAAGAAGATGGGATCAGGCCAGTACAAGATCGGTACGATCGAGGTCAGCCGGTCGATCACTGATCTGGTGGCTCAGGTTGGCCTGCTCACAGAAGCACGCTCGCTCGCCATCGACACGTCGGCCCAGCAGGACGCGCTGGAGCTGATGAATGCCCAGCAGGACATCTTGATCGAGAAGGCCAAGACGTACTCCGAAGCTGGTCAGAAGAACGTCCAGCTTCTCAATCAGGCCATCACTGAGATCCAGACTCGCACTGGCGAGGTGTTCGACAAGTGGGGATCCGAGCTGGTCTCCACGTTCGAGGATGCCGGTATCGCGTTCTCCGACGCGATCATCAGGGCGATGAACCCTGATACCTACAATCCGGCTGGTGGTGGTGGCAAAGCAACGGCCAACACAGGCATCCCTCGTCGTCCAAGCAACGCTTCTGGCCCACAGAGAGATGCTCCCGGAGGCATGGGGTCGTTTGCTACGCCAACCACCTTCACTGTTGGCGAGGCTGGTAGTGAGACAGTCGCCATCCTTCGGAACCCTCGTCAGCTGACGATGCCCGGTGGTGGCGGCGGTGGCGGCGTGGTCAACGTCAATGTCAACATCAACGGCGGTGGCGACATTGACGAGAAGAAGCTCGCCTCGTGGGGTCGGCAGATCCAGATGAACGTCGAGGCGGCGCTCAACAGGAAGACGTCTCTGCTCGGTCTGCGGAACCCGTAACCCATGGCGAGTGTCATCGTCATCAAGGTCAACGGGGTCGACATCACTGACGACGTGATCTTTGCTGATGCCGAGTTCAACTCGCAGGCATCCGGTTCTCCGGGTGCCTGCAAGTTTCGTCTCAAGGACATGGAGTACGCCTACGAGTTCGTCGTGGGCCAGACCATCACCTTGGACGTAGACGACAAGCGCGTGTGGGGCGGCTGGATCCAAAGCGTCCAGCGCCAATACTTCTTCCCGTACGCCTCAGCTCCGCACCAGCGATCGGTTAGGCCGTACAGCGACAAGTACCCATGCGGCGATCCGCTGGATGCCCAGCCTGTCATCGTTGTGCCGCGCGCTCTCATCATCGAGGGGGTCGACTACAACATCCTGTTCAGGAAGCGGTTCTGCTTCAACAAGAACGGGAACCCCGCCAACGCCGAGCTGAAGTCATGGCCGTCCGGCACGTGGGACCGGGTGATGATCGAGTACCTGTGCAGCGAGAACCTCGATTTGTCGGGCGACGGTCTCGATTACGACACGCTAGTTGAGACCGTAGGGCAGCCCAACCCAGATGCCAAGGGCAACCCGGCTGGAGGCGGATGGAGCTGGGAAGACGCCATGAAGGCGATCGCCCGCTACCCCGGTTCGATCTTCTACATCGACCCGGACAAGAAGCTCGTCTACACAGACGTCGATACCCCGAACGCCGAGTACAAGCTGACGGATACGCCGGTTGCTCTGGATGAGCTTGGCTATCGCGAGATGGAGATCCTCTACAACGGGGCGAACCTCGTCAACGACGCCATGGTTTGGGGAGCTGGTCAGGGGTCGAAGAGGGTCAAGTTCAAGCGCACAAGGGATCAAGCTTCGATCGACACCCACGGGCTCTGGCAGGTAGGAGACTTCCGGGGCGACATGTGGCGTCAGGCGTCAGTCGATAAGCGTTCCCGCAGCTTCGTCTACGGCTCACCGCAGAACAAGCGAGGCGGCAAGGACGACGCCGTGTCGGTTTCCGTGTCGCTCTTCACGCCTACGTTCCGGGTTGCGCAGAAGGTCGACTTCAAGTCGAACGTGTTCGGTTTCGCGGACGTCATTCCGATCCGACGCATGAAGATCACCTTCCCGACCCCAGTTGAGGCCCGCTTCGATCTCATCCTGTCGCACGCGATCGATGAGCCGTGGAACACGTTCGAGTATTGGTTCCCGAAGATCAAGCTCCCCGAGATCGTGATCCCGAACATCGATTTCGAGAGCTGCCCTGTCCCAAGCCTCGGGGCTCCCACGTTTCCTCCGTTGACCAACCTTGCTCCCATCTTCAGCGACGATTTCGACCGGGCATCTGGGCAACCCAACAGTGGTAGCTGTGGGTCGTGGGCGACTGGCGGATGGACTGATGATCCGGTTGTAGCGGACCCGTCTTTCACCCAAGGGGTGGGGATGTCGGTCTTCGTTGACAAGACGATCATGCTCAAGACCCCAGTCTCGGGGGCCGTTGTCATCATCGCGGCGATCAACCCATCTGGCTGGAGTGGATCTCTTGGCGGTGGCCTGCGGATCTTCAATCGGTCAAGCGGTGGATTGCAGGTCTACCTGAGAGCATCCGTTCCCGGTGCTGCTTCTGGACGAGTGGCTGTTGGCAACATTGGGGCCGACCCGGATCTGTTCCCGAACGAGGCCAACAGCGAGAGTGCAGTCTCGTCCTACCTGTACAGCGTTCTTACACGTCCCTTCTACGTTCGGGCGGTCTGGTGGCCCGGGTATGGGATGTACGCCAAGGTCTGGCGTCAGGGGACGAAGGAACCGTTCAACTGGACTGTCACCTACGCGACCGGGTCGTATGCGGATCATTCGGATGACCCGACGTACGTGGCTCCTGCTACATCGCAGATCGCGTTTCATCCAGTAAGTGCTGGCTCATACCTCCAAGGGATCAGCGTGTGGGGTAGTCAGGCCGAGTCGGATCGCTACGGGATGCTTCCAATAACGACGGATGTGGCCTATCTGGGGTGGGCCAAGTCGTTCTACTGCGAGCCGATTTCAGATGGTCGGTTCTACGGCATCCCGTGGGGAACAGATAGTGAAAGCCAGACGTCGGGCACTGCCAGTCAGCAGATCAGCATCGCATGGGCGGCTCTTGGAGTTGACTACGGACCCGGATATGTAAGTGATGCCACGTCAACCCTGAGCTACTACTACTTCATCGACCGAGCGCCAAACGCGAGCGTACCGATTGACAATCGGTATGTCACGACGCTTCCGTCGAGGACCAAGGTCAAGGGAACCCTGACCGTTTCGTGCAGCCAGAGTAGTGGGGTTGGGGCTAACCGAGTTCAGATGGATCTCGACGTTCCGGTCGGCATATATGGGTTTGGGCCAGATAAGCCGCAGTTCGTGGGATCCGATCCTGAGTTGACATTGGAAACAGAAGAGGGGTCTGGGAGTGGCGGACAGACCAATGCGTGGGCTCCATTTACGTGGAATGCCCCTCTTTGGTTTGGAGTTGTCAGGGTAAGGGCCAATAGCTCATCTACGACGGTGGATTGGGAGGCCATCCTGCCAATCGATCAGCCCCAGATTAGCCATGGCTTCAGTCTATCCGTGGCGATAAGCGATCCACTGGGCATTCTGAGACATCTCGATCCGTCTGGTGGCCCACTTCTTCTGCCCAATGGCGGGTCCATCACGGCTACTGTCGGGTCAGAGTTGGAAATCAACGCGATGTACGTCGTGGCTCCATGCGGAAACCACTTCTGTGACCCGTCCAACAGCAGGGGATCCACCGAAGAGGAGCGTCGATGCGAGGTCATTGCTATCGACAAGGCCACGCTTCAGGCAACGATCGACAGTGGTGAGAACTGGTCTATCAAGCTCCAGAGTGGCTATATCCCCGGATCGGTTGCTGTGTTCGTTGACGGACAGCCCGTGAAAGCGGCCCTTGACTACGTAGAACTCGATCATCTGATCGGGACGATCTCGTTCCTGAACAACTTCATCAATGCCGCCATGATCGAAGTCTGCTACTTCCCCGACACCTCCTACTGGGGATAACCCATGACAGCTGGATCCACCGTCGTCATCAAGTACGACGGGACAGACATCACCCACCACGTCATGTTCGAGTCGGCCTCGTTCGAGGTCCAGTTCTCGGCCGTCCCCGGCACGTTCGAGTTCACCTGCAAGGATGAAGAGCAGACTCTTGCCCCGTTCGTCACGGGCAAGGAAGTTACCCTCACGGTCGATGGGAAGCTCATGTTCGGAGGCTATCTCACGCAGGTCAGTCGCAAGTTCGCCTTCCCGGTAGACCGGACAGACGCGGCTCATGGTGGCGTCACGGAAGTCAAGACCCGGCTCTGGGTGTTGCGGGGGGTCGACTACAACATCCTGTTCGACAAGCGTGTGTTGAGGTTCAGCACGGCTGACTCTGCGGCTGGGTTCCTCAAGCAGCTTCCCAGCTTCTTGGGATCGCGCAAGGACGGATGGCTCATCAAGAACGAGCTGTGTCCGAAGTACCTTGATCTGAGTGGGTTCGACTATTCGACTGAGGTCGATGAGGTCGACTACGTGTGGGTCGATGAGACTAGCCGAGAGAAGAAGCTCGCGTGGACCCAGCAGGGTACCCTGTGGCGCAAGCAGATGGAGGACTTCAGCCAGTTCTCCGGGGCGATCTTCTACATCTCTCCGGACAAGAAGCTCCATTACCACGCCATCGAGGACATGGAGGCTGACTGGGGCTTCAGCGACGTCCCCAACAACCGGAACACCATCGGCTTCCGCGAGATGGACTGCACGGAGGACGGCAGCTACATCTCCAATGACGCCTTGGTGTGGGGCGGATCCGAGTGGGCTGGAACGAGTGGTGGGACGGTCTTCGCCCGCCACAAGAACGACGACAGCATCAGCCGCCACAACAGGTGGCAGATCGCTGAGACGCACTTCGGAGAGCAGGGCTACGGCATCCAGAAGGGTGTCACGCAGCGAGCCCAGCTGATTGTTGACGGAAGCCCAAGTCAGCAGGGAGATCAGCTCTACGGTCTGAAGTACCCGCAATGGCAGTTCAGGTTCGCGTGGTTCGGGCATGACGTCCCGGGCGGAAACCACCTGACCCCGGGCCAGCTGGTGATGATCCACCTGTACACATTCGGAACCGATCCAGCCCATCCGCTCATCAAGCTGCTCCCGCTTCGCCAGATCAAGATCTCGTTCCCTGAGCTGGACCCGACTGGCAAGGGATACGTCCGCTTCGATGGGTTCTTCGGCATTCAGGTGTCTGACCCTTGGACCCTGTGGAGGTATCTCCTCAAGGCCAAGTCTAAGACGGCCACGCTCCAGATCGCCTCTGTAACCAACACGTCTGAGAGGGCGTCCTTCGGTGCTTTCGGAGCGTTCTCTCCGAAGGAGAACCCGGATGGCAGCAGGGTCGACTTCTCGATCTACCTGACCGTGGAGAGCACGAAGCAGTACGTCGGGTACATCGAGGGGACAACGGCGGTCTACCTGAACGGCCTACTCCAGCGCCTTCAGGTTGACTACGAGGAGACGGATCCGGAGCTTGGGGTCATCACGTTCTTCGTTCCTCCATCCTCATCTGACTGGATCTGGATCCAGTGCCGAACGATGGCGGGGTGAGTCATGGCAGGGTCGATCATCTTCAGCGACGACTTCCAGAGATCAACCGGCCCAACGACTCCGTGGAACGTCAACAACTGGGGATCACTCTGGGAGATCCTGTACGTCTCCTCTAGCGGAACGACGTGGGTCGATGGTTCCGCTGCTCGTGTTCAGGCGGCAAAGTACGCGACTGCCCGTGTCAAGAACGCCGAGAGCACCTACCGGATGCGTTCCGGGTATGTCCAGTGGGACTTCTACGTTCCGGCGAACATCTCAGACACGCGCCCGTACTGGTGGACGACACAGGGCAAGAACTTCACGGTTCAGATCGCGGTAGAGCAGGCGACGGGGTCGACTTGGCGAGCCACGGTCGGGAACTACGACAGCTGGTCTACACGGGCGATCTACAACTTCACCCCGGAAGCCAGCACGTGGTACACGATCAAGGGATCGTTCAACGGGGTTGCCTTTGGCGCTCTCGGGGTCAAGATCTGGAAGCGCAGCGATGCCGAGCCCGGTTCCAACTCAGCTTCGGGAACCAACGGAACCATTGAGCTGACCCCCGCTCAGTGGGTCAACGACAAGGTTGAGATCAGCGTCTACGGCTGCACTGCCGAAACCGGCGCGATGGACAACTTTGTCTACTACGACGCCGACACGGTTCCAGCCGCCACCGTGCTGGGCACGCTGACAGCCAATGCGGTCCTCCTGAAGACAAGAACGGTTCTTGGTGTTCCCGGCGAGCTGAACACCATTGACGCCGAGATCGTTCCGCGTCACTTCTTCGCTGACGCGTGGATTATCGGGAAGCGGTCAGGTCATTCCCGTTTCTTGGATCACTTTGGTACCGAGCCAGACACGGTTGTGGTTCTAGATGGGGCGATTGAGAAGTATGCGTCAGGGACAGACGTCCACACCGTCCTGACTGACATCGTTGCCCGCATCACGGCTCTGGAGGGTGGGAACCACAGGGTTCGTACGTTCACCATGGGGGCATTCATCCAGCCTTACTTCCGGGCCAATGCCATCCTCAAGAAGACCATGGAGTTCCCCGGCATACCGGGCGACTACGATGACAAGCGGGGCTGCATTGATGCGGTGATCGTCGCGGCTGGCTTCAGAAAAGAGGGATCCTTCTCTGCCGCCGCCCAGATCATCAGGCCGATCACCGGATCGTTCACCTGCGGTGCCTACCTCATCGATCTGGTCTGTTGACCGATGGACGTCATCGAAGGCGCTCTGACCGCAGACGCGATCCTTCGCCGCACTCAGGAGTTCACCACCAAGACGATTGATGGCGTCCTGATGAAGCGCATCTTCATGGATGACTTCAACAGGACCGTCGAGAAGGGTCTTGGTGGAAAGTGGGGTCCGGGTCCGTACTCATCGGTGGCGTCAGTCGAAGATTGGCTGACGTCGGTCGATGGATCGGCCATGGTCTTCTACTCGCCGGTCGCTGCGGCGAACTGGGACGAGTACGTCGGTTTCCCATTCCCGGCGTCTGGTGACCTGTTCTTCGACTTCAACACGGGCACGTTCACGGCCGGACTGCCCATGTATGGGTTCACGCTCGATAACTACCAGTATTGCGGCATCTATGTCTACCAGAGCGGGACCGAAGGCACATGGGAGATGTTCACGTGGTTCTGGGACGATGACCCGGCAATCACGTTCTCCGTCACGGCCAACACGTGGTACCGGGTTCACCTTAGGTGGACTGAGGACAACTACTACGCGCGGGTGTGGCAACGCGACGATCCAGAGCCGACGACATGGGACATCGAGACGACAAACCAGCTGTTCGGATACGGCAACGACAACGTCTCCCCGTTCCTAGATCTGTACACCTTCCCCCAGAGCCCGACCGTCAGCAAGATCGACAACATAGAGATCTGGTCGACAGCCAACCAGTGGACCTTCCATGGATCGTTTCCGGCTTCTGCGCAGCTCTCTGTATACGCCGTTCGTCATGGCAACTGGTCGTCCAACGCAGTTCTCAAGAAGGGACGTCTTGGGTCATTGAGCGCGGACGCCTACATCGTCAATCCCTACCGAACCCAGCATCCCCGGGACAACACGGCTCAGTACGACTTCGACTTGGACACCGTCGTCACGATGGCTAAGGCGTTCGACGTATATACCGAGGGCGAAGATCTTCATAGCGTGCTCACGTCAGTAGTTGGTCGCGTCACCGCGCTAGAGAACGCGGACAGTTCGTAGGAGGTGGTCAGTGCCAGTTCCGGATTTCGGACTCGGGGCTCTTCAGAGTCCCCCAGACCCACGTGACTATCCGATCGCCAAGCTGTATGAGGCGGCGGCGATCGAGAAGCCCGTGTCAGCTCCGCTCACGTACGTCATCCCCGGCCTGATCCCTCCGGTGTTGAACCAAGGGTCGGATCCCCAATGCGTCGCCTACAGCACGGAGACGATGAAAGCCTACGAAGACCGGATCGATCAGGGCCGGTTCTTCCCCTTCGATGAAGACAGGTTCTTCCGGGCCATCGGTGGCGGTGCGAACGGAGCGTATTTGCGCGACGCCTTCGATCGGATGCTGAACGTCGGGTACCCGCTTGATGGTGGGATCGACGCCGCCAAGCACCGTATCAAGGCGTACTACTACGTCATGCCCGTCAAGGAAGAGATCCAAGCCGCGATCATGGCCTTCGGTCCCGTGACTCTCGCCATGGCGTGGTACTGGTCGTGGTTCTCGACCACTAGTACAGGCGTCCTACGCGCACCGTCGACCGCAGCTGGCGGGCACGCCATCACCGCCATCGGGTGGGATGCGCGCGGTCTTCGACTCCGGAACTCATGGGGTGCCAACTGGGGTGTCAACGGAGACTGCTGGCTTCCTTGGCAGTATCTCAATCAGGCTTGGGAGGCGTGGAAGGCAGTTGACGTCATCGATCCCATGCCGTCTCCGGTTGTCCTGAAGTACGGCGGCTACGTTGGCTGGCTGGGCAACTGGAAGGTCATGTTCAACAACTCACGCTTCCGCAGCAGCCCGTACATCAAGGCGGGCAACATCGTCCGGACCGTGGACGCGGGCTTCGTGTTCAAGAACGCCCAGACGACCTCAACTGGCACTCTCGTCAACGGATCGCGCCGTTGGCTTGGTGATGCGACGGGCAATCGCTGGATCCACATCTCGCTTGTCCAGCGCATGAAGTAGGGAGGACACATGGATCAGATTGGTCAGTTCATCAACGACCCGCTCGTCAGCCCGATCTACGCGCTGCTCATCATCAGTGGCGTGGATTTCCTGCTGGCGATCTACAGGTCGATCCAACAGAAGGTCTTTGACTGGAGGAAGCTGCCCGAGATCCTCGACTCGATGGTCTTGAGCATCGTGATCCCGTTGGCTGCCCTTGGGGCGGCCTCGTTCTTCGTCACCGAGCCGGTCGCCAAGAGCGGCCTTCAGGCTGCCTACGTGGCTGGCGCTGCGACGGCGCTAGCAGCTGCGGTTGCCTCGCTCATCAAGAAGATCACGGGTGGCTACACGGCAACGTCCAAGGACATGGACCAGAGGAAGTAACTCCATGAAGCATCCCCTCGCCTACGGGGCGACAAGTCTCCCTGACTGGTGAGCGGAGGTCCGGGGACGGTATACCGCCGTCCCCGGGCACCTCTCCCTAGAGAGTCACTCCAGACCGGACACGGTAGGCCACTTCGCTGTCCCAAGTGCAGTGAAAGCGAGACCACGTTCTACGGGAAGCTCAAACTCCCGGGCGAGAAGGACACTCCATGTCCGAACTGCGGGTCGAAGCTCATCCCGTCTCCTAACCGGAGGTAGCGATGACTGGGGTCGATCCCAAAACCATCGAAGCCATCAGTCAGCTCATTCTTCAGGGTGGGGCCATCGTGGTTCTGATCTGGGTGGTGACCTTGCTGACCGGTGGTAAGCTTCACACGAGCAGTGAGATCGACGGCTTGAAGAAGGACAAGGACGATTTGCTTGCAGCTAACAAGCGCATCGGAGATGCCCTTCAGCAGTCGAACGATCTGCTTGAGAAGTTCGTTGGGAGTCACCAGTGATCGGACTCCTCCGAGCATTGGTACCTTCTTGGGATCGCAGGTCGCCGTCTCGCTTCAGAGACTCCAAGGTTCGCGAGAGCCTTGCTGAGTCCGAGCGCACACTGAAGAACAATGTGGTTCTTCAGCGTGAACTGGGGGCGATCTGGAACGCTCTCCCCAAGGAGGACAAGCGACAGGATGGGAAGTCCGCTCCTGCTAGATGAGTTCCTCGTCGTCATTGCGGCAATCATCCTTGTCGCGGAGATCTACTCCATCAGGATGCTGCGCGTTCTCCGCGCACGTCTCGACGGCAGCGGCGGCGAGTATCTTCTGCGCGTTGTAGCCCGGTTCGGCTACCTAGTCACGTTTGCCCAGTTACTCACGTTGACAAACGCGATCCTGCGCTTGACGGTCTACGACACCACGACCGATCTTCGGCTAACGGTTTTCTTCGCTGTCCAGTCGACCATCGCGATCGCGTTCCTCTGGACTGTCTGGGAGATCCACCATCTACCAGCTGACGGTTACGGGCAGAACGCCTCGGCTGAGAGGCCCGAGCCTTGTGAATGCCTCTGCAAACAGATCGATGACGCGATTTCCCCCGCAAGCGCACCAGTCCACCAGTGTGACTGTCACGCACAGCTCACTACCTGACAAGCAAACTTGAACTCGGCGGTCTCTCCAGTCACCGACCCGAAGCGCGGGTCCGGCGGCAGCGTAGAGGCCGCCTTGTGCTGTTTCTGGGCATCTGGACGTACCCGGCAGGCAGTACCATGTGGCCTTACCGTTGACGCTATGCACCACCCGAGGAGGGCTCGATGACTTCGGAGCAGATGTTGTACGTGCTCTTGGTTCTGGCGATCGGGTTGGGGCTGGGGTCGGCGGCATCGGCGTGGGTGACTCGGAAGCCAGAGTTCGTGGCTCGTCTTCAGGGAAGGACGTTCGTAATCGAGTCTGATCCGACTCCTGAGCAGATCTCGGAGTTCCAAGCACGATGGGAACGACTGACGTCCACGGCCCCGGGTATGGCTCTTGGAGAGCCGGTTGAACTCCTGCCCCGGGAGTAACGCAGACGAGGCTCAGAAGGCTAAGAGAGCCCCCTAGCAGGAGCGCCCCGAGCGCGAACCTGCGGGGGGCTCTCTTTGCGCTCAGCCCGAGACCTCGATACGGAGACAGGACTCGCAGGTCTTCTCTGTCTCGGGGCGGTCGTCAACGATGGCCGAGGCGTCTTCCTCGTTCGGGGTGCGTCCACACAGGGTGTGGATCTTGGCTCCCCCACCGTTGGGATACTGGACCGACTTCACGATGTGCCAGCTCTCGGCCTCGTCGCTGACCCTGACCCACTGCAAGTTGCTCACCACCACTCCCTCATCTTGTCGATGCCGCTGATTACGAGCGCGATCGTGTCCTTCGTCCTGTAGTGAACAGAACGGCCCTCCTGCAACGGGATGGCGTTGCGGAGGGCTCGTTCATTCAGCCAGTTGGTCGTGTCCTCGACTCGTTCGTTGAGGACCATGATCCGGTAGATGACCTCGAACTCGCGGATGGCTTCCTTACGAAGCCTGCGCATGGCTCTGGTCGTCCGTAGCCGTTGCTCGGGTGTCGCGTGCTCTGGGCGCGGAGTGCTGATGACCTCGCGAGCTGTGAGCCAGCGGGCGAAGTCAGGATGCCACTGCGGTGATCCGTCCAGCGAGATGTCGCTGTTGTGGATCTGCTGCGGGATGTCGCTGTGGTAGTCGGATGCGAACCTAGATAGCCAGTAGCCCGTGTTGAAGAGCACGGTAGTCGGGAACTGGGTTGGCATACGCGGAGTCTAGCCGGAACGTCAACCACTTGGGACACGATGAGCCCACGAGTTGTCCGGATCCCACTCCCCGAGGCGCATCCAGTGACCGCTCTCGGGATCAAACGTGTACGCATAGACCGGGATGCCGCGATCCTGAGCCTTCTCGACCACGTGAGCCGTTCCTCCCTCCATGGCAGAGTCTTCGGAGAACACGCAGAGAACGACGTCGGCTTTGCTGACCATGTCGATGTCCCGGTAGAAGACCTGCTCTCGACCACCGGGCCTTGGGGCGAACCATTCGACGGTCCACTCCATCATCTTCGCCATCATCGCCAGTCCGAACTCGACCGTGCCGGGGATGGTGCTGATGCCCTTCCTGAGAAGAAGGATCGGATGGGCTTCGAGCGTCAGTAGGAAGTTGAACGCCGGGAGAGCGGCTTTGGCTGGGAGGGAGCTGGACCCTGCGAAGGCAACCCGGGGAGATCTTCGAGTTCGATCTCCACGCGGGCCTCCCGTGGGCTCATTCCCCACTCCTTGCTCTCCACGCACGGCAGAAACCACGAGTCATTCACTCCGATTGCGATCTGGATCGCGTCACTCAACGCCTTGAGCGTGTTGTCCGCATCGATGTTCTTGACGAGGTACAGGCGGAAGCGAAGCCGCACGAAGCCTTCGGCCCGCCATCGCGATGGTCGGGCTGCTTGGATCTGGAGGACGGCGTCTCTCTGGTACGCCTCGACCTTGGCGTTCTTGACCATCTGGGGCACGTTCATCCGGATCCCGTCGCGCCAGATGGAGCGCATCTTGGCCGAGTACATCTTGTTCGTCGTCGGCGGCTGCCCGTAGACGATGACGTTCCACTTCATACGCTTGACGAACTCCTCACTGGGAGCCTATCATCCCCGCAATGCCTCGTTCGACGGTTCGAGGCAGGGAGATGGCTGAATGCCGGGGACCCATTGCCCCCGGACAAGGCACCGAGGGACTCAGGAAACGGCTCAGGATCGGCCCGACGCGATGAGCGGGGCTGTGATGGAGACGGAGGGGTTGACAGCCCTGAACGGTCGCCACGTCAGGCAAACCTTGGGTCGAGCGGTGCGTTTGCACAACCAGTGATGGACGCTCGTGCGGGTAGGCACTCCCGCCTCCACTACAAGCAAGTCCCGTCACTTCGTAGCTGAGACCCGCAAGGGTCACGCTGGCGAAGCGGCGGGGCTTCTTGTTTCCCCGCCCTTCTTTCCTGAGCACGCGCGCGAGCATGTTCGTCCATAGCCCCTCGACCAGTCGGCCCAGCGGGGCTTGAACTCACGTCCGCATGTCTCGCACTCAACTACCAGAGCACGGGCCTTCTGATACTCATCGGGCACTTTCGTACCCTTAGCCCGCTGACAGGTCATGCAGCAGGCGGTGATGTTCATTGGCTCGTTGGGTCCGCCACGGTCGAACGGAATGACGTGGTCAAACGAGCAATGAAGCGGGTCAATGCCAATGCCGCAATAGCGGCACGTCCAGTTGCTCTGGGTAAAGACAAGGGCGAGGTCACGGGCTGAGACCCTGCCCTCACGGCCGAGACGAGCAGCCTTCGCGTTGATCGCCCCAGCCATGCGGACGAAGCGGCGCTCAGCCGCGCTCTGGGTCATCAGAGCCTCTTGTCGCAGTGCCAGCAAACCGATCCGATGATCTTGATCGATCCCCGCGTGACGTCCCAGTCTTCCTGCAACACGTAGGTGTGGATCCCGAAGATGTGCTTGACCTTGCCCCAGACGTCCCAGACGAGGTAGCGGCGGTCACTCCAGCTCACTTCCTTCATCTTCGTCTGCCTGAGCATGTCCTCGTAGCAGGTATCTACGTATAGCGGATCGATGCTCTCGCGTGGTATTCCACTGGCTGCCAGCGCGTCGTCCGTCTTCGGTGTGGCCTTGGCAGAGGGTGACGAGGTGTTCTGGGTCACTTGGTGCTCTGACTCCCATTCGTAGGTCCGTCTTGACGTGTTCCAAAGTTGAGCGACCCCAACAGGTTCCCGATTGGCTGGGGTCTACGAGAGGCGCGACGCAAATGATCCTCTTCTTCAGGTAGTAGAGGCTCGCCTCCACGCCCTGCTTGCGCTCCTCCGATGCCTCCCACATCGCCTGTAGATCCCTGCCCAAGATGAACAGGTGCATCTCCGGGGTGACCGGGTTCTTCCGCACGGTGTTTCTCCCGGGCTAGCGGCTTCCTGTCGGCCCGGTCGACGCCTGACATTCGGGCAACCATGACGAAGTAGGCTGCCGGGTCTTCGATCCATGGCAGCAGGCTGTTCTTGACGGCGGCGAGGAATGCCTGTCCGCACTCCTCCTCGCGGTAGGGGCACTCCCCGCCGTAGGGATTGATAGCACGGCAGTGCTCGCGCTGGAAGTTCATGCGCAAACGCCCGAAGGGAGCTGGCTTCTTGGTGGTGCGTTCCCACAACACCTTGACTTGGGGGTCGATCTGCTCCCGCACGTAGCGGCCACGGAAGACGCAGGATTGTCTTGCAGGGCGCTTGCGCCGGGGTGTAGTCTTCATCCCTCGCCCCACCAACGAAGGGCGCAGAAAGGCCCGGACGTCGTTGTGACTTCCGCCCGGGCCGACGCAGCAATGGATCGAGCATCACTGCGGACATAAACGGTACCACTTGGGTACACCAGACGCAAGACCCAGTCTAGGGATCGAGCTTGCTCTCCCGAAGAGGCACTTCCGACCGGTCTCGGAGCCGCACTAGATGATGCGGGCATTCCCGACCTTGAGAAACCCGTCCTGTGGGCGCGAGCCCGGGCGCGTTGGTCCATGGGGTAATGGCAGACCGGGACCCGACCAACGAAGTGGTGCTCCGACGGCTGACGTCTGACGACATCCACGCCCTCCGCAACGGGGGCGTGTGCCCGCTTCAGGCTTCTGTCCTCTGACATCAATCGTCAGACAGAGTGATCTTGATGTACGGAGTACGAGGGTGTCGGACCAAGTACCACAGTGTGTAGATGAGCACCGTGAAAGCCTGCTTGCGTCCGACGGTGATCGAGACTTCTCGTTCTGTGAGCGGGCGAAGATGGGTGTAACCGAGGAACAGGTCTTCCTCTTTCATGGGTTCGGACCCTTGTTCGGTACCACTCCTACGCCATTGCATCGGACACAGGCGATAGCCGTGTTGTACGGATCTGCGCTGAAGTCATCGAGGATGCCCTTGCGCTTGCGGCGAAAGCCCTTGCAGCGGGGGCAGAGGATCGTCGTTCCGAACACAACGCGCGCGTTCGGCTTCTCAGTGAACGCCTCGATCTTCGGTTGATCCGGGATCGGGGCGATGCTCTCTAGCGTCTGCGCCTTGGCAATCGCCGCGCGGTGCCCCATGGTGCGGACGTGCTCGTCCTTCATGGCGTACCGCTCCCCGCAGTCCGGGCACGCTGACCAGCTGACCTCCACCGTCCCGTCATCCCTCTTGACGAGCGGGAAGGTGCGGCCAGACGTGCCCGGACCGGGGTCCCCGGCGGTGGCTACTGGCGGATCCCACGGGGCGCGTTGCTCCCAGATAGCTCCCGGCTTCCCGGTGATGAGCGATCGGTAGACGCGCTGCGGGCGCTTGTGGTTGGGGGACGCAGGATCGTCGGAGATCCTGACTGAGTTGGTGGCAACGATCCATCGATCACGGACGCCGCCGAGCATGACTGGACCCATGGCGCGAGGCTCAGACGGACCGGGGATCTTGTGCATGTGGAGGACGTGCCAGACGTCATCGCTGGTCAGGTCTTCATCGAAGACGGCAGCATCGCGCAGAGCGCGCCGCGCGAAGGATCTCCACGCGGCGCTGTTGATCTCGACTCTGGCGATCGCGTTGTCGCGGGCTACGCCTTGGTCGTCCATGTCAGCTCATCGAGTGCACGATCGACTTCAGCCTGAAGGCGCGTCACGGTTCCGATAGCCAGCTGAAACTCGGCGAGATCCTCGTCGCGACTCTTCGCGTCAGCGCGACGGATGACGAGGCGGTGACGAGTCTCGGCGAACAGATCCTTGAGGAACAGGGCCTCTCGCTTGTCTAGCCGGATGCGTGCGCTATTCGCCATCACCTTCGGCCTTGGTCTCGACGGCGGTGTACAGCTCATCGAGGGACGCGATCAGCGTTCCGATCTTGAGTCCGGACAGGTTGGTCAGGTACGACTTGATGTCCAGCCACGGCTCCTCACCGAGAGTCAGCGTGGTGTTCGTCTTGCGGAGCACGAAGGCAGCGAACGCCTCCGGGTCCATGGACAGGTCGCGGATGTACTGGCCCACGCGGGCCACCTGAGCGTCGGTTGCACCCTTGGCGCGTCCACCGGCTTCGACTTCGCCGACCTTGGCGTCACCGATGACCGCCCGCTCGACGGTCGGGGCCGCTGACTCACGGGCCTTGGCTCGCTTGTCGGTCCCCTCGTCCTCCTCGATGTCCGGCTCGCCGCCGATCTGGAACAGCTTGAGCAGATAGTTCTTGAGGGCGGCTGTGTACGCCTTGTTGGCTCCCTTGTCGCCGCCATCGTCCCCGTATCCCACCGACTGACCGGTGAACGACTCACCAGAGATGCCGTCGACCACGCGCCACGTGACGGTCATCCGGGTCATTAGGGACTCGCCGCCCTTGGCGGTCTTCATGTGAATGGGATCGCGCTCTTCGACCGTCTCCGGGTTGATGACGATCAGCTGGCGGGATAGCCGGGGGCGAACGATGCCGAGAACCTGCTTGTCCTTGATGAACTTGTAGTTGAAGAACTTGTTTTCGCCTTCCGGCTCAATGATGGGCAGGTCGCCCATGATCTTCGCGATCCGTGCGACGAGACTGAGGGGCTTTCCGTCAGCATCCGTGTAGATGTAGTCAACCGTGGCGATGTCTCCCGCGAACACCTCCTTGGCGACCTCTTCTGCGGCGATCTCGGCCGTTGCTTCAGTGATCTTGCGAACCATGCTTCACTCCTTCTTTCTGCGCCCTACGTACGACGGGCAGATGTCCCAGTAGCGGCACCAGTTGCATGCTCCGGTCTGGGGTCCCGTGGCTGGGAACGAGCCGCGATTGATAACGGCCATGGCATCCTCGATCTCTTGGGCGAGCGAGAGGATGTCGGTGTCGGTGAACGGTCCGCCATTGGCGACCGGGAAGTGGACTGGCTTCTTGTTCCGGATGATGTAATCGAGCTGGACGTCTTCCTCGATGAGCCCCATTTCCTTGCGGAGACCGATGGCGTAGCCGATCATCGGCCAGCGGTAGCGAGCTGGGTTATCAGGTCGCTTGCCTGTGAACTTCTGGTCCCGCAGGCGGACCCGCTTGGGGTCCCCGTCGATGGCTTCGAGAAGGTCGATCATTCCGGTCCACACGTGGCCGTTGATGGTGAACCTGACGGGCATCTCGACAGCCAGCGGGACGATGTACGGGGCGATGTTGGCGGCGTAGAACGTGACGCAGTTGATGCCGCTCGCGTGGTGTGCCTCTGCGCTCTCCTCTGGCTTGGCGTTGCGTGGCTTGGCTTCGACCGTCTCGACTAGCCACGACACGTTGAATGCGGCGTGCCACATGTCGAGGTCCGGATACGAGCCTTTCTCCAGCCGCCACTTCATTGCGAACTCGACGGCCGCGTGCGCCGCCGTCCCCAGCGCCATCTTGTAGCTGGGCGGGCGCTGGAGCCGCCACAGGTAGACGTACTCCCATTCCTTGGGGCACTCGTTGAAGGTGTTGAGCGACGAGCCGCTCAGGATCGTGGGGTCTGCCAACTCAACACCCTGTATCCCCATATCGACTCAGGTACGTAGAAGTCTCCCCGGCAGCCGCACCAGCAGCCGTGCATCTTGCCGCTCTTGATTAGCTTCCTGCACTTGGCAAGTAGAAGCCTCGGAGGGATGTCTGGCATCTCTTCTTCAAGGTCGTAGGTGAGGCACCATCGGCCCTGATCGTTGTGGGCGCGAACGACGTCGAGGATGGCATCGTCGGGGACATCAGAACACTTCATCCCCGTCCTCTAGGAACCCCGGGGTGTGCTCGCCGACGAAGGCACCCGCCACGTTGAACTCGAAGTGCTCCATAGCCTGCTCGTAGTCGTCCTCGCCCTCCATGTCTTCGGTCAGCTGTTGCAGGACGCACTGCTTGCTGTAGAGCACGAAGCGATCGTTGAAGCGGCGAACGACGCCGATGATGCACTGGTCAAACTCGTTGCGCGGCTCCAGCAGGAGCAGGCCCTCGTACAGAGGATCCTCATCAATGTCTTTGGGCATCGGAATGCCCCAGAACGGGCGGGCTATCTGGATCTCGACGCCTTCGCCTATCTCATCCACGTGTAGCTGCTCCAGCTGGGCGGTCTGAATACCTGAACCGGGTAGGGCCTGTCGTGACGCTTGCGTCGATCGCGTCTCCTTGACCGTGCGTGGGGAAGCTCCTTGCCGATCCATGGCTTCTGGAGCCTGTCCTGTCCGAAGATGGGACGTCCGTAGTGGGACTTGAGGATCTTCGGTTTGCCATCGCCGCACAGGCAGACGATCATCCCAGCTTGGTGGGCTTGGCCGTTCCGCGAATGTGCATCACCGCATGGATCCCGGCCTGCTTTGGCTGCTTGCAAACGGTGCAGAGCGCGCTGGACTTCTTCGGATCCTCGATGAACTGATGCTTGTCCTTGGTCACCATGCGAACCTCCTAGTGCGACGACATACGAGTCTTGGGATCGGTATGACTTGGCAAGTCGCTCGTGCGCGCGGGCGTCGCGCGCACAAGCGACTCACCAAGGATCCCCGAGAGCGTAGCCACGCGCCCCGCCCCGAGATTGCCCAGCACGTGGGTACTCCGTGCTGAGCGCGGGTTCTCCTCCACAAGATGACGCACGCGTGTGACAGCTTGTCTGTCACGGGGGATCAGGTCGATCGCCCGTTTCAGCTCATGCACCAGCACGCGCTGCGGAACCTTGTCCATCGGAGAGCGTGGCATACGTGTGATGCTACACCTTAGCGGTGGTGGATGACAACTCCGAACGCGGCTCGCCGCAGGGCACCCTCGGCGCTTCTGATTGCCTTGCGGGTGTTCTTGTCGAGCGAGGTGTACTCGTCTGGATCGGAGTAGATGTCTTCGATCGCTTCGATCGCTGTTGCCAGTGCGAGGTAGATGTTGCCGCCACCCGTGGCCCGATCGTCAATCGGGTTGGGCTGGTAGCGGCTAGGCGTGTCGCCTCCGGTTGGGATCGCCATCAGGAAGATGTTCCCTGCTGGAGCGTCATGCAGTGGTCTGGATCATCGATGGCGCGCTCGATGTAGATGTTCGCTTCGGTCAAGTTGCTCAGCGCCTCGTCAATGTGAGCCGATCCCTTGTTGAACGTGCTCTCGCTCCCGTAGGGGAAGTCGTAGAGCCACTGGTTCCAGTCGGCCAGACCGTTGCCCATCTCCTTGTAGTAGTCGTGCATCTTGACCCACTCGTTCTTGTAGCAGGCCGATGGCTTGTGATTGTCCAGCCACGCCATCTCTTTCTTGACGCACAGCTCCAGAGCACGTCCCTCGCCGTACGCGTCTGCCGCGTAGTCGAGATCCGCGTATCCCATTGCGTTGGACAGGGCCTCCATTGAGCAGGTTTCTTCGATCTGGGATCCTTTCTCAAGGAACTCCATGTACTTCGGGTCAGGAAGATAGATTGGGTCCGGGGTGGCTGTGATCCGTGGCGTGGGTCGCGCGGTTGATGTCGGCTCCGGGGTGACGTACACGATGCGGGTCGTTGGCTCCGGAGTGACGTACACGATCCTGTCGGTGGGTGCTGGGGCGCTACCGCCGCACCCAGCCAGAACGATGGCGATCAGGAACGCCGCTGCCGTTCTCACATCTCCTCCATGACGGGCCAGTCGCCCTCGTTGGCGATCTCAATGGCCCGGGCGATCAGATCCTTGTCCTTGATCTGCTTCCCCTCCGAGCGGTCCTCGGCGTACTCCTCGTCCAGCTCGTAGCTGTATCCGTCGACCAGATACTCGGTGACTGTGCCTTCATCGTCGGTGTCAACGGTGAGAGTGAACGGAAGCCTTCCGTTCAGAACGACCAGCGGCATCAGGCGTACACCTCGTGCTCTTCGTCGTGGCAGACGCAGGTGATGACGTAGACCTCCTCGAACTGGGATGCAGCGCCGCACTCCTCACATGCGAGGTACTCGTCGGGGTCGCACTTGGCTGCGAACCTGCTGCACTCGGGACACTTGTGGTCGCCGTTCTCGGTGTCGTCCTTGGTGAAGACGTTCCCGCAGTTGCCGCACTCGTAGGCGGGATCGAAGCGGGCCTTGACGTCGGCCGGACTGTCGTCGGTGAAGAGGAAGTCGCAGGACTGGCACTTGAGTCGCGTGGCTTCCAGCGTGATCGTGATGCTCATGTGCATCTCCTTCCGTGCTACTTGTACGTCAGCGCGTCTTCTCGGGTGCGGTCATACCACTCGTCCGGGTCTGGTTCCGGGTCGATGTACTGGATGTCGTCGCACTCAAGGCAGATCGTTCGTTCGCCGAACTCGTAGTGTCCTTCGAGCAGGAGCCCAACGTGGCCGCACGCCTCGCACTGCTCGTTGATCTCGCGCTCGTACTGAGCGCCGCCTATCGCGTACTCGTTGCCGGTTACCCCGGGCGGATAGTTGCTCAGCCCCATGGGTCTCGCCTGATGATCTCGCCCTTCTCGTTGAAGCCGACTACCATGATGGCGTGTCCTCCGTGGAACTCGTCGCGCATCAGCTCCGTGTCGGACTCGATCTCCTCGCGCTCTTCGCGGGACATCCTGATCGGCCTAGTGGCCTCGTATTCGATCCTGAACTGTTCGATCTCGCGGCAGCTTTCGTGCTCGCAGAGATCGTTCATCTTCCACTCGTCGTAGCCCTCGGGCGGATACGCCCCACAGGCTCCGCAAGTCTCCTGCTCGCCGTTGTTGACGTGCTCGCCCGTGTACGTGTAGTCGCAGGCCCCACCGGGGTACTGACACTGGACTAGCGTCTGGCCCATCGCAGTGCGCGTGCGCGCTCCTCTCTCCGGTTGGCATCGTCTGGAGAAGAGATGATCTTGGCTGCCAGTCGAGCCTTGTCTTCGGCCCACAGCTCTGGCGGGATCACGACGCGCAGGGCGCGCGCCTGTTCCCGGGTCCATTCGATCTGGAGCCATAGCCTGTACCACGATGGCGTTGGGTACTCGGCTCCTGTCGGGGCACAGGCCATGAGAAAGCGGCGGATCCCCGACCGGGTCACTCGCCGCTCCTCCCACCTCTTCGGCTTGCGGCCTACCGTGATGGCGATCTCGGCATAGGTCTCAGGCAGACTCATTCCCGCCCTTCCTGACCTTCTTGATGGCCCGGATGAGCTGCACACGGGGCATGATCGCTTTGGCCCCGCACTTCTCGCAGATGATCTTGACGCCCTGTGGAGAACTGAAGTCGGCTGCTGACCATGAGCCGCATACCGGACACTTCAAGCCAGATGGATCAGGCTCAACGTGGTAGTCCTCGATGAACTCGTCGCGCTCTTTCTGGAGGTTCTTCATGCGCTCAGCTCTCCCGTGTACGGGGCTGGGACCAACAGCTTGTTGGCCGCGAAGCTGTAGTGCTGCCCACTCGGACCCACGATGTGGTGATCCTCGAAGTAGAGACCGAGGTTGTTCGCCCCGGCCATGATCGCCTGTGTGACCGAGATGTCCTTCTGCGTGGGGCTGACGTCGCCGGTCGGGTGGTTGTGGGCCACCTGAAAGCGGTCGCATCCGACGGCCAGAACAGCCGCGTAGACGGACGGCAGGTGAACACCAACCGTGGCGAAGCTGCCCCTGTTTACCTCGACTATGGTCCGAATGTTCATAGCAGCGTCATAGGCGATGACCCAGAACGCTTCTTGTGTCAGGGTCGCCAATCCCCACTCCCGCAAGACGCGGGCCATGCCCGTGGTGTGGGGCATCGGCTCTGACTTCTCGATCTTGACGTGGACGGTTGCTCGCTGGACGGTCAAGGTCAGAACGGCAGGTCGTCAAGATCGTCACGCGGGGCGGCCCTACGTGCCGATGCGGGCGGCTTGTCGCCCTCCTCGCGTGGGCTGAGGAACTCCACGTTGTTGGCTCGAATGCGGTACTTGACTCGCTTCACGCCCTCGCTGTCCGTGTACTTGTCGACTGTGATCTGACCCATGACCGCGCACTTGCGGCCCTTGCGCAGATACTCTCCGCAGTTGTCGGCCAGCCTCTCCCATGCGACTACATCGATGTACGTGGGAGGCCGCTCCTCGCCGTCCTTGTCGCGGCCGTTGTTGATGGCGATGGAGAAGGAGGCAACGGACTTGCCACCCTCTGTGTATCGCATCTCGGGATCGCTCGTGAGGTTCCCGATGCCGAACCAGTGGTTCATCTAGCAGCTCCTCATACGTGTGATTGTCATTCTACCAGAACACCTCTGGGTGCCATTCGGGATCTGCGTTCTCGGGGAACAGCCAGCCGCATGTCGCGCAGTAGACGTTGACCCCAATCGGGGTCTCCTCATGCTTGCTTCCAGCTCGCTTGGCTGCTGCATCAAGCGACTGCTGCGCTTGTTTCTCCCACGGGCAGTTGTCTTCCGTGTGCGTGGTAGCAAGGCAGCTTGTGCATCCGTTACCGGCCATCGCCGCCATCATCAGCTCCTCGTAGGAGTCTGGTTCGTACATCACCATTTGCGCTTTCGCAGCTGCGCCTTGTGGGCTGCCTCGTCGTAGTGCTCGACGTACCACTTGTCTCCCCAGTCGGAGACGTTCACGCCATCGTCGCCATTCTTGAGGTGGTGGCGATCCATGAACGCGAGAGCCTCGTCGTAGGTGTCGAACTTCTCCTCGAACGGGTCGGGCTCGTCCCAGTCGTCGTCTTCAGGGCCGTCGCTGATTACCTCGTCGGCGTGCTCCATGTCGTAGCGGTTCTCCGCGTACCACATGGCCTCGGCTTCCTCGCCCCAGTGGGCGTAGTCGGAGACGCTCGGGATGTTGTCACCGCGCCGAAGCGGTCTAGGCGTGCGGGTTGTCACTCCACTCCCTCCCAGTCGAACTGACGTGGTTGCCTTCGTGACCACTGTTCCGGTAGCACGTGGCTCGCTTGTTGTGAGCCCCGCACAGGTCGATCGGGTTCCTTGCTGGATGGCCGCTGGCCTCACACACGTCGCACAGGCGACCCATTGGTCCGATGAAGAGAGTCATGGAGCACCCACCCGGGTGAGCACACCAGCAGCGTGTGTCCTGACCGATCATCTGATGAGAAGCCGTTCGAGCCGGACAGCGTGGAACTCTCCGGTCTTCTCGCTGTAGACGATGGCCCAGATGCCCTGCCCCATGAGGAACTCCACGATCATCACTTGCTCGTCTGGAATGGCTACGCCGTCCTTGTCGGGATGGCTCAGCCATGCTCGGATGCGCGTATCGTTCATGCCGTCTCCCACTCGTGGACGGGGTCGTCCTCGAACTTGTCACACACCTGACAGCGGAAGAACCGCGTGGAGTACGGGGCCGGTTTCTCCGGGTTGGGTGCGAACTCATGCTGCCGAAGCTCATCGAAGACGTTGTTGGCGTGGGTGGCTAGGTCATACACGTCGAAGCCGCTCTCGCTGCACTCGCAGTTCCAGATGATCCCATCCAGAGGCTTGACCCTCGGGAAGATCGCGTGCTTCATGCGAGCACGTCAATGTGCGTGCGCGTGACGGTTGCGTCCAGTGCGTCAGGCCAGCGTGCCAGTTGCGTCCAGTGCGTCAGGCCAGCGTGCCAGT
>JBBAQX010000020.1:33781-73626 GCA_040400085.1 Lysinibacter sp. | reverse complement strand
TAAGCTGCTGTTGGCAGCGTAATGGTTGCGTTGCATCGACCACTAGAAACTGCCGCCGAAACCGGGTAAGTTAGGCCCCAACCGCGAAAGTCGGGTGGGTCGTAGGACGATGAGCGAAAACGGTCGGGCAGAAGACATTGAGCTAACGCCAGGCCGGGTCGTCCGCGCCAAGGGAGCGCGCGGGCCACGGGTAGTCATCGTACTCGGCAAACGCAGGTCTCGCCGTTGTGACTGAACGAGGTGTGACTGAACGAGGTGTGACTGAGCGAGGCGTCGCTGAGCCAGGTTTCGCTGAGCAACGGGCGCTTGCGCTGGGTGCCGGCACGCTGTGCGTCACGGCGCAATCGGGGCCAGGGTCCTGAATCGCCGGAGGGTGCGGAACGCGACCACCTGCCGCGAGCAGCCACGACGCCGTGCGGGCCAGCGAGCCTCGGACGCGGGCACCGTCGGGGGTGGTGAGGGAGGCGGTGAGGGCATCCACTATCGAGGCAGCAACGAGGTACCCCGTGGCGTGATCGAGCGCCTGCGCGGGAAGCGCGCCGGGCGCATCCGCGGAACCCTCGATCAACGAAATACCGGATGCCGCCTGAACGATACTGTCGAACCCGCGACGTTCCGCCCATGGCGAGCCCTCGCCCCACGCATCGATGGTGGCATGCACGACCCCGGCGGGCACGCGCAGGCCGAACGCTTCGATGGAGCCAGGGCGGTAGCCGGTGACGAAGACGTCGGCACTATCGAGCAGCACCTGAGCCGTGTCGAGCCCCTGCGACGTGGCCAGGTCGAGGCTTGCACTGCGTTTACCCTGTCCGCTGTCGCGGTGCTGCCAGGAGATCTCGGGCAGCCGGGGTGAATCCACCCGGAGCACATCGGCCCCCAGGAGCGCAAGCGTACGGGTCGCGACGGGCCCCGCGATGACCCTGGTGAAGTCGAGAACACGGATACCCCTCAACGGTCGACGCGGGTCCTCACCAAACCAGTGGCGGGGCGAGCCCTCGGCGCGGTGCTGTAATTCGGCGCGGTGTTGTAATTCGGCGCGGTGCAGCGCAGGGTTGCGATCGGTCAGCACGAGCGGCCCCGAAACGGCGGCTAAGCCCATCGGCGAGCTGGACCATTCATGCTCGGTCCTGACACGGACGGCGATAGCCCCGAGAGCCTCGGCTCCCTCTTCAAAATCCTGGGCGGGTATCTCTGCGACCCGAGCAGCGAAGGCGTGTCGATCGGCAGCCTCCCCGAGGCCGAGCAGCCGAAGGAGCCTGACCCGATGATGCTCATAGTTCGCGTGAGTGCGGATCCAGCCGTCTTGCGCCTGAAAGAACCCCGACAACTCGGCGAAGGCATTCATCGACTGCCCGTCTTCGCGGTAGAGCTTATCGCTGCGAAACGAGGCCGCGATGCGCTCGGTGACCCTCGGCTGTGGGGTCGAACGTTCTGCCCCAGCAGTTGGCAGTCCGGCAGCGTGGCACAACTCGTCGACGGACCTCCGAACAGCGTCGACCGACATCTCGGCCAGGGTCGCAACGGGTAAACGGGCTGGGAGGTATGGGGAGGCATCCCCTATCGAATTGTGTACGCTCACAATCGTGATCCTAGCCCCGAAAATCTCCGCGCGCACGAAACCCAACGCATCCTCTTTACACCGGGGAGCGAAACGGCGTAGCCTGATCACGTCACGCCTATTCGACTGATTGGAGGTTCACCATGTCCATTAACCCCGCAACCACACCCGCTGTGAAGGCCATCGTAGGAGAGCCCGAGGTCGTCGAAGACATCGCACAAGATCCCCGCTGGCTCGCACTGAAGCAGGCCGCCACAGAGCTGCAAACCCTGCAGAATCAGGACGGTTCGCTTGCGGATGCCGCACACCTGTCCCGCGCGCAAAAACTGATCGAGACCGTGGCTGAGCAGGTCGACGCCCTGGCACCGGTGTTTCCACACGACGCCGCGTATCTCACGGCGCTGGCCCGCGACTTCCGACGCTGGAGCGAGAACGGGGTAGGCGTGCCCGATTTTCTCGACTCACTCGTGGAGTTTCAGCCGCAGAATCACCGGGAGGACGGCATCCGTCATCTCGTAGTTTTCCCGATGTACACGCAGAACGGGAGCAGGTCGAGGCTCGTCGAGGCCGTGCTGATCGAGGTGATCTGGCCCGAGTTCGTGAGCGCGCTGGAAGCCGGAGACTATGGGAACAAGCTGTTTGTACCCATCCGCTTCATTGATTTCACCGCTGGATACGACACCAACTCGGCCGTGCTATTCCCCGAGACGGTGGCGATGCGCGAGATTCCGCCCTTTACCTGGGGCGCTATCTTTGCCGACCGCGAGGCTGCGCGATTCCGTCGCGTGATCCGCGAGGCCGCGGCCATCACCCATCTGGAACTGCCGGAGGACGCCCAACGAATCCTCGACAACCAAACGGTCGCCGAAGAAACGTTCATCATGTGGGACCTCATCCACGACCGCACGCATATGCGCGGCGACCTGCCGTTTGATCCGTTCATGATCAAGCAACGGATGCCGTTCTACCTGTACACGCTCGAGGAGCTTCGCTGCGACCTCACCGCGTTCCGGGAATGCGCGCGAATAGTCGAGAGGCTCTCCGCCATCGACCCAGCCGAGCTGACCGATGTCGAGACCAAAACCCTCGAACGGGCCAAGCAAGTTCAATACGCCGTGATCTTCGACCGCATCTTCAGGTTTGCGCTCACCGGATCGCGCGAGCGCAACTACGATGGCCTCGGCGGGCAGCTGCTCTTCGCGTGGATGCACCAGCATCACGTGTTGCACTGGACCGACACCAAGCTCGACATCGAGTGGGATCAGGTAACGGATGCCGTGGTCCAGCTGGGCGATGCCATAGATCACCTGTACTGGCGTTCGATCGACAGGCCCAAGATTGCGCATTGGCTCGCCGCTTATGAGCTGGTGTCGTCAACGGTAACCCCACACCCGGCGTCGGTCTGGGCGAAGGGACCGGATGCGCTGCCGCTCACGGGGACTCCCCGCGAATTGACGGACCTAATCATGGACGACGAGTTTCCACTCTCGATGTTTTACGAGGCCCTGCACAAGAAAATGCTGGGCGTGATCGAGTCTACGGCGGGAATCACGGGCGCCACGGACGCGTAAACAGCCTGGCTCACATCTAGTCGCCTCAGATTGCGAAGATGTCGACAATTATTCGCAATCTGGGGCGAACACTTTTTACATTGTGAAAAAATCTGGAGCTGTCAGCCGGATTCATGGTACCCACCCAGAAACGTCACATACTGGGACATATAGGCAGGGTCCAAAGTTTTCCAGCCAGCATTCTTCGCATAGGTATACAATTTCCTCAGGGATAGTCGAAATCATCTTGCAGATTATTCCTCAGGGGCATCGCATAACAATCGATCGACAAGTATTTAGGGAATCAAAAGCACCGTGCATAAATCATCGCGCAATCTACGTTCGTCCACGTCTCGTCTAGGAATGTGGTCGGCAACCATTCTTGTAGCACTCGGCGGCTCACTTATTGGGAGCTCAGGTCCGGCAACCGCAGCTCCTCCTACCACGCAGATCTACCAGGACGCCTATCTGGCCGATTTTGCAAGTAGCACCACACGCTGGTTCGACGCGTCCACACAGACTTGGTCCCCCCTGGTGCTGCCAAACACTACAAACTCGGTTGTCCCCACCCCGGACGGATCCGCGGTTTATTTTGCCTCTGCGGATGCCGGAGCGCTCTTTGTTGTTAGTACTGCGGACCAGTCTCTCGTGCGCACGATACCGCTCGGCGCAGACTATGCGTACATTGCGGGGCCCCCACTTGCCTTCTCTCCCGACGGCACGCGCCTCTACGTAGCTGGCGTCAACGGCGTCGTCACACTGATCGACACCGCAACCGGTGCAATCATCACCAGCCTAGATGTCGGGGGCCAGCTCGGTGGCGTCGCAGTAACACCCGACGGCCAAACGCTCTACGTGGCTGGCTGGAACGACAACGAGATCGTCGTGCTCAACGCGGCGGACCTCAGCCTAATCACACGCTTCCCGACCTCCATCGATCCTCAATCCATCCAGATAAGCCCGGACGGAACGACGCTCTACGTTGCACACAGTTCGGCAACGCTCCAAACCTCTGACGTGCTGACCGTAATTGACACAGCGACGAATGCCGTCACCGCAAATATTACGCGAGCCCAATTCGGCTCCACCAATCAAGGGCCAAGCTCGCTTTCGCTCTCTGCCGACGGCACGAAGCTCTTTGTTACAGACCCCGCGAGCAACTTCTCTACGATCAACACCTCTGACCTGACCTTCACTAAGTTAGCGACTGGCAGCTCATTCGTATTTGCTTCCCTAGGTATGACCGCAGGGGCAGAGACTGCCATTCTTGCGCTGCAGGGACGCGTCGCATATGCCGATATCGCCGCTCAAACCATCACAACAGCCGACACAACGCCAACCCTTGCGATGGCCGTCGCGGTGCTTCCCGACCAGGCGCCAACGGCACGGTTCAGCACGGTGCCTGGAAATGTAGGCCAGCAGACCAGCTTTGACGCTTCGGCAAGTTCGGCCACCGGATGTCCCGTCGGCACTTATTCCTGGGACTTCGGTGACGGCACCACCGCGTCTTCGTCAACTCCCACGATCGACCACATCTACACGACGACGGGTAACTATGATGTCGCACTGACGGTGACCACAACCTGTGGAACGTCAACGACAACTGCTTTTACCGGCCAGACAAACGTGCGACGAGGAAACCCGAGCGCAACCGCGACAAGCAACGTTATTATTGCTGGTGATAGCACCCTCACGATCGATCCAATCCAAAACAGATCCACAGTAGAGAGCGTCTCCGACACGGTAACCGCAGTCGCACACACGGATGGCGCTGAACCCATCACCTACTCGGCCAACGGTCTCCCCACCGGCATAAGCATTGATCCGGCCACAGGAACGATGAGCGGAACACCAACCGTGCCAGGAACGTTCAACGTAACCGTGACGGCAACAGCCGGAACACTATCCGCCGAAACCAGCTTCGTATGGGCGGTCACCCAGGCACACGTCATCCCCCCGACGGGTAATCCCGGAGCAGACACGAAACTCAACACAAACTCGGGCTCCGGTGCCCTCGCCACGACAGGTTCCAATCAGTCGCTAGCGCTCGGCATCGCGGCACTCCTCGCAACCCTAGGCACAACGCTCGTCGCGACGCACCTACGACGCAAACACAGCTAGCAACCCTCGCGAGAGGGGATGCCCGGCACCCGGTATCCTGATTCATAAGAACCAGCGGTACCAGGGCATCCCCACTCGAAGGAGAGACATGACAGACACGATCAGCAGCTTCCAAGCTGCCGAGCGGCTCCGAGCGATGGCTCTCAATGAGGACCTCAAAGCTCACGTCATGTCCACCCCACCGCTGGCCCATATCGCGCGCACAGTGGCAGCGCGATACATCGGCGGCGAAACCATCGATGAAGCATTCGCGCGGGTACCGTCAATCCAGAAACGCGGTCACGCGCTCAGCTTCGAGATAGTCGGGGAAAGCGTGCGTGATGCAACCGTCGCAGACTCCGAAACGAACAGGTTTCTGGCGCTGGCCGACAGGATCGCTGATAACAGGCTCCCAAGCACGCTCTCGCTCGACCTCTCGCACGTCGGGCTGGTCGTAGACCCCGAGCTGGGCTATCGCAACGCGAGCCGAATCGCGGAGGCGACCGAAGCATCCGGAATCGAAATGATGATCTCTGCCGAGGGGTCAGACCGCACGGATCTCGTCCTAGATACTTATGAGCGGTTATCACGGGACTTCCCTACCGTTGGGATCACCGTGCAGGCCCGGCTGCATCGAACATCGGCAGATTTTGAACGAGTCATGGGGCTTCCTGGCCGCGTTAGGCTCGTGAAAGGGGCCTTTCTCGAGCCAGAAGACGTTGCTTTTCCCAGCGATAGCAACGAGCTTGAGGATGCCTATCTCACCCTCGCGGAAAAGCTGATCGTGAGCGGGCATCCCGGCTCGATCGCCACCCACGACAAGACCATTGTGAGCGTGCTCCGCTCAACACACGGCGAGAAAATACGCACACATCCGATCGAGTTTGAAATGCTCCTCGGCCTCGGAACCTCAACGCTCGACGAATTGCATCAGGCCGGATACCCCACCCGCGAATACGTTGTCTTCGGCACCGAATGGTGGTTGTATGCGCTGAATCGGATAGCCGAAAAACCAGAAAGGGTGTACACGGCAATTGCGGATGTTGTACCCACAGAGACGGATCAGAAATCCGTCGCACGGCCGATGGCTGCCCGGAACCCCAGCAGCTAACGTTGATGAAGTGACCGAAACAGCGCCAACCTCCCTCGACCCGGAAAGTCCCGCGTGGAGCAGGACAGCACCCAGCCAACAGGCGATGCGTTACGACATCTACGGAGCCGTGGCGCTCTTCCTGATGGCGATGCTCAGCATGGTTCTGTACCGGCTGTCCGGGATTTATGACAAGCCGGCAAACGAACAGCTATCGATCCTGATTATCGCAGGCGTAACGCTCCCACTCGGGTGGAGAAGGCGCTGGCCGCTCAGCGTGCTCATCATAGTGGCCGTGGCCTTCGGGCTTCTCGCGCAGCTAAAAGTTCCCGAGATACTCATCTCGAATATTGCGCTCTTCGCCGCGATGTACACGGTTGGGGCGTGGAGTCCCGATAGACAGAAAGCATTCCTGGTCAGGGTTATCGTGATCATCTTCATGATTGCCTGGGTCGTCGTGAACATGTTTACGGCGGCCACAGACCCCGACAACATCGTCAAGGCCGGAGGCGAAGACGCCACCTCTTCCGCCTTCATGACCCCCTATGTGGCATTCTCGATCATCAACATCCTGATCAACGTCCTGTACTTCGGGGGTGCCTATTACTTCGGAAACCACGCATTTAGCGCCGCCCGTCAACGCGCCAAAATGCGCATGACGAACGAAGAAATCATGGCGCAAAATCAAGTAATAGCCGAACAATCAGTCACGATCGAACGCCTCAGAATTGCCCGCGAACTTCACGATGCTGTAGCTCACCACGTATCTGTTATGGGAGTACAGGCCGGGGCCGCGCGGCTCACAATTACCAGCGACCCCCGGGGAGCCGCCGCGGCGCTCAGCTCTGTCGAAGATAGCGCACGCAAGGCCGTCGAAGAGCTGCACGGCCTGCTGGGTACCCTCCGCGACCCGCAACAGCCGCCAGGCGGAAGCGAGGAAAACGGCGACGCAGCCATCGTATCTCTCGGTGTTGAGCGCATCCCATCATTGATATCCGACACGGCAGGCGCAGGGCTTACCGTGACGTTCTCGATAATCGGGGATGCTCGTCCCCTTCCACCCCTCACCTCGCTGAACCTTTATCGCATCACCCAAGAAGCACTGACGAATGCGCGAAAGCACGGCTCGCACGATACCAGCGTTGATGTGCGCCTGCGCTACTTGGACGATGGTGTGGAACTAGAGGTGAGCAACACCGATACTGGCGCTGGCGCAGGGAACGGGGCAGCACGAATTATCCACAAACGGATGGCTCGTGCACGGGCGGGGACCGGGTTTGGGATCGTGGGGATGCGCGAACGGGTTGCTGCCGAAGGCGGCGAAATCTACGTCGGGCCCCGGGACAGGGGCGGCTTCCTCGTGCGGGTGCGAATCCCGCTGCGAGACAACGCGTCTATAGCGGTGAAGGAAAGAACGGTATGAACGCTACATCGATCAGAGTGCTTCTCGTCGACGACCAAGAACTGGTCAGGGCAGGGTTCCGCACGATCCTCTCGACTCACCCGCGCATCGAGGTCGTAGGCGAAGCCGGAACGGGGATTGAAGCCGTCGAACGAGCGCGCGAACTCGCTCCCGACGTAATCTGTCTCGATGTGCAGATGCCTGACATGGACGGCATAGAAGCGACCCGCATCATCGCAGCCGATCCGTCCGTGCGCTCGGCGATCCTGATCCTCACCACATTCAATCGAGAGGACTACCTTTTTAACGCCCTTGCTGCCGGGGCGAGCGGTTTCCTGCTCAAGAATTCCTCGCCCGAGCAGCTGCTCGATGCCGTAGTGGCCGTCGCCGGTGGGGACGCGCTGCTGTCTCCTCAGGTGACCCGGAGTGTGATCGAACGCTTTACAGGGAAGCAGGAATCCGTTCAATCGCAGGAAAACCGCGAGATGAGGGTTGACCCGGGTGTGCCCGTTATCCCGGGTTTCCTAGGTGTCACCGTGGCCCCTGATGAACCGAACGACCAGAGCGACCCGGATGCTCCCGAGAGCATCCTCACCGAACGCGAGCTCGACATCCTCCGTCACCTCGCGCGCGGACTATCCAACGCGGAGATTGCAGAGTCCCTGTTCGTGAGTGAGGCCACCGTCAAGACGCACGTATCTAACGTGTTGCGAAAGCTGAGCCTGCGAGACCGCATCCAGGCGGTGATTTACGCGTACGAAAACGGTGTTGCCTGAGACTCCGAAACGTCCCAGGCCGCACCGTGCGACTTAGCTAGGGATGAGGATAATAATAAGGATAAGACCCGCCGCAACAGGCAAGGAGCCAAGGGCCAGCCACGTTATTCGCCATGACCGCTTTTCAGCCCTCAGCCAGGGAAGCGACGACCAGCTCAGGACAACGCCGGCCACCGAGACGACCAAAAGAACCGTCGCGATAATCCACATTGTGACGTCCACGCTACCCAGATGAACTATTGACGGCGGGATAAAGACTTTCGCTTCTGTTAGGACATAGACGACTCCGAAGAGGACGAGACCACCCAGCAGACTGAGCAGGGAGCTTGCCCGATCCACCCGAGCAAAACGCCGCCCCGGACCGCGCAAGGACCGAATTCCAGCAATGGCTAGCGGCACGATGAGGGTGAGAATATAGATTCCCGCATAGATCCAGGTGATACTCATTTGGCTCCTCCCGTAAGCAGTTCAAGCGCTACTGAAGTAACGTCAGTCGACCCAGTGTTTGACATAATCAAAACGGCACGATGGCTATCTCTGTCGATCGCCAGAACACTCATGAATCCCGCGGTTGCTCCGTTGTGATATGTAATCGTGCGGTCATTTATGTCCCTCACAAACCAACTCAAAGACCGTTTCGTGGGTCCATCAGGACCTTCGATGTCTATCATCGGCGTTATGCCGCTCATCCCCGGACCCGTTCCATTGACCATGGCAAGCGCATACTTTGCCATGTCTTCAGCGTTTGAACGAATGGCACCAGAAGGCGCATAAGGTCCGATAAGAGACGGTGCAATAGGTCGACCCCTGAGCGGGGTAACCCCAGTCATCGCGTTTTCTGGCAGATCATTTTCGGCAAGGGGAAGCGTTGTGTGATCCATCCCGCGCGGTTCAAGAATACGTTCTTTGAGAAGGGTGGAGTACTCGACCCCAGCGTTCTTTGCGATAGCTAACCCCAGCAGGGCAAAACCCAGATTCGAGTAGACGAAAGTTCCTTTAGTCTCTAGCTTGGATTCCCTTGCCCCCTCGAGCAATTCTTTCTCGGTCCCCCAATCCGGGTTTTCACTTGCCAACATGCTCGCTGTAGTGCTGACTGCATCGAAATTATCCGGGGCCAGGCCGGAAGTATGAAGGGCTAGCTCCTCCAGAGTCACACCTGCCGCGGGAGAGTCACCGAGATCAAGGATACTTCCGAGCTTTGTATCGAGACTCAGCTCCTTTCGCTCCACCGCATCGGCAAAGAGCGTGCCGGTAAAGGTTTTGGTAACTGATCCAATCTCGAATTCAGTATTTTGATCGGCCCCGAATCCCGCATAGCTAATTTCATCCCCATCAATAAAGGCCGCACTGACCCGGTCACGGACGCCAACTTCCTCAAGAAGCGGCGTGAGTTGCTCCACGAGCTCAGTATCACCCGAGGTATCCTTCGACGGACCTCCCGGCCAGGGGGCAGTCACCAAGCCAACCACCACGACTAGCGCCGCGGACGTAAGAGCGAGCATGAGCGAACCTCGCCCATGAGACTTGAGATCCTGTTGCCCCCGCGGATAATCAGGTTTTTCTGGAAGCCGGGGCTCCTGAAGATTTGTCATTTCTATTGTTTCATTTCGTTGATTGCAGGCGATTTTAGTGAAGAGGGATTAATATCATACATTTTTAGTTCAGCTATATAAAATCTATACATAAACTAGCATCCAGCCATTCCCCGGATAAAGGCAGGTTAGCCCCGTACTCAGACACAGGGCGTACTGTGGCCTCGTGGGCAACCACGCCCACGAGGAATCCGAAGGAGCCGCTATGAAAGCCGTTCAGTACACCACCATCGGAGAGCTGCCCGTCGTGGCAGACATCGACATTCCCGAGCCAGGCCCAGGCCAGGTTCGCCTCAAGATCACGGCAGCCGGACTCTGCCACTCAGATTGGTTCGTCATGGGGCTTCCAGCCGAAGCATATTCTTTCGGCTTGCCCCTCACTCTTGGCCACGAGGGCGCCGGCATCGTAGATAAGGTCGGAGACGGCGTAACCGCGGTAACGGTCGGCGACGACGTCGCCGTCTACGGACCTTGGGGCTGCGGAAAGTGCGGGGAATGCGCGCAGGGCCGCGAAAACTATTGCCCATTCGCCGCCGGCCTCGGCATCGTTCCCCCGGGGCTCGGCGCTCCCGGATGTATGGCGGAATACATGATCGTAAACGATGTGCGACACCTCGTGCCGCTGAACGGCCTCGACCCCGTCCAAACCGTCTCGCTCACGGATGCCGGCCTCACCCCCTACCACTCCATCAAGCACTCCCTGGCTCAGCTCCCCGCCGGCTCAACCGCCGTGGTGATCGGCACCGGAGGCCTCGGTCACGTCGCGATCCAGATCCTACGCGCGATCACGAGCGCCACCGTGATCGCCCTCGACGTGAACGACGAGAAACTGGCACACGCGCGGGAGGTGGGTGCGCACCACACGGTGATTTCGGATGGAGCGGCACCGGCATCCATTCGCGAACTCACGGGCGGGATCGGCGCTGACGTCGTGTTCGACTTCGTCGGCGCGGGACCGACGCTCGAGATCGCACGCCAATCGGTGCGCATCGATGGGAGCATAGAATCCGTTGGTATCGGCGGGGGAACGCTCGCGACCGGCTTTGGGTCGACACCGTTCGGGGTCTCCGTACGGGCTCCCTACTGGGGCAGCCGTTCCGAGCTGATGGAGGTACTCGA
Organism: Lysinibacter sp.; assembly: GCA_040400085.1. Lineage (GTDB taxonomy): Bacteria > Actinomycetota > Actinomycetes > Actinomycetales > Microbacteriaceae > HNR. The sequence continues at coordinate 62,439 of JBBAQX010000020.1, read as the reverse complement.
GCTCGCCCGCAACGGCCAGGTGCACGTTTCGGTTGAGGAATACTCCATTGATCAGGCTCCCGAAGCTTACGCCCGCCTGCACGAGGGGAAGGTCACGGGCCGCGCGGTCGTCGTGCCTTAGGTTACAGGGTCGAGGTCGCCGCCAGGGTCAGCGGCGGCCTCGGCCGAGCGGAGGAGGCTCGGGGCGACAGGGCAGAAAAGCGAGAGGATGCCGCCCACGAATATCCGTCGCACGGGCGATAGCGCGCCCCCGGCATCCTCCAATAGCGTGTTAGTAACGCAACCTCAAGGAGGAAAACGTGCTGACACTCAGCAATATCAACCGATCATTCGGTACCCGTCAAGCTCTGACCGATGTGAGCTTCACAATCCAAGATGCCCGCATGACCGGCTTCGTCGGGGGCAACGGCGCCGGCAAAACAACGACCATGCGTATCATCCTCGGGGTACTCTCCGCAGACTCAGGAACCGTCACCAAGAACGGGAATGAGCTCAGCGCCGCAGATCGTCGTTCATTCGGCTACATGCCCGAAGAACGCGGGCTCTACCCCAAGATGAAGGTCGAGGAACAGCTCAGCTACCTGGCCCGTCTCCACGGATACAGCAAGAGTGCCGCCACCAAAAATGCGAAAGCCCTCATCGAAGAGCTTGGCCTCGGCGAGCGCGGCGGAGACACCGTCGAAAGCCTCTCGCTCGGAAACCAGCAGCGCGCCCAGATCGCCGCCGCCCTCGTGCACCAGCCCGACGTGCTCATCCTCGACGAACCATTCTCCGGACTCGACCCCATGGCCGTCGATGTTGTACTCAACGTCCTGAAGGAGCGCGCTAACCAGGGCGTGCCGGTGCTCTTCTCCTCGCACCAGCTCGACGTGGTCGAACGGCTGTGTGACGACCTGGTGATTATTGCGGGGGGACAGATACGAGCATCCGGTTCTCGAGAAGAACTGCAAGACAGCCACAGCACCAACCGGTACGAACTCGACCACACGGGCGATGCCGGCTGGATCCGGGAAATGCCAGGCGTATCCGTGATCGAATTCGACTCTGGGTACGCGCTCTTCGACGCCGACACGGACGCCACGGCTCAGGCCGTCCTCAACCGCGCCATCAGCGGCGGTACCGTGCGCACATTCGCCCCCAAACGACCGACCCTAGCCCAGATCTTCCGAGAGGTAGTAGCAGCATGAAACCCGCAGCCCCCACACTCGCCCAAAGCGTCTGGCTGATCGCCGAACGTGAAATCACCGCCCGGATACGAAGCAAAGCGTTCCTGATCTCGACGGGCGTCCTGTGTGCTCTCATACTTGGCAGCATCCTGGTTAGCGGCTTCATGTCACAATCGGAACCCTCCGGCACCGCTGTCGCAGTCACCTCGGCCACCGAAAGCTACGTAAAAGATTCCAAGGCCTTCGACGTGACGGTTGTCGATAGCGTGGATGCGGCGAAAAAGCTGGTGACCGACGGTGACGTGGAAGCCGCCCTCGTTCCCGACGACAGCGCGACCAACCCGCTGGGCTTCAAGCTGCTCGTGGACACGGATGCGCCCTCAGAGATCGTGAGCGCGCTGAGCGTCTCGCCCCCAGTCGATGCGCTCAACCCAGATGCTGCGCCGTGGCTGCTGATCTACTTCGTATCAATCGCGTTTGGCATCATCTTCATGATCTCCGCGTCGACGTTCGGCACTGTCATTGCGCAAAGCGTGGTTGAAGAAAAGCAGACTCGAATCGTAGAAATCCTCATGTCGGCCGTGCCCGTTCGCGCGATGCTCACCGGCAAGATAGTCGGGAACAGCATTCTGGCATTTGCCCAGATCGCGGTCATCGCTGCGCTCTCGGTGATGGGGCTCACGATAACCGGGCAGACAGAGCTGCTCGATGCGCTCGGAGCCCCAATCGTGTGGTTTGTCATCTTCTTCACGCTCGGGTTTGTGCTTCTCGCCGCAATGTACGCTGCCGCAGCTTCAATGGTTTCACGCGTGGAGGACATCGGCTCGGTCACAACCCCCGTCATGATGCTGATTATGATCCCCTACGTGCTGGTCATCGCCTTCAACGACAACGACCTAGTGATGACGATCATGTCCTACGTTCCATTCAGCGCTGCTGTGGGGATGCCCGTTCGCCTCTTCATCGGTGGGGTCGAATGGTGGGAGCCCCTACTCTCGCTGCTGATACTCGTACTGAGTACCACCGGAGTCATTGCGATCGGGTCGAGGATCTACCGCGGGTCGCTGCTGCGCACGAGCGGCAAGGTAAAGCTGTCGGAGGCGCTCGCCGCCGGGAAGTAGCGCTGGCTCTAGCGTGGGCCGAGTCGGCAGGCTCGGCCTACGCTCGCTGGTATCAACCCCCGATACCCCGGTTTCGGCCGAGGTTGGCGATTTTGGCTCAGGGTGTAGTGTTTGGCCCGGCACAGAACACGGGCCAAACACTACACCCTGAGCCAGGTTTCACGGGTCCCGCCCGACACCAGGAGCCGGCCCATAGCCTCACGCGGGACCCGCTTAGCATCAATCGCTCGAACCTTACCAACAGGATCCGCTCCTCCCTCACAGGCCTGCACCACCTACGTCTTATCCCCAATCATCTTTCACTGCTTGCCCGAAACAAACACAACCTTGCACTGTAGAAGCTATGCAAGACCTACTCGACTTTCTCAGCGGCAAAACCGTCATCTCCTCAGAAGAACTCCTGAGAGCAGGAGTCCCGAAGGAAGCAATCCAGCAGAGGCGCCGAGCAAAAGAGCTCTACACAATTCGCCGAGGAATTTATACTCCGTACCTTAGCTGGCAGCGAATGTCACCCGAACAACAACATCTTGTTCGCGTCCAAGCGGCTAATCAAGCGATAAGTCGACCTCTCGTTTTTTCACACCGCTCAGCCTCAGTTATACATGGCTTACCGATCGTGGGTCCATCCAGCTCGACTGTACACGTCCTGGAGCCGAGGGCTTTGGGGACGGGAGGGTATACGGGCATCCATTTCCATCGAGATCATTACGACGAAGAAATGGTTATTCACAATGGACTACAGGCGACCTCGTTAGCACGAACGCTTGTAGACGTGGCTCGAACCAATCCCATTCAACTGTCCGTACCCGTACTGGACTTCGCAATCAGATTAGAGCAATCCCGTAATCAGACAGATCCCTCACTCTACAAGGCACTACTACGGCAAAAACTCGGCGGGTTTGCAAAAGGCAAACACGGTAAATCACGAGCTTTGACCGCCATCGCAGAGTGCACGACTCTGTCAGATAGCGTCGGCGAATCAATTAGTCGGATGTTCATGCTCAAGCTCGGTTTCGCCCCACCCGTGCTGCAACAATCGTTTACAGGCTTGCCGTATCGGGTCGACTTCTGGTGGCCACAAACTCAGGTGATTGGTGAGTTCGACGGGGCAAGCAAATACTTGAAGGATAATCTGCGCAACGGGCTATCCCCCGCCGAAGTGGTTTACCGTGAAAAACTCCGTGAGGATGAACTACGTCAACACTGCAAAAAGCTCATCCGCTGGGATTCTGCTACGGCTTCAAACCCTCAAAAGTTTGCCAGACTACTCGATGGCGCGGGGGTTCCTCGTGCCTAGTGGGGCTGCCCACCTCTCCGGACGCCCCCGCGCAGAGCTTGGCCCATGTTGTAGGGTCTGGCCAGGCACAGAACACGGGCCAAACACTACACGCTGAGCCAAAGCGCGGGCGGACGGGCACACGGACGGACGGGGGGAGACGGGGGTGGAGACGGGGGCGCGGGTGGGCACCCGGGCAGCACAGCCCGCGGTCGGATAGACTTGGGTGTGTGAATCAATTGCATGACGCAGAGGCGCGCGGGTTCGCGTCCGACAACTATTCAGGCATCCATCCAGAGATCCTCGCGGCAATCAGCACAGCCAACGAAGGCCACCAATCTGCCTACGGAACCGACCAGTACACCGACCGTCTCCAGGAGGTAACGCGGGCACACTTCGGCGAAGATGCAGAGGCGTACCCCGTATTCAACGGCACGGGCGCAAACGTGCTCGCCCTGCAATCACTCCTCCCCCGCTGGGGCGCCGTGATCAGCGCGAGGACCGCGCATATCAATATGGACGAGGGCGGAGCACCCGAGCGGGTCGGCGGCCTCAAACTCCTCACCGTTCCGACACCGGACGGCAAACTCACCCCAGAACTCGTAGACCTCGAAGCTTGGGGCTGGGGAGACGAACACCGCGCGCAGCCCCTCGCCGTATCAATCACGCAGACCACCGAGCTGGGCACCGCATACTCTATCGATGAGATCAGGGCACTCGCCGATCACGTCCACCGCCACGGAATGCGGCTGCACATGGACGGAGCACGGCTTTCGAACGCGGCGGTGTCTCTCGGGGCATCCCTTCGCGAATTCACCACCGATGCCGGGGTCGATATCCTCAGCCTAGGCGGCACCAAAAACGGCGCGATGCTCGGCGAGGCCGTCGTTGTTCTAAACCCCGGAGTAGCGAGCGGAATGAAGTACCTGCGCAAGCTCAACATGCAGCTCTCCTCGAAGATGCGCTTCATCTCTGCCCAGCTCATCGCGCTCTACGAGGGCGACCTGTGGAAGCGGAACGCGGAGAACGCCAACGCGATGGCGGCCCGCCTCCGTGGGGCACTCGACGAACGGATCGCCGACGGACGTATCCACGGGCTCGGGTTTGCTTACGACACGCAGTCGAACGGTGTCTTTGCGCGACTACCCAAGGGGGTCGCGGAAAAGCTGCGAGCCCGGGGCTTCCATTTCTATGATTGGGATGCCTCGGCCGGGGAGGTCCGCTGGATGTGCGGTTTCGATACGACAGAGGCAGACATCGACGCTTTTGTGGCTGCGATCGAGGGGGAGCTCGGTTCGGCTCGCGTGTAGGGTTCGGGCGGCGCATGGGTAAGGCATGGTCGGCCCAAGGTGCGAGGTCTCGGCCCAAGGTGTAGTTTGGGCCGAGCGTTGCGGCTTGGGCCGGGCCGTACAACTTGGGCCAGGCGGAGGTTCCTGAACGAGCGGATATGCAGCGCCGGGCCAGGCAAGCGCGAGACCAGGCCAGAGTGCCTGCGCGGGAGAAAAAACCTTGCGCTCGGAGGACGAACCGTGGCCCAGAAACAGGCAGCCGGGGCGGCTAGCTCAGCACGGCATCCCAAAATTCGCGAAGCTGCACGCTCTTACGCGACACGATCGCATCCCATTCCTCATCCGTTGTGCCGCTATCCGCAAAATCAGAGGGAACCTTGAATACCTGCAGCGGCACCCCGAAACGCTCACAGACCGACGCAAACGCGTACGCCTCCATGTCGACCAGCGACGCGCCCAACGAATGAATGTGTGCGCGCTGCTCATCGTTTTTCACAAACACATCGCCCGTCGCGATAATCGCCGTCGCGTCTGGTAACACTAGGTCCCCCGAGGGCTGCAACGTGCTCGACGGTAACGAAAAGTCATGCTGCAGCACCTCTGTGATCTGATACACCGTGTCCAGGTCGAGGCGAGCTTCGCCGTCACCAACGACCCCGGCTGTTCCCAGCACGACGACCCGACCTATAGGCGCAGCAGCAACATCAGCACGAGCAACATCAGCACGAGCGACACCGGCCAGCACCGCAGCCAACGAAACCGCAGCATTCACCTTGCCAACGCCCGTCACAAGATGTTCCACATCCGCAAAGGCGCTCGCCTCGTCGCTGTGCGCAAATACCAGGAGAGTTTTATCGGTCACGGAAAGGGGCCTTTCGTTGCATACGGGCACGTTACTACTCTCAGCTTAACGTTTATGACGCATCCCAACCCGCGATTACCCAATTCGATTAGGCTTGCAGCATGAGCGATATTGAACTTGCGGATGTTGAAAGTTTTTCGTTAGATCACACCCTCGTCCTTGCACCCTATGTGCGATTGATCGGTGTTGAACACGGGCCGAAGGGTGACGCGATCTCAAACTTCGATATCCGACTCGTTCAGCCCAACGCTGCAGAGATCCCCACCGCAGGGCTGCACACTATCGAGCACACCCTCGCCGCCCTGCTTCGCACCAGGTTCGAGGGGCTCATCGATATATCGCCATTCGGATGCCGCACCGGCTTCCACCTGATTGCTTGGGGAGAACCTACCACCGTCGAAGTCGCTACCGCGCTGAAGAGTTCACTGGAAGATTTAGTAGAGCACGTGCAGTGGGAAGACGTACCCGGGACCGACGCTTATAGTTGCGGGAATTATCGTGACCACAGCATCCACTCAGCGAAAGAGTGGGCGAAAGTTGTGCTCGACCAGGGCATCAGCGTGGATGCGTTCGATCGCAGCCACCTCGTGTAGCGGTTCGGCGAAGACGGATGCCCGCAGCAACGCGCTCGGCCCAAGTCGCGAGGTCCCGGCCCAAGCTGTAGCTTGGGCCGGGCCGTGCAACTTGGGCCGAGCGGTGTAGGTTGGGCCGAGAGGGCTGGGGCGCGGCGGACGTGCAGCCAGCCCGGCAAGGGCAGCCCCGACAAGGGCGCCGCCCTTACTCGTAGAGGACTGCCGCGATCTTCGGATCGGTGATGTTCGTCTTGTCGTACCAGAAGAAGCCAGTGTCGATCGTCTTGGGCAGCGTCTTGCCGTCGATGGCCTCAACCGCGGCCTTGACCGTCTCGTAGCCGATGCCGATGGGGTTCTGCGTGACGGCGCCGGCCATGAGCCCGCTCGTGATCGCATCCATCTGCGCCTTGCCCGAGTCGAACCCGACGACGGTCAGCGCGCCTTCCTTGCCAAGCTCGGAAACGGCCTGGACCACGCCGATTGCCGAGCCCTCGTTGCTGCCGTAGATCCCCTTCAGGTCGGGGTTAGCAGCGATGATCGCCTTGGCCAAATCGGCAGACTTTGCCTGGTCGCCGCCACCGTATTGGGTATCGACGATCTGAATCTTGGGCTCGTTCTTCTTCATGTACTCCACAAAACCGTCGCGGCGGTCTACCCCGGTGACCGAGGTCTGATCGTGAACGACGAGCGCGACCTTACCCTCGTGCCCGATGAGCTCTGCCAGCTGCTTCGCCGCCTCGGCGGAGGCGGCCTTGTTGTCGGTCGACGCGGTGGTCACGGGGATGTCGCTGTCCACGCCCGAGTCGAAAGCGATAACGGGGATGTTCGCATCCTTAGCCTGCTGCAGCAGAGGGTCCGCCGCCTGGCTGTCGAGAGCGGCGAAACCAATGGCATCCGGCTGCTTATCGAGCGCCGTCTGCAGCATCTGGATCTGCTGATCGACGTCGGCTTCCGTGTCGGGACCCTCGAACGAGATCTTGACGTTGAACTCCTTCGCTGCCTTCTCCGCGCCCTGCTTAACGGCCTGCCAGAACTGGTGTTGGAAACCCTTAGAGACGATTGCGACGTAGGGCTGATCGCCGGAGCCGCTGGAACCGTCGGTTCCGGTTGACGCGCTATCGGCGCATCCCACCATTGAGAGCGCAAGCACGCTCACGCCCAGCAGCGAAGTCACGAGCTTTTTCTTGATTTTCATTCGAGCTAACTCCTTTGTTGTAAAAGTTATTGTTGTGAAAAATGTTGTTTGAGAAATAGCAGGATTAGTTGCCCCGGCGCCGCAAGATGTCAAGGTAAACGGCGAGTAGGATGACCGCCCCGACCGCGACCGATTGCCACTCCTGCGGGATCGACATGATGCGCAATCCGTTCGTGAGAACGGCCATGATCAGGGCACCGATAACGGTTCCGATAATCGAGCCCTTACCTCCCTGCAGCGAGGTTCCCCCGATCACGACGGCGGCGATCGCCTCAAGCTCGAGCCCCATTCCGCCTGTTGGCTGCGCGGAACTCAGCCGCGATGCCGACAGCACCCCGGCCAGCCCGACGAACAGGCCCGAGACAGTGTAGATGAGAACCTTCCACTTGATCACGTTGACGCCAGATAGCGCCGTAGCAGCCTCATTGCTCCCGATCGAGAACGTATACCGCCCGAAGATCGTGAATGAGAGGAGCACGGCGGCGACCGCGATCATCGCGAGGAAAATCGCCACTCCCAAGGGAAAACGCATGCCGGGGATGATCGATAGGTTCATGATCGACGAAAACCCGGGGGTCTCCTTGAAGTAGATCGGCTTGGTTCCGCTGATCACGAGCGCCAGACCCGAGGCAACGAGCATCATCGCGAGAGTCGCGATAAAGGGCGGAATCTTCAGGATGGAGACGTTCACCCCGTTGATCAGCCCGATAAGCGCTCCGAAGGCAATCGCACCGACTATGCCCGCCCACAGCGGCCAGCCCCAATAGGTCAGGAAGACGCCCGTCATCACCCCGCAGAGCACCATGCCGGTCCCGATCGAAAGGTCGATGCCTCCCGTGATGATCACGAACGTGGTTCCCAGCGCGAGGATGCCCGTGACAGTCGCGGCGACCAGAATACTGACAATATTCGAACTGGTAAAGAAATGCGGGCTGGCAATCGCGAAGAACACCACGATCACGATCAGGCTGGCAAAGGCCAACACTTGCTGGAGCTGCCCTCGGAGCCTCCCCGCGATACCTGGTCGCGGTTGCGCTAACACGGTCTTGGTTTCTGTCGTTGTCATATGAGATCCGTTCCTTCTGAACTGGCTCCCGAGGCAAGCACGCCTTCGGAGCCGAAGCGGGTGGCGAGTTCCATAATGTTTTCCTGTGTGGCCTCTCGATTGGGCAGGATGCCCGTGAGCCGTCCCTCGCTCATCACCGCTATCCGGTGCGACATTCGCAGCACCTCTGGCAACTCGGACGAGATCATGATGATCGACTTCCCCTGGGCCGCGAGCTTGTTCAGCAGCGCGTAGATCTCGTCCTTGGCCCCGACGTCAATCCCACGGGTTGGCTCGTCAAAGATGAGGATGTCGCAGTCCTTGAGGAGCCATTTGGCGATCACGACCTTCTGCTGATTTCCGCCGGAGAGGTTCTTGACCTGCTGGGCGATCGAGGGCGTCTTGATGGCGAGGGATCCGACGTATTCCGTCGCGGAGCGGCGGATGTCGCGCGAGCGTACAAAGCCAGCCGTGGTGAAATGGGAAAGCGAGCTGAGGGCGATATTTTCGGCGACATCCCGTTCGAGAAGAAGGCCGAGGGCCTTGCGATCCTCCGAGACATAGCCGATCCCGAGGGATGCCGCGACGGCCGGGCTGCCGATGCGTACCGGCTTTCCGTTGAGGGCGATCGTGCCGCCGCTGAGCGGGTCGGCGCCGACTATCGCGCGGGCCACCTCGGTGCGTCCGGCCCCCATAAGGCCCGCGAAGCCGAGGATCTCTCCGCGGTGCAGGTCGAAGCTGACATCCCGCAGCAGCGATTTCGTGCGGAGGCCGTCGACCTTGAGCACGACCTCGGCTTTGTCCGTGGCGGCTGCGGCTGCGGCCGGTCTGGCCTCGCTGGTGATCTCGCGGCCGACCATGAGAGAGATGACGGTCTTCATGTCGGTGGTCCGAGCATCCACCGTATCGATGTATTGCCCGTCTCGCAGCACCGTGATGCGATCGGAGATCACGCTGAGCTCATCCATGCGGTGCGAGATGTAAATCACGCCCGTCTCTGGGCTTTTGAACCGCGCGATGAGTTCGAAAAGCGTTTCAACCTCTGCGTCGTTGAGCGCAGCGGTCGGCTCGTCCATGATCAGCACCTTTGCGTTGAAGGAGAGGGCCTTGGCGATTTCGACCATCTGCTGACGAGCGACGGTGAGCTGGCCGACGGGTTGCTTCGGGTCGAGGCCCAGCCCGAGCCGGTCAAAGAGCTGCTGCGCTTTATCGTTGAGCTGCTTCTCCGAGACGAAGAACCCCGCGCCGCGCGGTTCCCGCCCGATGAAGATGTTCTGGGCCACGGTGAGGTCGTTCATCAGGTTAAACTCCTGATGAATGATGCTGATGCCGAGTTCTTGCGCATGCCGGGGATTGGCGATGTCAATCCGTTCGCCGTTCAGCCGGAATTCGCCCGCGTCGGGGGTGTAGATCCCGGACAGCAGCTTCATCAGGGTCGACTTTCCCGCCCCGTTTTCACCGATCAGCGAGAGAACCTCGTTGTGCCGCAGGTCGAGCCGCACGTCTTGCAGCGCCTTGACCCCGGGGAAGCTTTTGCTGGCGCCGGTGACCTCGAGGAGAGGATGCTCCTGGCTCATGCGGTGGCTCCATCCGCGCTTGCGGGTGCGTACTGACCTGCGGCGTCCGACGCCGGTGCGTTCGGCGCTGGGTTATACGACCCTGGGTTATACGGCCCGACGAGCCCCTTCCGCAGCAGCGCGTTTGCGTAGGTGCGGGTCTCCCCCGTGCGGATCACGAGGTAGGAGCGTTCGGCCAGGTCGTAGTAGTCGAAGCGTTCGAAGTAGCGCACGTCATCCGCCGTCGTGTGGGCTGCCGCGATTAGCTCGCGCTGAACGTCGAGGACGGTTCCGTCTGCGCTCGCCATGAGGTCCAACGCCGGGCTGGAGTCGAGCGGAAATACGGTACGAATTGCGGCGACGACCTCGGATGTTGTGAGCATCGGCACGGTGATGGCCCGTGCTCCGAGTCGATGTGTGGGAAAGTGCGCGTCCGCGATTACGACCGCATCCGAGTGCCCCATCTGATCCAGATGCAGCAGAATTTCACCCGTTAAGATCGGATGTATTCCAGTGAGCACAGTTCTCCTCTTCCTTGAGTTTGGTTATTTACGCAATGCTATTCCGAGACATTGTCGCTGTCAACCCGAAACGTCCGATGTTTATAACGGTTAGACATCGGACGTATGTGCAGGGTCGTTGAACGTGGGTAACGGTTTCGGCCCAGCCTGTAGGGTTCGGCCCAGCCTGTACGGTTAGGCCCGGCACAGAACACGGGCCGGGCCAGCCACGCCGGGCCGAAACCTACTCCCTGGGCCGATCTGCGGGGCGAGCACCCAGCCCGTACACAGAGGACGCGGTTCCCCCCAGAACCGCATCCTGCTCGCCCCGCGACAGTTCCCCGATCAGTTCCTCAAGGACGGCCAACGTCTGCCCGTACCCGTCCGGAGCCACCGGCCAGTCGCCCCCGTACATCATGCGGTCGGGGCCGAAAGCCTCTAGCGCCACGTCGAAGCATTCCTGCAATGCGGCTCGATTGAACGGATGCCCGGCAACAGCCAGTCCGGAAAGCTTCACCACCGTGTTCGGTCGCGCCGCGAACTCACGCAGCTCGGCGGCCCAGCGAACCATTGGCTCGCGGTCGGCGCCAGCGACACCAGCACTCCCGGCTCCACCAGCCTCAACCCCATCACCTCGCGGCGGCTTGCCCAGGTGGTCAAGAACCACGGTGAGGCCGGGAAGCTCGGACGCCAGGCGAGTAGCCTGCGCCAGGTGACGCGGCCAGGCGTCGTGAATGTCGAACGGCATCCCGCAATCGATGAGGAGCGACAGCGACTCCCGCACCTCGGGCAGGTCGAGGAAGTCCGCGCGCGGGTCGTCGTTGATCAAGTGCCGGACGCCGCAGAACGCGGGGTGCTCCCGCCAGCGCTCCAGCTGCGTGCGGGCCTCGGCGGGGCGTGCGAGGTCGATCCAGCCGACGACGCCGAGCACCCACGGATGGGCCTGGGCGATGTCGAGCAGGTATTGCGTGTCGGCAAGCGAGTCCTCGGCCTGCACCAGAACGGCACCGCCAACCCCGTTCGCGCGAAGCTCGGCGGCTGCCTGCTCCGGTGTAAACGTGTCGTATAAGCGGCCAAGCGCGGGGGTCAGCCACGAGTACTCGCTCACGGCAAGATCCCAGAGGTGGAGGTGCGAGTCGATTCGGGATAACTGGCTCACGACGGGATCAACCCCCGATCGGCCAACTCGGCCCACAGTTCCTCGGGCACCTCGGCGGCCATGCGGCTCGCGTTCTCGCGCAGCTGTTCTGGGCGGCTCGACCCGACCACGACGCTGCGCACCGCATCGTTTCGCGCCGCAAAGTGCAGGGCGGCTACGGGCAGCGGCACGTCGAACTCGCGGCACACCTCCGCGATCGCGAGCACCCGCGCAAACACGTCGGCCGGAACCTCGCCGTATTCGTAGCGGGCATCGGCGGAGGGGTTATCCCGCGCGAGCAGTCCCGAGTTGAACACCGACGCGTTCACGATTCCGATCCCGTGCTCGCGGCAGGCGGGGATGACCTTGGCCAACGCTGGCTGTTCGGCGAGCGTGTAGCGGCCGGCGACCATGAGCAGATCGACGTGACCGGTTTGGGCGGAGGCGAGCAGGGCATCCGTCACCATCGATCCAACGCCAACGGCGCGCACCAGGCCCTCCTCGCGCAGGCCAACGAGCCCCTCGAGCGCGGTGTCGAGCCGCCGCTCGAACGGTTCGGGCACGTCCGCGCGCTCGGGATCGTGCAGGTACAGGATGTCGATGCGGTCGAGGCCCATGCGCTCGCAGGATTCCTGCATCGATTGACGGATGCCGTGGCCTGAGAAATCCCACACCCGCTTCACATCCGTGGGCACCACGAAGTTATTCTCCATATCGAGCTGGCCCGCGCCCTCAGGGTTCGGCCGCAGCAGGCGCCCAACCTTGGTCGAGAGCACGTATTCGTCGCGCGGCTTGGTGTGCAGGAACGCCCCGAGCCTGCGCTCCGAGAGGCCCAGGCCGTAGTGCGGGGCCGTATCGAAATAGCGGATGCCGGAATCCCAGGCGGCCTCCAAGACCAGCCAGGCCTGTTCGTCAGTGAGGGCCTTGTAGAGGTTGCCGACGTTCGCTGCACCGTAGCCGAGCGGGGGCAATTGCAGCGGTGGCAGAGTCAACGGCGTTATCTTCTGGCTCATTCGTACCCGAATTCTGCCCGGCTGGAGTCGAGCATCTCGGTGCCGGCGCCGGGCGCGAGCGGCGGCCAATACGCGCCGCCGTGCACGTCGGTCGGTGTCACGAAGTGCTCGTGCAGGTGGTCGACGTACTCGATCACGCGTCCCTCCACTTCGCCGGAAACGGCCACATAGTCGAACATTGACAGGTGCTGCACCGCCTCGCAGAGGCCGACGCCGCCCGCGTGGGGGCAGACCGGAACTCCGAACTTAGCGGCCAGAAGCAGGATAGCAATGTTTTCGTTCACGCCCGCGACCCTGGTTGCGTCGATCTGCAAGACCTGGAGCGCGTCGGCCTGCAGAAATTGCTTGAACATAATGCGGTTCTGCATGTGTTCGCCCGTCGCGACGGGGATTGGCGCGACCCCGCGCGCGATGGCCGCGTGGGCGAGGATATCGTCGGGGCTGGTGGGTTCCTCGATCCAGGCCACGTCGAACTCGGCGAGGTGGCTCATCCACTCGATCGCCTCGGCCACGCCCCAGCGCTGGTTCGCGTCGGTGCCGATCCTGATGTCGGGTCCGACGGTTTCGCGCGCGATGCGCATCCGTCGGATATCGTCCTCGAGGTTGCCGCCGACCTTGAGCTTGATCATGCCGAAGCCCTCCTCGACTGCTTCCCGCGAGAGGCGCGCGAGCTTCTCGTCACTGTAGCCGAGCCAGCCGGGGGTCGTCGTGTAGGCGGGGTAGCCGTTCTGCAGCAGGAGTTGCTCGCGTTCGGCGCGGCCCGGTTGGGCTCGACGGAGGATGCTCAGCGCATCCTCTGGCGTCATCGCATCCGTCAGGTACCTAAAGTCGATAAGCTCCACGATCTGTTCCGGCGTCATCCGACTGAGGAGCTGCCACAGCGGGAGCCCGGCCCGCTTGGCCTTGAGATCCCAGAGCGCGTTGATCACGGCGCCGATAGCCATATGCATCACGCCCTTTTCCGGGCCGAGCCAGCGCAGCTGGGAGTCGCCGACCATGCTGCTCCAGGTCTCGCCCATGTTATCGAGCAGGTGCTCAACGTTCTTGCCGACGATGTGATCCTCGAGCGCCCGGATCGCAGCGACCTGCACGTCGTTTCCCCGTCCGATGGTGAACACGAAGCCGTGGCCGACGAGGCCGTCTTTCGCGTCCGTGACGATGCGAACGTAGGCCGCGGAGTAATCGGGGTCTGGGTTCATCGCGTCCGAGCCGTCGAGCGACATCGAGGTGGGAAAGCGGACGTCGCTGGTTTCCAGCGCGATAACGGTGCTCACAGGCGTCTCCTTAGTGTTCCGGTCTGCGTTACGTCAGTCTGCGTTGACGTGACCAGAAGGGTCTTAGGCGAGCATAAACATCCGATGTATGTTCTGTCAAGCTCCACATGCCGGGCCATTACGCCCCAAAAAACCTCAATAGATCGGATGTTGGCCGCAATATCACGCGTCAACTAAGGGCGTTGCCATTTCTCCTAACATGTAAATGCTAGACACGAGGTTGCATTGACACGTTAATCACATCGCAACTGGATGAAAACAGTCATTAAATCTCTTGAGTGTTCGAAGCCGCAAGCAACGTCGCTTTCAGGCTTGAGCAACACTTGCTAGTGCAGCTGGGCACCGCGGGTGTTGTTGGCGAGCACTGACCCCCGCAAGATCAATGCTCACCACCAACCAATTACGCTTGACGCGCGGGGTATGCGCGCATGTTCGTCTCTTCTGTTTCTAGCAAGGTCGAGCAGAGCACGATACGGTCGACGGTCGAGTCAGCATGACCACCACCACAAAGGCACCATACCAATCTGCCTTCACCCCCAGGATTCTGAGTACAGAACAAGGATGCAGAGTTAATCTGTCCGAACCATTCGCCACCATCCTGCCGCCAAGGAGACGAGAGCCCAGGCAGCCATGGTTATATACGCATAGGTAACAGGTAGCCCCAGCTCTGGAACATCCCCGGTGGTCATCATGTACCCGGAGGCATTGAGAGGCAGATGAGCAGAAACGCGCTGCATAAAATCCGTGGGAAACATCCCGAAGGCGATAGGGGTAACGATAGTTAGCGCGATATAGGCAATAAGAGCCATGGCAGTCTTTCTGATCAGGAAAGCAAGTCCCACCGCAATTATTGATGTGAATACGCCCGCAGAGACCAACCCAATCAGCTCTCTCCGCACCAGCCCATCCTGTATATCGATAGAACGGGCGGCGCTCTGCAGTAACACGTTGGAAACAATCAGAGTCAAGAGCCCGCCGATTAACACACTCAATGCGGAAAAGGCGATAGCGACCGTAGCCTTTGATAACAGGATGCCCGATTTGCGCTGCGTAGTTGCAATTGACGTGATGATTGCTCCGGAGGACCACTCGGTTGTAACGAGAAGGATAGATGCTGAACCCAGCAAAAGTTGAGCGAAAACAAAGCCAAAGCTAGGTATTTCTCGAATCTGTTGCGGAGATATTTCAAAAGTTCCGGATACTACTGAAGACGCTATGCCTTGTGCAGCTAGTGCGCCGATTGCCATTAGAAGCAACGTGGCACCAACCATGCCAAACAGGATACCTCTTTGGCGAGTCATCTGAATAAATTGGGACTGAAGCATTCCTCTTATGGAGACCGACTTTAAAGAGCGCATCACTCAACCTCTTCACTTTTGACGATTGAAAGATACGCCGACTCAAGCCCGAACCGCTCAGGTGTAAGGAGGCTGAGTAGCACGCCGGATTCATAGGCAATCGCACCGATTCTCCCGCCATCAAGCTCTCTGACTCGAAGCTGGTTGCCTTCGATGAGCACAGACCCCCCGGCATTTGATAGTGCTGCTGCGAGTCTCAGGTTGTTATTACTCTCAACGTGGACCGCTGCCTGGTCGTTGTTAACAATCGAGTCCAAGGACCCGCATCGAAGTAGGCGGGAATCGTTAATGATAACAAGATCGTCAACGCATTGTTCCAATTCAGACATTAGGTGAGAGGAAAGGAAGACACAGCGTCCTTCAGCAGCAAGATCCCGAAGCAGGTTCCGAATCCATATGACGCCATCCGGGTCAAGACCATTGATAGGTTCATCCAGGATTAGGTGAGACGGATCACCAAGAAGTGCTACCGCAAGGCCTAACCGTTGCTTCATACCGAGGGAGTATGTGCCAACCCTCCTGTGGGCCAAACTGGCAAGTCCTACTAACGCTAGAAGTTCGTTGACACGCGACTTTGAGACGCCACATGCGACAGCGACTGATAGCAAGTAATCTCTGGCTCGCATCCCAGGAATTGCTCCTTGTCCGTCAAGGAGGACCCCGAAAACACCCGAAGGATTGGGTAGAGAGGAAGGAGAAGACCCCGAGACTAAACATTGCCCTGAATCGGGGCGTTCAATTCCTGATATCATCCTCATCGTTGTTGATTTTCCCGCACCGTTAGGGCCAAGAAATCCGGTTACTCGGCCGTCACGCGCAATAAATGACACATCCTGAACAGCCTTTACCCCTCCATAAGACTTTGAAACGCCTCTAACCTCAATCAATAAACTCAAATCCTTTCGAAATCTGGTTCTGCACTTAGCTCTTTTTTGTACATCTTCGCGTAAAGGTCACACTCGTTGAGCAAATTCTCATGGATTCCTGATGCAATTACACGCCCATTGTCAAGTACATAAATCTGATCACTATCACGGATTGTCTCTAAACGATGCGCAATCACGATTCGAGTTGCAAATGATCTGCGCAAAGATTCCATTACCTGTCGCTCGACATTCCTGTCCAAAGCACTCGTAGATTCGTCCAAAACAATCACTTTAGGGTCTACCGCTAAAGCCCGTGCTAATGCGACCCGTTGGCGCTCACCGCCGGATAAGTTGGCACCGTTCTGAGTTACCAGAGTTTCGTAACCCATGGGCATCGCTGAAATAGCGTCGTGTATACCTGACTTTTTGGCGGCGTGAACGATATCCTCTCTAGTCAGCCCCGAACGTCCCCATCTGATGTTGTCTTGAATAGAGGCATTGCGTAAACTCGGTTCCTGTTCTACATAAGTTACTTGACTTCGGAAACTCATACGATCATGGTTACTCAAAGGAACTCCGTCAAAACTTATTACCCCGCTCTGCGGCGTGATAAGACCTACTAACAGCTTGGCTAAGGTTGATTTTCCAGAGCCTGAAGGCCCGACAATAGCTACTTTTGCTCCACTCTCACAGGAGATTGAGATATCCCGCACCACAGGCTCGTTGAGATTGCTATACCCATAAACCACATCTGACATTGTGATTCGCTGACCAACGGTCTTCTGCTTTCCGCTAACAAATGTCTGGTCTGAAGGGGTGCGTAAAATATCTTCAAGCCGACTTACTGCGGCTGAAGCTTCACCGACGCGCGTAGCCAGCTGCCCCATCACCGTAATCTGCGCAAAAAATGCCGCACTAAGCATTTGGAGGGCAAGCGCGTCTCCAGGCTCCATGCGCGGACCTAAAGTTCCTGCCAACGCCAGAATCGTGAGGACTAAAGGCGAGAACGATTGAATAAAACCAACCAAAGTCTGCACACCCCCGTCCAAGAACGAGCGCCGTCGCCGCCAAACCAAAGCCGCATCGTAAGATCGCTTCCATGAATCCACGGTGACTTGTTCAAGTCCCGTCGTTTTCACAAGGGTAATCGTAGAAATACTGTCGACCTGGATCGAGTTTGCCATGGACTCATGCTGCGCCTCCATGTCCGCCCACTGACCGCTGTTTCGCTTGGCGTAACTCAAACCAATAAGTAGTACGAAAAAAATGGCGAGAGCGACTCCGCCCAGCGGAGGTGACTTGATTAGCAAAGTTGCGCCCGCCGCCACAACGACCAATAGAGCGGATACGCCTCTCGCTAATTCGCCCGTCAATAGTTGTTCAAGCTGCTGGGTTGTATGAAGCCGGTATAGTAAATCCCCACGGGCCCTCAAGGCAAAATATTTATACGGAAGATTTAACATATGAGAGAAAGTCTTGACAGAAATATCTCGACCAACAGATAGTGCCGCAAAAATAGATACTAAAGCATTCGTCAGCCCAATAAGAACATACCCGACAAGCACCCCAAGCAAGAAAAGCAAAGTTCCTGATTCTCCGCCACCCTGGATCAGATTAGTAATCGTCCCTGAAAGTATTTGCGGTAGGTATATCGTCACTAACGACGTGGTAGCTGCTAAACAGACCAATGAAACCATGAGTTTTGGACGCGCTTTAAGAAATGGTGTAACAACAGTCCAAGGTGAAGGATCTTTTTGCGGATTAGATTGATCCTTCTTGCTAACAGCTGAAATTAGTAGTCCAGAAAAAGATTTTTGAAACTTGTCGTGGGTGAGGCGTCGTCTACCCGAGGAAGGATCAAGAATCGTTACCTTTCCCCGACTCACATTCTCCACCGTGACATAGTGAATATTTTCCCAGTACACGACATATGGAGTCGGAACACTTTTATACCCATTACCTTGAACACGGAGAACCTTCGTTTCATATCCGTTATCTTTAAGTAGTTGATATAAATGTCGAACTGACATTCCATCGCGGCCTGGATCGTATTGTTCTCTTAATCGCCGAAGAGAACAGCTGTCACCAAGCGAGCGAATAAGCATGGCACAGGCGACTAACCCACATTCGGACTGTGATACTTGGAGTATTGGAGTTATGCGCCGAACCACAATGGAGACCTAACTGATGGTTCAGCTGACTTAAGAAGAAGAGCTAAAGTACTGCCAGTTCCAACCATGAGGGACTGTGTAATCGTATGTCGATTCAACGATTGAACGGCGTCGGGGATTATATTGTTTATGTAGTTTTCAATCGAATTA
Organism: Lysinibacter sp.; assembly: GCA_040400085.1. GTDB lineage: Bacteria > Actinomycetota > Actinomycetes > Actinomycetales > Microbacteriaceae > HNR. The sequence goes on along the minus strand of JBBAQX010000020.1, from coordinate 43,887 downwards.
TGCGTATCTCTTGCAAGTGCTTTATTTGATGTCAGCATTGCGACGTCAGATAGTATCCACAAGTTTCCCGAATCACCATGACATAAAGTAATATTCCCACCAAAAGAATCCTCCCGAACTCCAGCTGTAAGTTTTGAGATATCTTCTGACAACGATTGAGCCAGAGATGGCATAGAGGCTGCGATAATTGCTTTGCTTAGGAGGAGACCCGGCGCTCCGTGACACCAACCACGAGCTTCTGCCGTATCTCCACCACCGAAGCGTATGGTGCCATCAGGGTTGGTAAATTGCTTTTCCCTGGAGATGAGTTCAGAGACAATCTGAGCAGGAAAATCATTTCCTGAGCGACTAGCCCATACTGACAATGCTGCCGACTCTCCTGCCAGTCCGTGTGCAAATCCTGAGTACTCGAATTCACCACTTTTTAATGCCTTTGCGCTGTCCTTGGCAAGAATAGATCCGACAGCTTCTGCCAGCTCTCCTAGCTTTCCCTCAGAATCGTGCTCAATATTCGAACACAGAGCTAGGAGAATGCCAGAAGTTCCGCTTACAACGTCGCGACTAGACCTATCAAGTTCTTGCACAGCTCTGGCCCACAACTCAGTTGTCTTGGAAAATAGTTTACTGTTTCCTGTAACACGAGCAACTTCATGGGATGCCCACAGAAGTGATTCAATACCGGCGTGCGCCCCGCGTGGAACCGTACTCCAATCTAAGTTTTGACGGGAAAACGATTCTATTGATTTTTCAAAATATTCAATAGCAAGGTCGGTTGACTTAGATTCCTTCCGAACTTTGCCGCTGTAGAAAAGGTTGTAAGCAATACCTGCTGAACCTGTATAAAAGTCCATCGAAAGCTCGTCAACAGTCCAGTACTGAGAGGGTGTATTCGATAGACGCCCGCCAATCCAGGTTGGAACCTGCTTGTCTTGTTTACACACCGCTGTCATATGGAGTTTCTCTGACAGGTCGGCGATTAAACCTGCTTTTAAGGCCGGTTCAATACTTTTAATTGAAACGGCTGAAGCTTCAAACCTGAATTCTGTGTTCGCTGGGCAGTCTTTGAGCTTTGAAGCAAACGCAAGCCTAATCAGCCATTTATTGAGATCCAACGTCTGCGAATCGAAGTTGAGAATCCCATTCAAAACATGATCTATTGGCGAACAATCCAATGTATCATTTACGAGTAGACCTTCCGAGTCAAAAACTCCAGTACTATCTGTATGAAGTGTAAATGCTGGAACGTCACCGTTTTTAAGCTGCCTGATCTCAGAAATAATTACTGCGTCTGGGGTTGAATCTCGAAAGAGAGCTATGCGACACAAAGCCAGATCTCGATCTATCGCCCGCCTCTGCAACTCTGGATGTGTGGCCAATCGCAGAACCTGCGAGTAACGCATCGTATCTAAAGCGACAAACCTCACCGAAGCATCGCAAAATAGATTAGATACTTGATTCGCAAACCAGTCTTGGTCTTCCAATAATTTATGCATAAAATCCTCATACCCTTGACGTATCTGAGATTCTTGAATCAAGACATCAGCGACTGGCAACAATGCAGGCGCGCTATGTTCCAAAAATTCCAGAGTGAAATGCATTTCATCCGTGAATAGACGATTAAGAACAAGCGTGCTGAACGGAGACCGCTGACCGGGGGTGTATCCGACAGCCCCAATATCGAGTGAACCCCGAGTAGTTTCTTGGCCTGGGGTCACAAGCGCACTCGGAAGCAAACCCACAGACGACACTGTCTGGCTCACAGATATTAGGCCTGGATTACTCTCGAATCCACCACGCGGCGGAATCGATGACATGATTGTTTCAAGATCAACTGGAACTGGTATATTCCCGTGCATAATAATGTTTTCATGATGCATATCGTTTGCCCGAAGGATATGCATCATCCCAAGCAGCTCACCCATTGATCTATATGCAGCATCAATTTTAGTGACTGGTTTGATTGAGATAAACTCCATCCACCCATAGAGTTCCCTATCGACAACACGAGGCGCTTTAAGCGAGCATTTTTTCCAAAGTTCCTGTACCGCAACGATCAGGTTATAGTAGCCGTCCTCAATTTTCAGAGAATGGGGCTTGTAGACAAGCTTCGTTTCGTCTTCAAACGTCAGAATCGCCACACTGCGCCCATTGTGAGTGTCTCCCTGCCCTATCTCGAGAGACTTTATCCGGGAGTTTGACACCATTCCGATTGCAAACAAGTGCGCTCGATCATTGTTGTAGTGATCAAGAATTTCTGCAACCAGAGTCGTAAAGTTCTGAGCTTGATGCTGAGCATCCGACACAGAAACAGGGAAGGAGTCAATATACTCCGCTTCGCCATCCTTAGATATTAGCCAATCGGCGAAATTCTCATACCGCTCCTCCGAAGATTTTCCGAGAAGGCCGTCACGTTTTTCTTGCATTAGCTGAATCTGTGTACGCAAAAGGCACTGTTGCGCTCTTGCAATTAGCAAATTCTTCAAGCTTTGTTGGAGCCCGCCTGCCTTCACAACATAAGGACTATTTTCAATCAAATTTTCAATTAAATTGAGCCAAGGAGAGACGAAGTTGACGGTAGCCTGGCCAAAGGGTATTTTTTCGATTAACCCTGAAAGCCCAAGAGCCTTTTCCGAAATCTGTTCAGGATTTTTCAAGGAAATCGAAATCTTCGATCTAATTCTGACGTGTAAATCTTTTATTCGTAAGCGATCCTCTTGAGTCGCCTCGGGAAATAGGTCTGCTTTCATCCCTGAACCTCCTTGTTTCAGAAAAAACGGCTCGGGCGAAGTAATCCACCCGAGCCGCCTATAATGCGCGGAAATATGTAGCTGCTAGCCCCAACCGCAGATAAAACCTGCACATTCCCATGAAATGGTACAAACTCGCCCGATGGTCGAGGTTCCCGCAACAGTCCATAAACCACCTGCCTGAGCCCCTATTTCTCCGCTAAGCTCCTGATCAGTGACCTCAGAAATAAGATCTATTGTCTCCATTGACTTTCTCCATAACTGTATCTGTATAAAATATAATCCAGATTTAGAATTATTGAATCGAAGCTACCAGATCAAAATACAATTCGTCAAGAATATTCGAGAATCTTTGAAGTGTCATGAATTTAGTTGGTGCTAGATTTTTGGAAACAAGAGTTAGAGCCACGGAACAAAAACGATAAAACGCGTTGCTGATCAACTCGGCACGAAGTTGATTTCGCGCACGCTTGGGCTAGGCTGGCTGATCTTGATGGCGGCGTGAAAGCTGACGTCACAACGAATAAAGTTAAGCCAATTGAACAAACTTGAGCAAGAAACTGTGAAGTCGAGTATGCATAAGGTGATCCCGGAGTGGGCCGGGCCTTAACTTCAGCGCGGAGCTAGGCCGCTGCCTGGTACCGATTTCACATGCAGCATACTTACAGATGGCCCGTCAACGTGTTTCGCAGTGAGCAGCAACCCGGCCTCAGCGCATCGGGTCAAGGCTTGGAGATCGCCTTGTGGATCCAGTGTCTATATGAGGACATCTACGCCGCCCACAGGGTGCGTGCGGTCCGGAAATTGCGACACCTGGCAGAGTGCACTGACATAACACGCAAGACTTCACGGTTGAAATTCAAACAACCACAAACATCCGATGTATGTTCTGTCAAGCGGGTAATTAATGCAGAATATCCGCATATTTATGACATAATTACCGATAGAGTTCAGATGTTAACCCGTTTCACAGGCAAAGGACACAGATGAGATTCGCGCGCATAGGGGCCGTGGGCCACGAGATTCCGGTCGTTATCGACACTGTTATCGACACCGCTATCGATGGAACGGATGCCTCAGGTAACGCCTCCTACTACGACATCACCTCGATCACGCCCGACATCAACGGCGACTTCTTCGAGACGGGAGGCCCGGCGCGGGTGCGCGAGGCGCTCGCTCACGGAAGCCTTCCCGTGCTGCCGGGTGCGGCATCCCTTCGCGTGGGAGCCCCCATCGCGAGGCCGAGCGCCGTGGTCTGCATCGGCATGAACTACGCGGCCCACGCGGCCGAGTCGGGGTCGGCGCCGCCCGAGATTCCCATTATCTTCCTCAAGACGCCAAACACCGTGGTCGGGCCGAACGACACCGTCACGATCCCCAAGACCAGCGTGAAAACCGATTGGGAGGTCGAGCTGGGGGTGGTGATCGGGGAGCGCGTGACGTATCTCGATTCGCCGGCCGACAGCATCCGCCATATTGCCGGATTCGTGACAGCCAACGACCTCTCCGAGCGGGACTTCCAGATGACCGTCTCAGGCGGGCAGTGGTCGAAGGGCAAGGCCGCCGCGGGCTTCAACCCGACCGGGCCGTGGCTCGTGACGCCGGACGAGGTCGACTACCAGAACCTGCGCCTGCGCAGCTGGGTCAACGGCGAGCCGCGCCAGGACTCGTCAACGTCTGACATGATCTTCACCGTCGACTACATCATCTGGCACCTCAGCCAATACCTCGTGCTCGAGCCCGGCGACCTCGTGCTCACCGGTACGCCGCAGGGCGTCGCGCTCTCCGGAAACTTTCCGTATCTCTCGCCCGGCGACATCTGCGAAGTCGAGATCGAGGGGCTCGGGCGGCAACGGCAGGAGTTCGTGGCGTACTCGGCTTCGAGCGTTTCACACAGCGAAAGGAGCTCGTCATGAGCGGAGAATTTGATGGATTGGTCGCGCTGGTCACGGGAGGAGCATCCGGAATCGGGGCCGCCATCGCCGCACGCCTGCACTCCGCCGGCGCCCACGTAGCCGTGTGCGACCTCAACCCCGACGCGGCCGACCCCGCGCACTTTGCCGTCGCCACGAACGTGGGCGACGACGCCTCGGTCGCGGATGCCGTGGCCGCTATCGCTGCGCATTTTGGCAGAATCGACATCGTCATCAACAACGCGGGGATCGGCGCTCAGGGAACGGTGGAGGACAATCCCAGCGACGAGTGGGCGCGCGTCTTCAACGTGAACGTGACCGGGATCGCCCGCGTCACCCGGGCGGCGCTCCCCTACCTGCGCGAGTCGCCGTCGGCGAGCATAGTGAACACCTCGTCGATCGCGGCGACGGCGGGACTCCCCGCGCGCGCCCTCTACAGCGCGTCCAAAGGGGCCGTGCTCTCGCTCACGCGGGCGATGGCCGCCGACCATCTGCGCGAGGGCATCCGCGTCAATTGCGTCAACCCCGGAACCGCCGACACTCCCTGGGTCGCGCGGCTCCTCGACAGCGCGCCGGATCCCGAGGCCGAGCGGGCCGCGCTCAACGCGCGCCAGCCCCACGGGCGCTTGGTCTCTGCAGATGAAGTAGCGGATGCCGTTGCCTACCTCGCATCCCCTCGCTCCGGTTCGACCACGGGCACCTCGATCGCCGTCGATGGGGGGATGCAGGAGCTCCGGTTGCGCCCGACCTCCTGACCTGCCCGTCCCCAGCTGATTTGGTTTCGTGCGCACAATCAGTTGCTCAAAGTTCGTGCGGGTTTTGCCTTAAACCCCACGAACTTTGACCAACTGATTAGGGGTTTAGTGGCACTACTCGGCGAGGCAACGAAGATATTTCCTTGTAAGAGGCTTGACCTGGAGACGCGAACTCGTTTCACGCCCTAGCGATAAAAAACTCGGTCCATATTCATAATATTTTCCTTCATATACAAGATAAATCGCGTACTATAGTAGTCAAACGCATGCAATAGTACACATTTGAGGTCACGATGCGACTTGATTCTCCCCTTTCGATAATCACCCCGACGATAGACGCGGGGATCCTGCAGGTACTAGCCGGGGCACAAACCGGATTCACAGCATCCCAAATCAAATCGATCCTTCCAGATAAGGGATCTCTCGCGGGCGTCCGCAACGCCCTTGCCCGCTTGACAGCTCAGGGAATAGTGACGCAGGAACCAGTAGGGAACCTATACCTATACAGACTCAACCGACACCACCTCGCAGCACGTTCAATCATTGAGCTCAGCAACCTCAAGTCAATACTTGTTGAACGGATACGCGACGATATCCTGAGGTGGAAAGTTGCACCCAAATACGCGGCTCTCTTCGGTTCAGCAGCACGCAACGATATGAGCATCAGCAGCGACATCGATATCTTCTTTGCCGTATCAGATAACGCTGATTTTCAGACCGTTGAAGATGAAGTATATGGACTCTCCCAAAAAATAACTCAGTGGACAGGCAACGATGCCAGGCCTCTCATTTTTCGTGCACGCGAGATACACCAAGAGCCAATTATTGACGAAATTCTGCGGGACGCGATCCCTCTCTGCGGAAAAACCTTATGGCTATCTAACACCCTCAAACACAATGGTCTTGTCGCATGAGAACAGTTATTGGCGATGCCAGAACCAGGCGAGGAAGGCTGTCCAAGGCACTCCAGTTTCAATCTGCTGCAGACGAAATCCTCGAACTGAACGATGACCCCGAAGACATCGCTGACGCTTATGTCACTCTCTGCGTTCATGCGGGAATAGCAGCATCAGACGCGATCTGCATTCGTCATCTTGGGAGATATTCCAAGGGTGAAAATCACCAAGATGCAATAAATCTGCTTGCCAGCGTGAACGGCGATGCCGCTAAACACTTGAAAAGTCTCCTAGCACTCAAGACACAGGCGGCATACAGCAATGAGACCATCTCGTCAGAAAAACGGATACGCGCGGGTCGCGCAATGGATACGCTGATTAATGCCGCGCAGATCTAAGGAAGCAGGCGGATGCCCCTACTCGGCGGGGGCTTCAGGAGCCGCAGGAGTCGCCGGGGCGGCTGCCTCGCGCAGCCACTGCTCCACGCCCGAGATGTGAACCGTGGTGAGGGCCTGCGCGAGTTCCGCGTCGCCCCGCTCCAGGGCATCCACAATTGAGCGATGCTCCTCCAACGTGCGCGTCACCGAGTGCTCCTGCGTGAGACCGCGCCAGATCCGTGCGCGCGCAGTGTTACTGGACAGCGACTCGATCAGGGTCGCGAGATAGGAGTTCCCGGCGGCAGTAGCGATCGCGCCGTGGAAGGTGAGATCGTGGGCGACGAGACCCTCGACATCCGTGGAATCATTGACAGATTCGATCTGGGCACGAAGGTCCGCGATGCCCTCCGGCGTCATGTGCGCGGCGGCTAGGGCAGACGCTGCGGGTTCGAGGATGCGGCGCACCTGGAAAAGTTCGAGGATCGAGTCGTCGTCGTGAAGGTCCACCACGAACGACATCGCCTCGAGGAGCAGGCGGGGTTCGAGGCTGGTGACGTAGGTGCCGTCGCCGCGCCTCACATCGAGCACGCGAATCACTTCGAGCGCCTTGACCGCCTCGCGCATCGAGCTGCGCGACAGGCCAAGCCGTTCGCTGAGCTCCTTTTCAGGCGGCAGCTTCTCGCCCGGTCCAAGCTCGCCCGAGATGAGCATCTCTTTGATCTTGAGGATCGCTTCGTCCGTCACAGCCATGGGACCCAGCATATCGCGCCGGGGCGGCAGCGCAGGCGGGCTGCCTGTTGCTGCCTGTTGCTGGTCGGCCCAAGGTGCAGGTTCCGGGCCCAAGCTGTAACTTGGGCCCGGGCGCGGGGCTTAGGCCGGGCGGGGTAAGTTGAGCCGACGGGTAGCGTCAGCACGGGGCGGCACGGCACGGCACGGCACGGCACGGCGGCGGGGCGCGTCCCTGCTACGGGGCAACCGGGCTCTGCGCCGTGACCGTCAGGGCGTCTTCTGCATGGTCGACATCCACGCGAACCACGTCGCCGTCGTGGACCTCCCCGGCCAGGATCGACCGGGCCAGCCTATCGTCAATCTCGTTCTGCATCAGGCGACGCAAAGGACGAGCCCCGTAGATCGGATCATAGCCGCGCTCGGCCAGCCAGAAGCGGGCATCCGGGGTGACGGCAAGCGTCAGGCGACGCTCGCCCAGGCGCTTCTGCAACCGATCGATGTAGAGTTCCACGATCTGAGCCAGGTCGCCGCGGGAAAGCGACTGGAAGATCACGATATCGTCGAGTCGATTCACAAACTCGGGCTTGAAAGCCTGGCGAACCATCTCACGAACCCTGGCCTCTTTCTCTGGGTCGCTCAGCTCGGGATCAACCAGGTACTGGCTGCCGAGATTCGAGGTGAGCACAAGAATGACGTTGCGGAAATCTACGGTGCGGCCCTGGCCATCCGTCAAGCGACCGTCATCGAGCACCTGCAACAACACGTCGAAGACCTCAGGATGCGCCTTCTCGACCTCGTCGAGCAGCACGACGGAGTACGGACGGCGGCGCACGGCCTCCGTCAGCTGCCCGCCGGACTCGTACCCGATGTATCCGGGAGGGGCACCGACGAGGCGCGACACGGAATGCTTCTCGCCGTATTCGGACATGTCGATACGGATCATCGCTTTCTCGTCGTCGAAGAGGAACTCGGCGAGCGCCTTGGCCAGCTCGGTCTTTCCCACGCCAGTTGGCCCGAGGAAGAGGAACGAGCCGGTGGGTCGGTCGGGGTCAGAGATCCCGGCGCGCGTGCGGCGAACCGCGTCGGAGACGGACTCCACGGCCCGCTTCTGCCCGATCAGGCGCTTGCCCAGCTCGGCCTCGAGATGAAGCAGCTTCTCGCTTTCGCCCTGCATCAATCGACCGACGGGAATGCCCGTCCAGGCCGCAATCACCTCCGCAATATCTTCATCGGTCACTTGGTCGCTCACCATGCGGGGCTCGTCGCTCTGCTCGGCGTTCTCGGCCTCGTGAAGCTGGCGCTCGATCACCGGGATCTCACCGTAGAGCAGCCGCGAGGCTGTCTCGAGATTGCCCTCGCGCTGGGCCTTATCCGCGCGAACGCGGGCGGCGTCGAGTTTCTCTTTCAGCTCGCCAACAGCGTTGAGGCTCGCGCGTTCCGTTTCCCAACGGCTTTCGAGCACGCTGAGGTCGGCCTCGCGCACCCTGAGGTCTTCGCGCAGCTTCGCGAGGCGCTCACGGGATGCGTCGTCTTTCTCCTTTTTAAGCGCAAGTTCTTCGAGCTTCAGGCGGTCAACCGAGCGGCGCAGCTCGTCGATCTCGAGCGGGGCGGAGTCGATCTCCATGCGCAGGCGGCTGGCAGCTTCGTCAATCAGGTCGATAGCCTTGTCTGGCAGCTGGCGCGATGGGATGTACCTATTCGAGAGGGCGGCCGCGGCGATGAGCGCACTATCCGCGATCGAAACCTTGTGGTGCGCCTCGTAGCGTTCTTTAAGTCCGCGCAGGATCGCGACGGTGTCCTCCACGGAGGGCTCTCCGACATACACCTGTTGGAAACGACGCTCGAGCGCGGCATCCTTCTCGATAAATTCGCGATACTCGTCCAGCGTGGTCGCCCCGATCATGCGGAGCTCGCCGCGGGCAAGCAGGGGCTTCAACATATTGGATGCCGCGACAGAGCTTTCGCCGCCGCCAGCACCCATGAGCACGTGAAGCTCATCGATAAAGGTGATGACCTTGCCATCCGAATCCTTGATCTCTTTCAGGACCGCCTTCATCCTCTCCTCGAAGTCGCCGCGGTACTTGGCTCCTGCGATCAGCGCCGAGATATCGAGCGAGATCAACTCTTTGTCTTTGAGGGATTCGGCTACGTCGCCTGCGACGATGCGCTGGGCGAGGCCCTCTACGACCGCGGTTTTTCCCACGCCGGGTGCGCCGATGAGGACGGGGTTGTTTTTTGTGCGACGGGTGAGCACTTGGCTGATGCGGCGGATCTCTGAGTCTCGCCCGATCACCGGGTCGAGTTTGCCGCTGCGCGCGACCTCCGTGAGGTTCACGCCGAATTGCTCGAGGGCGCTCTTCTGGTCCTCTTGCGGGGGTTGCATTCCTGGCTGCACGTTGTGTTCTTTCTCCTAGATGTTCTTGGGTGGCGGCTTTGCGTGTTTGCTAAAGTTGAGCCACTTTGACTCAACTTTAGCAAATCGTGAGCTTGAGCGCTAGGGGCAGACATGTGGGCTTTAGTGTCGGGTGGGGCTTGGAGCAACGTTTTGGAGCGAGGTTTTGGAGCAAAACAGGAAAGCAGGTGTCATAAGCGCGAAACGCAACCCGAAAAGGCGTCCGCTCCTACGTCCGGCATCGGCATCGGCATCGGCATCGGCATCGGCATCGGCATCGGCATCGGCATCGGCATC
>JBBAQX010000020.1:0-33681 GCA_040400085.1 Lysinibacter sp. | reverse complement strand
GGCCCAAACTACAGGTTCCGGGCCCAAGCCACAGGTTAGGCCCACCCTCACAGCTTGGGCCCGGCAGCGCAAGATAGGCCGGCAGCGTGACCTAGGTCACGAGCTAACGCGAACCGAGACAAGTCAGGTCGGCCGCGTCCCATAAGCTATTCCCATGACGATTCGCGTAGCAGCAGACGGTTCCGCCCTCGGCAATCCCGGCCCCGCAGGCTGGGCCTGGTATGTCGATGACGGATGCTGGGGCGCGGGCGGCTGGAAACACGCCACCAACAACCAGGGCGAGCTCACCGCCGTACTCGAGTTTCTGCGAGCGACGAAGCACCTCGACGATGACTTACTAATCCTCTGCGACAGCCAATACGTGATCAAGTGCATCACCGAGTGGATGCCGGGCTGGAAGCGTAAGGGCTGGCGCAAAGCCGACGGCAAACCCGTGATGAACCTCGACATCCTGAAGCAGCTCGACGAAGAACTTAAGGGACGCACATATCGCTTCGAGTGGGTCAAGGGCCACGCGAATCACCCGCTCAACGAGGCAGCCGACGAGAGGGCTCGGGCTGTCTCCGAGGCCTACCAGCGCGGGCAGGCCATCCCGAGCGGACCGGGCTGGACCCGCGACGGCGACACAAGCCACGCGAACAACAACAGCGCCCCCAAAGCAGCTCCCGAGGCAGCATCAGCCCCAGCCGAACTTTTCGAGCAGCCATCACTCTTCGCGCTTGACGAGCCGCCAGCGGCAACCCCAGCGACCCGCATCACACTCGACCTCAGCGAAGACGAGCTCGCCAAGCTCCGCGAACTCGCGGCGGAACGGGGCCTCGGGCTAACGGATGCGCTCCGCTCGCTGCTCTAGGCTGGCCCGGTAACACCAACCCGCAGCCCACGCGCCCGATGCGCAGCCCGCAGCTCTGCCACCGCCCAGGCCAGGCACAGCACGCCGACCGCAGCCGCGACATAAAATCCGCTCCCGGCGCGCAGCGAAACCTCCGGCAGAATAGCGTTCACATCCACGCTCGTGAGGTCGATACTCAACGCCTCGCCGCCGGTGAACACCGCAGTCCACTCGGGCAGCACGACGCTGGGTGCGTCGGGGTTGATGCCGAGGCCAGAGAGAAGGTCCCCCACGGTCCCGGCTCCAGCACGAGCATCCGTTATCACGCGATTCAGCGGGATCAGCAGGGCCAAGACACTCGCGCTCACGAAAGCCCAGGCTCCGCCGACGCAGATCGCGATAATGGATGCCCAATAAGACGGACCCCGTAGCGCCAACAGCCCCGCCCCCAGCAGGGCGGCCACCGTCACAATGATCAGGGCATCCGCGCCCGTGCCGAGCACGCCGAGGGCAAAGACAGGAAAAAAGCTCGTCTTGAGCACGAGCCAGTCGAGAAACAGGGAGACGATGGCCCCGAGCATCAATCCGGCGAGCACGAGCAAAGCGACGCGACCCCCGGGCTGCCGTATCCGTGAGGCCCAGCCACGAGGTTCAGCCCATACGCCAGTTCGGCGGCCCTCAGACCATCGAACCACGGCGATAACCCCGAACACCACAAGCGCAAGACCACCCACGAGGGGAATTCCGCCGACAATGCCTCCCACCCAGAGTGGCACGCGAGCGGCAGAGGCGAGAACACAACCGAGCAGCGCCCCCGTGACGACGGACAATGCGAAGGCAAGAAAAGTCACCGATCCGAGGAACGACAACCACACATCGACGCTCAAGGTGTAGATGCCTCGGACTCAAGAGGCACGAGCAGAGCCAATACGATCTGAGGAACGAGCGAGAGCATCCTGTTTGTTGATGCCGCGGCGTCGGGTTCTAACAGCGACTCCCGCAGCGCAAATTCGTAGACCCCGCTCAAGAGTTTCACCACGTCGCGCGGGTCTCCGGTAAGGGCGAGCCCAGCATCGGCGAGCGTGGTGCGGACGACGTGCGCCAAACGGTCGAAAAAGTCCGCCTGAAACGCGTTGTACTCGGCGGCGACCTCGGTGTTGCGCATCGCGAGGAGGGCAAATTCCTCCTGCACCAGGCACCAGCGCCGGTCGAGCGCCTGGCCCCCGAAGGCACGCTCAAGCACCTCGCCAACGAGCTCCTCGGTGAGCACGGAGGGGTCATCGGACACGTTGGGGAGCGCCGACGCGATATCTAGGCCGAGCGCCTCTACCCGGCGAAGATTCTCGCGCTCCATCAGCGCGAAGAAGAGTTCCTCTTTGCTCGAGAAGTTTGAGTAGAAGGCCCCGCGCGTAAATCCCGCGCGCTCACAGACGGCCTCAACGGAAGCAGCGGGAACACCCCGCTCGGAGAATTCAAGGTACGCGGCATCCATCAATCGCTCGCGGGTTTTTCGGCGGCGAGTGCTCTCCACCTCAACCATTTCTGAAACCTTCCCGTAAATATTTTCCCTGTGTTGTAACAGTCTACCTCAAATGGATACACTGATGTATTGGATACATTCATGTATCCAAGCGAGCGTGGCCTCCAACGATGCATCCCTCTCGCCACTACCGCCCTTACGCATAAGGAGATCCGCGTGTCATCGCTGCTCTACTCCCTCGGTCGCTGGTCCTTTCGAAGCCGACGCCTCGTCCTCGCGCTGTGGATCGCAGCGCTCGCGGTCGGAGGCGGAGGCGCCATCGCCTTCAACCAAGGAACAGACAACTCCTTTTCGATCCCGGGAACCGAGTCCCAAGAGGCGCTGGACTCCCTCAGCCACACGTTCCCACAGGTATCGGGAACCTCCGCTCAGATCGTGATCGTCGCGCCGAAGGGCAGCACGATTGAGGATGCCCCAATCAAGGCGAGTATCGAAGCCTCCGTCAAGCAAATTGACGACATTAAGCAGGTCGGCACGGCAACATCGCCCTTCGACAAGAACATCTCGGGCACAATCTCCGATAACAAACGTGCCGCCGTCATTCCGATCCAGCTCGACGGAGGCCAAGCCGACATCACCGCCGAAACAAAGGATGCGTTACTCAAGGCGGGCGACGACTTGCGGGCCGAGCTCCCCTCGGATTCCGAAGTAGCGGTCGGAGGCGAGCTATTCTCGCAAAACCTACCGACCTTGAGCATCACCGAGCTGCTGGGCGTCGCGATCGCCCTCGTCGTCCTCATCCTGACACTCGGCGCGTTCCTCGCAGCCGGGATGCCTCTCCTCAACGCGATACTCGGCGTTGCCATCTCGATGACGCTCATCTTCCTCGCCACGCTCTTTGGCCCGATCTCCTCAACAACCCCGATGCTCGCCCTGATGCTGGGGCTCGCGGTCGGCATCGACTACGCACTCTTCGTGATCTCACGACATCAAGAGCAACTCAGAGACGGTCTCAGCCTGGAAGAGTCCACGGCACGATCGGTCGCAACCGCTGGTTCGGCAGTGATCTTTGCCGGCCTAACGGTCATTATCGCGCTGCTGGGCCTCTCCGTCGCGAACATTCCCTTCCTCACGGTCATGGGCGTCGCAGCAGCGGCAGCTGTCGCGATCGCTGTCTTGATCTCGATCACCCTCACCCCTGCGCTGCTCGGTTTCGCTGGCGCAAAGATACTTCCGCGCACACAGCGGAAGGCTTATCTGGCGCGGAACAGGACGGGGAACCCAGAGCCCGAGGCAGTCACACCTGAGCCGCAGAAGCCAGCGGCACAACCCGCGGCAACCACGCCTAGCCCCCGGCCCAAACGCGGCTTCTTCGGCGGCTGGGTGGCCGCGGTCACCCGGTTCCCACTGGTGACGATCATCGCCGTCGTTGGCACGCTCGGCGTGGCGAGCATCCCCGCTCTCGACCTGCGCCTGGCGCTCCCCGACGCCGGATCACTGCCCGAAGACAACCAGGCCCGCATCGCCTACGACCTGCTGTCCGAAAACTTCGGCGAAGGATTCAACGGCCCCCTCATCGTGACGGGCTCGATCGTATCGAGCAAGGACCCCGTGGGACTCATGAACGATATCGCCGATGATATTCGTGAACTCGACGGCGTGGCGGCCGTGCCCCTCGCGACCCCGAACGCCACCGCCGACACCGGAATCGTGCAGGTTATCCCAAAGAGCGGGCCGGACTCCGACGAGACTAAGGCGCTGGTGAAGGAGATCCGCTCGCTTCACGATCACTTCCAAGACAAGCATGGAGTCAGCCTCTCCGTCACGGGCTTCACCGCAATCGGCATCGATATCTCTGATCGCCTGGGTGGCGCGCTGCTCCCCTTCGGCCTGCTCGTCGTTGGGCTCTCGCTGATCCTACTCACCATGGTGTTCCGCTCCGTCTGGGTTCCGCTCAAGGCAACACTCGGCTACCTCTTGTCGGTCGGCGCATCGTTCGGCGCCGTCGCCGCCGTATTCCAGTGGGGCTGGTTCGCAGAGGCCCTCAACGTCGCGCGCGTTGGCCCCATCATCAGCTTCATGCCCATCATCCTCATGGGCGTGCTCTTCGGGCTCGCGATGGACTACGAAGTATTCCTAGTCTCGCGCATCCGCGAAGAATACGTTCACGGCGGCCACGCGCAGAAGGCAATCCGCAGGGGTTTCATGGGCTCCGCCAAGGTGGTCACAGCGGCGGCCGTGATCATGTTCGCGGTGTTCGCGGCCTTCGTGCCGGAGGGCGATACCTCAATTAAACCGATCGCGCTCGGCCTCGCGGTTGGCGTCTTCGTCGACGCGTTCATCGTGCGCATGACCCTGGTTCCCGCGGTTCTCGCGATGCTCGGTGATCGCGCGTGGTGGATGCCCCGCTGGCTCGACCGCATCCTCCCATCGTTCGACGTCGAGGGAGAGGGCTTGCACCACGAGTTAGCCCTCGCAGATTGGCCGGTGCCCGGCTCGACCGATGCCATCAACGCCAGCGATCTGAGCCTCGCCGTTGACGGCGACACGGGAGTGGCCTCGATCGGAACCCCCACCCTGTTCCACGATGTCGCCGTGACGGTACCTGCCGGCGGAACCCTGATTGTCACGGGTGCAACTGCCGAGGCCCGCACGGCCCTGCTACTGACGCTCTCGGGAAGGATTTCGCATTTCTCGGGCAAGCTTAAGGTCGTAGGAAAGGTACTCCCCCAGCGCGGTTCAGCCGTGCGATCTCGTACCAGCCTCGTGCTCGCGGGAAATTCCCACAACCCACTCGCCGACCTGCGAGATGCCGCGGCCGATCTGCCCTCCGTGATCCTGATCGATGGAGCGGATGCCCTTCTCACCTCCGCCGGAATCCCCGCCACCTCCGCGGCCCTCGCCGAGGCCCGCGACTACGCATCCTCCCGTGGCAAGCCGCTCGCCCTCGTGCTGAGCGGCAACGATAGCGATGAGCTTACGCGTCTCGTGGACTCGTTGCCCGACCGCGAGACGGATGCTCGTGGTACGCGTTCCCCGAGCATCCTCCATCTTGACACCCCAGCCGACACCCGCACTGCTAGCGACACCCTCGAAAAGGCCCTGTAACCATGTCACGTCTATCGCTCGATGCAGCATTCTCCGCGAAAAAACTCTCGCCCTGGTCGATACTGGGTCTGGTATTGGTTCCGCTCATTCTCGGCGCAACGCTGGTCTGGGGGCTGTGGAGCCCCACAGATCGTCTCGAGCAGATGACCGGCGCAATCGTCAATGACGATAAACCCGTGACGCTCAACGGGCAGGTCACGCCTCTCGGTCGACTGCTGGCCGGCGGGCTTGTGGACAGCGGCACAGACCAGAACCTGACCTGGGTCATCACAAACGAGGAAGACGCCAAAGCGGGGCTGGCTGATGGCAGCTACGCCACGGTTGTCACCATCCCCGAAAACTTCTCCGCCGCCGCAACCTCCTTCTCCGGCGACGCGGCGAAGGCGGAAAAAGCTACCCTCGACATTGCCACCTCCCCGAAAAGCAAATTGGTGGATGCCGCCCTCACCCAAACCGTGACGAGCACCGCCAGCACCGTGCTTGGCCAGCAGCTCACCGAAACCTACATCGATAACCTCTACGTGGGCTTCAACACGCTGGGCGATCAGCTCGGCGAGGCCGCGACCGGAGCCACCTCGCTGGCGGATGGGGCCAACAAACTCGGCGATGGCGCCCAACAGGTCGCCTCGGGCGTCGAGGGGCTCGGGGCAGGCCTGGGCACTCTCTCTTCCGGCGCAAGCTCGCTCAGCAGTGGAGTCGCCTCGCTCTCGACGGGAGCCCGGTCGCTCAGCACCGGCGCGACCGGCCTGCAGACGGGGGCATCGACCCTGTCGAACGGACTCACCGAGTTCGCGGGAGGGCTCGATCAAACGGCGGCGGGACTGACTGAGCTTCCGGGCGCGTTGACAGAGCTCTCCGGGATCACCAACACCGCCGCGACGACCCAAACCGCGGCCCTCGGGACAGACCTGGCCACGCTCGGCGCGCAGCTGACAGCGCTCCAGGAGGGCTGCGTGACCCCCAACGACAATTGCGCGGCGATCGGCGCCGCCCTGACTCAATTTGGCAAGGTCGCGGCCTCATCTACAAGTGTGCTCACCTCCGTCGGCTACGCGGACGCCTACGTAAACGGGCAGGGAGGACAACCCGGGCTGGCAACTCAGCTCAGCGCACTTCCGGCTGGCATCGGCCAAGCAGCCACCGCGGCACACCAGCTGGCGGACGGCGCAACCCAGCTCACCGGCGGGGCCTCGCAGCTCGCAACGGGGGCTAGTTCCCTCGCCTCCGGCGCAAGCCAGGCGGCAACCGGGGCGAGCGGGCTGGCCACGGGAGCGGCATCCGCGGGATCTGGAGCCCAGCAGCTGGCACAGGGGGCGAACGAACTCGCGACGGGAACGTCCTCGCTCAGCCAGGGCGCGACCTCGCTCGGAACGGGCCTCACACAGGCATCGGGAAGCCTCCCCTCGACAAACGATAGCGAACGCAAAAACCTCAGCTCCGTCGTGGCGAACCCCGTGACAACGGACGGGGCTCAGGCCGGCCTGTTTGATGCGTCCAGCATCCCATTCTTCGCGATGCTCGCACTGTGGGTTGGCGGGCTGGTCTCGTTCCTGCTTCTTCGCGCGGTGCCCCGCCGTGCCATGACAGCGGCTCAATCCGTGTTCAAAATCACCGGGAGAGGGGTCCTCCCCGGGCTCCTGATCGGTGCGGCGCAAGGCGTGCTGATCGCAGGCGTCATGCAGGTGGCGCTCGGCCTCAGCGCGGCAGATTGGCTGGCCTTCGCCGGAATCTCCGTGCTGGCCGGCGTTGCCTTCGGGGCCGTCAACCAGGGCCTGGTGGCGGCCTTCGGCGGGTTCGGGCGACTCGTATCTATGATCATCACGGTACTCGCGCTGGCCGCGGGAATAGTCTCGACTGTTCCGCCCGTCTACGACCAGGTGCTCGCTGTCCTGCCGCTGACGACAGCACTGAACGGGATGCGCGCCGTGGTGGAGGGCACCGGCGGGGTTGGTTCGTCGGTATCCGGGCTCATCGGTTGGCTCATTCTTGGCTGCGCGCTGACCCTGGTCGCGGTTCTGCGGGAGCGGTCACTCGGCGTCTCTGCGATACCGCAGCCTCGGGTTGCGACGGCTTAGGCGCTGCTTCGGACACGGCCTGAGCTGTCGTTTTGGGTGCGGGGCGCCTCAGGCGTGGGTAGGCTAGTTAGCGCGCTCATAGTCTGAGCGCGCACCCGCTCACTTCGAGGAGAAAATCGTATGCGTATCGCGCTCGTTTCGATGCACACCAACCCGTTTGACGCCCCGGGCTGGGGCGATGCCGGCGGTATGAACGTGGTCGTACGGCATCACGCGGAAGCCCTGGCGGCACTTGGACACGAGGTCGAGGTACTCACCCGACGTATAGACCCGGATGCCCCAACCAGCCTGGAACTGCGGCCAGGGCTCACCCTTCGCACGCTTGTTGCGGGGCCTGTCGCCGAGCTGTCAAAAAGTGCTCAGGGCGTTTTCACCGGCGAGTTCGAGACGTCGATGCGAGACCTGCCCTCCTACGATTTGATCCATGCCCACCACTGGATGTCCGGGGTCGCGGCCCTACCCGTTGCCCGCGACGCAGGCGTGCCCCTTCTCATGAGCTATCACTCCATCGCGGCGCTGCCCGGCGCGCCCCTCGATGACGGGGAACCGCCAGAGGATCACCTGCGAGTCGACGGCGAAGCCCTGCTCGCGCGCGAGGCAACCCTGATCGTCGCGGTCAGCGAGGCAGAGGCCGACACCGCAATCAACCGGTGCGGCGCGGACGCGGCCCGGGTCTTCGTTCTCGCCCCCGGAGTTGATAGCGCGCTCTTCACCCCCGGCGCTGCCTCCGCCCCGAGCTACGTCTTTATCGCGGCCCGGTTGCAGCCCCTCAAGGGGATAGACCTCGCGGTGGATGCCCTTGCCCACGTGAGCGACGACGTGCGGCCGAGGCTCGTGGTCGCGGGAGAAGACTCCATTGACTTTGCAGGATACCGCGACAAGCTTCGAGAGGATGCTCGAGGTGCGGCCGGTGCCGCCCTCCAGATCGAGTTCATCGGCGCCCAGTCCCGCGAGGCGCTCGCGACCTGGCTGAGGGAGTCCACGCTCGTGCTCGTGCCGTCCTACTCCGAGACTTTTGGGCTCGTGGCCCTAGAGGGCGCTGCGAGCGGAGTCCCCGTGGTCGCGGCAGATACCGGCGGGCTACGCGAGGCCGTCGTGGATAACGAGACCGGGGTTCTGCTGAACGGGCGGGATCCGGTGGTCTGGGCATCCGCAATCGAGACGCTGCTGCGAGACCCCGCGCGCATGGCGCGGCTCGGCGCGAACGCCCGGGCGCGGGCGGAGAACTTCGACTGGAGCCTGGTGGGCGAGCGGCTGGCGGCGGTTTATGCCGGGCAGCTCAGCTCGAGGCCTACCTCAGAATAAGATTCGCGACCACCGGTATAAGAACCAGGAAGAGCAGACAAATCACCACAGTGGTAAATACAACGCCGGTGGTGCGAGTTGTCCCGGGCGCACCGATCTGACCCTGCATCAGCGCCGAGGCGGGCGCGCTGTACTCGAGCTCAACCGGGAAAGTTCCAGGGGATACGACAACCGCCGCAGAGCCGTATCTATACATAAAAGGCATCTCGCATTGCACGTGCACCGGCCGATCGGCAGGGATTAGGTACTGCCGCGTGCCCCAGCCAAGGGCGAACTCATATCCGTCAAGTTTGACAACGGGGGATACCCAGGACCTCAGGAGCAGGGGCATCGCTCGTGCGTGTACTATCAAGGGCCGCATCGGGGGGTTGTAAGCGTTCACCAGTACACACTAACTCAGAAGTACGGGCGATGTCGGTTTCTTCCGCAACCAGTTCTCGGCCCAGGTTGCACGTTTCGGCCCATATTGCAACGCTCTCGGCTCAACATAATACGTTCCCCGGGCCCAAGTTGCACGGTTCGGCCCAAGGCACACGCTCTCGGCCCAATCTGTAACGTAGGCCGGGAACGGTTGGCGTGGGCCCGCGAGCCTAGCGGGGAGCAACCACCCACTCGAAACGCTTGACACGGCACTCCGCGAGGGTGAATCATTCATCGTATGGCAGAGAAAACTCCCGCACTCGACATCGAGGGCCTCACCGTGGTCAGGGGCAAGACAACGGCGCTCGACTCGGTATCGCTGACGGTCCCGCGCGGCCAGATCACCGGGTTGCTCGGCCCGAGCGGCTGCGGAAAGACAACGCTGATGCGGGCGATAGTGGGCGTGCAGGTCATCGCTTCGGGAAGCATCCGCGTCCTCGATCTGCCCGTGGGAAGCCACAAGCTCCGCTCGGCCATCGGATACGTCACACAGGCCCCAAGCGTCTACGACGACCTCACGATCCGGCAGAATCTGAACTATTTCCGCAAGATATTGGGGGCACCGGCATCCGATGTTGATCGAGTGCTCGCTGAGACCGATCTGGTCTCGAGAGCGGATGCCCTGGCCGGCTCGCTCTCCGGCGGCCAACTCAGTCGTGCCTCACTCGCCGTCGCGCTCATGGGCACGCCCGAGCTGCTGGTGCTCGACGAACCCACCGTCGGCCTCGACCCCCTGCTAAGAAACGATCTCTGGGCGATTTTTCACTCGCTGAGGGATGCCGGCATGACCATCATCGTGTCGAGTCACGTCATGGACGAGGCCGTCCGCTGCGACGACCTCGTGCTTCTGCGAGACGGCGAGATCCTAGCCAGCGGAACGCCAGACGAGCTACTCGCACGCACGGGAACGGCCAGCGTTGAGGACGCTTTCGTCGCGCTCGTGGGGCGCCGACCTTCCGAAGACAAACACGCGCATCACCAGAAACCTCGCCACCTACAGGGAGAGGAACGCTCATGAACTTCTCCCGCACGATGGCCACCTCCGGCCGGGTACTGGCCCAGATCAGGCACGACCCCCGCACGATCGCGCTTCTCCTGGTCGTGCCGAGCCTCCTGATCGGCCTACTGGCGTGGGTCTTTGACGATACTCCCGTGTTCGAACAGGTGGGGCCCGCGATGATTGCGCTCTTTCCGTTTATCATCATGTTCCTCGTGACGAGCATCTCGACCCTCCGCGAACGACGATCAGGAACCCTCGAACGCCTCCTAACGATGCCGCTCGGCAAGGGTGACTACATCCTGGGATATGCGATCGCGTTTGGCGCGCTCGCAGTGCTGCAGAGTTCCATCGCGGTAGGTTTTGCCGTGTGGGTCTGCGGGTTAAACGTGTCGGGATCGGTGTGGCTTCTGCTCGCCGTCGCGATTGCCGACGCTATCCTCGGCAGCACCCTCGGCCTCTTCTCGAGCGCCTTCGCGCGAACGGAATTCCAGGTGGTCCAGTTCATGCCGGTCTTCGTGTTCCCGCAAATACTGCTCGGCGGCATTCTCGTGGCGCGCGACCAGATGCCGGATGTGCTGCACGCGATCTCTAACTGGTTGCCGCTCTCACACGCGGTTGATGCGATCACCGCGGTGTCGACCGGGGATCAGGACACGGGATACGTGCTGGTGCGGCTGGGGATCATCGCGGCGTTCATCGTGGCAGCGATCGTGCTCGGGGCTTTGACCCTGCGACGACGGACTCCGTAGGGTCGGGGGCTAGACGTTAATCCACGAGTTTACGCAACGTCCGCAGGTTACGGGTGGTCGTCGTCGACTTGTAGCGCGCGCGTCCGACCCGTTTCGCGAAAACGCTGCCGAGGCTGTTGCCCCGCTCGACTGTCCAGTAGATCACGCCGTCGCCGCCCGCGATAGATTCCGAGGCATCCTCCAGCGAATCGCTCGCGGCCAAGAGCTCCGCCGACACGTCGGCATCCGGCGCGAAGATCACGTACGGATGCCAGCCTTCTTTCTCTGCGTCGAAGGGGTAGGCCTCGATGAGCGACCGGATGCTCGTCACCTCCAGCACGTGAACCCACGCCTCATACCCGAATTGCGCCCCGAGCGCCCGCTCGATCACGGGCTTCAGCTCCGGCGCGGCCTGATCCGATTCGAACAACACGTTGCCGCTCGCGAGAACAGTGCGGACGCTGGAAAGCCCGAGGTTCTCGAAGACCTGGCGGACATCCGCCATCTTGATGTTAATGCCGCCGACGTTTACCCCGCGCAGGAGCGCCACAAACTGAGTCATGCACCAAGGGTATCCCAGGGCGGGAAAGCCCGGGATCGACGGGAGAGTGTCGGCGGGATCAGCACTGTCGGCCCAAGGTGCACGTTCTGGGCCTAAGCCGCAGCTTGGGCCCAGGCGCGGAACTTGGGCCCGCCCAGGTAACTTAGGTCGGGGCGCGGAGCTTGGGCCCGGCGGCCGCGGCTCGCCTTACCGCGCCCTACCTAGCCCCGATAGAGCGCTTCGAAAGTCGAGATGGTGCGGTTGATATCGTGAACCTTCACCCCGTCAAGCGACGCCTGCTGCATCGCAAGGTAGCGCTCCGGAGTTGCGCCAAGCACCAACAGCAATTTCTCGGCCAAGTCGTCCGCATCGCTCGGCTCGAATAGGTAACCGTTTTCGCCGTCATGCACCAAGTGCGGAAGCGCCATCGCATCGGCACAGACGACCGGCAGGCCGGAAGCCATAGCCTCCATAGTCGCGATGCTCTGCAGCTCAGCGATGGACGGCATTGCCCAGACGGATGCCGCGGTGTAGATCCGGAGGAGTTCGTCCTCGCCGATGCGACCGTGGAACGTTACCCTGTCGCTCAGCCCGAGCTTGGCTGCGAGGGATTTCAGGTTATGTTCCTGATCCCCACCACCAACAATATCCAGTGTCGCGCTGAGCTCGGCAGGCAGCTTCGTCATCGCCTGAAGCAGAACGTCGATCTGCTTCTCAGTCGTAAGCCTGCCAACGAAAAGAACCCTGTTACTCGTGCGCGGGGCCAGATCGGCTGTGTAGTTAGTCGCGTCGATTCCGCAGCTCACGGGGATTACCCCGGACAGACCCGTGTGATACTCGAGGAAATCCGCCGCCTTACGCGTCGGGGTGGTCACAGCCGAGGCCGTACGGAAAATTTTGGTCGCTGACTTCCATGAGGCGCGCACAAACCAGTCTTTCCAGGATTCGGGAATCGTGGCAAAATCTAGGATATTCTCGGCCATCACGTGATTTGTCGCGACAATCCGAATATTACGTTTCGCAGCTTCAATGGCCAGCCCCCTGCCGATAACGATATGCGACTGAAAGTGCACAACGTCGGGTTTCACCTGGTCAAACAGCTTCCGGGCGCGGGGTCTCGTCATCCAGGGCACGACAAAACGCAGCCAATCGTGCGGGTACCATCGCCAGCTTGCCCAGCGGTGAACCGTCATATCTTGACCCTCAATATTCTCCACGAAAGCCCCGGTCAGACGGTGCTTTTTGGAGGGTGCAACGATATGTACGTCGTGACCGCGCTGGACCAACCCGGCGGCGAGACGCTCCGCGAAACGAGCGGCACCATTGATATCAGGGTAAAATGTATCGCATCCCATGACAATTCGTAGGCGCTTGCCGTCGGAAGATGGGTTCACTTGATGATTCGATGTGGTCTGATTCGTCACGTTACTGTACTTTTTGAGTCCAAGATTGAAGTGAATTCGCTTTCGGCACAGGTTATACCTAAGCCACGCACGAGTCTACAGGGGTTGTTCTGGGAAACCGCGGGAAGAAGCGCCTGTCGCAATTTTCCCGCTTCTCGTGCACGGCATCCCCTGTTGATGCTTAGCTTACCCCGCGCACCGAAGCGGTGACGGTAAACTGCCGATCGCGCGCAACCTGCCTCGTTGGCCCGATCAGCCGCTCGAGCCCGTGCCGATAGCCCAGATGACTGTTGTACACGACCCATAACTCGCCACCTGGCCGCAATACGCGTGCTGCATGGTCAAAAAGCTTGTAGGCGATGCCGGCGTGCACGGTTGCCCCCACGTGAAACGGAGGGTTGAGCACGATCAGGTCGGCGCTGGCGTCCGGTTGTGAACTCAACCCATCGTCGCGCAGGACGTTCACCCTGCCCTCGACCCCGGCCCGCTGAGCCGTTTCGCGCGCAGACAGCACGGCAGCCGCGGATTGATCGGTCGCGATAACGGATGCCTCGGGTCGCCTCATGGCCATAACCGTCGCGATGACGCCGGTGCCGCATCCCAAATCGATAATTCGCTGGCCGGATGCCCGACCCGCGCCATCGATAACGCTCAGCAGAAGCCTCGTCCCCGGGTCGAGCTTCGTCCCGCCAAACGCCGCGCCATGCGCGCAGATATCGATACCGAGTTCAGGATTATGGACCACCCTCGGGTAGGTCGAGACTTGCGGAACCCCGCGGGAACCTTGTGCAATGAGAAGGCGAGATTTCTGCCTCGCCAACGAAGGGACAACCGATTCGAAGTATCTCCCCAGGACCTCGTTCATTGCCAGGGTGAGATGCTTGATCCGCCCGCCCGCATAAACGGTGGCGTCAGGCGCGAACCGGGCAATGTTTTGGGCGATCTCGTCGAGCGCCTCCAGGCTTCGAGGCAGCTGCAGGAGCACGGTCTCCGCACCTCCGAGCAGCTCCCGGCCGAGAGGTAGTTGCCGCAGTTGCGAGAGGGCAGACTCAGCAGAGGAGGAGTCACCGGCGAATACTCGCTCCGCATTCTGGCGTAGGGCAAGTTCGCCGCTCAGCCCGTCCTGATGCACCCGGATTCCGCGGGCGCCCTCGTGGATCGAGGCGAGAGTCAGCGCTCCGTAACGGTCGCCGATTATGACGAGCCCGGCATCCCCCAGCGAGGAACGGACCACACGGGTTTCATCGAGAAGGTAGCGATCGGAGGCATCAAACGCATAGAGATTTTCGGCCTCGACATCGGGAAATCGACGCAGAAGATCGAAGGGAAACGGCGTCACGCTGACGTCGCTCACCTCGGGTTTTTAGGCTGCCACACCATGACTTCTGTGCGGCGCTGGGTACGAGTGCCATGCCTAAGCGAGATAACCTCTCCGGCGGCACCAGCCGCAAAAACCCGGCTGCCCGGTCGATTCAGCAGCTCGTCGCTGAGCGCAGATTCGAGGTCTCGCACACGTGATTGCAGGCCTGCGACCTGGTTCTCAAGCTCGAGGATGCGGCGAATGCCTTCCAGCGTAATCCCCTGGGATCCGAGGTGAGCAATTTCGCGCAATTGGGCAATATCGCGCAGGGAATATCTACGCGACTTGCCCGCCGTACGCTGCGGAGTCACAAGCCCCAAACGGTCGTACTGCCGTAGCGTCTGGGGATGCATATCGGCAAGCTCGGCGGCCATCGCAATTGCGAAGACCGGCGAATATTCATCCATGTGTCCAGTTTAGCCGCGCCAATGCGTTAAAGGGTTCGCTTGGCGCGAAGGCATGCAAATTTTCACGCAGAATTTACAGCGCTGTATAATTTAAGAAACATCAGCATCTCAACGAAGAGAAACAGGAGAAAACGTGAAGACAGGAATAGCAATCGCCCTATGCGTGGCGCTATCGGGTGTCGGGCTGGGAACAGCGGGAGCGGCATCCGGTCACGCGAGGCAACTCGAGCCACCCGTGGCCGACGCTAACGCAGCAAGCGTGGCGCCCAGCTACTCAAACCCGCTAGCGCTCACCCTACCCGACGATGTCAGCGCGCAGCAATGCGCAGACCCCGACGTAATCCGCTCGCACGACCCTGAAGACCCGTCATGGTACCTCTACTGCACGAGAGACGCACTCAACTCGAACATCCTAAATGCAGATAACACACTGCGTTTCTACAGCATCCCAACATTTAAATCGACTGACCTCACGCATTGGACATTCGTCAACGAGGCCCTACCGACAAAGCCAGCCTGGATCGGAAACGGCGACATGTGGGCACCTGACGTCGTCTTCAAGAACGGAACCTACTACCTGTATTACACCGCCACAGAGAGCACGGGCCCCGGCGGAGGATCGGCAATCGGGGTCGCAACGAGCAACTCCCCAACCGGCCCCTGGACGGACTCGGGCAAGGCCGTCGTTGAACCACAGGATACCTCCCCTGAGAATCCCGGCGACCGTCGCTGGACATTTGACCCCGAGGTGCTCACGGTAGGAGAGGCCAGCTACATCTACTTCGGCAGTTACCACGGCGGCGTTTTCGTGCGCAAACTTAGCGCCGACGGGCTGTCGACCGATCCCACGACAGAGGTGCAGGTAACTATCGCAAACCGATACGAGGCCACCTCCATCGTGGAGCACGACGGCTGGTACTACTTGCTAGGCTCCGCCACGAATTGTTGCGGAGGTCCGGCAACTGGTTACGCGGTTTTCGCTGGGCGTTCCCAGAGCCCGACCGGTCCGTTCGTTGATCGCGCCGGAGTCTCACTGCTCGAGGGCAGGGTCGGAGGCACCCCCGTGCTGCACCAAAACGGAAACCGTTGGATCGGCACCGGCCACAACACCATGATCACCGACTACGACGGCCAGCAGTGGATCCTGTATCACGGAGTCGACAGGGCAGACCCCTATATCGCGGGCGCGACCGGTTACACAAAGCGTCCGCTTCTGATGGACCCTCTCGATTGGAAGGATGCCTGGCCCGTTGTCCGCGGAGGCTCCGGCCCATCCGTATCACCTATTCCCGGGCCCGCGGCGCAGCCGGGACAGCACACGGCGTACGTGCCAAAGTTCACGAAGCAACCGTCGACGGGAGATCCCATCCCATCGCTTTCCGACGAATTCTCGGGAACGATGCTAGATAGTTCGTGGTCGCATACCGGGACCCTCGATCCCAACAGCATTAGTCTGAGCGGCGGCTCTCTCATCTGGCAGACGCAGGGCGGAGATCTCAGCCCCGATCCGAGCAACCCGACGGCCGTTCTCACCAAGCCCGCTCCCGAGGGTGAGTTCGTGCTCGACACCAAGGTGAATCTCTCGGTGCCAGCTAACGGATGCTGTCAAAACTACGTGCAGGGCGGCCTGGTCGTGTATACGGACGGAGGCAACTTTATTAAGTTGGTCACGGCATCCATCTGGGAAACCCGGCAAAACGAGTTCGCAAAACGCGAATCCCCCGTCCCCGCAGGCTATCCAGAATACGGCAACACCGTTGGTGGACCGGTTGCCGAAAACACCTACCTGCGCATCGTTCGTCAGCACAGCGACACGGAGTTCCTGTACACAGGCTATTCGAGCATTGATGGCGTCACGTGGGACGAAGCCGGTACCTGGACGACGAAACCAAATGTAAACGCCAAGATCGGCCTGGTCTCGATGGCAGGAACGGGCTTCGCAACGACGTTCGACTATGTCACAGTGAGCACGCTCGCGCCGCTGGACGATCTCATCGACCCGGTGCCGGACCCGCCGACGCCGCCGCCGGGCGATGCGGACAAGGCGGCGACTGGGCTGCCCGGCACGACGGAGCTAGGCCAGGCAGCAGGGACACTCGCCGCAACGGGCGGAGGGAATCAGGGCATGCTGTGGGTCATAGGCTGCCTCGCAGCACTGGGGGGAGCCGCACTGCGCAGGCGCACGTGTACGCGCGTGCGAGCCGTGAGCCTCCACGCGCGACACATGCCGGTCTAACCATCTCGTTTGCCCTAAATAGTACGCTTTCGCTCACAATCTAACTATTTAGGGCAAACGAAATCCCTGGAAAGGGAGCACACGAAACTCTATGGGCCAGGGTGCGAACCCTGCACAATCTGGCGGATGTGCTCAATCGGCAGCTTGGGAACGCGAGACTCAGTAACAAGACCGTTTGCCTCCTGCAGGGTATCCGCGAGCTGCGTGTAACAGAATCCGGCGAGGGCGGTACTCCGATGAACGGCAGATACGACGGCCTCGAAACGCGCGGAGAAGTCGGACTCGGAGGTTGCCGAGGTGTAGCCCCACGCATCCCCCATCGAGGCACCAACCTCGTATTTGACGCCGCCGAATTCGGTGAGCATCACGGGTTGCCCACGGTCCGGTTCGTCGGACAACCGCAGCGGGCGACCGGCGGGACCAATCCCCAAGAAGAGCCGCGCGATCGCTTCCGCGTCGGCATAGCGCTGGGCAAGCACCTCGCCGGAGCCCTCATAATCGTGAATGGACCAAATATCCGAGTCAAGGTGCTCCCAACCATCATTCGAGACGACAGGTCGGGTTGGGTCGAGAGCTTTGGTGAGGCTCACGAGCGCGCGGGCAAATTGCTGCACCTGCTCGCTGTGGGCTATGTGCTGCACGCCCCAACTTTCGTTGAGAGGAACCCACGTAACGATGCACGGATGCGAGACGTCGCGACGAACCACTTCTTCCCACTCGGCGACGACACGCCTGACTGCGTCCGTGGAGAATTCGAACACACTGGGCATTTCTTCCCAGACGAGCAAGCCTAGTTTGTCAGCCCAAAACAGAAACCGAGGGTCCTCGATTTTCTGATGCACGCGCGTCGCGTTGAATCCCAGGTCCTTGATCAGCTGAGCCTCGGTACGGAGCGCATCAGCGGAAGGGCTCGCCAGGTGACTCTCAGGCCAGTATCCCTGGTTGAGCACTGAACGAATATAGTACGGCCTGTCATTGAGCAGGAAACGGCCTCGGGTAACGTCAACGGAACGTAGCCCCAGATAGGAATAGACAGCATCCTGACTCGATGAGGCCTCAAGCGTCACTGTGGCATCGATTAACCGGGGATGCTCCGGGCTCCAGAGCAGATGCTCGTAGTTTTGCCCATTGGCCTGTGCGGGCAAGTGAATGACAACCTCGGTCTCGCACCGGGTGACGGGAACTTCGGTCTCGCCGAGCCGCGTTCCGTCATAGCTGAGGACGATTCGCACTCGAGAACCGGGAGCCGGCGCTGCTGTCAACCTAACCATCGCTGAGACGGATGCCCCTGGTAAGTCTGACCCCCAGCGTATGTTTTCAACAGCAACAGCCGGAACGGATTCGAGCCAGACTGGCTGCCAGATTCCGGACGTGCGGTGATACCAGATCACGTGAGGTTCTAGCTGCCAGTCCTGTTTCCCGCGCGGTTGGGTGACGTCGTGTGGGTCGTCCTCCGCCCGAACGACGAGGGTTTGAGGAGACGCCCCATCGTGAATTGCCTCCGTTACATCGAAGCTGAAAGGCGTATGCCCTCCCTCATGCTCGCCGAGAAATACACCGTTAAGCCAGACTTTGCTGCGGTAGTCGACGGCTCCGAAGCGCACGAAGAGACGATTCGCGAAGCCGCATCCTAACCCACTGCGCCCGATCTCTTCTCGGGTGATCTGACGGCTATACCAAATTACTGAGTGAAATCCGGTGTCATGAATTCCTGAGGATGGCGATTCTGGGGGGTAAGGCACTGTGATCTTTAGATCGGAGTCAAAACCTTTGTGCCAACCAAGGGCAAGGCCCGCATCCGCATCATCGTTTCGGTAAGCCCAGGGGCCGGAAAGATCGGTCCACTGCGGACGAATCAATTGGGGTCGTGGGTAGGTTCCGTCCTGCGTGCTAGCCCGCATGGGGGGAGCCGCCGACGCATCATCGTTGAGTTGCATACATATAGTGTGTCGCAAATTTGCAGCGCTGTAAAATGCTTGTTTTCTGACCTATGGGGCGCTCTCCCGCACAACGAGGGAATAAGGAACCAGTTCATGTCGCCCAAGGCCCACGTAACCCTCAATACGCTCCTCCAAAAGATCGAGGGCGCGCACAACAAGTGCCGTTGTATCGGCCGCCACGGTAGTCAGACTCGGATAAGTAAGCGAGGCGAGGGAAATGTCATCCCAACCCGTGATAGCAACGTCGCCAGGGACCTCCAAGCCCCTCTCTTGCAAGGCGCGCAGAGTTCCAATAGCAGCCAGGTCATCCCTGCATAGAAAACCATCGAAACGGACCCCGCCATCCAATGCTTTTCCAACCGCAACAGCAGCATCCTTTGCGCTTATACTGCGGCTGGGAATAATGAGAGACATATCAACCGCGAGCCCGGCACGTTCAAGGCCTTGCTGATAACCCATGAGACGCTGACTTGATGTCGAAGACAAATGAGTTTCCTCATGCCCGACAAAGCCGATTCTTTGACGCCCAGAACGAACAAGGTGAGCAGTGGCGGCCTCTGCGGCCTCGACGTTATCAATCATCACTCGGTCAACGCTCAGGGGAGCCGGAACCTCTCCGAGCATCACCAGAGGAACATCTTCGCGATGTTGAGCTATCTCGAGCGACGACATAGTAGTCGGCTGAAAGATGATCCCATCTACAAGTCCCGCCTCGCTTGTTTCTATCACGGCACGCTCACCCTCAAGCGTTCCATCCGTCTGCTCCAGGAGGAGGAGGTACCCCCTCCGCCCAGCCTCGACGGTAAATGCTCTTGCAAGCTCAGCAAAGTAGGGAAGACTCACATCACTAAAGGCAAGGGCGAGCATTCCGCTGCGGCCTGTTGCTAGCCGTCTCCCCAACACATTGGGCCGATACCCCAACTCATCAATGGCTTTCTGCACCTTGGAGCGCATTTTTTCACTCACGTTAGGATGCTCTCGAACCACGTTTGACACGGTCTTCATAGAGACCCCAGCCAACCGGGCAACATCCTCCAAACGAACCTTAGCCACTGCGTTCCTCATCCTTTTGTGCGTCCACGTTCCTATCAGTGGCTAGTCTCCCACATATCAGTTATTCATACGTCTAATTTTTGGTGGATTTGTGCCGTATTGACAAGAAGATTACAGCGCTGTAAATTATCCCTTATCTAGCGTTAGTTTTCACAAGACGCCTCATAAACAATCCGTGTCGGCTGCGAGCAGCCCCCGCAGAACAACTCAAGGGAGAGAATCACAATGAGAAAAAGACACCTCAGCAGAGGCCTGGCGATACTACTGGGGCTCAGTCTCGCGGTCACACTCAGCGCCTGCGGATCAAGCAGCACTAACGATTCATCGAACGGTCCGACAGGTGACTACACCGGACCCGATGTTACTGTGACCTTCTGGAATGGCTGGACAGGAGGCGCGGCTCCCAAGATTGTTCCTCAGCTAGTAGAAAAGTTCAACTCAGAACACAAAAACATCACCGTCAAAAACGTACCCATGGAGTGGGGCGATATATCGGCAAAGATGCCCCTAGCCGTCAAAGGAGGCAAAGGGCCTGACGTCGCAGTGGCGCACGGCGACGATATCGCGACCTACGCGGCCCAAGGACTCATCCAGCCGACCGACGACATAATCAGCTCGCTCGGCTACTCAGAAACAGACTTCCCCGACGGCGTCTTCGCCGCGGGCAACTATACCGGGAATCAATACGGAATCCCTTGGAGCGTAACCCCCCTCGGCCTCTACATAAACAATGACGTACTCAAAGCGGCAGGAATAGACCCCTCGGTTGTTCCCTCTGACAAAGAAAGTTACCTTTCAGCACTGGAGACTCTCAAGACTGCCGGAACACAAGGCGAGTGGGTCGACGGCTACGTCTTCACGGGTGTATTTCAGTTCAAGTCGCTCCTCTGGCAATTTGGGGGAGAGGTCTATAACAAGGATGTCAGTAAATCTACATTTAACTCGGATGCGGGCGTAGAAGCGCTCACTCACATGACAGACCTCATAGCCAAAGGCTATAGCCCGGCCGACGTCGCACCAGACGGCAACATCAATGCCCTCGTTGCGGGCAAGACCGCCTATAACTGGAACGGTGTGTGGCAGACAACCAACGAGGCCCTACAGAAAACAGACTGGAGCGCGGCCCCTGTCCCCCAAATCGGCACAGAAAAGGCAGTATGGTCAAGCTCGACCCACTGGATCTTCCTCAACAACAAGAACCAAGATAAGAACAAGACTGACGCGGCCGCAGTCTTTGTAAAGTGGATGAACGACAACTCAGAAGGCTGGGCAGAGACCGGCGAGCTACCCGCCAACAACACCTTACGCAATTCGCCCGATCTGCTGGAAAAGTACCCGAATCTCAAGCCGTTCATAGACGAGCTCCCATACGCTCGATACGAGACTTCAGCCCCCGGAATCACGAACGCTGAGGCCGAGCTCGCCACGGCAGTGAACGAAGCCATCCTCGGAAAGAAGTCGCCCGAACAGGCACTCGATGATGCAGCAGCACGGGCCGACAAAATTCTCGAGCAGAACAAGAGCCAATACGGTGGCTAGTCCAGTCGCAACAAACGTGAGAACCGACCTGAACAAGCAAGCCGTTATCCGCAAGCCCATCACACGCCGACGCACCGGAATCGCATACCTTTTTTTGACGCCGTTCCTCGTCCTCTTCGGTATTTTCATTGTGGCCCCGGCACTATACGGAATCTGGGTCAGCCTGCACACGTGGAATCCGCTCCTGCCGAACAAGCCCTTCGTCGGCCTCGACAATTACACTCAGCTCTTCACTCCCGGCTCGCTCACGTTCGAGCCGTTCTGGAACAGCATGGGCGTAACCGGATTATTTACTCTGCTTAGCGTTCCGCTCCTACTTGTGATCCCCCTCTTCGTAGCTATTCTGCTTAATCAGAAAATCAAGGGAGGAACCGTATTTCGGGCAGTCTTCTTCGCTCCCTACGTATTGGGTGTCGCCGTGGTTGGTGTCATCTGGGGGTACCTGCTCGACCCCCAGCTTGGAGTCGTCAACAGCATCCTGCGTCTGGTTGGGATCGAGGCAGATATTCCCTGGACGGTAAACGAGCCGTGGGTATGGGTATCGCTCGTCGGGGTCACGATCTGGTGGACCATGGGCTTCAACACGGTGATCCTTCTCGCGGGGCTCAAAGGCATCAGCGCTGAGCTCTACGAGGCCGCTGCCCTCGACGGGGCAGGGTGGTGGAAGCAATTCCTTAATGTGACTATCCCTGGCCTTCGACCCGTGATGATGTTCGTCTCAACGGTCACAATTTTGGCCTCGG
The DNA here is from genome assembly GCA_040400085.1 of Lysinibacter sp. Classification (GTDB taxonomy): domain Bacteria; phylum Actinomycetota; class Actinomycetes; order Actinomycetales; family Microbacteriaceae; genus HNR. Next base: position 11,511 of record JBBAQX010000020.1, on the reverse strand, counting down.
CGAATATGTTTGGACAGTCCTACTTGCTCACACGAGGAGGACCCGGGACAAGCACGAAGTCGGCAATCATGTACATCGCAGATCAGGGACTCTCACAAAACCAAATGGGTGCGGCATCCGCCATGAGCTACGTTCTCTTCGCGTTCCTGGCAGTTATCAGCGTGATCAACTTCCGCATCCAGCGTGACAAAGCGAGTTGAGGAACACACCATGACAAAACAAGCATACGCATCCCCCCGCGATACGGTTTTGACGCACACGCAGGCAACAAAACCAACAGCGACACGGCATCGCCGACGATTGAAGGCACCAACGATAGCGCTTTACGGGTCGCTGACTATTCTCGCACTGATCATCCTTATTCCTCTGGTCTGGATATTCCTCACGAGCTTCAAAAGCGACTTCGACGCGATCAACTCCTCAGCAAACCCGATCCCCAATCCCTTCACACTCGACGCTTATAAAACTTTAACCTCGGGAGAGTATCCCGTCTTCACGTGGTTCCTCAACAGTCTGCTCGCAGCAACCATGCAAACAATTCTCATTTTGGTTACAGCTTCCGCCGGCGCCTACGCGCTTGCACGGCTCGAGTTCAGAGGCAAAAAATTTATCTTCGGACTGATCATCGCTACGCTACTCGTGCCGGGCGTGGTCTTTCTCATCCCGAACTACCTCATCGTGGATAGCTTCAACTGGATAGACACAATCTGGGCAGTCACGGTCCCCGGAGCAGCGGGGGTTTTCGGTATCTTCTTCCTACGACAGTTCTTCATCGGCTTACCGATTGATTTCGAAGAGGCCGCACGAATTGATGGCGCAGGCGACTTTCGCATTTTCTTCCAGATAGTGTTACCGCTCGCCAAGCCTGCGCTGGCCACCCTGGCTGTATTGAGCTTCCTCGGCAATTGGAACGACTTCATCTGGCCCGTTTACGTATTGCTAAGTCCTGAACATCTCACACTGCAACCCGGCCTATCCCAGCTACAGGGAGCTTTCACGACCCACTACGGCGTGATCATGGCGGGGGCAGTTGTAGCCGCGGTGCCAGTGCTGGTCATATTTACGCTCGCCCAACGCCACATTGTGGAGAGCGTTGCAAGTTCGGGCGTTAAAGGATAAAGCTGTTACAGCCAAAGTGACAGCATTACCGCTAACCTAACTACCCCTAACTGAGCAAAGACGATAGCGTTGAACGAGGAAGGTTAAGATCCACAACTAAGAGGAGACGCCCGTGCCAAGCGATGCCCCCAAGATCAGGATCTGTGTCATAGAGGATGATCCAGATGTTCTGATGCTGACCCGCACAATCCTTGAGAAACGCGCGAATGCAGAGGTTCTTCCACTGGAGGATGCCCAACATGCGCTGAAGGCGATCGCCGAGTTCGAACCCGACCTCGTCCTCACCGACATCGAGATGCCTGGCGTCAATGGCCTTGAATTGCTGGCCTCCATTCGGCAACACTACCCCCACCTGCCGGTCGCGATTATGACCGCGCACGCGTCCTTCGACTACTCCGTCACCGCTCTCCGCAGCCATGCAGACGAGTTTCTACGCAAACCCGTCCCGGCGGCAGAGCTGGTGCAGGTCGCAATCAAGCTCGCCACCAAGGGCAGGGCGGCCCGGGAAGCGCTGAAGCCGCAGGTCGTATTAGCGATCGGAGCCCACCCCGACGATGTGGAGATAGGAGCGGGCGGCATCCTCTCGGCCCATCGATCGGCAGGCGACAAGGTGGTTATCCTCACCATGTCACGCGGAGCCAGAGGCGGAAATACCGAGAGCAGGGAGCAGGAGTCCGCCTCGGCTGCCGAGCTCATCGGGGCCACCCTCATCTTGGAGGATCTCGAGGACACCCACATCAGCGGCGCAGACCCCACGGTCGGGATCATCGAGCGCGTCATCGATCAGGTCTCGCCCACCATCATCTACACTCACAGCAGCAACGACCGACACCAGGATCATCGCGCGGTTAACGCCGCCGTTCTCATTGCTGCACGGTCGGTGCAGACGCTCTGTTGCTTCCAGTCACCGTCGGCAACCGTCGATTACAGACCGACCAAGTTTGTCTCTATCGACGGATTCACGGCGACCAAGCTATCGCTCCTTGCATGCTTCGCCTCTCAGGCATCCAAACGCATCTATATGGCCCCTGACCTGGTGCTTGCCACCGCACGGTACTGGTCACGCTTCGGCACAGGAACGTATGTCGAACCGCTCGAAGTTATTCGTGACGCGGTTGCGATCTCGCACGCAGATGTGACCCACTATTCCGACGATACGGCTGCGCCCCCCACCCCACACAAAACGATTGGACACCCCCTATGATTCGAGTTCTCGTGACGGGAGCTGGCGGACCCGCCGGAGTAGCAGTTATTCGTTCACTCCTTCGACGCCCCGATGTCGAACTATTCTCGGCGGATATGGATGGCTGGGCAAGCGGCCTTTATCTTGTTCCAGCGCAGAGGCGACGGATTATCGAGCCCGGCGCTGCACCCGGGTTTACCGACAGCCTTCTTGCCCTGTGCCGAGAAGACAGCATTGATGTGCTTTTCTCCACCGTAGATATTGAGCTGAGACATATCGCCCCGCGAAAAGAGGAATTCGTGGCGCAGGGCACCGCCGTGGCTTCTCCCAGCGACGCAACTATCAGCGTCTGCCTCGACAAGTTTGCCCTCGCAGAACGCTGCGCTCCGCTGCTGACGGTTCCTACGACCAGGCTCCTCACGACGGACGGAAAATCGCACAATTGGGAATTCCCCGTGATCATCAAACCCCGTAGCGGCGCCGGATCGCGAGGGGTGAGGCTCATAGAGGATCGGCTGACGCTCGATGAATTGGATGCCGACGAACAGATGATCATCCAGGAGAATTTGCCCGGCGCCGAGTTCTCGGTCGACGTGCTGAGCGACCTTGACGGCCGCGTCATCTGCGCGGTCCCTCGCACCCGTGAACGCGTAGATTCTGGGGTGTCGATTGCCGGACGGACCGTCAAAGATCCAGCCCTCATCGAAACGGCCACGGCGGTGGCCCGCGCTATCGGGCTCACGGGAGTCGCGAATGTGCAGCTCCGATACAACAGCGATGGCGAGCCAGCCCTGCTCGAAGTAAATCCACGCTTTCCGGGCGCAATGCCGCTCACGATAGCGGCGGGCGCAGATATGCCTTCGCTCCTCCTCGACATCGTTCGCGGAACACCTATTCCGGATCGGGTTGATTTCGCCGAACTCGCAAACGTACGCTTCTTAGAGGATGTCTTTGTTCCGGTGAACGAGATCATCCACTCCGAGCACAACGCGCATCCCACCGGAATCGATGAGGGATGACCGTGAGCGCTGGCTCCTCGCAGCTCCCAATTCCCTACCTTGATGTCCGGGGGGACTTCCATGTCCACTCGATATTTTCCGACGATGCGACCAGCACAATCGAGCACAACCTGGCCGCGGGTGAGCGCGCCGGGCTTACTGATATCCGGCTGACCGACCACGTTCGAAGCACAACAACCTGGGTGCCAGAGTTTTTAGCGGAGGTGGTTCGCGCGCGGACGACGAGCAAGCTTCGCGTTCACTGTGGCGTCGAGACGAAGCTGCTTGACGTCCGAGGAACTCTGGATCTTCCACCCGACGTTGCGCTCAACGGAGGTCTGGGCGACCCGGACGGTCTGGGCGCAATCGTCATCGGGGATCACCAATTCCCCGGAACCGACGGCCCGTGGTCACCCTCCGCGACACGAGAAAGACTCGATTCGGGGCTTTCGGCTGGGGATGCTCTTGACCTCTATATTGAGTCAAGCATCAACGCCATGGAGCGAACCCCCGGGGTGCAGCTCGGACACTGGTTTTCGATACTTCCCAAAGTCGGGCTGAGCGAGGAGCATCTCACTGACGAGCATCTCGAGCGCTGGGCCGAAGCCGCGGCTCGCACGGGTACGCTCGTGGAGGTTAACGAGAAGTGGCGCTGCCCCGGAGAACGGGCGATCCGGGTAGCGCTCGAGGCCGGCGTACACATGGTTCTCTCAACAGACAGTCACCAGGCAGAGAACATAGCAAAGTATAATTGGGTGCTCGCAACACTTGTGCAGGTTCGAAAGGCTCCGTGATGATCGACTGGGTGCACGTCCTAGACGTCACAGCGATCATCATCTGTATTATCTTTGTCTTCCTCGGAGCCGTTCCCATCCTTGCGATGGCCTATCAATTCTTGGTTATACCTCTTCACGCGTATAAGAATCACTATCGCGGCGCGGCGCCTTATCAGCCCCGTGTGAGCGTAGTCGTTCCTGCCTGGAACGAAGGCGCTGTCATCGGCACCACAATCGACAGGATGCTGTCGCTCGAGTACCCGATGAATAAGCTCCGGATTTACGTCGTGGACGACGCGAGCACCGACGAGACGCCTGAGGTAGTACAGGCAAAGCAGGCGGAATACCCTGGGCAGGTCTTCCATTTGCGGCGAGAAAAGGGCGGCGAGGGCAAGGCCCACACGCTCAATTTCGGCCTCCAGCAAATCCTTGCCGATGACTGGATGGAGGCCCTGCTCATCACCGACGCCGATGTGATCTTCCTCCCGGATTCTCTGAGTAAGCTCACGAGGCACCTCGCCGATCCCAGGGTCGGAGCTGTCACGGCATACATCAGGGAGGGGAGCCAAAAGAAAAACTTTATGAACCGATTTATCGCCTTCGAGTATGCCCTCTCGCAGGCTGCCTCGCGCCGTGGACAAAATGTTCTGGGAGCAGTGGCCTGCTTGGCAGGGGGTGCCCAACTACACTCTCGAGAGAACTTGGTGGCAGTTGGCGGCAGGATCGATACGACCACACTGGCTGAAGACACGGTCACCACGTTCAAGACACAATTGGCCGGAAGGCGCGTCGTCTTCGAACCCTATGCGATCGTGTTAGCCGAGGAGCCGAGAACAATAAACGGCTTGTGGAAGCAACGCCTCCGTTGGGCCAGGGGAAATGTCCAGTTAACGAAGCTCTACAAATGGGTCTGGCTCCGACCGTCCAAGGACCATAACCTCGGCACGATCTCATTCACTATCTTCTGGTTCACAATTTTTCTCCTCCCCGTCGCGATGATTCTCTCGAGCATCGGTCTCATCGGGCTCTTCCTACTCGATAGTGCGCTCGAAAGCACGATGTTCAAGGCCGTGTGGGGGCTAGCCGCGTGCACTTTTGTGTACACCTCGATAGTCGGAGCAGAACTTGATCCCCCGACAGGACGATCAAGTTGGCGAGAGGCGATGTTCTTTCCGGGGTTTATCTCAGTTCTTATTACTTTTATGACATTCTTTCCCGGGGTCTTGGAGGAGGACGTTCCTAGCTTTTTGGGGGTCACTATCCCCAGAACATGGTTTACAACATGGACGATCTTTACCTATATCTGGGTGACCCTTTCGATGGTTGTCGCGTGGAGCATCAAGAAGCTGGAGCCCACGAAGGTGGGGAAGATCCTCACCCCCTTCCTGGTCTACCTGGTGGGATACGGGCCATTCCTCTGCGCGATAACCTTCGACTCGTATATCAAGGAATTCCGCAAGGCTGATAATACGTGGGAAAAGACGGAGAAGACCGGCAATGTCATCTCCTAAACAGCCGGAGGGCAAGGACCCCTCCCGAAGCACAGAATCTTCATCGCAGCGTGGTGCCCACCGGGAGGGTAAGCCCCCGCAGCGCTACGATTCAACTATGGACACCGAGGTGCGCGACCAGCTACAGCGAGAGCTAAACGCCGATCGTCTGAAAGAGAAACGTGCCATTCCCTTCGCCCTCATATCAATTGCAGTAGTCGCCGTGCTGGCCCTGATCCGTCTGGACTATTTCTCATGACACTTGATAGATTCTTTGCCAAACTCTCGCCTGCGTCCAGCCGCCCCCTGCAAGCGCACGTTCCCACTCTTGGAGCGTTCGCGCTTGCCCTCGTATTCATCTGGACGGGGATGTACACTGCCACCAACGAGCGATGGGTAACCCTCAGCATTGCAATGCTGGGAGCGGCCACCCTCTTGGCAGTATTGGTTCCGTGGCGGAGGATCGCCCCATTCTGGACCCTCTCTGTCCCAATCCTCTCATTTGTGGCAGTGGGTTTCCTCCGCACCGGAACGGGCGGGGCATATTCTCCCTTTAGCGCGATGATCCTGTTGCCCTTCGTCTGGATCGCCCTGGAAGAAGGACGCAGATATGCGGTTCTTGCCGCCGTGGGCGCGTTCATCGTGGTGATGTTTCCGTTCTTTCTGGATGACGACGGAGACAGCAGCACGGAGTTCATTCGGGCACTCTTCACGCCCCTCATGTACGGAATGACAGCGCTCATTATTAACGAGGTCGCACGGCGCGTGAGAGAACGGCTCCGTGAGGCAACGGAAGCGACGCGACAACGCGAGATATTACTCGGCGAGGTGACCGCGGGATCCCAGAAATTGGCGCTGCGAGAACAAGAGCTTCGCACGGCAAACGACCTCCTGCAGAGCATATGGAACTCGATTACCGAACAATCTGTGATCGGCACGGATATGGATGGCTACATCAATGTGTGGAACCCCGGCGCGGAGAAGATGCTGGGGCTCACACAGAAACAAGTCCTGGCCGGCAAGCTCAATATCGTGGAGTTCCAGCAGTCCACAGAGATCGATGCCCGAATGGAGGCGCTGGGCGAGGATGCCATCAGCGAGAATCCGCTCGTCGCGCTTACCGCCTCCGCTCGCAGAGGGAACGCCCAGATCGAAGATTCGACTTATGTGAGGAGCGATGGCACGCACGTTCCCGTCAAAGTCGCAACAACATCGAGAATGGATGCGCAGGGTAACCAATCCGGGTTAATCTTCGTTGCTACCGACATGACCGCACACCACGAAATCGTTCGTCTGAAAGACGAGTTCATCGGGCTGGTCTCGCATGAGTTGCGCACCCGCTCAGCTCGGTGCTGGGATACCTTGAACTTCTGCGTGAGGATGAGGATGGACTCACCGAGCAGCAGGAAGCCTATCTTGCAGTGGTTGAGCGTAATGCTCAGCGGCTGCTGCGGCTCGTGGGCGACCTGTTGTTTACGGCGCAGGCGGATACGGGGCATTTTCCGTTGAACCGGCGTGAGGCATCCGTTAGCGAGATCGTTCGCTCGTCGGCGGAGTCCGCAGGGCCAACGGCGCGGGCCCGTTCCGTCTCGATCGAGGTGGATGCGGATGACGGGCTCGAGGCTTTCATCGACCCCGAGCGCCTGGGGCAGGCGGTCGACAACCTCTTGTCCAACGCAATCAAATTCTCGCCGGCAGGCGGCGTCGTGAAGGTAAATCTGCGCCTCGAGGATGACTGCGCCCACATCACCGTTTCGGATAGGGGAATCGGGATCCCCGCGGCGGAGCTCGACCGGCTAGCGACCAAGTTCTTCCGAGCCTCTACGGCGAGCAAGATGGCGGTGCCCGGCGTTGGCCTCGGGCTGTCGATCACCAAGACCATCATCAACTCCCACGGGGGAACGCTCGATGTCGATAGCGTCGAGGGAGAAGGAACGTCGTTCACAATCTCGATCCCGGTCGGCGCCCCTTAGGGTTTCGCGGAGCGGTTAAACGTGTTCGCCGCAGCGTGCGAGAAAGTAGCTTCTTACTCGTACGCTGCGGCGAACAGGTTGCCGGATGCGCTCCGGTCACCCCGCGCGTGCGGCCTGTCTAGCCGCGGGCCCGCGCCAGGATATCCTCGCGTGGGTTCTCGTTGGGCCCGACCTTGCTGAACTCCTCGAGAGCCGCGCGGGCCTCGTCGCTCAGATGAGACGGAACGGCGACCTGGATCTCGGCGAGCAGATCGCCCGTGCCCTTGGAAGTGTGCACTCCACGCCCCTTGACGCGCAGGACGCGTCCACTCGGCGTTCCCGGAGCAACCTTGAGGCGAACGGTCTCGCCGCCCAGTGTGGGAACCTCGATCGTTGCGCCGAGGGTTGCTTCAACAAAAGTCACGGGAACGACAACCCGCAGATTGATGCCTTCGCGATCAAAAACGGGGTGCTTACGCACGTTCACCGTGAGCACGATATCGCCCGCTTGGCCGCCATCGGGGCTGGGCTCTCCCTTGCCGCGCACCTTAATCTTCTGGCCGTCGGCAACTCCCGCGGGGATTTTGACCTTGATGGTCTTGCCCTGCGAGGTGCTGAGCGAGACGGTGTCGCCACTGGTTGCTGTCTCAAAGTCGAGCGTGACGCTGGCAGAAACATCCCGGCCGGGCGTCGGCCCGCCAAAGCCTCGGTACCCGCCGCTGGTTGCGCCGAATCCACCTCCGCCGCCGAACATTCCGCCGAGGATATCCTCGAACCCTGCACCGCCGCCCTGGCTGCTGTATTGCTGCCCGCGAGTGCCGCCAAAGCGTCCGCCAAACACATCCTCGAAGCCTGCCGAGCCGCCGCCCCCTGGGGTGAACCGAGCACCGGATCCCATCGCGCGAATCTGGTCGTATTCCTCGCGTTGGCTCTTATCGCTCAGGACGGAGTATGCCTCGCTGATTTCCTTAAACTTGGCCTCTGCCTTAGCGTCGCCCGCGTTGGAATCGGGGTGATGCTGCCGGGCAAGCTTGCGATAGGCCTTCTTGAGGTCGGCCTCCGAAATATTCTTGTCTACGCCCAGTATTTTGTAAAAGTCCTTATCGAACCAGTCTTGGCTAGCCATCGGTTGGCACCGCAACAACCACCTTGGCTGCGCGCAGCTGCACCTCGCCCAGGCGGTAGCCCTTCTCAAACACCTCGAGAACGGATGCCTCGGTCACGGCAGCGCTAGGAACCTGCGTAATCGCCTCGTGGTGGTTGGGATCAAACGGTTCCCCAACTTCGCCGAATCCGACGAGTCCGAGCTTCTCTACGATGCCGCGCGTCTTCTGCGCGATCGTCTGAAAGGCGCTTCCTTCTTCGAGGTCCCCGTGCTTTTCGGCGCGGTCGAGGTCATCAAGCACTGGCAGGAATGCTACGACGGCACTGGCGACGGCGCGCTGACGCTCTACCTCGCGATTCGATTCGGTGCGCTTGCGGTAGTTTGCGTATTCAGCGGTGAGCCGCTTGAGGTCGTTGAGGTGCTCGTTGGCCTCGTCATCCTCGGGTTCATCCTGAGCGGCGTTGAGGATGTCTTCGACGGTAAGTTCTTCGTCAGTAGCGAGTTCTTCCGCTGCGATGTCTTCCGCCTGAGCGTCCTGGGCATCCTCCGGGTTAACCGGTTCGTCAGGGTTCTGATTATTGTGAGTCATTGTGTGTCTCCTGGATCATAAAAGCGTGTGATGAACCCGGCGTTACCAGCCGCGTCAGCGGCTACTAGCCGAGTATGAGGAAGAGCCCGCGCCGCCAGCTACGAGGTAATCGAAACCGGCGACACGGGCATCTTCGAGAGAGAGCGTTGTTACTTCTTGTCGTTCTCGTCTTCGTCTTCTACGACCTCGGCGTCAACGACGTCCTCATCGCTCTGTTCCTCGGCGGGCTGTTCGCCTGCCGCTGACTCTGCCTGCGACTGAGCGTAGATGGCTTCGCCGATCTTGACCTGGCTCTCGTTGAGCTTGTCGAATGCGGTCTTCACTGCATCATCGTCTTCGCCAGCGAGAGCGGTCTTGAGCGCGTCAACGTCGGCCTGGACCTCGTTCTTGACGTCTGCCGACAGCTTGTCGTCGTTCTCGGAGATGAGCTTGTCGATCGAGTAGGCTAGCTGCTCTGCACTGTTGCGCACCTCGGCCGCCTCGCGACGCTTCTTGTCCTCTTCGGCGTTCTCTTCCGCCTCGCGCACCATGCGCTCGATGTCATCCTTCGAGAGGGAAGACCCACCGGTGATGGTCATCGACTGTTCCTTGCCGGTGCCCTTGTCCTTAGCTGAAACGTGCACGATACCGTTTGCGTCGATATCGAACGTAACCTCGACCTGGGGAATTCCGCGGGGCGCCGGAGCGATTCCCGTGAGCTCGAACGTTCCGAGGTTCTTGTTGTCGCGGGTGAATTGGCGCTCGCCCTGGAAGACCTGGATCGATACGGACGGCTGGTTGTCGTCTGCGGTGGTGAAGGTCTCGCTGCGCTTGGTGGGGATGGCCGTGTTGCGCTCGATGAGCGTGGTCATCATTCCACCCTTGGTTTCGATACCGAGAGACAGCGGGGTAACGTCGATGAGCAGAACGTCTTTGCGCTCGCCCTTCAGTACGCCTGCCTGCAGGGCTGCACCCACGGCTACGACCTCATCGGGGTTAACACCCTTGTTGGGCTCGCGTCCGTTGGTGAGCTTCTTGACCAGCTCGGTAACGGCAGGCATACGGGTCGATCCACCAACGAGCACAACGTGCGCGATGTCCTCGACCTTAACTCCGGCCTCCTTGATGACGTCTTGGAAGGGCTTGCGGGTGCGCTCGATGAGGTCTTTGGTGAGCTCTTCGAACTTGGCGCGGGTAAGAGTCTCATCGAGGTTGGCAGGGCCGTTCTCCGTGAGAGAGAGGTAGGGGAGCTGGATGCTGGCGCTCATGGAACTCGAGAGCTCCTTCTTGGCCTGCTCAGCGGCTTCCTTGAGGCGCTGAAGGGCGATCTTGTCACCCTTTACGTCAACACCGGTGGATGCCTTGAACTGCGTTACCAGCCAGTCAACGATGCGCTGATCCCAGTCATCCCCACCGAGGCGGTTGTCGCCGGAGGTCGAGCGAACCTGAATGGTCGAGAAGTCGTCATCCTTGCCCACCTCGAGCAGCGAGACGTCGAACGTTCCGCCACCAAGGTCGAACACGAGGATGAGCTCGTCTTCTTTACCCTTGTCGAGGCCGTAAGCCAGCGCGGCTGCCGTGGGCTCGTTGATGATACGCAGGACGTTGAGGCCGGCGATCTCGCCGGCTTCCTTGGTTGCCTGACGCTCGGCATCGTTGAAGTATGCGGGTACGGTGATGACGGCATCCGTTACGGTGTCGCCCAGGTAGGTCTCCGCATCCCTCTTCAGCTTCTGCAGGGTGCGAGCCGAGATCTCCTGCGGGGTGTACTTTTTGTCGTCAATCTTGACGGTCCAGTCGGTACCCATGTGTCGCTTGACGGATGCGATGGTGCGGTCAACGTTCGTCACGGCCTGGCGCTTGGCCGTCTCGCCGACGAGCACCTCACCATCCTTGCTGAACGCTACGATGGAGGGCGTCGTGCGGAAGCCCTCCGCGTTTGCGATGACGGTGGGTTCTCCACCTTCGAGTACGGCAACAACCGAGTTGGTTGTTCCGAGGTCAATGCCTACTGCACGTGCCATGTGTGTTTTCTCCTTGATTTACGTGCCGCGGGCCACCCCGCGGCAGGATTTTGTGGCCTCGCCGGCGGCGAGCCAAAATCTGTTATCACCGCTAACTCAAAGACTTGAGCCGCGATGACTCAATGCTAGTAGACTCTCATCGCCCTGTCAACAAACTTGAGTCGAGTTGGCTCAAGTTTTTTCGAGACGGTTCTCACGCGACTACCCCCCCAGAAGTCTCGTTTTCCCCAAATAGTATGAAAACCCTCTATGTCAGGCTGTGTGTGAGTCACTCTCTTACCAAAACGGCAGAGGAA
>JBBAQX010000019.1:72831-75808 GCA_040400085.1 Lysinibacter sp. | reverse complement strand
CGATGATAAAGGCCAGCACGCTGGCGACAACCGCCGGAGAGCTAAGCGCAATTATTCCGAAAATTACTGCGACTATTCCTCGAATGAGGTAGAGCCACCAGATTGCCTTGATACCTGACCGCACAGACTGAGCTAAGTCCTCGGTGTTTCCGGACATTCCATTTCCGGGCATTCCATGAGAAGACATTGAGTTACCAGACATCGTATTACCAGACATGGAGTCCTCCTCTGTACTTATTCGCGAAACACTGTTCAGCGTTGCTCTAACTATATTCCTCCACCTTCCTCCGCGGTCAAGATTTTTATCGAAGACTCTTAGGTCTCAGATGTTGGCCTCAGATTCTGACATCTCGGCCCCGCCGGCGAACCCGATGCGAGATCAGGACCCAAGCACCTCCGATGACCAGTACGGCACCGCTCGATAGCCCGACTGGAAGAAGAGTTGTGCCAGCAGTTGCTGCGAGCGCTGGCGCCTCGTGAACGACGGTGGTCTCGAGAGGGAGTCCGCATTCGCCACGGTGAGCGATACCGGTTTCCAGTGTGAGAGCATCCGTCCATCGAAGCGTCTCGACCCAATAATACGTTCCAACGAGGTTTATCGGGACGGGGTCACCAGCATATGTACCGGGGCCGGACACGGTTAACCCCTCTTGGTTAGTGGTTGACATGAGGTTTTCAGGTTCGCAGACGGATGCGATTTCTGTGCCTCCGTGAACGCTTTGCCGAGAAGCGTCGGTATGCCTGTATAGCTCGAAGCTGAGGCTTAGCTTGAGGTCAGGGTTCTCTGGCATCGTGCCTGAGACCTCTGCGGTATCGTGGGCCTGGCCATCTTCATAAACCTGAGATGTTGAGGTTGTTGTGACGGTGGGCCACTCAAGCTGGACGGTCTCGGACGGGACCCCGTAATCGTCGCACCAATCCTCAATCAGATGACTGTATCGGGATACCTGCGAATCAGGGTGTACGCACCATTGAACGGTAACCCACCCTTCTCGATACGGAGTTGGTATCGGGTTGCTCAATATCTCGTCTGGATTAAAAATTGTTATCCTCTGAACGTCTAAAATCTCTGCATTCTCTGGCGCTTCTGCCGAAACCTCTGGCAGGGTTTCGCTGAAATATGCTGTTCCCTCAAGCTCGAGGGGAATAGTCCCGTCTCCGTCAGCTATCCACCCTCCATTCTCTGTCCGGGGCGTGATGAGGTCGGCGATGCTGCTCCCCGGCGAAACGGTTTGGGCGCTAACCTGCGTTTCGAATCGGAGTTGCATCGGCGTGACCTGGGTTTCCTCGACCAGGCCATAGTCGTGTTGATACCGGTAATCGGGAGGAATGACTTCTGCGCTGCGCGGATCTTGCTGTTGCTGCGAGTCAACGCCACAGACATAGGTGTAGTAACCCGTCTCCTGCGCCGGGGAGCCAAAGCGAACGTCAAGGGGAATTTCCCAGGGAGCAGTCGCTGATTCTTCAGTTGTTACAAGTACCCGCTCGCCGAACAACGGTACAGACGGATCCGGCAGGCTTGAGCGTTCTGGTGGAGCAAGCAACGGTCCGTAGGCCTGACACCACGCGGTGATGGGGACGTAGACACCGGAGTTCAGACGCCTCCAGGGAAGACTCCCCTGCGCAAGCGATAGGAATACCGTATCGGCGAAAGCTTCGCCCCTATGTACGAGTTCCGTGGGCACCTGAGTCTGCACGATCGGGGCAAAACGAAGATCACGGGGTTCACCTTCCCTGCTCAGAGAGAAGCTGTAATCAGTGATTTTAGGCGTCGGCGTGCCTATAGTCTGGGCGCTGGGTGGGGTTGTCCAGAGATTTATCTCGCTCCCCGGACGCCCCGGCATGATAAAGCTTCCGTGGGCTGTAGCTGACACGTTCGCAAGCCTGTCATCAGTCATGTCGTAGGTAATCGAGTACCGAGAACCGTTTACCGCACCTGTGATTGACGACGATCCCGTCACATCGAATATGGCGCCGGTGAGGGTGAGCGTTCCTGTCACAACCGGTTCGAGACCGCTTACGGTGACCCAGCCCCTGTCATATCCCTCAGCGCTTGGTTCGATCCCGATCTCGCCGTGTGGGCGCATTGCAACGGGAGTATAGGCGTCTGCCGCTCTCATCATCTCGTTCCGGAGGGCAAACACCCTCGCGCGGATTCCGGGATCGGGTAACGCCTGAAACACGAATGGATGCCCGTCAGAGAAGTCCGATACCTTGCCTCCCTGCGACTGCGCGTGCCTCGACCAGATAGTGACGGCAACCGCTGCTGCCTGAACCGGGTCTGCAGTTTGTCCCCAGGTAGTAACCACATAGTTAATCCGGGCGACTTCGAGCTCTCCCCAGCCCGAAAAATTGCCGCGAGGGCCCTGATCGGAGGTGACCCAGGTCGAATTGGTTGGACCGGGTTTTCCCCATTCGAGACAGTATGCGATTGAACCGTTTGGAGCGAGATAACCGCCAAAAATGCTCCTGCCCCCGTCAAACGCAAAACCCGGGCCAAGAATGACTCCCGCGTGAGCCGTTTGTGCAGGCAGGGCAGCACCAATGACTACGAGAGCAAATGTCAGGGCAACCGCGCTGACGTGTCGGAGACGATATCGCCAGTCCCTGTCGTGCGAGTGAACTCCCGGGCGTAGCCGCCGCGGATGATCGGGTGAGGCGTGTGCGCGATCCGTTTTCTTGGTCCCGCTCCAAAATATTCCGGCCATATTTTCTCCCTAGATAATCGACGTAGATCGATCATGCTGAAATAATCGCCCAGAATCAGCCCCCGAAAAACAGCCTGTGGATAAAAATTATCGAGCGAGAAAAACGGTCGTCGATGACTCTGGTTTGATGCTCTCCGGAGGTTCTCGGTGATGGATTCAGACGAAATCGGGATAGTTATCCACCACGATTTGCGCTCGTCAGCTATGTGAACTAAAGTAAATTCTTGTGCCGCGGGGTGGAGCAGTTCGGTAGCTCGCCGGGCTCATAA
>JBBAQX010000019.1:0-72731 GCA_040400085.1 Lysinibacter sp. | reverse complement strand
CCCGGAGGTCGTAGGTTCAAATCCTGCCCCCGCAACAAAGAGTCGCATCGCGGCATACATGTCCCGGAAGCTGATAAGGCTTCCGGGACATCTGTTTTTAATCTTCACCCACCCTCCTCCGTTGGGATGAAAAACGTCAGGATTAGGAACATAGAGCCCATAACTCGGCAAGCACGACACCTCGCTTCGCTATGCTGATGAAAACTTACCTGTTATGAACCGCGCCTGACGTGGCATCCCCTCATCGAACAAAGGAGTCTCGTGGCTATTGCCCGCAACTGGGTCTTCCCCCTCATCCGGATGATATTGGTCGCCGTTTTGGCGGTTGCACTGATCAAAATCGCGTTTTTTCCTGACTCGAGCGATGAGACCGCGCCCCTACTTCCGACAGGTGAGATCGTAGAACCCGAATACCTGATGGCCCGCGGCAGCATCATCAACGATTTGAACGCGAAGGCTACCGTTATAGCCGACCCCGCGGTTCCCGCAATAGCTACTGTCGCCGGAACGATCAACAAGATTAACGTCGACGTTGGTACTCAGGTGACAGCGGGCGATGTGCTTTTCGATATCAAAGTCGAAACTCCGCAGGATCCGGTTCAATCGAGGGATGCCGAAGGTAACATGACCGTCACCGAGCGCAAACCCCTCATCACCTATACCCCAGTCACCGCCCCGATCGGCGGAGTTATCAGCAGCCTCAATGCGCTGCCCAACCAGAGTACGGCGATTGGTGACGTCTCGGCTCAGATTGCGCCGCCGACGTATTCGGTAACGGGCTCGTTGGATGCCGCACAACGCTATCGCCTCACCAACCAGCCGACCGAAGCGACCGTAAGTATCGCGAACGGCCCGGCTCCCTTTACCTGCACTGGGTTGCGCATCACCACTCCCCTGGCCGGTGCCGATCAGAAACCCAACGCTCAACAACCGGGTAACAGCGAAAATTCTGCTTCGTCCGGAAGTACGACACTGACCTGCGCTGTTCCAGCGGGCGTCTTGGTTTTTCCTGGGCTCTCCGCGGAACTCGTTATTGCTGGGGGCAGGGCAGAGAATGTACTCATCGCACCGACGACGGCCGTGAACGGATCGGCTCAGACGGGGGTCGTCTGGGCGACGCTGCCCGATGGGAGCACGGAGGAACGACCGGTCAAGCTCGGGCTCACTGACGGCAAATCGGTGGAGATTACAGAGGGCCTGGCAGAGGGTGAAACTATCCGGGAGTTTGTGCCGGGAGCGGTTGCCCCCAACGTAGAAGACTGCATTTCGACGGGCAATGGGGGCATGGCCTGCGGTTCGGGGGCAGGCGGATGACTCTCCTGCGACTCGAACACATCACCAAAACTGTGCGGTTACCCGACGACAGCGCGCTCACCATCCTGAGCGATATCAACTTAGCGGTCGAGACCGGCGATCGGATTTCTATCGTCGGCCGTTCCGGGTCGGGTAAATCTACCCTGCTGAATATGCTTGGGCTCCTGGATGCTCCCAGCAGCGGGCTCCTCGAATTCTGTGGTGCCTCCGTCGACTCCTTTTCCTCTGCTAAACGCGACCGGGTTCGTGGCGCTCAGATCGGTTTCGTGTTTCAACAATTCAACCTTCTGGAGGGTCGTACGGCGCTCGAAAACGTGACGATGCCGCTCATGTATTCATCCGGCAAGCAGTTTTGGAACCGAAAACGTATCGCAGCTGAGATGCTTGAGAGGGTGGGTCTCGGTGACCGACTTGCGAATATGCCCGACCGCCTTTCGGGCGGCGAACAGCAGCGCGTGGCGATTGCTCGGTCGCTGGTGCGCGGCCCACGGCTGATCCTGGCTGACGAGCCGACTGGCGCGCTCGATATTGAGACGGGCAGTTCCGTGATGAGCCTCATCGATGAGGTCGCGCACAGCACCGGAGCCGCACTGGTCACGATCACTCACGATCCGGCAATCGCCGCGCTCGGCCGCCAACACTACGTTCTCGATGGTGGATGCCTGTACCCGGCTCTCCCCTCAGCAACGTTAGCCGTAGCCACGATCAGTACCGAGGATAGATCTGATATTCCGAACGGAGTCGAATCATGATTTCGTCCTTTGTCGGAACGGTCCTTGAGGCGTGGCAAGAGGTTCGGATACACAAGACCCGTGTGATGCTCTCGCTTGTGGGTGTAGCGCTGGCGGTGTTTTCCCTCACCACCGTTGTCGCGTTGGGTTCTGTGATGCAGCAAACGATCACGGAGCAGAATGAACGAAGCAGCGGGCGCCCCGCTACTCTTTCTGTCTACGCCTATAACGAAGCGGGTGAGATCGATCAAGCCGCGCTGATGGATGCCTGGGACGCAACGATGGATCGGTACAGCATCGGCTATTCGAGCCGCCTGATCCAAGGAGAAATCTTACGGTTTCAATTTACGGGCGCCGCGCAGAATGTCAGCGTGAATGGAGTGGATCCGGCCTATGGAGAGATGTATCGGGTTCAGCTCGCCCAGGGCAGCTGGTTCACGGAGGGAGACGCCCAACGCTTGGCACCCGCCCTCGTTATTAACGAAACGATGTGGCAACAATTGGGGTCACCCGATATAGCCACGCATCCGACAGTGACGATTCTTGGCAAACCAGATACGGTAGCAGTCGTTATTGGAATAACACCATCGAGCGAGTGGGATACTCTTCCGAACGCATATATGCTGACGGATTCATTGCTGGCGATAAAACAGGCTCAGCCAGGCCAGCCTGCCGATGTACAAGGAGGCAATCCGATGGGAGGCGGACCGGGCGGAGGCGGATCGATTCCTCCGCAGCTCAGCGCCTGGGTACCCCCCGAGATTTCTGACGATCTCGGAACGCTCATCAAACGGGATCTGAGCTTGGCTCTTGGCGAAGGAGCCACCGTCGATATCGCTAGATCCGATTGGATGTCCTTTGATTACGATCCGCTACAGAGCGTTAAGGTGGCAGTGTCTGGAATTGCAGGGCTTGTACTTCTTTTGGGCGGGTTGAGCTTACTCAATATTTCGATGGTTACCGTCAAACATCGGATTCGAGAGATCGGCATTCGGCGAAGTTTTGGTGCGACCGCAAGCCGCGTGTTTTTCGGCGTGATGATGGAAAGTATCGTTGCGACTTTCGTGGCCGGTGTTGTCGGAGTGATGGCCTCCATCGTTGTTGTCAAAAACCCGATTGTCGAGAACCTGTTGACCAACGGTGAGGTGAGCGATTTCCCTGCCTTCCCGGTGGATGCAGCGCTCATAGGAATCGGTATCGCGACGCTTCTCGGCGCGCTGACCGGGCTGCTCCCGGCGCTCGTGGCGGTGAGGGTGAAGGTCATCGACGCGATTCGCTATTAGCCAGGTCCAGGGCGCGCGTAATTTCACCCCACGAATCCGTGCTAGAGTAAGTTCTTGTGCCGCGGGGTGGAGCAGTTCGGTAGCTCGCCGGGCTCATAACCCGGAGGTCGTAGGTTCAAATCCTGCCCCCGCAACAAAGAGTCGCATCGCGGCACAGAAGTCCCGGCCTGATATTAGGCCGGGACTTCTGCATTTTCTCACCTAAGTCAAGCGTTCAGGGTCTTTCCACCCTTGCGAGGTGTCCGCCGAAAAAGCAGCGCATCCAGAAACGTCACCAGGCCAAGGAACGCAATCGACAGCAGCATCGATGCGCAGACATCCGTCAACCAGTGATAGCCCAGGCACAAGCGACTTATTGCGACCAGGCTGACCACGAACGCCCAAACGACCCACATCAGCGCAAGACTGCGAGCACCGACCCTGCCTCGTGAGCAATAGAGATAACCCAAGACGAGCAAAAATACTGCGATTCCGAGCGTATGTCCCGATGGAAAGGACGGCGACGAGTCTGCACCAAGCATCATGAAATCGGCCGGCGGGCGGATGCGATTAACCAGATGCTTCACCAACGTCGACGTGCCAACCCCGGCTAGCATCGTTACGAGGAGTAGGACAGGTGCCCTCAAGCTTCTGGTGCGCCACCACAAAAGCACGGCGGTCAGAGCACCGATCGCGACCATGGCGTTTGGCTCAGTGACGGTCGTCACCGCCGTGAGGATGCTCGTCACGGGCTCTCCCCTATTCTCAACAAACCAGCCCCATAGTGGCTTGTCGAGAAGAGCTAACCCCGAATTGCTCAGAACCATCAGGAGGACGGCGACACAGCCGAAGATCCCCAGGAGCACGAGGATGAGTGCTCGCGGAATTTTCCGCCGATGTTCACCTGTCATTCATCTATCTTTCCAATTCGGGGCTGTGGGTTAGCTGCGAAGATCCTTCTCGAGCAGCCATCCCGTTATCGCGATACCAACCGCTGAGCCTTCGCCTGCGGCCGTGATGACCTGTGCCCTCGAGTTCACAACGTTTCCTGCTGCCCAGACCCCGGGAACACTCGTCGCTCCCGAACTATCGACCCTGATGAAACCGGTCGCCTCGTGCCTCTCGCATCCCAGCATCCGCAATAGATCATCTCGCGGCTTCGGAATCGGACCCACGAAGACAGCATCCCTGGCACTCAGAGACCCGTCGCCATGCACGACACCGGAAAGACGCCCATCCTTCACTCGTAACGCGCTCACATCTCCATCGATCACTTCGACACCGAACGAGGTGAGCTGCCGACGTTCCTCAGCGGTCAGCTCAATAGCGCGGGGAAAGAATTGCACATCCGCGCTATACCTGCGCAGCAACCCGGCCTGATGAACCGACAAGGCTCGGTTATCACCACCGATAACTGCGATCCGACTCCCCCGCACCTCGTATCCGTGACAATGTGGGCAGTGATGAACATCAGAGCCCCACAACTCTCGTACCCCGGGGATCTCCGGCACAATGTCGACGAGCCCAGCGGCCACCAGGACTGCCCTCGACTCCAGGACGCTATTGTCGGCCAACCGGAACATAAAGCTTTGTTCGTCGCCCGTCTCGCGTATTATTTCAGCGGAGGATACTCGCGTGTGCACGATCCGTGCACCATAGCGAATTACGTCTTCGCGGGCGATTCGCAGCAGCTCAGGCGGCGGCATCCCCTCTCGCGACAGAAAACCGTGCATATGCTTTGCGGGAGCATTCCTCGGCTCCCCCGAATCCACCACGAGAACATCCGCTTGGGCACGAGCGAGCACGGTTGCGGCGCTCAGCCCGGCTGCACCACCCCCAACCACGACTATGTCATAACCCTTTTCCACGATTACCACCTTTCAATCGTCACGAATCATAATTGCGACTCTTTACGGTGCCATCCTTTATCTAAAACAGCAAACATTATTGCCAAAACAGGGACACGCGCGTAGAGTTATCACCCATGAATGCCCAACCCGCCATCGACTCTGCGATCGAACAGGTCGCTCCCCGCCTGCGCCGCCTGCGCGACACCAAGAACATCACGCTCGCAGAGCTGAGCACCGCAACCGGGATCTCCACCAGCACGCTCTCGCGGTTGGAATCAGGCAGCCGCAAGCCCAGCCTGGAACTCCTCTTACCCGTCGCCGCAGCCCTGAACGTTTCGCTCGACGAGATCGTCGCGGCCCCTCACATCGGCGACCCTCGAATCCGCAGCGTACCGCGCAGGATCAATGGACGGATGATCGCCCCGCTCACCCTCCAACAGACCGAACCGCGAGCATACAAAATCACTATCCCAACCACCGAGAACGTTCCGCATCCGCGCACCCACCCAGGACACGAATGGCTCTACGTACTCTCAGGTAAGTTGAGGCTAGTCCTGGGAACGCACGATCTCATATTGAGTCAGGGGGAAGCCGCCGAGTTCCCCACCGAAACGCCACACTGGTTCGGGTCTACAGGGAAGGGCACGACAGAGATCCTCAGTCTTTTCGGCAAGCAGGGCGAGCGGATGCACGTTCGGGCACATACACGGGAACCCTAGCGCACCTAACTCCTTCGGCCCAGCACTCGCCGCAGGATGAGACGCTCGGCAAGGGTCCAACTCGTCGTAACCGCCAGGTAAAGGGCCGCGGCGAGGGGAACCGAGGCGGCGAAGACGACCGTGAGGTACGGCATCCATTTGAGAATCGCCAGCATCCGCGTCATATCGGGTATCGCCGGAGCGCCCGGGGGCACAGGAGTGGACACCGGCTTCGTTTCCGGCGTGACGGCATATTTAGACGCGACGGCCACAAAGCGGCGCTGCAGCTCCGCGATCAGCACCATGAATCCCAGCAACACAAGATACAACGCAACCCGCGGCCACACGTTACCCCCAGCAAGAAGCGAGGGAAGGTTCGAGCTCAGGGGAAGACCACCGAGCGTGGCCTGAAGCAGCTGATTAGGCGCGCCGTGAATTTCTGTTTTCACGAACAGCCCGTAAATAGCGGAGAGCACGGGGATCTGCAACAAGAGGGGCAGACATCCCGCGAGAGGGGATGCCTTTTCTTGCTTGTACAATTCCATCGTTTTTCGCTGCAAGGCCTCCTTATTCTTGCCATACTTTCGTTGCAACTCGGCAAGATGCGGGGCCAGCTTACGCCGCGAAATCTCCGCCTTCATCTGGGATCGCCCCACCGGGATAAGGGCAATGCGCACCAAAATAGTGAGCAACACGACTGCGAGCGCGGCGCTCGCTTCCCCCGCGACCGGGTATACGAATTCTTGGAGCCGGATAACCACCCAATAGGCGCCGTCTAGCAAGAGGGCGATTGGCCCAAAAGAATAAAAATCCATGATTATGAGTCCTTCACGTTCGAACGGAAAATGAACCGTACGATCGCATTGCACCGGCAGGCTTAGGGTTCCGGCACATCACGATTGCGCGTGGCAGAAAGTAGAACGAATAATGCTCACGAAAACATGCGCACAGAAAAAATGGTTAAGCGTAGCCGAGGAAAGCGATCAGAGGACTCGGGCTGGCGCTCGAGAGCGAATCTTTCCGGCGGCATTCGGATGGCTCTGATCGGGCAGTCTAAAGGCACCCGAAAGGTGACGAATACGGCTTCGCACCGCTATCGAAATTGCAATACCTTGAGTACCAGCGACAGTAATCACGAAGAAGGCGAGCGTGATAACAACGAGCCCGAGAAGTCCCGTTGTTACCAACTCGGCCGGGATCTGTGCTGAGATAAAAGCCTGAGCAAAGGAGACAACAACATGCCAAAAAGCACTGAACTGTGCAAGCATGTTGCGCCTCCTCCCGCTCGTAGCCGTGCAGCTAGCCTACGCTAGGCTAGCCTGGCGATGCCAGCCCTGTGCGCGCTATCCTCCGATCTCTCTCAGGAATCCAGTCAGCGCGCAGGCCAACCGGTATGCGCTCTCCCGAGAAACCTCAATTCCGAGTCCGTGCGTAGAAGTTGATCCCCAGCCAATGTAAACCCATTCCTCCGGTGATTCTCTATGCTGAAACATAGTTATCTCGCACTCAACTGGCTGCGCCCCGAATCCGTCTACGCCGCGAGCTGCAACAACGGGCACAATCACAGTTGAGCTCACATGTCCTTCGTCGTTTTCTGAATGTGCGCCAACGCACCATTCGGGGCAGGCGTCCGCTTCTCTTTCATCCGATTTTTCACTCATACCGTCTCCTCAATATTCAGCGGGTGTGGGCACGTTGCAGAAAGTCAAACACGAACCACTGACAGGAGAATCTGCTGTTGTACTGCGTCGGGATTATGATTCAAGTATGTGCGGAAGACTGGTCCAAGGCGAGGGCGTAGCGCATACCGTGATGTTCGGTTCGATGACTCCCTCAGGCGACCTACCCGGACCAAACTACAACGTTCGACCAACCGATCAGATCAGAATAATCGTCGATACGCCCCCTCCCGATCCGGCTACCGCCAGCGCAGTCCCTGTCGAGGCGCACCATACCAGCACAAACGCATGGCGCGACGACGAAGCACGACCCCGGATAAGGCGAGTTGCGAGCGCGAGATGGTCGCTCATTCCCCCTTTCGCGAAGGAACGAAAACTCCCCTACCCCACGTTCAACGCGAGATCGGAAACGGCAGCACAAAAACCAGCCTTCCGAGCATCCGTGGCACAGAAGCGCTGCCTGATCCCGGTGGACGGCTATTACGAGTGGCTCACAGACGAAGATTCCCTGAAGCATCCCTACTATATCTACCCCGAGCAGGACGGGATCGTTCTCGCCTTCGCCGGGCTATATTCGTGGTGGGTAGACCCCGCTGCTGACCCAGAGGATCCCGCCCGCTGGGTGCTCTCTGCCACGATTCTCACGATGCCGGCCGTGCCACGACTTTCTCACATTCATGACCGGTCGCCGATCATCCTGCCCCCGCAGATGTGGGACGCCTGGCTCGCCCCCTACGCGACGGGGGATCAATTACTTATGGATGCCGCGGTCGCCTCCACCCAATCGGTCGCCGATCACCTGGGCTACTACGAGGTGCCACCGCTCCGGGGCAATGGGCCGGAGCTCCTCGCGCCCATTCGCTCATCCGGAACAGTTTACGGAGACTCGCACGGAACATCCCACTCAATAGACCCTTAGCTGCGAAAATATCTGCATGACGCATGATGCTGACTCTGATCGCTCAGGAACGGACGAGGACGCTTCCACGAAACCAGCGTCCAGCAGCGCACACAGTGGACCGAGCCGCTCGCTCCTCGCGAAGCTGAGCATACCTGCGGCTCTCATCGGTGTCGTCTCGGCGCTGATCCTGGCAGGAATCGAAGAACTCGCTGCCCTCCTAGAGGCAAGTTGGTGGCGAGATATTCCTGAATTCCTGGGGGTAGACCCCGACTCTTCCCTCTGGATATTTAGCGTTCTGAGTACAACCGGACTCCTCTGCGGCCTTGTGCTCTGGCTCATGCCCGGCCACGGGGGACGCGACTCAGCCACGACGGAACTCATCGCACCACCGCTCCCGCTGTCAGCACTCCCTTCACTTGCCATAGTTACCACGCTCACGCTCGCCGGCGGTGTCAGCCTCGGGCCGGAGAGCCCTATCGTAGCGATTAATGCCGGAGTCCTCGTTGCGCTCATCGCACGAATCATGCCGCGGTTCCCTCGCGAGTTAGTTGTCATTACCGCGGCGGCCGGCACCATCGGGGCGTTGTTTGGGAGCCCGCTGGCGGCCGCGCTCATCTTCACTGGGGTTCTCGCTACCGCCAAAAACGCTCGGGCCGCTGATGGCTCCCTCTGGGATCGACTGTTTGTGCCCATGGTCTCCGCCACAACCGGGGCACTCACCATGACTCTTCTGAACGACACCAGCCTGACCGCGCAGGTACCTGATTTTAGTGACCCGACCGCCGTGGACTTTCTGAGCGCTGCTCTCATCAGCGTACTTGCCGCCTGCTGTGGCTTAGTAGCGGTTGCCCTCTTTCCACACACGCATCGCTGGTTCCATGCCATCTCCAATCCCCTTATTATGTCAATCCTCGGCGGGGTAACACTCGGGGTGGTGGGAGCAATCGGCGGCCCGCTCACCCTTTTTAAGGGTTCAGACCAGATCGGCGAGCTCCTGAACGACCGAGAACACCTAACGCCCGCTATTTTGCTGAGCATATTGGGTCTCAAATTGGCTGCCCTTGTTATTTCTGCGTCAGCAGGTTTTCGGGGCGGACGAATTTTCCCCGCCATCTTCCTCGGCGCAGCTTTCGGAATGTTCGCGAACGCGCTCTTTCCAGACATTCCGCTAGCGGTGGCACTAGCTGCAGGCGTTTTTGGGGTAACCATGGCAATCGCGAGAGAAGGATGGCTGGCGATCTTTGTTGCTGTTGCCCTCACAGGAAGCGCCGCGGTACTTTCCCTTCTCTGCTTGGCACTTCTCCCTACCTGGCTGCTGGTGTGCCGTGCGCCGGAGATGATTATCCGGCCAGAGACGCCGCGGGACAGCGAGGCGACCTCGCGCGACGCTCCACGGTAGCGATTCTCGACCATACAG
The DNA here is from genome assembly GCA_040400085.1 of Lysinibacter sp. Classification (GTDB taxonomy): domain Bacteria; phylum Actinomycetota; class Actinomycetes; order Actinomycetales; family Microbacteriaceae; genus HNR. Next base: position 62,879 of record JBBAQX010000019.1, on the reverse strand, counting down.
GCTACACTCAATAGTCGAACATAGATTCGATTTATCGAGGTGATGCCGTGCGATCGTTAGATCCTAGCGAGGGCTTGAGAGATGCCCTGAGACACATTAACGCTTGCCAAGAGCAGAGCGACGAGCCGATTATCGGCCTTGAACTGCGGGTTTCGCACCCGGTTGAGCAGGCCAAGGACGACGAACCCGCCACGTCACACCCCGTCACCCTGCTGGCTCACGGCGACTGTAACGGAAACGGGTGGGCAGTCCTGTGCAGAGCAGCCTCCGCCGCTTACTCGGCGGCGTACTCCGCGACCTACTCCGCGACGCGCGGGTCGGGTACCGGAAAACGCATGCCGCCACCCCAGCTTGACGCGGCATCCCTAAGCGAGATTGTGTGCCACAGAGGTCTCAGCGTCGTCAGCCCCACGTCCGATGCGGCGGCGAGCATACTTTTGGGGCCAGCTTCAGATGTTGGGACAGCTATTGCACGCGGCTCGCTCCCCGAGGCACGCATCCTTCTTCTCGATTGGGGGATGCTCTTCCCCGGCCTCGTCGCTCTCGAGGTCGCTCAGGGCCCACACACTGTGGCTCTTTCCGAGTCAGCCTCAATCGCGGCTCTAACAGTGACGCTTGCGCACGAATGCGGCATTCCGGTCGTTATCGGAAGCAGCGCAGAAACATCAGCCAGGGCACCGGAAGAAAACCCGGAAAGTTCGCAGCTCATACCGCCCGTAAACGCGCCCCAACCACGAGCGATGAACCGCTGGCTCACGAGTCCCACCCGTGTGACAGATCGCGCTCGTAACCTCATCTCGCTGTTGCCCCTGCCCGCCGATCTTGCCCAGAAGCTTCTTCAGGATACCGAGGAGCTAGCTCTACGATGGTCCGCACGCCCAGAGTCCGGCCTCGGGGCGAAAAGTATCAGTTACTCCCCTTCAGAAATTTCTGATGAAGCTTCCACCGTCGGCTCCCAGGTCTCCCGAATCCTTCGGGCAGCAAGGATTCACCACGACGCGAGCGATTCGTCCGCAGAACCAACATTCATGGTCGAAACGGGTCGTCGCGAAGACATCTGTCGTGCGATACTCGAAAGCTTTGGTGCAGATCGAGTCGCCTGGCTCTCGAACAACCACAATCCCACCTCTGAAAAACAGGCGCGCTTGTCGCTGGCTTGTGGTGATCAGCTGCAGCTAGCTGTCAGCGATGCCGAGATTTCCTCACGCTTACCCATTGAGAACTCAGTGCTAGGACTCCCCCTCACTCGATTTAATTCAGGGGATGCTTCAGCCCTTCGCATGACGATACTCACGTTCCGAGATTCCCATAGCGTATCCCTCATCGCCCATACGATTCGAGAGATTGAGCGAGTTCACGGCGGGGGCGCTGCAGAGGCCGCAGGGTTACCCATCGGCGCCAGGTATATCAACAGGCAGGGCGTAATCGATATCGCTGCTGTACCTCTGCCGGATGGTGAAAGCGAAACGTCACATGCAGCTCTTTCTGAGAGGAGGAAAGCCTGGCTCAAGGCGCACTTTCCGGCCCCCTTTCTTGCGGCCGAATTGGAATACAGCACGGTTCGGAAAAACACGGCTCGGAAAAACACGGCTCGGAAAAACACGGCTCAACACAACACCGCCGAGCACAACACAGCTCTGCACAATGACTATGAGATACGGGCGGAGGCTCATAAGCTTGGAATTCCGATCCTCCCAGTCGATGTCAACGAGAGCGTTTCGCATCACTTCGTTGATGCTCTTCGTCCGCGGATCCGTCGTCGAGCAGAACCAGGCGATTACGGCATCCGTCTATCGCTCGCACGTGTGCCCGATATTCCCGTGACAGAAATTGAGCGCGTGGCCAACTGTCAGCCTTACGATTCGGTGAATGACTTCCTGACCCGAGCAGCCCCCTCAAAGAAAACAATTCGAAATCTCGCGATGCTTGGGGCATTAGATTCGCTTTTCCCCGGCCTGTCGCGCGGAGCCGTCATCGCAGAAATGCGGAGCCGGATTGCAGTCTCTCATAAGTTAACCGCCGATAGGGAGCTCATCCTCGATTTAGACCTCGACGGCAACAGTGCGGTGAATCGCGATTCAACAGCGACAGATTCACGACATGCAGATTCACGACACGCAGATTCAGGACACAGCGTCGACCCCCAGAATCATGCAATCACGGTGTACGCCCCCCTGTTGAGGCGTTTAGGAACAACCCCTGCGACCAAGCTTTCGCAGCTGCCCGACGGCAGCCGAGTGACTGTTGCCGGAATGCGCGTTCCGGCACAGACTCCCTCCCTATCGAGCGAGGAACGCGTAATTTTTATCTCTCTCGAAGACGAAACGGGATGCACAAATTCGGCATTCTTCGAAGACGCACAGAAGACGTGTGGCTCACTACTTTTTGGGACTCGGCATATGGCCATAGAAGGAACGGTGCATCGTTCGGAGGAGATGGGACTGGTTCTTCGGGCAGAAAAAGCCCACGATCTCGCAGCGCTTAGCTATTCTTAAGCGCTGATTTTTAATCGCTAATATTCTTAAGTGCTTCCCGCCGGGACAGGGAGCTGAGCTTGTTTTCGTATGTTCGCACGAAGCTTCGCACCCACTCTGCGTCAACTTTTGAGTATTCGCGAAGCGACCAGCCAATAGCCTTACGAATAAAGAATTCGGGGTCTTCAGCATTTTTCAGGATAACCCGCGATAGAAGTTCTAGATCGGTATCTGTTTTCCTCGCTAGCTGGGCGATAATACTCGAACGACGCAGCCACATGTCATCATCGACTGACCACTCATCTAACACGCCAGTCACATAAGCGGGATACGAGTCAAGAAGCGCCGCATGTCGATGCGCAAGACTATCAACCAGATCCCACCAGGCCCCGTGACGATCATCTCTGCATAGAGCGGCAGAAACTCAATCTGACCTCTTGCCTGCTTAACACCCGTCAGATCAATCGCAGCTAGGAGTTCTTCGCGATAGGTCGCGGTCCGCCACAGATGCTGAACGGTTTCAATGAGGTGATCTAGGGAATCGCACGGATTATCTTTCCACGCGTTGAGGGTAATTTTTCTGACTTCAGGAACTCGCACACCATAGTGCGGACGCTCTGACTTCATATAGGTTTGGGCAGCAGCGGCACGAATCGGGTCCGCCTGACTCTCGAGACCCTCCCTGATCGACTGAATGAGAATTTCGTTAATCACAGGGCAAGACTATCGTTTGAGGACCACAATTCAGAGGAGTCTCGCTTTAGTGATTTGGGTCGTATGCCGTAGGAATCGCCAATTGCTGCCCCGGAACGAGGTCGGAAGACTGTAGCTGGTTCAACGACATAATGTCACTGATCACATCGCGGGGATCGCTGGTGGAATCCAAGTCATTGGCAAGATTCCAGAGACTTTCTCCGCTCCCAACGGTGATGTAAGTGAATTCCCGACCGCCACTCTCCGAGGCCGCAAAAGCTGCCCCCGAGGCATACAGGAAACCGCCAAAGCCGATAAGAACGAGAAGCAGCGTCACAAAAGCTGCGACAACAATACGGCCACGACGAGTAAGCCTCAGGTGGGTTTTGCCCGTTGCGTTGGGATTTGAATTATTGATTGAACTGTAGGTGGTGCTATGCATTGAACTCATGGTGTTCCTCCCTTCAGAAGATTTCGCATGTGACTCTCGGCCGGGAGAGTCACATGCGAACCTATATTCCGAATATATATTCTATTCTTCGATTTATCAAGTCAATTTTCGGCAAATTCCATAAAATATTTTCCCGAAACTAGAACACATGTTTGCTTCAGTGTTCGAAACTCGGTATTCTTATGTACTAAGAAGACGCCACTGAGTACTCAACCAGAGACCACTGACACTGGTTCTTTACCACAGACGCTGAGAGCTAGAAAATGAGGAAATTATGAGCGATACAAGCCACAACTCGACCGCAAAACCGACTACGCGCCGCCGAAAAAACCTCAGCCCAAAACAAATTGCGATCTTAGAAGTGATTCAGCAATCGGTCAGTCGCCAAGGCTACCCGCCCAGCATGCGTGAAATCGGAGATGCCGTCGGGCTCAAATCCCTGTCGAGCGTCACGCACCAGCTCAACCAGCTTGAGCTCAGCGGTTACCTCAGGCGCGACTCAAACCGTCCGCGTGCACTCGAGATCCTCATCGACCTGCCGCAGAGCACACCGACCGAAACGTCCGACGGATCCGGAGGAGCAGCATCCCCTACCATCGATATTCCTCATCTTGGCAGCCTAAACCCCATCGGGGACGCGGCGATGGTTCCACTCGTCGGCCGGATCGCGGCGGGAATTCCCATCACGGCAGACCAGATGGTCGAAGAGGTCGTCCCCCTTCCCCGGCAGCTCGTCGGCAAGGGAGAGCTTTTCATGCTAAAGGTGGTCGGGGACTCGATGATTGATGCCGCCATCTGCGACGGCGACTTCGTTGTTGTTCGTCAGCAGAACACCGCAGAGAACGGTGACATCGTGGCGGCGATGCTCGACGATGAGGCCACGGTAAAAGTATTCCGCCAGCGAGACGGCCACACGTGGCTGCTCCCCCGCAACACAGCATTCGAGCCAATTCTGGGTGACTACGCAACCGTGCTGGGTAAAGTCGTGGCTGTCCTGCGCTCGCTCTAGCAACGCTCACTCTAGCAACGTGAATACAAGAAACGCCCTCACCTTCGCGGCGAGGGCGTTTCTTATTTCTTATGCGCGAAACTAGCCGCGGGCTGCGCGCGTAGCCTCCAGAATATTCTTCAGGCTCTCGGCAGTCTCCTCGTAGCCACGAGTCTTCAAACCGCAGTCGGGGTTAACCCATACCTGACTCGCGGGAATCGAGCCGAGCGCAGTGGTGATCAGTTCGCTGATCTCCTCAACGCTGGGCACGCGAGGCGAGTGAATATCGTACACCCCGGGCCCGATGCCGTGGTCGAAGCCGCTGGCCTTGATATCGTGCACGACCTCCATCTTCGAACGGGCGGCCTCGATGCTCGTAACATCGGCGTCCAGCGCGCGAATCGCATCGATCACAACGCCAAATTCCGAGTAGCACAGGTGCGTGTGAATCTGAGTCTCGTCGGCGGCGCCTGCGGTTGACAGGCGGAAAGAGTTCACCGACCAATCCAGGTACTCAGCCTGATCCCGAAGCTTCAGAGGCAGCAGCTCGCGAAGAGCTGGCTCGTCCACCTGGATGATACCGATACCGGCTTCCTCCAGGTCTGTAATCTCGTCGCGCAGCGCAAGGGCAACCTGGTTGGCGGTCTCTGCGAGAGGGATATCGTCGCGCACGAACGACCAGGCCAGGATCGTCACCGGTCCCGTAAGCATGCCCTTGACCGGCTTAGCCGTGAGCGACTGCGTAAACGCGCTCCACTCCACGGTGAACGCCGAGGGACGAGATACGTCACCCCACAGGATCGAGGGACGCGTAGCGCGGGTCCCGTAAGACTGCACCCAACCATTCGCTGTGACATCGAACCCGTCGAAGTTCTCGGCGAAGTACTGCACCATGTCGTTGCGCTCGGGTTCTCCGTGCACCAACACGTCGAGGCCGATGTCCTCCTGCAGCTTCACAACGCTGCGGATCTCCTCGCGCAGGAACTCGTTGTACTGTTCCTCGGTGATGTCACCCTTCACGAATGACGCACGCGCACGGCGAATATCGCCCGTCTGAGGGAACGAACCGATCGTAGTGGTCGGCAGGTCGGGCAGGCCAAGAGCTTCTTCCTGGGCGGCGACACGGGCTTCATATGATCCGCGCGAGAAATCAGCCGAGGACAGCGCAGCGGTACGCGCACGCACGGCGGCGTCCTTCACCCCGGGGGCGGAAAGCCGGTCGGCGAGCGCCGCGGCAGAGGCATCCAACTCATCGATGATGGATGCCCGTCCCGCTTCAACCCCGCGCGCCAGCGTCGCGATCTGCCCCACCTTTTGCTCGGCAAAGGCCAGCCAGCTCTTGAGCCGGTCGCTCAGGTTGGGTTCGTCGTTGACGTCGTGGGGAACGTGCTGCAGCGAGGTGGAGCTCGCGACGGCGATGCTCGGGCTGAGAGCCTTCAATGCTTCGAGCTTGTCGAACGCCACGTTGAGGTCACCGCGCCAGACGTTGTGACCATCGACGACACCGCCGACGAGGGTCTTTGTCTCGAGGCCCGCGATAGGAGCGGCAGGAACCGCGCCGCGCACGAGGTCAAGCCCAATCGCCTCTACCGCGGTCGCGGCAAGCACGGGAAGCGCGTCGTCGAGTCCTGCGTAGGGGGCAGCGACAAAAATCTGAGGCCGGTGAGAGGCCTGGCCAAGCACGTTGTAGGCGACGGCTGCCGCTTCGAGTACAGCTGGGCGGGCCTCGTCGAGGCTCTCGCTGACGAGACCTGGCTCGTCGAGCTGGACCCACTCGGCCCCGGCATCCTTCAATCGAGAGATCAGTTCCTCGTAAACGGGGAGCAGATCCGCGAGGCGAGACAGCGGACGGAACCCTTCCGGCGCCTGTTCGCTGGGCTTGCTCAGCAGCAGGAACGTGACGGGTCCGACGATGACGGGACGGGTGAGGTAGCCCTGCGCTTTGCCCTCCTCGAATTGGCGCACGATGCGATCAGAGGCCAGGTGGAAGTTCGTCTCCGGGCCGATCTCGGGCACAGAGTAGTGGTAGTTAGTGTCGAACCACTTGGTCATCTCGACGGGCAGGTGGTCGCCCTCGCCTCGTGCGATAGTGAAGTAACCGGGCAGATCGACAGCTCCGGAGGCATCCTCAAGATACGCGAAGCGCGCGGGGGTCGCCCCGACCGTCACGGACGCGTCGAGCACCTGGTCGTAGTAGCTGAACGACTCGGGGATTGCGGAGCCTGCCGGGTCGAGCCCGAGCGAGGCCAGGCGGTCGCGGGTATCGGCGCGGAGCTGCGCGGTGATGTTCTCGAGCTCGGCAACATCGATGGTGCCCTTCCAGAAGGACTCAATCGCGCGCTTGAGCTCGCGGCGGCGCCCAATGCGGGGGTAACCCAGAATAGTGCCGGTGGGGAAGGGGGCTGGTGTCGTCATACGAGTTCCTTTTCAAATGGGTGGTTGGCGAGTAGCCCAAGTTCCCGAAGGACCGAGAGCGAAGATTGGTGTCGGTTGAACGTGTACAGGTGAATTCCGGGGGCCCCTGCGCCGAGAAGCTCTGTTGCCAGCCTAGCGGTGTGGGCCACGCCGCACTCTGGCGCGTATCCACCGGCCGCCGTGAGCTCCGCGAGCAGATCGGCGGGAGCTTCCTGATCGGCTAGCTCGGCAACTTTCAGCAGCTGCGCCGAGGTCGAGACGGGCATCAGGCCGGGTAGGATCGGGATGTGCACCCCGGCCTCGCGCGCCTCACTCACGTGGTTCAGGTAATCATCAGCGTAGAAGAACAGCTGGGTAATCCCGAACGCCGCCCCTGCCTCCTGCTTCGCGAGGAGCGCGTCAATATCGTCGCGCGGGGTCTTCGCGCGGGGATGCCCGTTCGGGAACGCCGCGATGCAGACCTCGCCGCCGGGGTGCGGGATGGCGCGACCGGCATCCGTTTCGTGATCGATAACCGAGCGGATGATTCCGATCAATTCAACTGTGTCCCGCACCTCCCCGAGTTCCACGTCCGCCTCTGCCACCCCGCGTGGGGGGTCGCCGCGCAGGGCGAGGAAGTCGTAGATTTCCGCGTGCAGTAGGTCGCGCACGAGCTGTTCCACCTCTGCCCGGGTGGAGCCGATCGAGGTGAGGTGCGCAATGGGACGCGCGCTCGTGTGCTGGCGGATATAGCTGAGGAGGTCGAGCGAGGCTCCCCTACTGGACCCGTTTGCGCCGTAGGTCACGGAGATGAAGGAGGGGCCTGCCGCGGCCAGGTGCTGCACGGTATGCCCGAGGGAGAGGGCGGCGGCGCTGCTCCGGGCGGGGAAGACCTCGAACGAAAAGGGTACGGACATTACGAACCCCCGAGGATAGCTGAGGCCAAGCCGGTGCCTTCGACCCTGGAGGTGATTTTCGCGAAGGCGATGTCGCGGGCCGCGTCGGGCGACGCATGCTGCGGTTTATCGTCGATGCTGAAGGGCGAGAATCCGCAATCGTCCGTCGATCCGAGGCGCTCCGCCGGGATGTAGCGGGCGGCGGAGACCAGCTGGTCTCGCACCTCTTCCGGAGACTCTACTCGCGGGGTTTTCGGGTCAATCACACCGATCAACACCTGCTGCTCGATGCCGTCGGCCTCGGCGCGGAGGGTTTCGCCGATCAGCCGATAGATTCGTTCCCTATCCGGCTCGCTCGCGAGCTGCACCAGGAAATAACCGGCGTTGAGCTGGAACAACTCGGGCAGCAGCTGCGCGTAGTCAACATCGGCGCTATGCGCGGAATCGAGATCGCTGCCCGGGCAGGTGTGCAGCCCGATGTTGGCCCGTTCCTCGCGGGAGAAACGGTCGAAGACGCGGTTATTGAGCTCGATGAACTCACCGAGAAGCGCGCGGCCGGTCCACGGATTGCGCGAATCGTTCCGAAGGGCCAGACGCCCCTCCGTGAAGTCGAGCGATACCCGCTCGGCCCCCGCCGCGAAGCACAGGCGGATATCGTTCTCGCACTCGTCGACCAGGTCGTCCAGGAACTCGTTCCGCGAGTATCCGTCAAGCTGACCATCGAGCGGGTACAACAGCGACAGCATCGAAGGCGCGATCACGGCCTGTTTCAGCGGCAGCGCGGTCAGGGGCCTGGCAGCCTCGACGTTGCGCGCCGCGTGGCCGGTGTACCGAAACGGGCCGCCGGTAAGCCGAGGAAGCTGGCGGTGATGCCCGTCCTCGAAGATCGCGAAATACTGCCCGTCCAGCGACAGATTATCGGCGAGGCTGAAGCCGCCCAGGGTGTCCGCGAATGGATACGTAGCAAAACTTGACGCCCGCTGCTCGCCATCCGAGATAATCGGCGAGCCCGTCTGCGCGAACCGTGCGAGCGAGTCAGCGACAGCAGCGTCTTGCTCGGCCCGGAGTTCCGGCTCTTCGATGAGTCCGCTGTCAAAATCGATCAGTGCGCTCTGCAATCGTGCTGGACGCGGCAACGATCCGACCGGCTCGGTTCGAAGATTCACTAACGCCTCCAGGGGTATTAATACGTACCGCTGAAGCGGAATATACCTAGGAGACTAGCAGCAGAGCGAGACACATTTCCAGACGAAACGCGCTGTGTGACACTGTGTGACGCTGTGCCACACGCGGCCAGGTAGGTGCGTCGTGGCTCACGCACACCCCTACGCCGAGCGGGTTACGCGCAGCACCCGAAATCCCTTGCTGATGGCGTGCCTGGCGACCTCGAAATCTGTGGGGAGTTCGGCATCCATCCAGCGATGCAGAGAATCGGAGCCGAGGTTACGCTGCACCACGAGGTACGCGTCTGTCTGCTCCTTCATCCGGGGCAGCCAGGTGAGCAGCATCTCGTGAAGCACGCTCTTGCCCACGCGGATGGGAGGGTTCGACCAGATCGTGTCGAAGCGGATGTCGTCGGGCACCTCGTCCGGGTGTACGGCGCGGATATTGGTGATGCCGAGGTCGGCCGCGTTCCGGCGGACAAGCTCGAGCGCCCTATCGTTAACGTCGACGGCCCACACGGTACTCTCGGGCGATTCGAGCGCGAGAGTGAGGCTGATTGGTCCCCACCCGCATCCCAGATCAAGTAAATTACCGGATGCCGGTGGTTCCGGTGCGTAGTTCAGCAGCACCTGGGTTCCCTGGTCAATATGGTCGGGACTAAAGACCCCGCCAGCTGTTGTTATGTCGCGTGCTTCCCCCGCCAACTGAACCGATATCTTCTTCGGCGTAAAGTCGCTTCCGGGAGCCGCGCTGAAATAGTGATCTCCGGCCATAGGTTTTAGTATCCCAGACTTCCCAGGACGGCACCGCAAAGGGTATCCTTATTGGTATATGACTAATAGCGATGAAACGTCAACCACGGGTTCCGACAATATTGAACGCGTTCTCCACGCCGCCGAGGCGGCTTCCTCAGGTTTCAGTCTTTTCCGCGATGGCGCGGCTCAGGCCCTCGACCGAAGCGATGACCGCCATGTGAGCGGCTCGTCCGATGGGGATCAGCTTGAACGCGAGGAGAGAAGCGCGCTCCGGCGCGTCGTTGGCCTCTCGACGGAGCTCGACGATGTCACAGAGGTCGAGTATCGACAGCTGCGGCTCGAGAATGTCGTGCTTATTGGCGTGTATTCCCAGGGTTCGCAGACGGATGCCGAGAACTCGATGCACGAGCTGGCGGCGCTGGCCGAGACCGCGGGGGCCGTCGTCCTCGATGGGCTGCTCCAGCGACGCCCCTACCCCGATCCCGCCACGTACCTGGGCAAGGGTAAGGCCAACGACTTGCGCGACCTCGTGGCCTCGCTGGGCGCGGATACGGTGATCGCGGATAGCGAGCTCTCTCCCAGCCAGCGGCGCGCGCTGGAGGATGTGGTCAAGGTGAAGGTGATCGACCGCACCGCCGTGATCCTGGATATTTTTAGCCAGCACGCGAAGAGCCGCGAGGGCAAGGCCCAGGTTGAGCTGGCCCAGCTCGAGTACCTGCTCCCCCGCCTGCGCGGATGGGGCGAGTCGATGTCACGCCAGGCCGGCGGCCAGGTCGGTAGCGCCGGGGCCGGGATGGGGTCCCGCGGGCCGGGTGAGACCAAGATTGAGCTTGACCGCCGCCGGATCCACATCCGCATGTCGAAGCTGCGCAAGCAGATCGCGGCGATGGCGCCAGCGCGTGAGGCCAAGAGGGCGAATCGCAAGCGCAACTCGGTTCCCTCCGCCACGATTGTCGGCTACACGAACGCGGGCAAGTCGAGCCTGCTGAACCGCATCACGAGCGCGGGGCTGCTCGTCGAGAACGCGCTCTTTGCGACGCTTGACTCCACGGTGCGCCGCACGCAGACCGCCGACGGGCGCGAATACACGCTGACCGACACCGTCGGGTTTGTGCGCAACCTTCCTCATCAGCTGGTGGAGGCGTTCCAATCGACGTTCGAGGAGGCGCGCGACGCCGACCTTATTGTTCACGTGGTGGATGCCTCGCACCCCGATCCCGCAAGCCAGATTTCTACCGTCCGCGACGTACTCGGCGAGGCCGGCGCCCGCGGCGTTCAGGAGCTCGTGGTCTTCAACAAGAGCGACCTGATCAGTACGGACGACAAAGCCGTGCTGCGCGGCCTCGAATCGGGCGCCTTGTTCGTGTCCGCCCGGACGGGCGAGGGTATCGAGGAGCTGCTTGCGGCGATCGACGCCCGGCTGCCGGACCCTGCGATCGACCTGACCGCCCTTGTGCCGTTCAACCGCGGCGATCTGGTCGCGACGCTGCACGAGTCGCACCGGGTACTCGAGACCAGCTACGACGAGGGTGGCACGCTCATCCACGCGTTGGTCTCGCCGGAGTTTGCCGCTGAGCTTGAACCGTTTCGGCAGGGTTAGTATATCGCTGTCGGTTAGGGAACGGTAACCGTCCCCCGAAACACAAGCTCGGCAGGGCCGGAGAGGGATACGTGCTCGCCCTCTTCCGTCGGAAACATGCGTACGGCAACTCGCCCACCAGGAACATCAACGCGCCAGTGGTGCGGAGCGTTTGCACCCGCCCAGTGGCGGATCGCTAGGGCGGCGGCGACTGCACCCGTTCCACAGGATAGGGTCTCGCCGCTGCCGCGCTCGTGCACGCGCATCCTGATCTGTCCGACGCCATCGGCGATCATTGGTTCCTCTGGCACGACAAACTCTACGTTGGCACCGTGTTCGGCTGGCGGTTCGAGCTGCGGGATGTAGGCCAGGTCGATTCCCTCGAGTTCCTCGACGCTGGACAGGGCCACCACAACGTGCGGGTTGCCAACGTTGATGCCAAGGCCGGGGCGGGCGATCGGAAGCTCTCGAGCCCGCACGAGCGGTTCGCCACCGTCGAGTTTCCACCGCCCCATATCCACCTGGTACCCGGTACGGTTTTTCTGAATATCCTTCACACCCGCGCGGGTTCCCACCACCAGGGTTTCCCCGGGTTCGCAGGTCGCCAGACCTTCCGTCAGCAAGAAATGCGCGAAAACGCGAACTCCGTTCCCACACATCTCCGACAGGGAACCGTCTGCGTTCCAGTAGTCCATAAACCACTCAGCAGCGCTGTCTTCCTCAAGCGAGGCCGCACCGGCATCGATGTTCTCGGAGCGCACGGCACGGATCAACCCGTCTGCCCCAACCCCAAAGTGCCGGTCGCACAGCCACGCGATCTGCTGGGGCGTGAGCCGAGTAGTGCCGTCCGGGTCCGCAAACAACACGAAGTCGTTGCCCGTACCGTGGCCTTTGACAAAGTTGAGGGTAATCGTCATCCGTTAAGTCTAACGGCAAGCAGCCCTGGAGATAGTGATGGGGCAAGCATCCGTAATCACAGTTGCAAGAGCGGGTCGACGCGATTGATCTGAGAGGTGCACTCCAGGGGAATTTCCGAAAACCGCACGGCGGGCGGAGCGTCAAGAATAAAACGCACCGTCGCTGTAATATCGCTGAGCTGAATCATCTGTTCCGGCTGCACATCGGTGATCGTTGATGTGGTCAATCGGGTATTGACGAATCCTGGGTTGATCGAGGTAACACGTACAGGGCTCGTGCCCAAGCTCTCCTGCACGGCAGTCAGATACCCACGCAATCCCATTTGCGTCGCAGCGTACGCTCCCAAATGAGGCCGTGGCTTAAGTGCTGACATTGACAACACATGGATCGACGTTCCCCTGTTGCGCTCGACAAAGAGCGGCAGGATCGCGTTATGCAGGGTGATGGGGGCGACAAGATTTACATCGATCATTTCGCGGAGCCTGGACTCGTCGATGTCATGGGTGCCGTAGTGAGTAATTCCTGCGGCATTAACCACGAGCTCGACATCATCCCACAGCTGACGTTCTTTCAGCCCGGCTACGATTTCATCGGTGTTACGAACGTCCGAGCACAGCGGGACGACCGAACGACCGGATGCGTTGTGCAGCTCGACGGCAAGTGCGGCAAGGGGTTCGGGACGGCGTCCGACCAGAACCGTGGTGTCGTAGCGGCCAACGATGTCGGTGGCGATCGCGGTTCCCATTTCGCCGGCCGCTCCGATAACGACGGCGACGCTCATCGCCGGTCCAGCCAGGCACACACGGCTTCCAACGCGTCGAGACTGTGCTGGATATCACGGTCCTCGATGATCGCCGGCGGAGCAAGTCGCGTTATCCTTGGACTCGAAATGGCCGTACCTACACGCACCCGATACTGGGTGAAGAGGTAGCTCTCGATCTGCTGCGACAGGTGAAGGCCGGGAAGGACAGCAGCCGCCGCATCCGTCCACTCGATCCCCAGCATCAATCCGCGGCCACGAACGTCTGCCACGAGATGAGGATGCCGGGCCTGAATTTCACGCAGGCCCTCAAGATATCGCTCGCCGATTGTATTGACCCGCTCGTACAGGCCCTCTTCTTCGCAGACGTTGATCGCGGTGATCGCCAATGCGCACGAAAAATCATCCTCGTTATACGTGGACGAGTGGACGAGCGCGAACGTGGGATGAAACCGGGAACTGGCTACCGCGCAGATCGAGACCTTGCCCAATCCACCGCTCAGGGATTTCGACAGCGTGTAATAGTCGGCGCTCACACCGGCGGCCGTCGACGCAAGATAGGTTCCGGTACGTCCGGAACCGGACTGAATCTCATCGAAGACCAACGGCACACCCGTCGACCTGGTCCAGGCCCTGATTTCACGGAGAAATTCGTCGGAAACCTCAATAACGCCGCCGTCGCCAATGATGGGCTCACACAAAAGCGCCACCACCGGCGAGTACGGAACACGGCTGACACCATCGGGGGTGACGCTCCACAGATCATGCGTGTGGGACTCGAGGAGGCGATGAACGGCATCCAGATCATTATGTGGGAGATAGGACGTTGGGATCCAGGGAGCCAGGGTGCCCGGCTTGATGCCGTCGCTGAAGGAGGCGGCGAGTGCTGCTACAGACTTGCCGTGAAAGCCATCGCTGACCGCAACGATAATCAACGGAAGAGCCAGCACCTTTTCATTGTGAAGGCGCTGCTCGTCACTGAGTTGCTCCGTATTCTTGTTGGCTGTCTCCAGCAGGAGTTGCCGTTCGTACAGCGCATGTTTGATAGCGATTTCGTTGGCCTCAGCACCGCCGTTGCCGAAAGAATACACATAATCTTGGCCCGTCTCGGCATGTAATTTCTCGTTGAGACGGCGACTGAGCTCCGCAGCATAGGGGCGGATTGATCGCTGCGCGTGCACAGGCATCTGGCTGGCAAGCATACGGCCAGCTGCCTCAACCAGGCGAGGATGATTGTGGCCAAGCAGGTTGGAACCGTAACCGCCGACGAGGTCAAGAACCTGCTCCTCGGCATTGTCATCGTTGTGAAAGTACAGGTGAGCGCCAGCGGCCCGATGAAAAATTACGTCGATGCCCAAAGGCTCGATGGCGTCAACGAAGCCGGGACGCACGGCACTGTTGTATTGAGCTGTTATGGCGTGGCGCGTATCGGCGGCGTCAAGGGTGAGATTGTTGGGCACGGGAACTCCTTTGTTGTGGTGTGTTGTGATGCTTTTATTGACGGACGGCGGCCTGTTCGACGCAGTGCATGACGAAGTTTTGCACTGTGCACCCTGGGCTGAGGCCGCGAAGAAAGTCGGCGGCGAGCGCTATGTCATGCGGTTGGATCATGTCCGCACTATCGATGAGGCCCTCATCCTGCGTCATAACGGTATTGACCATGCCGGGGCAGATCGTCATCGAACGAACCCCGGTGCCCGCCAATTCCCGGTGCAGCGCCTCGTTGAAGCCGACAAAACCGAATTTCGAGGCCGCATAACCGCCGAGTTGGGGCCTTGCACGCAGGCCGGACTGAGAGACAACAGTGAGCAGGGTGCCTGCGTTGTTGTTCAACCAATGAGGGATGAGCGCGGTCGCGACATTGACGCTGCCCCGAAGGTTGACCGCCAACATCGCGTCGAATTGTTCCTCGGGCAGCTCAACCGTGCCATCGAATGACACGCCGGCGCAGTTCACCGCAAAATCGACGGGACCTCCCGCCGCAAACTCCTCGATATGGCGCACCAGCGCATCCCTGTCATCGACAGATGCTTCAACGATCGTGAGCTCGACATCCTGCAGCTCTCGGTACAGCATCTCAGCCTGCGTCTCGAGCCTGTCGGCACGCACATCGATGAGTAACAGGTGACGTCCGGGGGCGAAGTGCCGCGTCACCGCGGCCCCAATATCCCCGGCAGCCCCGATGATGACGGCACGCTCGCGGCTCTGGGCAACGTGTCCTGTCACGTTGTCCATGGATAAGGTTTCTCCTTCGCGCGACCGGGGGCTATTCATACCGTGAATGCTACTACAAAATGTTCAATAATGTTGAATAACAAACAGGAATAGTTGATAAATCACCACAAGAATCCTGAGAGCAGCTGAAGGAAACGACATTTCTGGCCTAGGCAAATGCACCGACCAAATCGCGATTGGCTATCCATAGCCTCGCTGAAAGTTATCGACAGACGCGCAGCCGCGTTGGATTTATGATGCCAACCCGGCAACGGCGCGCTCAACGCGAAGAGGATCAGTAGCATCCACCCACGTGAGCCCTGGATAGCGTTTAAACCAGCTCACCTGGCGGCGCGAATACTTGCGGGTCAGGTTTTGGGTGAGCGTAACTGCCTCGTCCCGGCTGAGCTCGCCACGAATATGACCGAGTGCCTGCGCATACCCAATTGCGCGGCTCGCCGTCACACCCAGTTCGATACCCAGGGGAATAAGCGACTCTACCTCCTCAAGAAGGCCCGTGGTCCACATATCCTCAACCCTGCGGTCGAGGCGCGCGACCAGGTCGGCACGGTCGTCGCGCAGTGCCACAATATTGAGCGGCATCCACGGTTTAGGCTCCTCTGGTAGCGACGCACTGAACGGCTTTCCGGTGATCTCGATCACCTCAAGCGCCCGCACCACCCTGCGCAGATTTTCCTTGCCAATATTGGTCGCGGCCACGGGATCGAGTTCGATCAGGCGTCGATGGAGGGATGCCGCCCCGCGTTCCTCAAGCTCCCGCTCCAGGCGGTCGCGCACTTTCTGGTCGCGTGCCGGAAACTCGAAGTCGAAGATCACCGACGACACGTACAGCCCGGACCCTCCGACGAGGATTGGCACGGCTCCCCTGCCGACGATCTCGAGAATGGATGCCCGCGCCGACTCCTGATAAGCCGCCACCGTCGATTCTTCGGTCACCTCGAGGGTGTCAAAGTGGTGATGCCTGATCCCTCGTCGTTCCTCGGGGGCAAGTTTCGCCGTGCCGATATCCATACCGCGATAAAACTGCATCGAGTCGGCGTTCACGATCTCCGCGGACCGACCCTCGGTAATCATCCTCTCGGCGACATCAAGCGATAACGCGCTTTTGCCGGTACCAGTCGATCCGACGATGACGTGGAGCGTGGGTGCGCTCACGGAGTCCTGAGCGTTGGCAGGCCGAGGTTTACCAGCGCCTTACCGCTCACGCTGGTTGCGCCAACCGAGGTGGGGACGCCGCAAGAATCCGCCTGATCCCTGTCCCAGGCATCCCCCGCACGAGTGCGACGGATTGCAAGCATTGAATCCTCAGGAGCCTCTGCCACCAGGTGGAACGGCGCTGCCTGCGTGATAACCACGCTCACGACGTCGCCTGGCCGCGGAACCGGTCCGGCCTCAGGAACGTCGAAGTGCACCAGCCGCGAGTCCTCGGCTCGGCCAGACATTCTCTGGGTGTCGGCATCTTTGCGTCCATCGTTGTTGGACACCAGCACGTGCGCGATTCGCCCGATCTGCTTCTGGTTTTCTTCGAGCGCTATCCGATCTTGGAGGGCCGCGAGCCTCTCGTATCGTTCCTGGACGACCTCTTTGGGGATCTGCTCGGGCATCGTCGCCGCGGGTGTGCCGGGGCGGATCGAGTATTGAAAGGTGAATGCCGTGGCGAAGCGGGATTCTTCAACTACGCGCATCGTCTCGAGGAAGTCTTCTTCCGTTTCGCCCGGGAAGCCGACGATGATGTCGGTGCTGATCGCGGCATCCGGAATCAATTCGCGAACCCGCTCCAGAATGCCCAAAAATTTCTTTGACCGGTAGGAACGTCGCATCGATTTCAGGATGCTGTCGGAACCCGATTGCAGCGGCATGTGTAGCTGCGGCATCACGTTGGGCGTCTCGGCCATCGCTAGGATCACGTCGTCAGTGAAGGCTGCAGGGTGAGGGCTGGTGAAGCGAACCCGTTCGAGGCCCTCGATCTGCCCGCAGGCGCGCAGGAGTTCGGCGAAGGCACCCTTGTTTCCAAACTCTACCCCGTAGGTGTTGACGTTTTGCCCGAGGAGGGTAACCTCGATTGCCCCATCGTCTACGAGAGATTGAACCTCTGCGAGGATCTCGCCCGGACGGCGGTCCTTTTCTTTACCACGGAGGGAGGGGACGATGCAGAACGTGCAGGTGTTATTGCAGCCAACGGAGATTGAGACCCAGCCGCTATAGCTGGAGTCGCGCTTGGTGGGAAGGGTCGATGGGAAGGTCTCGAGGGATTCGAGAATTTCTACCTGTGCCTCGTCGTTGTGGCGGGCACGTTCAAGCAGATTCGGCAGTGAACCCATGTTGTGCGTGCCGAAAACCACGTCGACCCACGGTGCTTTCTTGAGAATGGTTGTCTTGTCTTTTTGTGCCAGACAGCCGCCAACCGCGATCTGCATTCCCTCGTTTTTGCGCTTGACGCTGGCTAGGTAGCCGAGGTTTCCGTAGAGTTTGTTGTCAGCGTTTTCGCGTACTGCGCAGGTGTTGATGACCACGACATCCGCAATCTCACCGGCCGAGGGCACGTAGCCGGCTGCCTCCATCGATCCGCTGAGCCGTTCGGAGTCGTGAACGTTCATCTGGCAACCATAGGTGCGTACCGTATAGGTGCGAGGTTGGCCGTCGCGTCCTACAGCCGCTGAAGACGGCGTTATTACGGTGGGAGTCTCTACCAGGGTCATGGATTTCATTTTACGCTACGTTCCTGATGCCTCAGACCTGTAACGACCTATCGAAATTTAACGGACGAGCCTCCGCCGTGTCCGCCGCTACTTTCGCCGCCAAGTGCTTTGTCGACAGCTATTCGTATATGTCCAGCGTTGTATCCTCTGCGCTGAAGATAACCGGTTAGACGTCGTTCTGCTACGGTTCGGGTGAGGGTACCCATTCGGCGAATCCGGTCCTCTGCTGCATCGATGACGAGTCTCAGTTCGTCGTCTTCGTCGACCTCGTCAAGGGCCTCCCTCATAGCGCTTTCCTGGATGCCCCGCTGAGAGAGCTCCCGACGAATGACTGCCGGGCCCTGTTTCTTGCGGCGCATGAGCGATTCGACCAGGTCCTCGGCAAGTTTGAGGTCATCGACGTATCCTTTACGCCGAAATTCTTCGAGCAGGTCCTCTGCAACGCTCTCGTCAGCCCCATCCGAAATCATGATTCCACGAATTTCTCTCTCGGATAGCGCCTTGCGCGCTAGCTTGGATAGCGCCCGATCTTCGATCTCGGACGGGGTCAGCGCTACAGACTTTTCGGGTTCTCCCAGATCTGAATTGAGGTCGGCGGCCTTCGAGGAAGAGGAACCCAACTCTGCCCGCCCGAGCTTCTTGCGGGACCGAAAGTCGGTGACGACAGCTATCGGCTCTTTGTCGGCACGCTCCGATGATGCGGTGCTGGGTTCAAAACGAACGGCCATGATGGTGTCCTCTATTCATCTGAATCGGGTAGTTTTGGGTACGTCTCAGACGAGGCCGGAGCGAGAAATCTTCCCGGCCTCGTCTGATGGGGTGAGTAATCAGCTAGCTCTAAGCTCCCCGCTTAGCCGCTACCTTCTTTTCCAACGGAACGGGAGCATCGGCTGCCGCCTCGGACTCGGCCGCTGCCTCGCCTATTCCTAGTTTTGCCTTAATCTTGGCTTCAATTTCATTGGCGATCGAGGCGTTTTCGATGAGCAAGCGGCGGGCATTTTCCTTACCCTGACCCAGCTGATCACCGTCGTAGGTGTACCACGAGCCGCTCTTCTTGACGATTTCGTGTTCGACACCAAAGTCGATGAGGCTTCCCTCGCGGGAGATTCCCACGCCGTATAAGATGTCAAATTCGGCCTGCTTGAAGGGCGGAGCCATCTTGTTCTTCACGACCTTAACGCGGGTACGGTTACCGACCGCATCCGTACCCTCCTTGAGGGTTTCGATGCGACGGATATCAAGCCGAACCGAAGCATAGAATTTGAGGGCCTTTCCGCCGGCGGTTGTCTCCGGGCTACCGAAGAAGACACCAATTTTTTCGCGCAGCTGGTTGATGAAGATCATCGTAGTCTTCGTCTGGTTAAGACCACCGGTGAGCTTACGCAGGGCCTGTGACATGAGTCGGGCCTGGAGACCAACGTGCGAGTCCCCCATATCTCCCTCGATCTCGGCACGAGGCACAAGCGCGGCCACCGAGTCGATCACGATGAGGTCAATCGACCCCGAGCGCACGAGCATATCCGCAATTTCAAGGGCTTGCTCACCCGTATCCGGCTGAGATACGAGTAGGGCATCGATATCGACACCAAGCTTCTTTGCGTATTCAGGGTCGAGCGCATGCTCGGCGTCGATGAACGCGGCGATTCCTCCGGCACGCTGAGCATTCGCAATCGCATGCAAAGTAAGAGTAGTTTTACCCGAAGATTCGGGCCCGTAAATCTCGATGATGCGACCGCGAGGCAGCCCGCCAATGCCGAGCGCGACATCCAACGCAATCGAACCGGTGGGAATCACCTCTACCGGCGCCCGTTCGTCACTGCCGAGGCGCATCACTGAGCCCTTACCGAATTGACGATCAATCTGCGCGAGAGCTGTTTCGAGAGCCTTCTCGCGATCTGTTGCTGAAGCCATGATGTTCTCCTTATTGTTACGGGCGACGGGTGTCGCAAATGTTGTGCCCACAGGCTGCCGCG
This sequence comes from Lysinibacter sp., assembly GCA_040400085.1. Classification (GTDB taxonomy): domain Bacteria; phylum Actinomycetota; class Actinomycetes; order Actinomycetales; family Microbacteriaceae; genus HNR. The sequence goes on along the minus strand of JBBAQX010000019.1, from coordinate 42,900 downwards.
CATACAGAAAACCGGAAATTTTCTGCGAGCTAACGACAAGGCGTTGGCGATCATTCGTCCTAGTTACAAACCGTAAACCCAACCACCGACACTGAATCGATGAACCTGACAATACATATATAACGGGGATAAATTCGCCCTGTTGAGGAGACTATCACTCATAGAACACATATTCGAATCCACCGCGCGCGTGTCGAACACAAAACAGAACCATCAGCAACCACAAGGGCAAGAAATCGTCTTCTCCCACATGAAACGTTTGGGCCTGGCTTGTTCCGTTCGGCCCATCAGATCCGGTGTGCCGAACGGAACAAGCCAGGCCTAAATCAAGATCAGGGCAAGACCCAACCAAAACACGACAGCGCCCGTACCCGGATAGGAGTACAGGCGCTCATCGCTCTGATCTGTCTACTTCTTTGGGCGGCCTCTGCCATGCCAACGCTCCGGTGGAACATCCATCTCGCGACACAAAGCCAACCACACATCATCGACTGCCACACCAGCATCGATCGCCTGATTCACAGTACGGCTACCGAGCTCCGTTACGACGAGATCGTTCACAACGATCTGACCGTAACCGTGCCCAAACTCTTCGGTAATTGCAAACCGAAACTCACTCAAACGCATGGCACACCGACCACTGCGTTATTTTCAGCGTCGAACAAGACCCGAATCAAAACCGGCAACAAGATCAGCCGGAACCGTGTCGGGAACGCTGTTACCGGTAACCGGATTCAGCCCTTCCATCACGGCCAAACGTCCACTGACTTCGCTCATAATGATGGACAGCGGAGTCCCAAGAGCATCCGCCACGGCGGCAAGAATCTCACTCGAGGCTTCCTTCTGTCCGCGCTCTACCTCACTCAAGTACCCTAGAGCAACGCTAGCGTCACCGGCTACCTGGCGCAGAGTGCGACCTTTCTGAAGGCGAAAATCACGAAGGACGTCACCAATTTCCTGACGTACGAGAACCACGTTCACCCTCCTTAGATCAGCAATTCAAATTCTCAGAATATCACGGTTGCGATAATTCTATTGACAACTCTAACCAATATCACTGTACAAATGGTGAAAGTGTCATCGAATGTAACCAGTATTTGATATTTCTTATTCCCAACTCGTGTTAATGCGTTGAATTCTTGTTATTTTTTAATTCATCCAACAACGCGAAGAGCGCATTGGCAACCGTCTGACTCCGAATTTCTGTCCGACCCCCTACCAGTGACAGCGCAATGTGTCTCGTACCAGAATCGCTTGATACACCTAGATACACAATTCCGGCGGGCTGCCCGGTAGCCTCATCAGAGTCCGGTCCCGCGACGCCCGTCGTGGCCACACCGATTGTCGCAGGAACACCGCCAACAGCGCAGCGAATGCGCACTCCCTCAGCCATCATCTCTGCTACCCGCGGATGAACGGGGCCACTCTCCCTGAGCAACCGTTCGTCAACCCCCAGGATACTGGCCTTCAGCTCGGTGTTATAGGTAACCACTCCCCCGTTAAAAACAGCAGATGCCCCCGACACATCCACGAGAGCAGAAGCGAGCAGTCCCCCGGTAAGTGATTCGGCCGTCGCGATCCGCGCATCCATCATTTTCGCGAGAAGGATGACCTGCCCGGCAAGAGACTCAGGAACGCCACCAACCGGGTCAGTCGCGAGCATTCTTACCTGCCTTCAGCGCAGTTCGCACATAGTCGAGCCCGCTCACGACGGTGAGAATAAAGGCCAGGCTCATGGTGACGATATTGACAGGTTCGACCCAGTCTCCCCAGATCGAGGACAGCGGAAGCAGCGCGAGCGAAATCGCAATCGCCTGCATAAACGTTTTGAGCTTACCCAACCAGGCTGCGGCGATGACAACATGGCTATTCGCACGAATCAACCGATCAACGGTGATCCCCCACTCCCTGATAAGGATCAGGATAGTTACCCACCACGGCAACTCCGCCAGAATCGAGAGGCAGACAAGGGCAGCCCCCGTGAGCAGTTTGTCGGCAATCGGGTCGAGTAGCTTACCCAGGTCCGTGACCTGGTTATACCGGCGGGCCAAAAACCCATCTACCCAGTCGGTGGCAATCGCGAAGATAAACAGTGCCGCACCCCACCAGCGATAAGCATCGGGCGCGCCTCCCCCCACGAGCACGAGCCACATGCAGAACGGTGTCAGCAGCATCCGCACGATCGTGATGATGTTCGGAGCGTTCAAATTCGATGGACGGGATGCGGGGACTAACGATTCTGCGGACACACTGCGAGTCTACTGCGCCCGCCGTCCCAAACACAGCACCGGCCCGGGTCAGGCGTCAGGCGTCAAGCGTCAAGCCCGCGCTCGCGCAGCCATTCGCACTGCCGCAACCAGTGGTGGTCTCGCCCGCCCTCGTGCTGGTTGAACGGATAGACTTCGATGTCGGCATCGCCTGCCCACGCATTCCGTGATGCGAAAACGGTCGAGGGCGGGCATACGCCATCGTGGAGACCGGTGGAGAACAGTGCCGGCATTGCGGCCCTCGCCGCAAAGTGGAGACCGTCGAAGTAATTCAGTGTTTCAAAAGACTGCCCGACTCGATCACGATGCACGGACAGATACGTCACGACCTCCTGATACGGATATTCGTTCGTGAGGCCCACGGCCCGACCGAAGTGCTGCAGGAATGGTACATCGGGAAGCGCTGCTATCACGCTATCCGATAAACCAGCAGCGGCAATCGCGAGGCCACCGCCCTGGCTACTGCCGCTTACGATAATGCGTGAGGCATCCACGTTATCGAGGTTACGTGCGGCATCGATCAGGCGAACCGCGTCGGTGTACACGCGGCGATAATAATAGGTTTCGGGCGATTCTATCCCCTGCGTCATGAAGCCGGGCGTGCTTGGGCCGGAACCGACGGGATCGGCAGTCGCACCGCCGGAGCCCCACCCGCTGCCCTGCCCTCGAGTGTCCATGAAGAGATAGGCGTAGCCGGCATTCACCCACTCGAGTCGCTCGTGGGGAAGCCCGCGGCCTCCACCGTAGCCGTTATATGTGATTACGGTTGTGAGCTCACCCTCGCAGTCTTTGGGTAGCAGGTACCAGGCGTGAACGGGATGCCCGCCGAAACCCGGAAACACAATGTCATAGACATCTAGCAAGGCCAAGGGTGTGTCAACGGGCGTAATAGTAACCGGGGTATTGAAGGCGCGGGCCTCAGCAAGGGTATTCGCCCAAAAGCTGTCGAAGTCTTGTGGCTCGGTAATTGCAGGACGGTACGTGTGCAGTTGCTCGAGCGGCAGATCGAATCGCACCATCGCCTCCTCGGTTTTAGGGTTAGTGTACGGTATTTCCGCAGAATCTAGCGGGCTTAGTTCCTGCCGGTGAGATTCCAGGCATCCTCGCTAGAGTCGCCATCATCGTCGCCGTCATGGTAGTCGACCGCGTCCGGAACGTTGAGCGCGCGGGTGAAATCAAAATCCTGCTCAGAGTAGGCATCCGTGTCTTGGAAGTCCGGGCTCGGGGACACAGATTCGACGGGAGTAACAGCCGGCGCAACAGGATGAACAGGAGCCACCGGTTCCGGGTTAGCCGCGAAGGCGGGAGCAGCAGGAGCAGCGGGAGCACTCTCCTCCCCGCGCAGCTTGGCCAGCACTCGGGGAAGGTCTTCCTGCGTCACGAGGACGTCACGCGCCTTCGACCCCTCGGAGGGTCCGACGATCTCGCGCGATTCGAGCAGGTCCATCAGCCGCCCCGCCTTTGCAAATCCGACCCTGAGCTTGCGCTGAAGCATGGAGGTTGAGCCGAATTGGGTAGAAATCACCAGTTCGGCAGCGGCGAGAAGCACTTCGAGGTCATCCCCGATATCCGAATCGATGTCTTTCCTGACCGACGCAGCCGCAACATCCTGGCGGTACTCGGGAATGGCCTGGCCCTTCACATGCCGCACGACTCGTTCGATTTCTTCTTCGCTGACCCAGGCACCCTGGACGCGCATGGCCTTCGACTCCCCCATCGGCAGGAAGAGCCCGTCGCCCTGGCCGATAAGTTTATCGGCGCCTGGTTGGTCAAGAATGACGCGGGAGTCGGTGACGCTCGCCACTGCAAATGCGAGCCGGCTCGGAACGTTTGCCTTGATCAGTCCGGTGACAACGTCGACGCTAGGCCGCTGGGTAGCAAGAACCAGATGGATTCCGGCTGCACGCGCAAGCTGAGTGATACGCACGATGGAGTCTTCCACATCGCGAGGGGCCACCATCATGAGGTCGGCGAGCTCGTCCACGACGACAAGGAGGTACGGGTACGGTTTGAGCTTGCGCTCACTTCCCGGGGGCAGAACGAGCTCGCCCTTTCGCACGGCAGAGTTGAAATCATCGATATGCCTGAACCCGAAGCTTTGGAGGTCGTCGTAGCGCATATCCATCTCTTTCACCACCCATTGCAGCGCCTCCGCCGCCTTCTTGGGATTGGTGATGATGGGCGTTATCAGGTGGGGAACCCCCTGATACGCGGTGAGCTCAACCCTCTTGGGGTCGACAAGAACCATGCGCACGTCGGCCGGCGTTGACTTCATGAGAAGGCTGGTAACCATCGAGTTAATAAAGCTCGACTTACCGGATCCGGTGGAACCTGCAACCAAAAGGTGGGGCATCTTGGCAAGGTTGGCAACGACGAATCCGCCCTCGACGTCTTTCCCAACTCCGATAGTGAGGGGATGCGTGCTTTTCGTCGCGATGGGAGAGCGCAGCACATCTCCAAGAGAGACAGTCTCGCGGTCGGTATTCGGAATCTCGACCCCGATCGCGCTCTTGCCTGGGATGGGCGAGAGGATGCGCACCTCGTTGCTCGCGACCGCGTAAGACAGGTTCTTGCTCAGCGCGGTAACCCGCTCAACTTTGACACCAGGTCCGAGCTCAATCTCGTATCGGGTCACTGTTGGCCCCCGGGAGAAACCGGTCACCGCAGCATCAACCTTGAATTGGGCAAGCACGGAGGTGATCGAGGCGACGATGTCGTCGTTTGCCTGGGATCGAGCCTTTGAGGGAGTTCCTAGCTCCAACGAAGACGGGGACGGAAGCGTATACTCTCGTTGCTCGGCTGGGACGGCATCGATGCTGGAGTCCGCATCGACAGCCATCAGAGGGCGCGGAATAGGTTCGTCGCTCACCGGTTCGATACCGTCGAAAGAGGTTTGGCCCGTATCATCTCCCAAACCGGACGCGGATCCGAGAATATTCTGGGCGCTCAGGGACTCTTCCGCCCGTTCGAGATCGTTCAGCACATCCGTCGGATAACCGTCAGGGCCCACACCAAGAACGGTTGTTTCCTGTTCGAGAGCCGAGTCAAACCCCTTGGCTCCCGTGCCAGCCGCACCGAGAACGTCGGTCACTGCTTCCGCGACCGTTGACGGATCGTAATCCGGATCTTCCTCGCGCTGGCTCGAATTTCGTCTCCACCACGGCAACTCACCGCCGGCAGGCGTCTCAGATTCCACGTCAAAGAAATCGGTCAGTTCAGTATCGCCCGAAGCCGCGGACGATTTCTTCTCCGCTCGTTTCTCAGCCGCTGTCTTTTTCTGAGACGCCTCCGGCAAATCAGACGCTGCCTGATTCTCGTCATCGGGAATAGTGCCAAAAAGGTATGAATAAGCCTCACGAACCCGCTGTGCTACGCGATTGGGCGGGGTCTTCGTGACGATGAATAGCGACAAGACCAGAAGAAGAATAATGACGACGCCCGCACCGATACCGGTGATGACGGCGATAAGAGGTGCCGCGATCATCCACCCCAGAAGCCCGCCGGCGGAGGCAAGTTTGAGCATTCCCTCGCTCGGCGCAGGTTGCCCGCCGAAGAGATGGCACAGCCCCGAAACGCTGAGCAGCATCAGGGCAATACCGATCGCAATTCTGCGGTTATCGTGGACGCTGCTGGGGTTATTAAACAGCCACAGGGCGAAAAAAACCATAACGACGGGAAGGCCAAACGCAACGCGCCCGAAGAGCCCGCCGAAGCTCCACGCGTCGATCTGCAGGGCGACCGCGTTCCCCACGAGAAACCACTCGATAATAGCGCCGGCGATTGCCAGAACAATTAGCAAAAGAGGTATACCGTCGCGGCGTTCCTCAGGATCCATCCGCTCGACCCGAAACGCGCGGCAGAGCCCCCCGATGCCGTGAGCCGTTGCCAACCACATTCGCGAGAGGATGCCGGGGGTCTCCTCCGCAACGAAAGCGGTCGTTTTTGCCGTCGCCGAGGATGTCCGCGGGGTCTTCTTAGTCGCGGGGGTCTTGTCCGACGATCCGCGCGATGACGCTGATCGCCCAGAGGACGTTGGTTTTGTGGCCATGCGTGACAGAATACAGGTCACGTCCGACACAAGCCGTTTAGAGGCTCGGCGTGTGGAAATTCCGCGACTTCTCGGGGTATATGGAGGCTACCCGGTTACGCGCCGCAGCATCCGATACATCGAGTACCCCAGCTTATTGACAGGCATCTCCCACGCGCCCGCGAAGTGGTGATCGTACCCGCCGAAGGAGCGCTTAAACTTGCTGAACCCCGCCCAGGCGTGTTCAGGTTCGTCGGCAGGAGCAACCCCGTAGAAGTCGAACTCTGCCTTACCTAGCTCATGAGCATCCATCATCATTTGGGTCACCAAGACGTTCCCGGGATGTAAACGGCGATGCTCGTAATCAGCGGCGGCGTGAGCGTAATAGCGGCGCTCGCTGTCGTCATAAACAAGGGATGCTGCGATAGGCTCCCCCTCGAAATCAACGAAATACAGGCGACCGTGCCCACCGGGAAGAAGGGCAGAAACCTGTGCGTGGAAGTAGCTATCGGGATGCTGCGTGATTCCGGCCTGCTCAGCGACACCCTTCATCAGCTTGAGCAGGACATCAACGTCGGAAGGGTCGCTGCTAGAGCGAATAGACAGACCCTTTTTGGCGTAGTTGCGATAGAGGTTCCTGCCGGTTTTGGACATCCCCATCAGGATGTCGTCCTCGGTTTGGCTCAGATCGATTCGCCAGGTCTGTTCCGGCTGAACACGATTGGTTCGGCGCAGGCCTGCTGCTTCGAGCGCCACAATGACAGCATTATCAAGCTCTGCGGCACCTGTACCGGCACTGTCGTAGCCGGCACTGTCGTACCCAGCGACAAGGGGCTCGACGCGAATAAACGCCGCCCCCAGCTCCTTGGCGTTCTGAGCGAGAGACGCGAGCGCATCGGGTAGCGCATCGATCGACTCCAGCACGGGGCCATACGGCGCGTACAAACGAGAGTTAATCTTTCCCTTTTCCAGAATTGCCAGATAGCTCCAGCCCTGTCCGGAATCCGAGACGACGGTTCGGCCCAGGCTTGTCTGAAACTCGCCCCACGCTGATCCTTGCAAAAAATGTGACATGAATGTCCCTCACCACACAAAGGATGCTCGTGGGCTAGGCCAGGCCTCACCCACGAGCATCCGCAATTTCTAAGACTCGATTACGACCGGAACGATCATCGCGCGGCGACGCAACTTCTGCGCAACCCAGCGCCCGATGGTTCGACGCATAATTTGCTGAAGGGCGTGCTGATCGCGCACCCCGTTCTGCGAAGCCTCCGCGAGGGCAGCCACGATCTTCGGCTTGACGTCTTCGAAGACGCTATCGCCCTCGGCGACGCCCTTGGCGTGGATCTCCGGGCCAACAATAACACGGCCGGTAGCCGATTCGATGACGACGATCACAGAGATGAAGCCCTCCTCGCCAAGAACCCGACGATCCTTCAGATCCGCTTCCGTGATCTGGCCGACGCTTGAGCCGTCTACGTAGACGAATCCGAGGTCGTATTGGCCGACTATCTGAGCCACGCCGTCGACGAGGTCGATGACGGTGCCGTCCTGAGCGAGAATGACATTTTCCTCGGGGATCCCCGTCTTGATCGCCAGCTTGGCGTTCGCATCGAGGTGACGGAACTCCCCGTGCACGGGAAGCACGTTGCGGGGCTTGAGGATGTTGTAGCAGTACAACAATTCGCCAGCAGCCGCGTGCCCAGAGACGTGAACCTTCGCGTTGCCCTTGTGCACGACGTTGGCGCCGTTTTTGATCAGGCGATCGATGATTCGGTAGACCGCGTTTTCATTACCGGGAATCAGGCTCGATGCGAGGATGACGGTGTCGCCTTCGCCGATCTCAACCTTGTGTTCGCGGTTGGCCATGCGGCTCAGCACGGCCATGGGCTCGCCCTGAGATCCCGTTCCCATGTACACAATCTTGTTATCGGGGATACCATCGGTTTTCCTATGGTCAACCAGGATGTCCTGGGGAACCTTGAGGTATCCAAGCTCCGCAGCAATCCCCATGTTTCGCACCATCGAGCGTCCGAGGAGCACGACGCGGCGGCCGTGATTGTGGGCGGCATCAAGAACCTGCTGAACACGGTGGATGTGACTGGAAAAGCTCGCGACGACGACCTTGCCTGGTGCCTTTGCTATGACATCGTCGAGCACCGGTCCGATGTCGCGTTCCAGCGGGGTGAACCCGGGAACCTCGGCGTTCGTTGAGTCGACGAGAAACAGATCGATGCCCTCTTCGCCGAGGCGGGCGAAGGCACGCAGATCGGTAAGGCGGCCATCAAGCGGCAGTTGATCCATCTTGAAGTCACCAGTGGCGAGGACCATCCCGGCCTCCGTGCGGATCGCGACGGCCAGAGCATCCGGAATCGAGTGGTTCACCGCGACAAACTCGAGACCGAACGGTCCGAGCTGCTCGATATCACCCTCGGCTACGGTGAAGGTGTAAGGCTTGATGCGGTGTTCTTTGAGCTTGGCCTCGATGAGGGCGAGCGTGAGCGTCGACCCGATGAGGGGGATGTCGTTTCGCAGTCGGAGCAGGTAGGGAACGGCCCCGATGTGGTCCTCGTGACCGTGGGTAAGCACGACCGCAACGATATCGTCGAGACGGTCGCGAATGATCGAGAAGTCGGGCAGGATCAGGTCGACGCCCGGTTGGTGCTCTTCTGGGAAGAGCACGCCGCAGTCGACGATGAGCAGCTTGCCGTTCATCTCAAAAACTGTCATGTTTCGGCCGACTTCTCCGAGGCCGCCTACGGGGATAACCCGTAGAGTGCCGTCCTTGAGGGGGGCCGGGGTGTAGCTGGTTGTATCTGAGACGTTGCTAGGCACACGTCCTCCTGTTTCTAGCGGGTCGTTCCCGCAATCTGTGGTAGGGCTCCGCCAGCTGCCGCGTTGCGGTCAGGACGGAAATTGCTGAGGTCGAGGCCCGGCAGGTCGCGCACGAGGGCGAGGTCATCCTCGATCTGCGCGGCTTCCCACTCTTCGGGGCCGACCAGTGGAAGACGCACGCGCGGGCTGCCGATGCGGCCGAGGCCGTGCAGCACATATTTGGCCGCAATCGTTCCCGGTACGTGTGTCATGATTGCCCGAACCAACGGTTCGAGCTTCTTGTGTGCATCGGTTGCCGATGCCAAGTCTCCGCGGTTTACCGCATCCACCATTTGGCGGTAAGGTGCTGCCGCGATATTCGCTGTGACTCCGATGAGTCCGCTCGCCCCGATGGAGAGATGCGGCAGGACGTTGGGGTCATCGCCGGAGAAGTACAGGAGATCAGTTTGGTTAATCACGCGGCTTACTTCGCTAAAGTCTCCCTTAGCATCCTTAATCGCAACAACGTTGGGATGCTTTGCCAGGCGAAGGATGGTCTCGTACTTAATCGGCACTCCGGTGCGCCCCGGGATGTCATACAGGATGACAGGCAGGTCGGTCGCATCAGCGATCAGTCGAAAATGTGTCAAAATTCCGGCTTGGGTTGGCTTGTTGTAGTAGGGCGTGACCGGCATAATACCGTCGGCACCGGCCTTCTCGCTTGCCTTATAAAGTTCGATAGCGTGCGCGGTCTCATTCGAACCGCCGGCCGTGATGATCTTGGCGCGGTTGCCAGCGACACTCTTACCCACCTCGACAAGCTTAAGCTTTTCGGGGTCGGTCAGCGTCGACGTCTCGCCTGTCGTGCCAGTAACAACGATACCGTCAGCACCGGCTTCGATGACATCATCGATATGACGTTCAACAGCTGGCCAATCAACCTCGCCGTCGCTCGTAAATGGGGTGACGAGAGCCACCATTACCTGTCCAAAGGGATTTTTTACTGCAGCCACGTTGACTAGAGTATCGCTTTCACACCTGCATTGGCGGCGAATGGCGTTCTCGGCGTGCCGCCTGAGCGAAATTCGCATCCTCCGCGCTCGAGGTGAATAAATCTCTCATTGACATATCCTTGAATGAACATTAGTTTCATAGGGAGCTACAAACCTGCTCCCCCAACGACGTGTCAGGTAGCACGGATGCTCTGGCACAGCATCCGACATCACAGCAGCAGGTGCACGGAACGGATCACTATGAAACGCCACCTCGCGACGCTTGCCATAGCCTCGCTCACTCTCGGAAGCCTTGCGCTTACCTCAGCAGGAGCCTATTCGGCACCATCAACAGCCCCCCTCTTCAAATACGTTAAAACCAGCGACGGCTACGCCTACGATTCGACGAAACCCGTCATGCTGTACCCCAATTCAAGCGAACAGGTCCAAATACCCGCGAGCTACGAGCAGCAGAACAGGCAACTCAAGAGTTCCTGGGTTGCCACGGTCGCCAACATCGGGTTTGGCAAAGTTTCCGGCGCAGCTGATTTCCAGACCCGCTACACACAGGTTCTAGACGACTTCGAATCCTGGAATATGAACACCATGCTCTTCCAGGTCAGCCCGCAACTCGATTCTTTCTATCCTTCAGTAAATCGGCCCTGGTCAGAGTTCCTGCAGGGAACACAGGGTAAGGATCCGGGATTCGACCCCCTGGCATACATGGTCGAGGAAACACACAAGCGAGGCATGGAATATCACGCATGGCTCAACCCATACAGGGTCACATTCTCCAAAAAAGATGCGACGAGCATCGTGAAAGCGCTGAAACTCACTGCTCCCGAAATCCGGGCGCTCAGCGTCCCAGAGTACATCAGCGCCCTCAACAAAGGCGGCCTCCTCGCCGACAATAACTACGCGGTCCTTCACCCAGACGAGGTACTGATATTTGACGAAAAGCTTTTCCTCAATCCGGGGATGCCCGGACCCCAGCAACACGTCAGAGACACCGTCAACGAGCTCATCACCAACTACGATATTGACGCTATCCATTTCGACGACTATTTCTACCCATACAAGGTGGGGACCCAGGTCTTCGGCGATCTGAAAGAGGATCGCTCGACTTTTGAAACCTATGGTCTAGCTAGTAACGCATACCCTGATACGCAGGCAGGCATCGAATCATGGAGACGCGATAACATCACATCGCTCGTTACCGGAGTAAAAGACACAATTGACGAGCACAACGCAAGCGCGCACACAGCAGTGCAACTCGGCATCAGCCCCTTCGGGATTTGGGAGCACAAGACTCGCGATCCTCGTGGATCGAACACACCAACCTCATCTTCAAACAGCTACAGCGGAAGCATTTTCGCAGACACGAGAGGCTGGATCAAAAACGAGCTTGTCGACTACATGACCCCCCAGATCTACTGGGCTTTCGATACAGGATTCGCACCATACGGAGAACTAGCGCGGTGGTGGAACGACGCAGCCGAGGGAACCGACGTACAGATCTATATCGGTCACGCGCAATACAAGCATCTTCAGAACGGCGGATCAGACCCCGCCTGGATGAACCCCGAAGAGGTTGCGAACCAAATCCGGTTTAACCAGACGCTTCCCAACGTAAAGGGAAGCATGCTCTATGGCTACCCCGAGTTGCTGCCCAGCAGTTCGATAACCGTACCTGCCGATAAGGCGGCTCAATACGCCGTCCGCGACCAGGCAAACGATATCCTCAAGGGAACCTATTTCGCGCAACCAAGCCTTACCCCGGCAAAGCCGCAGCTCACCTCTGCGCCACTCGCCGCATCCCCCGTTGATGCCGTTTACAACGCAGACACTCAGCAGCTGACCTGGAAGGCTGACGCGTCGGCCCCCGCTCGGGAGTTCGCAATCTACGCCGGGGAAGGAAGCGCAGCGGATATCATCGCGGCACCCGGAACATTGGTGGACACGGTGTGGGCCGGAAGCACAACCAGCTTTACGTTTGACGCGACCGCTTACAACAACAAACCGCAAGCATTCGATGCGGGAAGCACTAGTACTAGTTGGGTTGTCACCGCGCTCAATGCGGCCGCAGTTGAGAGCTCCCCCGCGCTTGCAACGGCCCCTCAGGTGGACCCGGAGAAACCCGTAACCCCGGTCACCCCCACCGAACCGCTCACTCCTAACACAAACAAATCAGCCGCGGATGCCGCGAAGCTGACGGCTTCGGGCGACCAGCGAAGTGGCACCCTCGCAGCGACGGGAACGGCAAACGATCTGTGGCTCCTCGCAGTCCTGACGCTTGTGATCGCAGGAACCATAATGAAAATTTCTCGCAGAAAATTCAGTTTATCTGAGAGGAATTTGCATAAATGAGTCAAATGATGAAAACTTACCTTATACACCACAAGGCACACAGCCCTAACTCACGTTTCAATGAGGAGACCCCCGAATGAAAAAACGCTTTATCCCGATCGCGCTCCTGGCAAGCGCAGCACTCGTTCTCAGCGGATGCTCGTCGAGCTCAAACGATTCAGGCAGCAGCGACGGTGCACAGGATGGCGCTGGCCAGACCATCAACGTCTGGTTGATGCGCGGAACCCAACCCGATATGACCGACTTCTACAAGGAGGTCTCTGACGAGTTCACCAAGCAGACGGGAGCAACCGTAAAGATCGAAGAGGTTCCCTGGGCCGACGCGAAAACCCGTTTCCAAACCGCGATCGCCGGAGGAACAACCCCCGACGTCGCCGAGATCGGAAACACCTGGACCCCAGAATACGCCGATGCGGGAGTGCTACTCCCCCTCGACGACATGGTAAAAAAGGCAGGCCTCGAAAACGATATGGTCGAGGGCCTGAAAGACTCCGGCGTTTACAAAGACGAACTCTATGGCATGCCGTTCTATACCGCTATACGTGCGCTAATGTACCGCTCCGATATCATGACCGAGCTGGGACTTGAGGCACCAAAGACATGGGATGACATCATCACCGTCGGAAACGCCATCAAAGCGGCACACCCCGAGATGATTACATTCCCGGTTCCCGGTGACGCCGAGATGTCCGCCTACCCGTGGATCTGGGGAGGGGGCGGCGAGGTCGCAACCGAAAACAACGGCGAATGGACCAGCGAGCTTGACAGCGCAAAATCGCGTGAGGGCATCAAGTTCTTCACCGATCTCGCCCTGAAGCACGGCTTCTCAACCCAGGGGGCAACCACCTGGAAAGAGACCGATATCCTGGATAATTTTGCGAACGGAAGCGTAGCAATGGCCGTCCAGGGATCGTGGACGCCGAACGCCATCTTCGAGAAGAATCCCGCGATGGAAGGCAAGCTTGCAGCGACCACAATACCCGGCAAAACCGGCGGGATCTCTCCCTCGGCGGTGGGCGGATCGCACCTGGGCATCTTCGATACCACCAAAAACAAAGAGCTATCCTTCGAATTTGTCAAGCTCATGACAAGCGGGGACCTGGCCAAAAAGTTCGTTGATGAGACGGGGTTCTTCCCCGGACAGAAGTCACTCCTCGAGCCTGCCCTCGAGTCCGACAACCCACTCGTCACCGGATTTGCCAAACAGCTCATTGACGGCGGCGCGGCGGTTCCCGTAACACCGACGTTCGGCGCGGTGCAGGCAAAGAAGACAACCCAGACGATGATGCAGGCAATTCTTTCTGGTCAAAAGTCAGTTGATGAAGCCACGTCTGAGGCCACGAAAGAAATGACCGACCTACTCAACGGCAACAACTAGCAATTTCCCGTTTTCCTCTCGTCGCAGCGATCACCCCCCACCCGCTGCGGCGAGAGGAGCAGAAAGCATCGAATGTCACTCACGATCACTCCATATACCAAGCTCCGCGGCACAGACGGCGCGGGTGGCCTCGACGCTCGTCTCTATGACATCTGCGTTCGGACCGGAGCATCGGGCAGCGATGCCACGGGAATCTATTCTGATGACAACCTGTTACCAGCCCTCTACTTGGGTCCCTACCTGGAACTCGAGCCGATGTTTGCGCTTGTTGTCATGGACGGAGAGATTCCTGTCGGTTATGCGGTGGCCGTCCCCGATACCGACGCCTATGTCCGCGGGTATACAGATCAGTGGCTCGAAAAGTTTTCGTCCAGATACCCGCTCAATTCAGGGGTGTCTCCTGCAGAGGAAGAAATTCGCCGCAGGGGTCACAACCCAGATTCAATTCTGCTTCCTCGGTCAGAGGCAGCAGAATTTCCCGCTCATCTTCATATCAATATTCTTCCTCACGTTCAAGGGCGGGGAGTTGGTCGCGCGCTCATCGGTGATTTGTGCGACCTCCTGCATACGCACAACGTCCCTGGGGTACACCTCGGCTATGGTCCGACGAACACCTCGGCGGGCAAGTTTTATCAGAAAATCGGCTTTCACAGCTTGCCCTCCTCACAACCCGAATCGCCCATTGTGGGCGTCCGACTTCCGCACCCGCTCAAGGGTGCTTCTGCCCCACTAAGCGAAAGAAAAAGATCGTGACGACTATCACGCCTCCTCCACTTGAAGACCTCAAAGACCCTTTCCTCGAAGAACAAACCATAACAAAGCCCCGACGCTCATTCGCCAGGAGCATTGCGTTGCGGCCGTGGCTTCTGCTGACACCCACGCTCATCATCTTTGCGGGGCTTCTACTCTGGCCCCTCGTGAGGGTAGTCCTCTTCTCCCTACAAGACTATGGCCTCCGCGAGATTCGGACGGGCGAATTCAACTTCGTCGGTCTTGACAACTACATCAAGATATTCAACGACAGCAAACTCTGGCAGGTTGTGCTTCCGAACACGGTGGTCTTTGCGATCATCGTTGTTGCCGGCACCGTTATTCTGGGGACCCTCGTGGCGTTACTCCTCGCATCCCTCAATAAATTTTGGCGGATGATCGTTGGCAGCGTTGTCATGGTCGCTTGGGCGATGCCAATGGTGACCGGAACCTACGTCTGGGTGTGGATCTTCGATGCCGACAAAGGAATTGTCAACGAGACGCTCATGAATATGGGGCTCATGGATGAGCCATACAACTGGTTTGCCAATCGATTCTCTTTCTTCGCCATTGCCGCGATCAATGTGATCCATCACAGCTTTCCGTTCGTGGCGATCACTGTTCTGGCCGGATTACTGGGGGTCTCTTCGGAAATGCTCGAGGCAGCTCAGCTGGACGGTGCCGGGCCCTTCCGCCGCTTTTTCTCGATCATCGTTCCTACGCTCAAACCCGTTTTTGCGGTGGTGATTATCCTGTCGACGATCTGGGATTTCAAGGTGTTTGCGCAGATATTCATCATGCCGGGTGGCAGCGGCACAAATAGAGAAGTTCTGAACCTGGGCGTGTGGTCATATGTGGAATCATTCGCGCAGAACCGCTACGGCTTCGGTTCTGCCATCGCGGTGCTCCTCACCATTGTGCTGCTGATCATCACGACCGTTTATGTGCGCACCCTCATGAAAGAAGACGAACTGTGAAAACGCGATCAATCCCCCAGCAGACCCTGAAGGCGATCTGCGTGGCAGCACTGCTGCTCTTTACCCTGTTTCCCGCGACCTGGATGGTCCTCAGTGCGCTCAGCTCCAACACCGCGAGCGGGCAGACCAATATTCTCGATTTCTCGTGGACACTCGACAATTTCGTGCGGGTATTCACAAAGGGAGACTTCGGGGTATACCTCCGCAACTCGGTCCTGGTAGCGCTCGGGACGGTCCTCGTCTCGGCCGTGGTCGCCCTGCTCGCATCGGTTGCCGTCACTCGCTTCCACTTCAAATTCCGCACGACAGTGCTGATGATGATTCTCGTCGTGCAGATGGTTCCGCTCGAGGCCCTGGTTATCCCCCTCTTCGTTCAGGTGCGCGACCTCGGCCTGCTCGGACAGCTTCCGGGCCTAATCCTCGTCTACATAGCGTTTTCCCTGCCCTTTGGCATCTGGATGCTGCGCGGCTTCGTCGCTGCGGTTCCGAAAGAACTTGAAGAGGCCGCGTATATGGATGGTGCCACCTGGGGCAGGATGTTCTGGTCGGTCCTGCTTCCCCTCACTCTTCCCGGGTTGGTCGCCACGAGCGTCTTCTCATTCATCACAGCCTGGAACGAGTTCATCTTCGCCATGACCCTCATGGGCGGGGCCCAGGAAAACTTCACCGTGTCGATCGGCTTGAAGGCGTTCTTCGGCGAGAACTCGAACGATTGGGGGGCAGTTATGGCTGCATCGACAATCATCACAATCCCTGTTGTGGTCTTTTTCGTCCTGGTACAACGCAGGCTGTCAAGCGGCCTCGTAGCCGGAGCGGTCAAGGGCTAATCGAGTGAACTTTAGTAACACAGGCAACGTACGAGCAGACCCAACGCTTCGACGATTAATCCTTGGAACTATGTGGCCGGGATTCTTGGGACACACGCTTCCCGAGTGGGTTGCGAACGCCCTCGATGACGGCCTGGCCGGTGTCGTCTATTTTGGTCAGAATGTTGAGAATCATATTCAACTCTCTCGGCTTTCAGCATCGATTATGGCTTCGCGAGGGGATGCTCTGATCGGCGTCGACGAGGAAGGAGGCACGGTTTCACGCCTCCACGCTCTCGAAGGCTCTCCCCTACCCAGCCACGCGCAATTGGGTTGGCTGAACGACACCGAGCTGACAGAGCGAGTGGGTCAAAGCCTCGGAGCTGCAGCGAAGAAAACCGGAATCAACGTGGTGCTGGCTCCGGTCGCTGATGTCAATACGAATCCCCATAACCCGGTCATCGGGGTTCGATCGTTTGGTTCCTCGCCTGAGCTGGTAAGTTCCCACGTGAGAGCGATGATCACTGGCATACAGGGGATGGGGGTCGCTTCCTGTGTGAAGCATTTCCCCGGGCACGGAGACACGAGCGTTGATTCGCACCTCAGCCTGCCGCGTTTCAGCGGCGATCACGAAACGCTCCTCCGGGACCATCTGCCCCCTTTTAACGCCGCCATCCGGGAAGGCGTTGCGTCCATCATGACAACCCACGTTGTTGTACCGTCACTCGGCGAGTTGCCGTCAACCCTCAACCCGACGACCCTGTCACTACTGCGTGACATGGGATTTCAGGGATCGATAGTGACGGATGCGCTGGACATGGCCGCGATCAGCAGCAACTTCGGGCTCGGGCCGGGTGCCGCACTGGCGCTCGCCGCCGGCGTAGATCTGCTGTGCATCGGTAACCCCGCAAACCCGGGAGCAATCCGGGGAAAACGTACCGACGAGGCCGACTTCAACGCGGTTTTCAGTTCCCTGTGTGATGCGGTTGAGACGGGAATCATCACCCCTGCGCGTCTCGAGGAAGCCAATCGGCGAAACGCTGCGCTGAGCCGACTAACGCCAAGCACAACAACAAGTACGACAACAAGCGCGACAGACTCCTACACCCGCCAGGTACAGGAATCGTTCTCCGTACGCACACGGAAACAACCGATAACACGGGTAGCAATGCTAGACCTGCGCGAGCGGGCGACACGTGCGGTAACTGACCGGAATCAATACCTCGCTGATGCGATGCGGAAACACGCGGTGGTGAGCTCGCAGGTGATTCCGGCATCCTCGATTGATCTCGACTCGTCTGCCCAGACCAGAGTTACAGATATTGCTGCCGCTTTCGATCCCGACATCTTGTCGGCAGAGAACATCCTGATCCTGTGTGATTCCCTGCATCAGGGAACCCCGCAGCGCCGTGCCGCTCTCTTCCTCAGGGAACACCGAACTCAGATCTTCACGGGCGTCGACCCGGACGTAGTTGTTGTGAATCTGGGGCTTCCCGCGGAACCCGACCTCGGCATCCCTTCTATTGATGCCCGTGGGGATTCCCGAGTGACCGCAGACGCCTTGCTGGCGGTATTCTTCGATGACAGCTATCTGCAGAAAGAAGCAGCCTCGTGAGGATAGTTTCGTTGCAATCTGGAACCTCTGCAGACGGTATCGATGTGGCGGTGGTTGACTTCAGCGACCCGGGAACAGGCTCGGAGACGGAGCTGACCCCGGTCTTCTGCACGACTGTCGATCTCCCCGGCACTCTGAGCAACCGAGTGCTGGCCTTTACCCACGGTTTTCGACTGACCGCCGCCGAGGTGTGCGAGCTCGATACCGAACTGGGGCAGGCGTTTGCATCGGTCGCCTCGCTCGTCGCCGAGCAGATACGTCTCGACACGATCGATCTGGTCGTTTCCCACGGACAGACCGCCTATCACTGGGTAAGCGAAGAGCACACTCTTGGAAGCCTCCAACTCGGTGATCCCTCGAAGATCGCACTCGCCTTTGACGCCCCCGTCCTGGCGCAACTACGAACAACCAATATCGCGGCGGGCGGCGCCGGAGCACCGCTGATGAGCATCTTCGACAGGATGTGGCTCGGCGGGTCCCGGGTGCCGGAGGCGACCCTGAACCTTGGAGGCATCGCAAATCTGCAATACGTTGAACCGCAAGGGCCAGTAGGCGAGGCTGGCACGGTAATCGGCTGGGATACGGGCCCCGGGAATTGCCTGGTTGACGCTGTGATA
Organism: Lysinibacter sp.; assembly: GCA_040400085.1. GTDB lineage: Bacteria > Actinomycetota > Actinomycetes > Actinomycetales > Microbacteriaceae > HNR. The sequence continues at coordinate 24,290 of JBBAQX010000019.1, read as the reverse complement.
ACACGCGCCACAGGAGGAGCCGAACGATTCGACCGTTCGGGTGCATTAGCGGGCGTTGGAACCGTTGATGACGAGCTATTGGCCGTGCTGCTGAGGCATCCGTTTCTGTCGCTACCACGGCCGAAGAGTACCGGGCGAGAAACCTTCAACTTCGAAACGGTGGATCACGCGCTAGCAGAGCATACGGGTGCCGGGTCTGCGCTTCGGGTAACACACGCTGACCTCGTCGCCACTCTCACCGCTTTCACAGCCCGAACAATCGCAGACGATGTCGCTTCCCTGCCGAACATTCCGAGTCGGCTGATCGTGTCTGGTGGAGGCGTCCATAATCTAACGCTCATGAGGCTGATTACCGATCAGATGAGAGAGCTTGGGGTGGATGTCGTGCCGAGTAGCGATCTCGGCATTCCTTGTGATTTTAAAGAGTCACTGATGTTCGCGCTTCTCGGTTTCCTAAGTTGGCACGGGATACCGATCCGGCTCAGCGACCAAGAGCACGAACGCCAGAGCATCATCGGTCATTTTGTTCCGGGGGCCCATCCCCTCTCCCTTCCACGCCCACTATCCAGGCTGGACCGCATCACGGTTCGCCAAGACAGGACCACCCTATCGTGAGCACACACCACGCGCATCCGGCGGGCGCAGCCCCTGTCCTCTCGCTCGACCTCGGCAAGACGAGTTGCAGGGCCGCAATTATCCGGGGGACCCAGGTGCTCGCATCGGCCTCGGGAGCAGGGGCTCCCGGACTTGCCGAGCACAACGGTTTGCGTTTGTCATTCGACGCCATAACGGCAACCGTGGCGCAGATCGATCCCATCGCCCTCGACCAGATCACATCTATCGGGGTCGGAGCGGCCGGCGTGGAGTCCGAACCCGCCGCTGGGCAAGAACTTGCTTCGCTGCTCAGGGCACGGCTCGGCGTACCGGTTGCTGTCGTCACTGATGCCCTCAGCGGACATGCCGGTGCTTTCAACGGTGGCGACGGAAAATTTCTGATCGTCGGAACGGGAGCTGTCCTCTACTCCGTCGGCCCGCGGGGCGTAAACCTGGTCGATGGTTGGGGTCCGTGGCTGGGAGACGAGGGCAGCGGGAGGTGGATCGGCCAAATGGGAATCATCGCCGCGCTGCGCGCATACGACAATCGAGGGCCACACACTGCGCTCCTCGAAGATATCCGGGAGTTTGCGGGCGAAGCCACCGGCCTCCCCGCATGGGTCACTCGCGATGGGATGCCCGCACGCCAGCTTGGATCCTTTGCCCCCGTCGTTCTTGCCCGCTCTGAGTCCGGCGACACCGAGGCCCGAAGGATTGTCAGCGAGGCTGCAGACCATCTGGCCCGCACCTGCGTCTCGACAGATCCCGAAACATCCTCTGTCTGCGTGGCAGGCGGGATATCCGAGAATGCTCACTTCTACCGCATACTCGCGGACAAACTTGCATCGCATGATTATCAGCTCGCCAGGCCGCGATGGGATGCCCTGATCGGCGCGGCCCTTATCACCGCAAGCGATAGCCTGCGCTACGAAGAAAGGATCGTTCGTGCCTAGCATGTTCTCATCAAGACCCACCGGTCAAGAATCCCGTCACGCAACCCTGCCAATTCCCCACAGGCCAAGTGTCCACGAGTCTTCCCAGCAGAGGGAGGGTCTGAGGACTCTTCTGTCATCCCTCGATACCGAGGGGGTTGACCCCAGGCTGAGCGACCTCGATGTCGCGCCGACCCTCGAGATCGTCAAGATCATGAACGATGCAGACAGACTTGTTCCTGCCGCTATTGAGCTTATCCAGGACAATATTGCCGAGGTGATTGATGAGGTTGTTGCCCGGATGAAGCAGGGTGGTCGACTGATTTATTCGGGCGCCGGTACGGCGGGTCGTTTGGGTATTCTCGATGCGAGTGAGGCTCCCCCTACATTTGGCACGCCCCCTGGACTCCTTGTCGGATTGATTGCAGGCGGACAAAGGGCAATCCACACGGCTGTAGAAAACGCAGAGGATGACGCCGAGGCCGGCGCCGATGATCTGAGGGCCCTCGGGATCACCCGGCTCGACAGCGTCATCGGGATTTCGGCGTCTGGACGAACACCCTACGCGGTGGGCTCTGTTGAATACGCACGGTCTGTGGGTGCCTTCACCGCCGGTCTTTCCTGCAATCGCGCCTCAGACCTCGGACGAGCCGCCGATGTTCCCCTCGAAGTTGTTGTGGGTCCTGAGGTAATAGCAGGCTCTACCCGGCTCAAAGCGGGAACTGCCCAGAAGCTGGTGCTCAACATCATCAGTAGCGCGGTCATGATCAGGCTCGGCAAAACCTACGGAAATCTGATGGTCGATTTACAGGCGACAAACGAAAAACTTCGCGCCCGTTCCGAACGAACGATCATGCTGGCATCTCACTGCGATGCACACACCGCGGCAGAAACCCTACAGGCTGTTGGAGGATCGGTGAAGGCGGCTATCCTTGTTCTGAAGGGTGGCATCGAACCCGACGAGGTTGCAACCGTTTTGAAGAATCATGACGGGTACCTGAGAGCAGCATTGCAGGACGGAAAGGTTAGGGACCGCACAGATGGTTGATGACGTCATAGGATCCATCAGGCGGGCAGTACCGAGCCTCAGCACGGGCGAATCAAAAATAGCCGATATGGTCCTCACGGATCCCCTGATTGTCGTGAATCACACGGTGAACGAGGTCGCAGAAATGTGCAAGACCTCGCCAGCAACGGTTGCGCGTTTTTCTCAAACCCTGGGATATAGCGGGTACCGGCAGTTTCGGTTGGCCGTAGCCGCGTCCCTCAGCAGGGCGCAGGCAGAGCTCGATCGCTTTGAAATCAATGACGACGAGATAGACCCAACGGATGGGGTCGAAGACGTCATCTCCAAGGTGCTATACCAGGAAGTTCTTGCTGTGGAACAGACCCTGCGGGGGCTCGACAGAGACAAGCTTGACCTCGCTGCTCAGGCGATGGTTCGTGCACCACGGATCGAAATCTGCGGATTTGGCGCGAGCGGCCTCACCGCTCAGGACCTGTTCCACAAACTGGGCCGAATCGGACGGCCGTCCGGGTATAGTCCCGATGTGCACCTGGCGCTACCGGCGGCATCCCTTCTCGAGAAAAATAGCGTTCTCGTCGTATTCTCCCACTCTGGTGAGACGCGGGAGGCGCTGGAGGTCACAAGCGTCGCCTCTGACGCGGGTGCAACAATAGTTGCGGTCACCAACTCGCCGAAGTCTTCGCTTGCCGCCCTCTCGGACGTAACGCTCCTTACCCAGGCTCGCGAAAGCAGGTATCGTTCAGGTGCGATGGCGAGCCGTACCGCTCAGCATACGATCGTCGACGTCTTATTCGTCCGAGTAACGCAGCAACTATTCGATGCCTCATCCCATTCGTTGCGGCGCACATACGAGGCTGTCCACGGCAGAAATAGCTAGCCGGTCACAACCTGGCGATGAGGCGCGCTTCCTCAGCGGGCGTGAGACCGGCATCCCCAGGTCTATTGATACCCTCCGCCCGAAGTCGGTTCAACCACTCCAGGGTATCGCTGACCGTCTGCTCCGGTGGCCTCAGCGTGAGGCCCGCGCTGAGCGCTGATTCGTTATTCCTATCCATCATGCCCAGCCAATCGTGATCGCTCAGCCATAGGGGGAAAGAGCGCGGCCCGCCCCAATTAGCCACGCCCTGAGCCTCAAGCCACTCGCCGTCGGCCCACACGATATCGCCGCCGCGACCGGTGCACCTGCGGATCAGCGCTAAAAACTCGCCAAATAATACGCGATTACCGATCGCGTTATATGTCCCAGATGTCCCGTCCTCTGCCGAACGCACGAGCCACTCGGCTAGGTCACGAACGTCTATAGTCTGAGTCACAAGCGATGGCGCGTCCGGAGCCAGGACCGGTGTGTGATCTAACGCGGAGCGTTCTAATCGCTCCGGCCAATACGTTGTGCGTCCGGTGGTATCTCCTGGCCCCGAGATGAGTCCGGCCCGGGCTATGAGGGAATGCGCTGCGCCAAACCCGTTCCGCACGAGTTCCTCACAGGCGACCTTTGCCCGTCCATACTGCCCCGGGTTTTGAAAGTAGTCGGACTCAAGCGGGGCTAGAAGGGGTGCATACTCGTCCTGATTCGGGGAACGCTGATCCGCGTAGACGCTGGCAGTCGAGACAAAAAGATAACGGGATGCACGGGGCCGCAGGTCTCGTACCGCACGACGCACGTGGCCTGGTTGTCTGGCCACGTCGATCACGGCATCCCATTGTTGATCCGCCAGCTGTTTGTCGGGCAGCTGTTTGTCGGGCAGCTGTTGATCGGCCGGCTGTGGGTCAACCAACGCGGCTAGAGCCCCGTCATCGTCCCTGTCGACAGAGACGAATTTCGCGCCGTCTGGGACGCTACCCGATTCACCCCTGGCCACGCAGGTTACGTCGTGCCCACGATCGAGGGCCGCACGCACAATAGCTCCACCGAGCCAGGCTGTTCCGTCCAAGACAAGTATCCTCATGGAACGATCCAAGCGCACTTGCGCCCGTTCGCCTAGCGAATTCGCTCAGAGCGATTCGGCGAAGCCTATTCTGTTCAACCTATTCGTCGGGCAGGAGGTCGGGTCGTACCCGGCGGGTACGCTCTACTCGTTGCTCGTAACGCCAGTTTTCAATCGCACCGTGATTGCCCGATAAGAGAACAGGGGGAACCTCGTAGCCGCGCCACTGGGAGGGCTTAGTATAGCTGGGATATTCGAGCAGGCCGTCCTCGTGAGATTCCTCCGTGAGGCTCTCGGGATTACCGACCACGCCGGGGATGAGACGCCCGATAGCCTCAATCATGGCCATCGTGGCAACCTCTCCCCCGTTGAGCACATAGTCGCCGAGGCTGACCAGGCGAACACGGGCACGGGTTCCGGCATAATCGAAAACCCGCTGGTCGATACCTTCGTAGCGCCCACAGCCAAACACGAGGTGCTGTTCGAGAGCTAGCTGCTTAGCCATCGCCTGGTTAAAGACCTCGCCCGCCGGGGACGGGAAGATCACGAGAGGGATGCTGGGGTCATCCTGGTCAATCGTCTCGCCATCGCCGCTCACGGCGCTGCCGCCGCTATCGTCGTTCCCCAGGATGAGGTCGAGGGCTTGGCCCCAGGGTTCCGGCTTCATCACCATTCCGGCGCCGCCCCCGTAAGGGGTGTCGTCGACGGTGCGGTGACGATCATGAGTAAACTCGCGAAGGTCACGAACTGTGAGGTCAATAACCTTGTTTTGCCGCGCCTTTCCGAGCAAAGAGATGTCAAGAACATCAAAAAATGACGGAAAGATACTCACGATATCGATTTTCACGATTACTCGCTGCCGCTCTCGGTGCTGTCGCTCTCGGTGCTGCTGTTGGTCTCGCTAGCAGCGTCGGTCGCTGCATCGCTCTCCGCGGATTTCTCCGCTTCGCTGGGAGCGGCAATTTCAGCCTCGTTGGTCTCGAAGAGTCCCTTTGGCGGAGTAACAACGATAAAGCCAGCCTCGATGTCGACGGTTGGTACTATCGCGGAGACGAACGGAACCATGATCTCGCCCTCGCGGGTTTTGACGATCAAAAGGTCCTGGGCTGGCATGTGTTCGATGCGAACCACGGATCCGACGCTTTCGCCATCACGACGGACATCGAGTCCAGCCAGCTGATGGTCATACCAGGCGTTGCTGTCCCCCGTGGTTTCTTCCAGGTCCTGATCGATCCAGAGGATTGCCTTGGCGAGAACCTCAGCTGCGGTTCTGTCATCGACTCCCTCAAAAAACCCTACCGGGTGGGAGTTGTACCAGCGCAGCTCGCGCAATTGAATCTTTTTTCCGAACCAGGGCGATTCTTCGGGAACCTGGAGAGTAAACTCTGCGCCGGGAACGAAACGACGTTCCGGGTCATCGGTATAAAGTTCGAGTTTAATTGCGCCTTTGAGGCCGTGGGCCTTTGTAAGACGACCGACTCGAAGTTGTGGTTGCTGATCTGATGATTCGGGCTGTGCAGCCCGTTCGAAACGAGCCGCCATTATTTGTCGGTATCGACGACGTCAACGCGCACGCGACGTCCGTCGGCAAGAGCTGTGATGACCGTACGCAGAGACTGCGCGGTACGACCCGAACGCCCAATAACACGACCGAGGTCCTCGGGGTGCACATGCACCTCGAGAACCTCGACGCGTTGGCCGCTCTTCGACAGAACTTGAACTTCATCAGGGTGATCAACGATCCCCTTCACAAGGTGTTCGAGAGCAGGAGTGAGCAAGACTAGGCCTTGTCCTCTTCAGTTGCCTCGGGTGCTGCAACTTCAGCATCCTCGGCAGGTGCTTCTTCGGCCTTAGCCTTGGGAGCCTCAACCTTGGGCTTGAGCACAGGCTTCTTCTTCTCGTCGGCTACGAAAGCAACCTTGGCTTCCTTGACGCGAACGGTGCTCACAGCATCCTTATCGCCCTTGAACTTGCCCCAGTCGCCCGTGAGCTTGAGGAGAGCAGCAACCTGCTCGGTCGGCTGTGCGCCAACGCTGAGCCAGTACTGAGCACGCTCTGAGTCGATCTCGATAACCGAGGGATCCTGCGTGGGGTGGTACTTACCGATTTCTTCGATGACGCGTCCGTCACGCTTGGTGCGGGAGTCTGCAACAACGACACGGTAATAAGGCGCACGGATTTTTCCGAGGCGCTTCAAACGAATTTTTACAGCCACAATTTCTCCTGAAATGTTTTTTGTGTGGATGAACCGCGGCCGATTGCGTGGGTTTACACTCGGCGCGAAAGCTCTAGGGAATTCTGAACGCAACTGATTAGAGGGTCGGTCGCGCACAGACTCAAGGTTCTATTCTGCCAGACTTCTGACCAGGATGGTAATCGTTGGCGGCGTTTCTTGCGTTTCGGGTATTCACACTCATCCCCATCGGCAATTCGAACTACGCCGCCTACCATTCCGTGTAGCTGCGAGAACTAACGCCCCAGCATCTTCTGCAGCGCCGCGAGCTCTTCCTCGGTCGGTCCGCCAGGAGCCGCCGGCGCTCCCCCGCCGAGCCCGAAGCCGGAACCTGCCGGCTTGGCCTCTACGGGTGCGCTGCTCTCGAGTGCGCGCTTTGCGGGGTTACCCGAGCGCGAGCCCTTCTTCGCCTTTGACTTTGATGCCTTGCGCTTTCCGCCGCCGAAACCGCCGCCGGGGATCGGGCCCATGCCGGGGATTTGAGGCATCCCACCCTTGGCGACTGTCTTCATCATCTTCGCGGCCTGCTCGAACCGGTTCACGAGGCCGTTGACCTCGGTCACCGACATACCTGAACCCTTGGCGATACGAAGTCGGCGCGAGCCGTTCAGGAGCTTGGGGTTTTGGCGCTCGGCAGGAGTCATCGATTGGATGATGGCCTCGGTGTGCGCAATCTCTTTTTCGTCGAAGTTCTCGAGCTGCTCACGCATCTGGCCCATGCCGGGAAGCATACCCATCATCTTCTTGATGTTTCCCATGTTGCGCAGCTGCTGCATCTGCTTCAGGAAGTCCTCAAGCGTGAAGGTGTCGGTCGCGAACTTCTCCGCGACCTTACGAGCTTCTTCCTCGTCAAACGACTGCTGAGCCTGCTCGATCAGCGTGAGAATATCACCAAGATCAAGGATGCGGCTGGCCATACGATCCGGATAGAAGGGCTCGAAATCATCGAGCGTTTCACCCGCCGAGGCAAAGATAATGGGTCGGCCCGTCACGCTGGCCACCGAGAGGGCAGCACCACCGCGGGCATCACCGTCGAGCTTGGTCAGGACGACACCGGTGAAGTCGACGCCCTCCTGGAAGGCCTTGGCCGTGTTCACGGCATCCTGACCGATCATTGCATCGATGACGAAGAGCACCTCGTCGGGATTGATCGCTTTACGGATGTTCGACGCCTGTTTCATCAGTTCGGCATCAACACCGAGCCGCCCGGCAGTATCGACGATGACAACGTCGTGCATCTTTGTCTGGGCGTATTTGATGGAATCCTTGGCCACCTTGACGGGATCGCCGACGCCGTTACCCGGCTCCGGTGCGTAAATTGCGGCGCCAGCCTGCTCGGCAACGACGCTGAGCTGAGTTACGGCGTTGGGGCGCTGGAGGTCGGCGGCGACGAGAAGGGGGGTATGCCCCTCTTTTGCCAGCCACTTTGCCAGCTTGCCAGCGAGGGTAGTCTTACCCGCGCCCTGAAGCCCTGCGAGCATGATGATGGTCGGCGGGTTCTTTGCAAACTCGAGGCGCCTTTGCTGGCCGCCGAGGATTCCGATCAGTTCCTCGTTAACAATCTGAACAACCTGCTGCGCGGGGTTGAGCGCCTTGTTGACCTCGTCGCTCAGCGCGCGTTCCCTGACGCTACCGGTGAAGGCCTTGACCACTTCAAGGGCCACGTCGGCGTCGAGCAGGGCGCGACGAATTTCACGTACCGTGCCGTCAACGTCGGCAGCAGAGAGCTTTCCCTTCGTGCGAAGGTTTCTAAATGTGTCGGCAAGCCGATCCGAGAGATTTCCAAAAGTAGCCATGACTTAATAAGTCTACTATCCGCTCGCCGGTTGTGGGGCCTTCGGACTCAGCTCCACATTGACTTCGGGCCTTTTCGTGGCCCTGAAACGGGGCCTTCCAAAACAATCACTCTCAAGAAAAATGACAAAAATACCGTAAAATCAGACCAAAATAGATTAAATAGTCTGCGTATATTAATAGTAAGCTTCTGGGCATGGTCTCACTCCTCACCCCGGGCTACTCACCAAAATACCTCGACTACGTCGAGGGCCTCTCTCTCCAGCGCAGCACACATCGGGCAGTCGCAGACGGCGAGAAACCGAACACACTCATCCTCTGCGAACACGGCGACGTCTACACCGCAGGAACCAGAACAGAGGCCAGCCACCGACCTGTCGATTCAATCCCAGTGATTGACGTCGACCGCGGCGGGAGCATCACCTGGCACGGGCCAGGACAGCTCGTCGGCTATCCGATCGTGACGCTACCAGAGGCTCAGAATGTTGTGGGATTTGTAAGGCTCCTTGAGGCATCCCTCATCGAAACGCTCGCGATGTGGGGCATCACCGGCGAACGAGTACCAGGACGATCTGGGGTCTGGGTTCGGGGCGCAGGGCGCAGCGAATACAACAAAATCGCGGCCATCGGGCTTCGAGTATCGCGGGGCGTAACCATGCATGGGTTCGCACTGAATTGCTCAAATAGCTTAGAACCTTACGAGCATATTACGGCGTGCGGAATCAGCGATGCTGGGGTGACCACGGCATCCATCGAATCGGGCCAGACGATATCGCCACGGGATGCCGCTCCCGTAGTAATCGCGGCGCTTACCACGGCTCTCGCAGACAGCGAGATTACCCAGGTCGCCGCCGCGCATCTCGATTCACCCACAGAAGAGGTTTCCGCATGAACTCCACCCCGCCGAATGGCCGCAAACTTTTGCGCCTTGAGATCCGCAACTCTCAAACACCCATCGAACGAAAACCCGAATGGATCAAAACCCGCGCCCGAATGGGACCTGAGTATCGCCAGCTCACCGACCTGGTCACATCTCAGAAGCTCAACACGGTATGCCAGCAGGCTGGCTGCCCAAACATCTTTGAGTGCTGGGAGGATCGTGAAGCGACGTTCCTCATCGGCGGTTCACAGTGCACCCGTCGATGCGATTTCTGCCAAATCGATACCGGAAAACCAGCAGATTACGATGTGGGAGAACCCCTACGCGTTGCAGAATCGGTTCGATCGATGAACCTGCGGTACTCAACGATCACGGGGGTTGCCCGCGATGACCTTCCAGACGAGGGGGCCTGGCTGCATGCTGAAACCGTCCGAAAGATACACGAACTTAATCCCGAGACCGGAGTGGAGATCCTGGCCACGGACTTCTCGGGCAACCCCGAACATCTGCAGGTCGTCTTCGACTCGCGCCCGGAGGTATTCGCCCACAACGTGGAAACCGTTCCCCGCATATTTAAGAGAATTAGACCAGCCTTTCGTTACGAGAGGTCCCTCGGAGTACTCACACTCGCCAAAAACGCAGAGATGATCACCAAGTCCAACCTCATCCTGGGAATGGGCGAAACTCGCGACGAGATCTCTGAGGCGCTGAATGACCTCCACGAAGCAGGCACGGACATCATCACGCTTACTCAGTATCTACGCCCCAGCCCCAGGCATCTGCCGGTGGATCGGTGGGTACGCCCCGGAGAATTCGTTGAGCTGAAAGCTGAGGCCGAGGAAATAGGTTTTCTCGGAGTGCTCGCCGGGCCCCTGGTGAGGTCATCGTATCGGGCGGGGCGACTGTGGGCGCAAACGATGAGGGCGCACGGCAGAGAACTGCCACAGCACCTGTCACGGCTAGCCGAGGAACCGGCTGAGTTCGCCCAGGCTTCAAATTAGGGCGAACTCCAGGGCGACGGGCTAGCCGACCAGCTGCTGTGCGAAAACGTGCGGCGTGAAACCGGTGAGATCACCGATACCTTCGCCCTGGCCCACCAGCTTGATAGGGATGCCCGTCTTCTCTTGAACGGCAAGCACGAATCCGCCCTTGGCCGAGCCGTCTAGCTTCGTGATCACGAGCCCAGTCACACCTGCGTGCTGAATAAAGGCCTCGGCCTGCGCCAGACCGTTCTGCCCGGTCGTGGCGTCGAGCACCAGCAGGACCTCGGACACCGGCACCTGCTTCTCGATGACCCTACGGATCTTGCCCAGCTCATCCATCAATCCGCTTTTGGTCTGCAGCCGACCCGCCGTATCGATGATGACCATCTCTGTGCCATTTTTCTTGGCCTGCTCGATAGTTTGAAAAGCGACGGATGCCGGGTCTTGCCCCTCATGCTGAGGACGCACGATCTCCGCATCAGCCCGTTCCGCCCAGGTGGCCAGCTGCTCAACGGCGGCAGCCCGGAAAGTATCGGCCGCCCCGACAACGACCGAACGGTCATAGTTACGCAGAAAGCGAGCAAACTTTCCGATGGTTGTAGTCTTACCAACGCCGTTAACGCCAACAACAAGGATGACTGCGGGACGCTCTTTCAGATTGAGCGTGGGATCGAGAAGCGACAGGCGCTCCTCAAGGCTTTCTCGAAGCATCCGCCTGAGGTCTTTAGGGTCTGTCGTGTTGTACTTGGCAACTTTGCCACGAAGATCCTCCGTGATGCGTTCGGTCAGGTCAGGGCCGAAGTCTGCGGTAATGAGGGCTTCCTCGAGATCGTCCCAGGTTTCCTCGTTAATGGTCTCGCGAGTAAACATGCCACGGAGCGCACCTGAGAGAGACCACGATTTTTCTGCCATGGCTTCAATCTTAGCCTGGCTGAGATTTCCCTGGTTTCGCAGGAACGCCCCGGGGGCTGACGATACGGAACCTGACGATACGCGGCCTGACGATACGGGGATGAACAATCAGCCGCGCGTGACGAGCGCGTCCACGGGCATCCCCTAGCGATGGGTCTTCCTGCGTCGAGCACTGATCAGGATTAGACCTGTCAGCAGCATGAGCGCGGCGGGCCAGACAACAAGGCGTTCCGCTCCGGTGCGGCTCAGTGCTCCGCCGGGAGGAGCAGCCAATGCGGGTAGGGTAATTTTCAGCGTGGATTCGGCAAGGACCTGAGCCTGGATTCCGCTGGCATTCGCGTCGGCGGAAGCCGTGGCAACAATCGCTCCCCGGTCAAAATCAGCCTGGGTGACGAGGTAACGGTAGGGAACGACGAGATCCGCGCCAGGGCTTAGTAACGGCCCGGCGACAGCGGCGTTGAAGGCCACCGGCTGAGCCACCGGTAGCAGTGCAGGTTGCGCCATAGGTTGCGTCATTGGTTGTGCCATAGCCGCTGGGCTTGCGCTGGGTACCGAGATAAGGGATACCTGGGTTCCGGAAAGATCAAGCACCAGTGACGTGACCGTGAGTGAGGTGTTCCCCGTATTGGTCAGAGTGACCGTGAATTCGGCAGGATCTCCAACCTCGGTTGCCGTCGAGTTTCCTTCCAGGGCGAGGCCAAGGGCCGGAGCTCGTTTCACCTGAAGATCTGTTGTAACGGTGGGAGAGGCTACCGCCCCACTGCTCGGATCGACTCCCGTAACATACGCAACGCTCGTGACTACACCGGCATCGATGAGTGTCTGAGTCAGAGTGAGTTCCCCCGTAAGTGTCGCCGTTTGACCGGGTAAGAGAGCGCCCTCGGAACCAGGCCAGCTCGAATTCATGACTGTTATTCCGGGTAATGCGTCGGCCAGCGCAACACCGGTCAGTGGCAGATTACCCGTGTTCACGATTGTGTAGGTGAGCGTGATTAGTTGCCCTGCCTGCGGTGGATCGCCAAGAGAGGCGGCATCGATAGACGTGGTGAGACTCAATTCGGAAAGCTGGACAAGGGGTTGAGTCCACGTCGAAGGCGGTGTGACGATCTGAGAGCCGCCGGGCTCGCTACCGCTTGCTGTCGCGGTATTGACTACCCGACCTGCCTCGAAGTCTGCCCGTGTGATCGCATAGGTTGCACTACCAGAAGCGTTTTGTCCGGGGCTCAGCGTGCCTGAGACGCCGGGCCAGGTGACGGAGATGCTCGACAGCCCCGGCAACGGGTCTGCGATCGACAGGCTGCTCAGGGTCGTATTTCCGGTGTTCGAAAAGGTAAAGGCGTACGTCAGAACGTCTCCAACATATCCTTCATCTCCGGGAGCAAAAGATCCTGTTTTCACAATGGTCAGCGTGCTCTGCTGGGGCAGAGGAGTGCTGATTGACACATCGGGCGCGTTCACCGGGATCGCAGAGAACGTAGCACCGGCAGCGCTGCTGTCGTTGCGAATAACTCCCGCGTCAAGATCTGCCTGGGTCACACTATAGAGGACGGTCGCGGTTGCCGTTTCATTCGGCATCAGCTCTCCGAGGGCTCCAGGCCAGGTGAGCACGATCGGGTTAAGAGCGGCGAGCGAGCTCGTCGTGCCAACGTTCTCCAACGTAACGTTACCCGTATTCGTCAGGGTGTAGGTATAGCTCACGATATCTCCGACCTGTGCAAACGGCGGCAGTGAACTTGTATCGGCGCTCACCTGAAGGTCCAGCGACGGCTGCTGCGCCAGGGTGACGGTTGCGGTTGCTGCGGGAGCCACGGCGGGGAATGTGCTGACCGACAGCGCGGTTGCTGTTGCCACGTTCTCGATCACGCCCTCGTTGAGATCATTCGTAGTCACGGTGTATCCGGCCGTCGCGGTGACGGTCGCCCCCGGGGCAAGCACCCCGGGAGAACCCGGCCAAGCGGCGTTTAGCGGCTCAAGCCCGGGAAGCGGATCATCAATGGTGACCGTATTGAGAATAACGTTTCCGGTGTTGATCAGCGTGAAGCTATAGGTAAGCCGGTCACCGGGCCGCGGTGGATTGCTGAGCCCGCTCGTGTCGACCGTCTTGGTGAGAGCAAGGTCGGGGTTGAAGGGCACGCCGATTCCCGCATCCGCCTGCTCGCTCAGCGGGGGGCCATCGGGCCGGTTCGCCGAAGCGGTAGCCGTGTTGAGTATCCCGCCATTCTCGATATCAGTTTGCGTGACGACGTAGTGCGCCTCTCCGACGGCGGTGGTGCCGGGCCTGAGGGTCCCAGGGATGGTCGGCCAATCAACAGTTATGCTGCCCAGCCCGGGGAGCGGGTCTGCTATTGTCACACCGGTGAGCGTAGTGTTTCCAGCGTTGTGAATGGTGAATCGATAGGTGATGTCGTCTCCGGCATTTCCTATTTCCCCGTTTCGAATGATGGGTTGCTTTGCGAGGGTCAGCACGCTCACCCTGTTAATAACGACCGAACTGGGCGCGGGCACGGAGGTGACGACCAGGCTTTGGGGGTTTCTGGCGGTGGTCGTGGTGCTATTCGCGACGATTCCGGCGTCAATAGACGCTTGCGTGAGGGCGTAGTTTGCGGTCCACGTTACGGTTTGTCCTGGTATAAGAACGCCCGGAGCTCCTGGCCAGGCAGGTGTTGCGGTGCCGAGCCCAGCGAGAGTATTTACAACGGCGACCGAGCTGAGAGTTGTGTTTCCGGCATTCGTCGCTGTGAAGGTATATGTAACAACGTTGCCGACTTTCGGAGGATTACTCAGAGCGGTCGTATCCGGCGTAGCACCGGCTGTGATGCTATTGCTCTGCTGGAGCGGCGTCGTACTATTCGAGGTCGGTGAACTAACAGTCACGGAGTTCGGGTCCTGGCCGGAACTCGTGGCGCTGGCCACTACTTGCGCGGCATCCAGATTCGCTTGGGTTATCGCGTACGAGGCGGTTGCGGTTGCTGCTTCGCCGGGGTTCAGGGTTCCCGGGGTTCCCGGCCAAGTGAAGCTGGGGGTGCCCAGGCCGACGAGAACGGGAACAAGAACCACGCTGGTGAGGGTGGTATTCCCCGTGTTCGTCATTGTAAATGTATAAGTGAGCGAGTTTCCCGCGATCGATGGCGTCCCAAGCCCTGCCGTGTCAACGGAGGTGCCGAGTGAGAGGGCACCCGCACGGGCAAGAGGAACGCTAACGGATGCCGCTGCCGACGTCACAGCCGCACTGTTCGGGTCGGTCCCCGCGGCGGTCGCGCTATTGGCGACACTCGCCGCGTTGATATTACCCTGCGTGAGTTGGTAGGAGCCGAATGCGGTGACGCTTTGGCCGGGCAGCAAAACGCCGACAGCACCGGGCCAGGTGTAGTTGATGGGGCCGACGCCGGGAAGGGCATCGCTTATTGAGACAGCCGTGAGGGTCGTGTTACCGGTATTCGTGGCCGTATACGAGAATGTCACCACGTTTCCTGCGACCGGGGGCACGGCGAGCAGAAGCGTATCGGCCGTCGTGGTCACGGCTAATGTAGCGCTCTGGGTCAGTGGAACGGCGAGGTTCGTGGAGGGCGAGGTCACCGTGGTCGCGCCGGGATCCTGGGCGGTGGCGACCGCGGTGCCGGTAACTGTCGCGGCGTTCAGATCCGATTGGGTTATCGGATAGCTGGCGGTCGCCGTCGCGCTCTGTCCGGGATTCAACACCCCAGCGGTACTCGGCCACGTGTATTGAAGAGCGCCAAGCCCGGGAAGCGTCGGCGCAACGGCTGCCCCGGTCAGCGTCGTATTTCCCGTATTCGTCAGGGTAAAGCCGTATGCGACCGGGTTACCAGCAACCGGAGGCGAGGCTAGACCAGACGTGTTCGAGGTATGACTGATGGTGAGCGCTGCACTTCGGGTAATGGGGCTAGATGTGGAGGCCGTGTTCGAGGTCACCCCGGTCGCCGCGGGATCCTGCGCGGTAGCCGTCGCCTGATTATTCAGCTGGGCGGCGTCTATATCGGCCTGGGTGATGGCAGCGGTGGCCGTGGCCGTGGCGACCTGGCCCGGGGTAAGTACGCCGGGCGCGCCCGGCCAGGTGTAGGTGAGGACGCTAATTCCGGCGAGGGTCGGGGAAATTACCGCCGTAGTCACCGTGGTGTTGCCGGTATTGGTGAGGGTGAAGTTATACGTGACGATATTGCCCGGAACCGGTGGGTTCGCCAAAGCGCTCTCATCGGCAGTCATCGCAAGCAACAACGCACCGCTGCGCGTCAATGACACGGTCTGCGTCGCATTATTCGACACCACCGGAGACGCCGCCGGATCCACCCCACTCGCGCTCGCAACACTCACAACCTGACCAGCATCAATCTCAGCCTGAGTCACCTGATGACTCACCAAAACCTGAGCAGCCTCGCCCGGGCTCAACACCCCCACAGCACCCGGCCACGTCACCGCACCCCCCGGCACAGCAAACAACGAATTCGCAGGAACAACACCCGTCAACGTCACATTCCCCGTATTCGTCACCGTACTTGTATACGTCAACACATCACCCGGGACCGGCGGAACCGACAACGCACTCTGATCAACAGCATTCGTCACCGTCAACACCCCCACACGCGCAAGAGGAACACTGCGGATTTCGGTGGGTGATACCACGGCCGCCGCGGCTGGCCCTGTCCCAGAGGCTGTCGCCTGGCTCGTGATCACACCGGCGTTAAGCTCTGCGAGGGTGAGGTTGGTGCTGGCCGTCCCGGTGGCGACGGCGCCCGGTGAAAGAGTGCCGTCTACGCCAGGCCAGGCGATGCTGATGGGGTTCAGCGCGGCCAGCGAATCTGTGAGCGTGGTGCCGTTGAGGGTCGTGTTCCCGGTGTTGGTGATGACAAAGTCAAAGGTAATAGGGTTGCCAGCAACAGGCGGGGAAGCGAGCGAACCGGTGTTCGCCGTCGTCGACACCGTGAGCGCATTGACCTGAGCAAGCGTAACGGTCAAGGGTACATCGGGGGAATCAACTGCGCTACTATCAGGCGCGGTTCCGGATGCTGTGGCGCTGCTCACGACGGAACCGGTATTGATGTTCGCTTGGGTAATGCTGTAGCTAGCAACGGCGGTCGCCGTTTGCCCAGGAAGAAGAGTTCCTGTGGCGCCTGGCCACGTGATGACGATGCTGCCTAGCCCGGGCAATGTATCTGTAAGAGAAATACCCGTGAGCGTCAGATTGCCGTCGTTGGTGATCGTATAGGAGTAGCTCAGGGGTTCCCCGGCCTGAGGAGCTACGGAGAGGCCGGTCTCGTCGACGCTCCGGTCGAGGCTAAGTCCTGGGGTTGGCGGGAGTGGCGTAGAGGTGGAGACCGTGTTCGAAGTGACCCCGGCCGGCGCTGAATCCTGCGCGGTAGCAGTCGCCTGATTATCCAGCTGCCCGGCATCGATGTCGCCCTGCGTGATTGCTGCGGTAGCAATAGCCGTCACGACCTGGCCCGGAGCGAGTACCCCGGGTGCGCCCGGCCAGGTGTAGGTCAGCGCGCTAATCCCCGACAACGTCGGCGCGATGACAGCCGACATCAGCGTAACATTCCCGGTGTTCGTCACGGTGAAGTCATACGTCACGATATTGCCAGGCGACGGAGGACTCGCCAACGCGCTCTCGTTAGCTGTCATCGCCAGCAACAACGCACCGCTACGAGCCAACGTCACGGTCTGCGTCGCATTATTCGACACCACCGGAGACGCCGCCGGATCCACCCCACTCGCGCTCGCAACACTCACAACCTGACCAGCATCAATCTCAGCCTGAGTCACCTGATGACTCACCAAAACCTGAGCAGCCTCGCCCGGGCTCAACACCCCCACAGCACCCGGCCACGTCACCGCACCCCCCGGCACAGCAAACAACGAATTCGCAGGAACAACACCCGTCAACGTCACATTCCCCGTATTCGTCACCGTACTTGTATACGTCAACACATCACCCGGGACCGGCGGAACCGACAACGCACTCTGATCAACAGCATTCGTCACCGTCAACACCCCCACACGCGCAAGAGGAACACTGATGGATGCCGGCGGTGCGCTCACGTTCGCGGAGTTCGGATCGGTACCGGATGCCGTGGCGCTATTAGCGACGCTCGCCGCGTTGATATCGGTCTGGGTGAGTTGGTAGGAGGCGGTAGCTGTGACGATTTCACCGGGAAGAAGCGTACCCGCAGCACCCGGCCAGGTGAAGGAGAGGGCACCAACGCCAGGAAGCGCATCACCTATTGAAACAGCCGATAAGGTCGTGTTTCCCGTGTTGGTGGCCGTGTAGGAGAACGTCACCACGTTTCCTGCTACCGGGGGCACCGCAAGCAATACGGTGTTCGCCGTAGTTGCCAGTCCGAGGGTTCCGCTCTGGGCCAGCGGTACTGCCAGGTTCGTCGAAGGCGACGTCACCGTGGTAGCGCCGGGATCCTGAGCTGTGACCACAGCGGTACCGGTAATCGTCGCGGCATCCAGATCGGATTGGGTAACCGGGTAGCTTGCGGTCGCGGTCGCGCTCTGGCCGGGATTCAACGTACCCGTGGTACCCGGCCACGTGTATTGAAGCGCGCCGAGCCCGGGAAGCGACGGAACGACGGCAGCAGCCGTCAGGGTCGTATTCCCGGTATTCGTCAGCGTAAACCCATACACGACGGGATTACCCGCGACCGGAGGCGACGCCAAACCAGACGTATCAGCGGTGTGACTAATCGTCACGGACGCCGTCTGCGTGATGGGGGTGGTTACAACCGGCGATTGCTCGGCAACGGTATCGCCAAGCGGAGTTGTCCCTTCGACAAGGGCCTCGTTATCTACTGAACCAGCGTTTATATCCGTCTGATCGATGGGGTAGGTTGCGGTTGCAGTCACCGTCTCCCCCGGAGCGAGGACACCCGGAGTACTAGGCCATGTGAAGACAAGATCGCTGACACCGGTGAGGGTATCGACGATGCTCACGCTGGTGAGGGTTACGGTTCCGCCATTCGTCGCCGAAAATTGATAGTTTATGAGATTTCCAGGGACGGGTGGCGTCGAGAATCCCGCAGTATCGAAGGTTTTTGTCACCGATAACGAGGATGATTGGAGCAGGTCAAGGGTCACGGTCGACGGCGCTGAATCTACTGAGCCACCGCCGGGCGCGGTTGCTGATGCTGTGGCTTCGTTGGTCAGCGTTCCCGTATCAACGTCGCTTTGTTGCACGGTGTATTGCGCCGTGGCAAACATATCTTCTCCCGGGGACAGGATACCCGTTGCGCCCGGCCAGTCATAACTTATTGTCCCCAACCCGGGTAGGGGGTCGGTAACGGCAACCCCCGTCAGCGTGGAGGTTCCGGTATTGGCAAGACGAAAGCTATACTCGACAAGATCTCCTGCGATACCTGTCCCCCCAGACTCTAGCGCGGCAAACTTTTCCAGGCTCAGTTCCGACACCGTGGGCAGGGTGAGGTTCACGACTGCAGGATCGGATCGAACAACCACACTCGATCCGATAGCCGATCCCGTTGCGACGGCAGAGTTATCCAGCACGCCAGCATCAAGATCTGCCTGGGTCACGGAATACGATGTGGCACAGGTCGTTTCAGCGGCGGGTGCCAGGGAGGTGATGCTACAGGTCGGCGGCGGCAGGGACCCGCTTCCGCTAAAAGTCTCTTCGATTGCGATTTCCTCAACCGCAACTGGACCCGAGTTTGTCACGGTGTATTGATAGTCGAGGACCTGCCCAACGGCTACCGTTCCAACGGGCTGACCGCCATTGGTGGTGACGGTTTTTGTCACGCTGAGCGCCGGGTCGACCGCCGATACCGTGGGCGAGGTCGCGTTTCCGCCGCCACACAGCACGGGGGTACATCCGGAAGTCGTGGCGGTCACTGTCGCGGTATTCGTCAGATCGCCGACAGAGTTCACCGTCGCAGTGATCGTAAAGACGGCTTGTTGTCCTGGCGGCGCATTTGTTTCTCCCGTGACATTGTTGCCAACATGGCTACTCGTGCAGGTCGCGGCCCCTGTGGGTGCGCAGGTGACGTTCGTGACGGCGACAGTGTTTGGCGCAATATCGCTGAGGGATGCCGTCCCAAGTCCCTGCCCGGTGTTAGAGACTGTCACGTCATAGGTGATGGTCTGGCCGGGCAAGTAGCTGCGCACGTCAACCGTTTTGGTCTGGGTGAAAAACGGGGTGCACCCGGTATCTTGCGGTGACGCCAACCCGGTGATCCCAGCCCCGAGGTTAGCGATAGGAACAGTTGGAAGATTTGCTGTCGATGTTACGTTTCTGACGGGTGAGCTCACGAGGCTCAGCAGCCCGGTATCGTCGATCCCATAAACAGCACCGCCCGATTGGGCAAACCCCCAATAAGAATTCGGGACATTCGCGATAGAGAGTGTAGCGCTGGCGGTGCGGAACCGGACGACATGATTCGTAGAGGTATTTGGGTTGCGGGTTCCTGCCAGAAAGTCTCCATCGGGAAGGAGGGTGAATCCGCCCACCGGCCCGTTACCGCTAGGGTACGAACCATTGGTGGTGACTACTGCGGTTGCTGGGTTGATCAACAATCCGGTTTGTGACCCGGATGCCCCAAACCTGATTTGCCCGTTGGTCATGATCAGCAGGGAATGCCGTGCAGCATTCGCCACTGTCGCGCCGCCAGCACCGGTTAGCGGCTGCCTGTCAAGCGTGGCGCCCGTTGTACCGTCGATAGTCAAAAGAGCGCCAGGGTTCGAAACGCTGGTTCCGTAAATTGTTTGCCCATCGGGTGTAACGGTCAGGGCTTTGAGGGGTTCGGCAATCGGAAGCGTCCGTTCAAGCACCCCGGCCACGCTGTAGAAACGAATCTCGCTGCTGGTAGTCGATGCCAGCAAGCTCACCTGTTCGCAGACGACGGCTGCGTTGGCGGGGAGAGAACTCGTAATCGCGCTGACGCTAAAAACGGAGGCTGTCGCCAGACCAACCGTTAGTAGCATTCCTAGTCTGCGCTTAGGTTTATCACTTTCAAATAGTCCCATGAGACTGCCCGTCATTGTAACAGATTGACCACAACGGGTTGAGCGTCGCAGCCGCCTTGGTTCCGAGAATAGTCCCGTTATTCTCGTTCCGGTAGATGCGAGGTTAAAGAAAGTATTACGTCACCCAATCGTTATGTTCTCAGGTTCTTCGCGCTGAATCTTCTGCCCAACGACCGCGGAGACTCCGTCTTGCCGCATCGAAACGCCATATAGCGCATCCGCAATCTCCATCGTGCGTTTCTGGTGCGTGATCACGATGAGCTGCGAATGTTCGCGCAGGTCCTGAAAGATCGTGAGCAGGCGGCCGAGGTTAGCGTCGTCGAGCGCAGCCTCGACCTCGTCCATGATGTAAAACGGGCTGGGGCGGGCCTTGAAGATTGCGATCAGCAACGCGACGGCGGCCAGCGAGCGCTCGCCGCCCGAGAGAAGTGACAGCCGCTCGATCTTCTTGCCAACGGGGCGCACCGACACCTCGATGCCCGTCGTAAGCATATTGTCGGGATCCGTGAGGAAGATGTCGCCGGTCCCGCCGGGAAAGAGCACGGGGAACACCTCGCCGAATGCGGCCTTGGTATCGTCGAAGGCCTCCGTGAAGATGCCCTCCATCTTCTCGTCGAGCTCCCCGATAATCGTGATCAGGTCGGCCCTGGTGTTCGTGAGGTCCGACAGCTGTTCGCTGAGGAAGTTGTGGCGCTGTTCGAGCGCCGCGAACTCCTCTAGCGCGAGCGGGTTGACCCGGCCCAGCTCCGCGAGCTTGCGTTCGGCCTGGCGCAGGCGCTTCTCCTGCTCGGTGCGGACATAAGGAACGCCCTCCGGTTCCTCGGATTCCGCTGCCTCTGCTGCGTCCTCGGTTTCGCCGGCTTGCTCGGCATCCTTTGCATCCTCGGCATCCGGTTCGGCTTCGATTGACGGATGCCCTCCCCCACTCGCCGGCACCGGCTGGTCCGGTCCGTACTCGGCTATGAGCACGTCCTCCACCAGTCCGAGCTCGCTGCCGGCTCGTTCGAGCAGGCTCGACAGCCCAAGCTTCTTCTCGTAGATTTGCAGCTCGAGCGTGTGGACGTCGTCGGTCAACACGCGGAGCCGTTCCCGGGTCGTGGTTTCCTCCTGGCGCAGCTGGGCGAGCTCCACGTTCTGCGCGATGCGCTCATCCTCCGCGTGTTTCTGTTCGACGCGGGCCTGGGCGACGGAACGCCCGACGGAGTCGAGCACCTCGGGGAGGGTATCCGCTACCTCCTGTGCGATCGCGACCTGGCGGGCCCTGATCACGGCGAGCCGGGCGGACTCTTCAGCCTGGCGGCGTTCGGCCTCGTATTGCGCGCGCAGGGTTTCGACCCTGGCCTGGGCCGCGCGGATGCGTTCGCGCGCGGTCTCGAGACCCATGCGGGCATCCATTTCTAGCGAACGGGCATCCTCTAGCTCTGCCTGGAGCGAGTCGCGCTCGCTCACGTCGAGGATGGGGCGCGGGCTCGACTCGACCTCGCTGAGCGCCTGGGTTGCCGTTGCAAAACTGTGTTCGGCGTCCGAGACCGCGGAGGCCGCGGCATCGAGGCCGCGTTCGAGCCGCTCTGCCTCCGCCTCGCTCGCCTCAGCCTGCACCCGGAGCCGGTTCAGCTTCTCGCTCACGGCGGCCTGGGCTGCGTCGTTTTCGCGGAGCGCGGTCAATGCCTGCGCCGCTTGTTGCTTGGAGGTCTGCACGATTCCGCGCTGCTCGGTGAGCTCGTAGCGGGCGGTCTCGATGATCTTCTCGACGTCGATCAGGCGTTCGGCAGCGGCATCCCTGTCGGCGACCAGCTCAACCCGGCTCGGCACGCCGCCGGAGCCTCCGCGCAGCACCTGTTGCGTGAGGATGTCGCCGTCAGTGGTGACGACGGTCACGAGGGACAGGTCAGCGCGGCGCACGATCGATGCCACGGCCTCTCTGGCCGCGAGCAGGCTCGTCGCGATCAGCGTATGCGAGAGCACGCCGAGCACACCGCTCGGCGCCCTCACCACCGAGGCCGCGGGGATGACACCGTCTATGCCGAAAAAGTCGACCTCCGCGTGCGGTGCCGTTTCGATGACCACGTCGACCCGGCCCAGGTCGTGGGCCCCGGCGTAGGCGACCGCGTCGAAGGCGGCATCGTGGTCGCGGGCGAGCAGCGCCTCCCCCAGCGTGCCGAGGGCAGCGCCGATAGCGGCCTCGTAGCCGGGCTGCACCTGCACGTGTTCCGCGACTCGGCCGTCGAGACCCGGGCGCCGTTCCGCGAGGAGGGCGGCACCGGCATCCTTTCTATCGAGGGCCATGGAGAGGGCGCTCACCTTGGCGGAGAGAGCATCGCGTTCGCGTTCGTGCCCGTGCAGAAGCTCGCGCAGGCGGTCGATCTCAACCTCGGCGGAGTTGACCGTGTTCTGGGCGGTCTGATAGGCCTCGTCAAGGTCGTGATCGTGTTCGACGCTGTGGTCGACCTGCTCGGCGAAGATCGAGTGTTCCTGAGCGGCCAGCGCGTGGCGTTGGCGGGCCCCGTCGAGGGCAGTCTGCTGGCGGCGGACCTCCTCGCGCACCGCGGTGAGCCTGGTTTGGGCGGCATCGCGCTGGCCGGTGAGCTTGGACACCTCAAGATCGTGGCGGGAAACCAGGGCGCTCTGCGCGGCGATGTGTTCGTCGATCGCGTCGAGGGCATCGCGCGCTGTTGCGGTGCGCAGCTGCGCGTCCTGCCACATCTCGTCGGCCTCCGGCACCATATCGGCCAGATCATCGACCTCGAGCTCGGCGTCGGCAACCGCGGTCTGCGTCACGCGGGTGACCAGCTCTGGCAGCTCTGCCTGGCTACCCAGCAGCGCGAGTCGCTGGTTCGCGAGCGTAAAGAGTCCGCGCAGCCGCTCCTCCGCCGCCTCCAAGCCATAGGTTGTCTGGCGGGCCTTGTCCACGGCGTCGCCCACCTGCTGCGCCTCGATCCGCGCGATCCTCAGCTGCTTCTGCTCGAGCTGTTCCTGCAGCACGATCCGCTCGCTGTGGCGGGATGACTCGCTGCGATTGAATTCGTCGAGCGCGCGGCGGAGAGTGACCACGTCATCCGCGAGCAATCGAGCCTTCGCGTCACGGACATCCGCCGCAATCGTCTGGGCGGCGCGCGCAACCTCGGCCTGGCGCCCGAGCGGTTTCAGCTGGCGCCGAATCTCGCCGGCCAGGTCGTTCAGGCGGGTGAGGTTGGTCTCCATCGCGTCGAGCTTGCGAATCGTTTTCTCTTTGCGGCGGCGATGCTTAAGGATACCGGCGGCCTCCTCAATGAAGCCGCGCCGCTCCTCGGGGGTGGCGCGAAGCACGGCGTCGAGCTGGCCCTGGCCAACGATGACGTGCATCTCGCGGCCGAGCCCCGAGTCGGAGAGGAGCTCCTGAACGTCGAGCAGCCTGCAGGTGTCACCGTTGATCGCGTATTCGCTCGCGCCGTTGCGGAACAGCGTGCGACTGATGGTGACCTCGGAATATTCGATGGGGAGGGCGCCGTCCGCGTTATCGATCGTGAGGTGCACCTCGGCGCGGCCGAGGGGCCCGCGCGTGCTGGTGCCCGCGAAGATCACGTCTTCCATCTTGCCGCCGCGCAGGGTTTTCGCGCCCTGCTCCCCCATAACCCACGCCAGGGCATCCACCACGTTACTCTTACCGGAACCGTTCGGCCCGACCACCGCAGTGACCCCTGGCTCGAAGACAAAAGTGGTCGACTGAGCGAACGACTTGAACCCTTTAATCGTGAGGCTCTTCAGATGCACTCTGTGGGGCCCTTTCTTCGGGTGCGGCGGTGTTCTCGATTGCGGATGCCGTGCTTCGGCAGCCCCTCAATCGTACCGGATCGCGGTATCCGCCCGTATTCGTGCGCACCCAGGCTCCTGCCGGCGCCCCTCCCGGAAAATTTTCGGCGCGTTTTGTGGGTGTGGGCGTGACCCTGAAAGTTTTCGGCTCGTTTTGTGGGTGTGAGCCAATCGCATGTCATGTCTCAGGACATCGGTGACAGTTCTGTGTCAGGACATCGGTGACA